>CAZLZA010000031.1:0-50801 GCA_964563875.1 uncultured Acidobacteriaceae bacterium
GCATTTATATGTTGTGCAAAGGGCGGGTTAAGCTCTCGACAACATCGAGCGATGGAAAAACACTCATATTGAAAATCGTGCAACCGGGTGAAGTACTTGGCCTACACGCCACGGTTTCCAATACTCCCTATGAAATCACCGCTGAGTCGGGACAACCCTGCCAGTTGAACTTCATCAAGCGAGAGGATTTCCTGCGTTTTCTGCAACAGCATGGAGACGCCTGCCTGAAGGCCGCGCAACATCTGAGTCGGGACTGCCAATCCGCTTATCAGCAGATTCGCTCGCTGGGACTGTCGCACTCGGCACCGGAGCGGTTGGCACGGTTGCTGCTGGAGTGGTCGCACGGTGAGGGCGCTGATGAGGCGGGAATGCGCATTAAGGTTGCTCTGACCCACGAGGAGATCGCACAGATCATTGGGACCTCGAGGGAGACCGTCACGCGCACCCTTGCGGATTTCCGCAAGAAGCAAATTGCCGTACTGAAGGGTTCAACCCTGATGATACGGAACAAACCGGCGCTGGAGAGACTGGTCGGCGCGTAGCGTTTGGGAAGAGCTCCCGAAGAAATCTTGCCACCTGAGACGAGTTTTCCTGTTTTGGGAGGTTTATTTTGTAAACATTCTCCGCAATGTCCGCATTAGACATCTACTTATTTCTTCAACACTGTGGCGATTTTGTTCGCATTCCTGTTGTGTAATGCAACAATTTGTATCCCAAACCATTTTTCGCCGCACGTCGCGATGTGATGCACATCACGGTGATAAACAACTAGCAGGTACATTCTTGCTTCGCATCTTATATCTGATTTTTTGTCAGCGTACCGATGCAAGCTTCAGCTTCTATGGCCAGGATTGGATTGGGACCACGGAAGCAGGTCCGGAGCCTCAGGCTGCGGCGCGTAACTTGAATTTCGGACTGGGTGCAAATGACCCCGCCCCCTCTAATGTCAGGCAGCCAGGAAGAGCATGGAACTGGAGAGTATCCCAGCGATACGACAAGTGCGATGTGGGATATCCGGCGATTTGGAAGGCCGAAGCCACTGCACGCTCGTCCACTGCGGCGCGAACCGCTCGGCCTGCGTGAGATAACCAAAAGAAGACCTTAGGTTACCGGCTCCGCCCACTGCAAACCCGCCGTACTCCCACACCTGTTGAACTTAATCCGACTGACATGGATATGCCAGCCGTTAGCGGTGCGGAGATCTTATGAGCAAGGCTATTCTTTACGATGCTACCCTATGCATCGACTGCAAACAGTGTGAGAGCGCATGTGCCCAGCAGAACGGACTACCCTACGACGACAAAGTTGCGGCGGAGTCGGTTCAGTCGGAACACAAGTTCACGGTGGTCCTCAACAACAACGACAAATATATGCGCAGGCTTTGCCAGCACTGCGAACACCCGGCCTGCGCCTCGGTTTGCCCGGTTGGTGCCTTGCATAAGACTGCCGACGGTCCGGTGGTTTATGACGTCTGGAAGTGCCTCGGCTGTCGGTATTGCATGGTAGCCTGCGCGTTCTCTGTGCCCAAGTACGAGTGGGGAAAGCTGAACCCGCGGGTGCGCAAATGCACTATGTGCCCCGACCGGCTGGCGGCAGGTAAGCAAACCGCCTGCGCGGAGATCTGTCCAGTGGGAGCGACCAAGTTCGGTGATCGCGATGCATTGGTCGCCGAGGCGCAGGATCGGCTCCGCCAAAACCCGTCGAATTACGTTCCTCAGATCTATGGCCTGAAAGAAGTGGGTGGAACCAGTGTTCTGTTGCTCTCCTCGGTGCCTTTCCAGCAGTTCGGCTTGCCGAATGCCGAGCGTATCGGCGACACTCCGCTGCCTGAGTACACTGGCCGGGTGATGGAGCTGATGCCTGATTTTATTCCTCTCTGGGCGCTGGTCCTGGGCGGTGTGTACTGGGTCTCCAACCGCCGCAAAGAAGTCGCAGAAGTCGAAGCCGAAGAAAGAGCTATGCGAGGTGCGAAATGACGATTATGAACATTAAGGTGACGTTCTGGAGAGTGGTGTTTGCTGTGATCATGTTGCTCGGCATCTACTCCACCTACGTTCGCTATCTCCATGGCCTCGGCGCCGTCTCCAACATGACCGACCAGTTCCCCTGGGGAATTTGGATTGGTTTTGACTGCCTCTGTGGCGTCATGCTGGCCGCCGGTGGATTTTGCGTGACCGGCGCGGTTTACATCTTCCACGTCGAGCGCCTGCACTGCATCGTTCGCCCCGCCATCCTTACAGCCTTTCTGGGATACGTTCTGTTTATCGTTGGTCTGCTCTTTGATCTTGGCCGTCCCTGGTACATCTGGCACATGATGGTCTACCAGAACTTCCACTCGGTCATGCTCGAGGTGGGCTTCTGTGTCATGACCTACACCACGGTCCTCTTCCTCGAATTTCTGCCGAACGTGCTGGAGCGCTTCAACCTGCAGGCGCCGATCCGCTGGGTCAAGAAAATCTATCCCGTGCTGGTGTGCCTGGGCATTCTGCTCTCCACACTCCACCAGAGTTCGCTCGGCTCTCTCTTCCTGATCTTCCCGGAGAAGATGCATCCGTTCTGGTACACGCCAGCACAGCCGTTCTTCTTCTTCATCTCAGCCATTATCTGCGGACTGGCGATGACGATCTTTGAATCCACTCTCAGCGCACGCGTTTTTGGACGCAGTCTGGAACGCTCTGTCATCGCCGAACTTTCCGGCGTGCTCTACGTGGCTCTGTGGGTAATGGCGCTGCTGCGGTTGCAAGATTACGTCCATCGCAACGTATTCATGAGCATCTTCAAGCCCAGCTACGAGGCCTATTTCCTGTGGTTAGAACTGATCCTCGCCTTTGTGATTCCGCTGACGATGCTGAGCTTTAAGAAGGTCCGCACCAACCCTCACCTTTCTTACCTTGCTGCCCTGAGCGCCATTTTGGGCTTTGTGACCAACCGCCTGAACGTGGCCATGACCAGCATGGAAACCTGGGTTGGACATCACTATGTACCGAAGTGGACCGAGGTCAGCATTTCAGTGATGATCTGCGCAATCGGCTTCTTCGTCTTCACGTTGTGCGCGAAGTATCTGCCGATATTCGAGGATGAGCATCACGCAGTTCCTCAGTACGCGCATGTAGGGGAACCTGCGGGGGTACCAGTGTCGGCACATCAGCCTACGCTGGTGCACTAAACCTGAAGAGCGGGAGCGCGGTCAACCGGCGGCGCTCCCGCTCTTTACTGGAGAAATCATGTTTCGCCAACTAGAGTCGCGGGTCAAACACGTCAGCACCAAGCTTCTGGTTCTATTACTGGCTTGTCTGGCATGCGGCTCAGCCGTGCTGGGATACGTGAATATCCGCCTGCACAGGCACGACCTGGAACAGGTTTCGCTGGAGCAGGCAATTGAAATCAGCGATTTTGTCCGGGACAACACCTACCACTCGATGATGGCCAATGATCGCCAAGGTCTGCATGAAGCCATCCAGGGAATCGGCAGTCACCGCGAGGTGGAGCGGATTAGCATCATCAACCACGATGGGCGAATAGCGTTCTCCACCGACTCTCATGAGGCCGGAACCCTGATCAATAGGGACAGCAAGCAATGCATTGAATGCCACCGGGTATCCGCTAAGCCGACGTTGAACAAGCGGTTCAGGGTCTACGAAGCGCAGGACCAGGAGGGCACTCACCGGGTGCTAGGCGTAATTACACCGATTGTGAACAAACCGGAATGCTCCAACGCAGCCTGCCACGCGCACCCGGCTACGCAACGCATCCTTGGGGTGCTGGATACCGGACTGTCTTTGAAGCGCGAAGATGCCAGCCTGGCGCAAAGCACTCTCTGGGTGGTGGTGCTGCTGCTTTGCGGCGGAGCGTGTATTGGTCTGTTTGTATGGATCGCAATTCGCACCGTGCTGCACGCTCCACTGAAGCGGTTGCAAGAGGGAACCGAACATCTGGCTGAGGGCGAATTGGGGTATCAGATTCCGGTGGAATCCGCCGACGAACTGGGGGCGTTGGCGAAAGCTTTCAACAGCATGAGCAGCCAGTTGCAAGCGGCGCAGCGCGAGATCACCAGTTGGGCGCACACGCTGGAGCATCGCGTGGAGCAGAAGACCAGCGAATTGCAGAACACCCAGCAGCAGATCCTGCAAGTGGAGCGCATGGTCGCAATCGGCAAGATGTCAGCCGTGGTGGCGCATGAGATCAATAATCCGCTGGCTGGCATTCTGACCTATGCCAAGCTGCTGAAGAAGTGGCTTGAGCGCGGCATCAAAGACGAGGCGCAAAGGCAGGAAGCGATCGAATCCCTTGACCTGATTGCCAGTGAAAGCAAGCGCTGCGGCGATCTGTTGAAGAATCTTTTGTCGTTCTCACGCACCTCACCAATGAACTTAAGCCTCTCTGATTTGAACACGGTGATCACCCGGACGATTCGTCTGGTAGAGCACAAGGCCGTGATGAGTGGAGTTCTGCTTCAAGTTGACCTGGACCGAAATCTAGCGCCCCTGCAATGCGACGCCGCACAAATCGAACAGGTGGCACTGGCATTGGTAATTAACGCGATTGACGCGATGCCGCATGGGGGAAACCTGTGGGTATCCACGCGCACGCTGCCGGACGGAAAGCAAGTTGAACTGCAAGTGCGCGACGACGGCGTGGGTATTCCGCCGGAAATTCTGCCGCAAATTTTCGAGCCCTTCACCACGACCAAGGAAGTGGGCAAGGGAGTTGGACTGGGACTGGCGGTCTCCAAGGGTATTGTCGAACGCCACGGAGGACACATCGAGGTCTCCTCCAAATTGGGCGAGGGAACCACCTTCCAGATTATTCTGCCTGTGTGTGCGATGCATCCAGAAAATGTGCGCGCGCAGGCTTCATCGAGCAGTTGAGCGCGGAGCGCATTGCGCGGGAGCGGGAACGTGAGCGAGAACAAGGGCCGTCTGCTGATTGTGGATGATGAGTTGAGTGTGCGCGATTCGTTGAACAAATGGTTCCGCGAAGAGGGCTACGAGGTCGGAACAGCGGAGAACGCCAGCGAGGCACTACTGCGGCTGGCAGAGCATGCTTGGGACATCGCGCTGCTGGACATAAAAATGCGCGGGACCGACGGCATCGAGTTGCAGCGTCGCATTCGCGAACTCGATCCGAACTTGATCGTGATCATGATGACCGGCTATGCCTCGGTAGAGACCGCGGTGGCGGCGCTGAAGAACGGCGCATACGACTACGTGACCAAGCCGCTGGACCCGGATGAGATCGCGCATATTATGCAAAATGCGCTGTCACACCGGCAGGCGCGGGAAGAGAATGTCCGGCTGCGCGAGCAGGTGGACGAAGTGGCTCGGCCGGACAACATGGTGGGCCAGAGCGCCGCGATGAAGAAAGTGTTCGAGGCGATCGAAACCGTAGGCCCTACCGATGCAACCGTGCTGATCACGGGCGAGAGCGGTACGGGCAAGGAACTGGTAGCCAAAGCGATCCACTTTGCCAGCCCGCGGCGGTATCATCCGCTGGTGGCGATCCACTGCGGAGCGTTAACCGAGACGCTGCTGGAAAGCGAGCTGTTCGGACACGAAAAGGGCGCATTCACCGGGGCTCAGTATCGCAAAAAAGGCAAATTCGAAGTAGCCGAGGGCGGCACGGTATTCCTGGACGAAATCGGCGACATCAGCCTGCGCACGCAGACCGACTTGCTGCGCGTGCTGCAGGAGCGGGAAATCGTGCGGGTTGGCGGCAATACCCCACTCAAAGTCGACTTCCGCTGCGTGGCTGCGACCAACAAACCACTGGAACAATTGATTGAGGAGGGCCGGTTCCGTCCCGATCTGTATTACCGGCTGAATGTTTTTCGCATCGAGTTACCGCCATTGCGTGAGCGCCGCGATGACATTCCAATGCTGGTGGACCACTTTGTACGCAAGTTTTCGCGCGACATGAACAAGAAGATCTTGCGGGTGAATCCGCGGGCAATGGACCTTCTGCAACAGTACCACTGGCCGGGCAATATCCGCGAACTAGAGAACGCGGTGGAGCGCGCGATGGTGGTTTCGCAGGAACCGGAGTTACGCGAACGCGATTTCACCATTCAGCCACATGCCACCACCGCTGCACCGGTGGCCGACGCGCGCTCGCTGGAGGATATCGAGAAGACGCACATTCTGCGAGTATTAGATGAGTGCGGCGGCAATCAGACACGGGCTGCCGAAATACTGGACATCGACCGGGTGACACTGCATCACAAACTGAAAAAATATGGATGGAGCAAACAGGCTCTGACAGCACCTGAAACTCGATGAAGGTATTACAACTATTACCCATTGGCGGGCCCCATGAACCGATGCTGGATTGGTTGCGCTCTGAACTTTCGGAAGCCTTCCAGATCCGGTGTGAGGTCCTGAGCCCTCCGTTACGCCCGGAATTTGCCTTCCATGCCGAACGCGGCCAGTACCATTCAAGCGAACTGATTGGGCGGATGCAGCAGTATGCGAACTGGAAGACATGGCGCCTGCTCGGCGTCACCCCGGTCGATCTGTACATTCCAATTCTCACGTTCGTATTCGGCGAAGCGCAGATGGGCGGAAAATGCTCGGTGGTTTCCTACGCGCGGCTGCGGCAGGAGTTCTACGGGTTGCCCCCGGATATGAACCTGTTGTCGCGCAGGCTGCTGATTGAATCCATCCATGAGTTGGGACACACTCTGGAGTTGCACCACTGCGATGACTATCGCTGCGTAATGTCCAGTTCGCACGCGGTGGAATGGATCGACTTGAAAGAGCAGACTTTCTGCACCGAATGCGCGGCCAAGGCTCAGGCGTTGGCACGCAGGTAACGGCTTCCTTCCAAGCCAACCAAACGCTCGCTGCTCTAACCCCAACTGCACGCACACGGGCTGAACAACATCACTCACAAATGAATGGAATCACACCGCACCGAGGCGGTGGACTGCGGTGAATAGTACAATCGGCATTTCCGGACGTGATGAGTTCTGAATCGCTGGTTTTCAGAAAGGAAGTGCTGAATTGGTTGTTGCCGGAGTGATGAGCGGGACTTCTGCCGACGGAGTTGACGTGGCGATTGTGCGGTTGACCGGACGGCGATTTCGGACTCGCTTCGAGTTGGTTACGCATCGCGCATTTCCCTACCCTGCGGCGGTACGCGCGGCAGTACTCAACGCAATGAATGCGCAGTCGATTGCGGTATGTGAGCTGGCGCGGTTGAACTTTCTGCTGGCAGAGATTTATGCCGATTGCGTGTTGCGCAGTCAGCGGCATTCAGGCGTAGTCTGCGAATTGGTGGGCTGCCATGGGCAGACGATCTACCATCAGGGCGAAGCCTCGAAATACCTGGGACGTAACATTGCCTGCACATGGCAGATTGGCGATGGCTCGGTGCTGACGACGCGGCTGGGAATTCCCGTGGTGAGCGATTTCCGTCCAGCCGACATGGCTGCTGGAGGCTTGGGCGCGCCGCTGGTTCCCTTCCTCGATCTGCTGGTGTTTCGTCACCCAAGGCGGGGCAGGATCGTGCAGAACATCGGAGGAATCGGCAACCTGACAGCAATTCCCGCGGCGGCTGCTCCGGAGCAGGTACATGCGTTTGACACTGGCCCGGGCAACATGGTCATCGACGGGCTTTGCGAGAAACTCTTCGGCGTGGCGTTCGACGATAAGGGAAAACTGGCAGCCAAGGGCAACGTGCTCGGCACGGTGCTGCAGACGAGCATGAAGCATCCGTTCTTCCGCCGCAAAGGTCCGCGCACGGCAGGACGCGAGGAGTTCGGACGCGAGTACATGCAAGAGTTCTTAGCGCAGTGCGGGGGAGCGGACAAGCACGATGTGCTTGCAACGGCGACGGCTCTGACGGCGCGCTCAATTGGAGAGGCGGCGCGTGCGCTCTCGAAAAAGGAGCGCTACCACGATTTGTTTATCTCCGGCGGAGGCACGCGCAACCTGACCCTGATGAAGATGATTCGCAGCGAAGTAGCCGAGTTTGGCTTGAACGTATTGCCGACCGATGCCGCAGGTGTGCCTTCGCAGGCGAAAGAAGCGATTGCCTTCGCTGTGCTCGCCTACCAGACCTGGCATCGACAGGCTTCGAACATTCCAGGGGCAACCGGGGCCGAGCGTGAGGTAATTCTGGGTAAGGTGAGCTATGCGTAGTGTGGCAATCGCTGCCGCCCTTATGCTCTGCCTGCTGCTCTGGGGATGTGCCGGGCAGAAACCGGATGCGTCGACCGCGGTTATGCTGATTGAGAGCTCGCCGTTGAACTTGGATCCCAGGATTGGAACGGATGCACAGTCGGAGCGGATCGGTGAGCTGATCTTTGAGGGATTGGTGCGACGCGATGACAATTTTGAACTGAAGCCGCGACTCGCCCAGAGCTGGGAAATACCTGATCCGCTCACGTATATCTTTCACCTGCGGCATGATGTGCGCTTTCACGACGGACGCCCCATGACTTCGGCGGACGTGAAGTGGACCCTGGACTCGCTGCTGAACGGAGAGCTGCGCTCGGCAAAAGCCAGCGCCTACCGGTACGTCGATCGGGTCGAGGCGCCGGACGCTTTCACCGTGGTGATTCATTTGAAAGAGCCATTTGCGGGATTGCTCTGGAACTTGTCAGGCGGCGCGCTGGGAGTGGTTCCGAGGGGCTCGGGGGAAGAACTGGCGCGGCATCCGATCGGCACGGGACCATTCCGCTTCGTCTCCGAGACTCCAGACCGAGAAGTGGTTATTGCGCGGAATGAGCAGTACTGGGGCAAGCGGGCGGGACTGGCGCGGGTGCGCTTTAACGTTGTTCCGGACGCGACCACGCGGGCGCTGGAGTTACGCAAAGGCTCGGCCGACGCGGAGATCAACGCGCTGCCGGGAGACCTGGTGCCTACTCTCGCCCGTCAACCGCAACTAGTAGTGGAGCGCGCCCCAGGAACCAGCTACCAGTACCTCGCAATGAACCTGCGCGATCCGATTCTGAAGAAGGTGCTGGTGAGGCAGGCGCTAGCATACGCGGTCGACCGAAAACCGCTGATCCATTATCTGTGGCACGACATGGCACGCCCGGCAAACAGTGTTCTGCCGCCACAGCACTGGGCCTACGACGTGAAGGCGAAGGACTACCCGCACGATGCGGCCAAGGCTCGCGAACTGCTCGATGAGGCAGGGTATCGCGCCGACGCCAGTGGAGTGCGCTTCCATCTGGTCATGAAGACCTCAACCGATGAGACCACCCGCTTGCTCTGCGCGGTGCTGCAACAGCAGTTGCGCGAGGTGGGCATTGCTCTCGACATCCGCAGCTATGAGTTTACGACCTTTTATGCAGACGTGGAGAGAGGTGCATTTCAATTGTATTCGCTGCGCTGGGTGGGAGGCAGCAACCAGGATCCGGATGTGTTTGAGAACGTCTTCGACACGGCGAGCTTTGCTCCGAAACGAGCGAATCGAGGATACTATTCGAATCCTGAGGTGGACAGACTGATTGCCGAAGGGCGGCGCAGCGTGGACGAAAAAGAGCGCACGGCAGAGTACAGGAAAATCCAGGAGATACTCGGTCTTGATCTGCCGTATGTGCATCTGTGGTGGGCAGACAATGTATTGGTGCACACCCGCAGGCTGGAAAACGTACAACTTACCCCGACCGCAAACTATGACTTTCTGCGCGATGCGACGTTGGCCCAATGATTCGTAGGTTCTCTCGAATATACCTGCGGAGATGGTCCGGAGCTGCCGGTATTGCAGTAGAATGGAGCCAACACGGAGGATCGCTTGCCGAAGTTCGAAGAGTGCCTGCAACGGCTAGAGGTAATCGTCAAAGAAATGGAACAGGGCGATTTAGCACTGGAGGAGTCGTTAAAGCTCTTTGAAGAAGGCGTCGCGCTTTCCGCTTCCTGCAGGAAGGAACTTGAGGACGCGGAAGGAAGGGTTGAGATCCTTTTAAAGCAGGATGGCAAAATGCGAGCCGAAGCATTCGGCGAGAGCAACGAAAACCATTAAGCCCGCGATACTGTCCTCCGCGCGAGAACCTCTTTCCGACTGCTACGCCGTAAGGCGCACGCCGTTGTTGTACGGAGAGAATATGACGCCGTCTACCGTTGTTATCGCACAGAACGACCCTGGCGTCGCACAGGGGCTAGCGAACGACCTTCATGCGCATTTTGGCCGGGTAGCCATGGCCAAAGATGCAGTGGAGCTGCGCACATTGCTGCTGCATCACGAGGCACGAGTGGCAGTGCTCGATCTGGAAGTTGTGAACGTGGAAGATGTACGCCAGTTGGCCCGCACATTTTGCAATCTAACTATTGTGTGCACCCACCGCTCCCCGGACGAGCGGATGTGGATAGCCGCCCTGAATGCTGGAGCCGTCGAATTCTGCCACCCGCAGGATATCCGCTCCATACTGCGCGCGGCGCGGACAGCGGTGGCGAACCGCTTGGCAATCGCCGCATAAACGCTTGAGTAGTTTCCATAACCCTGCCTTCTGCAGGGCTTTTTGTTTCAAGAAAACCAAATTTCACTGCATTCTAAAACTCTGAGTAGCCCTGCGGCGGAGTGCGCTGTTACACTTTTTAGCGTCCATGTTGAAAGAAACTTTGCTCCGAGGCCAAAAAACTGCTGACGCGGCGTTGGAACGTTTGTTGCCCGCGGCGACGCAATATCCGAGTTCCATCCATCGCGCAATGCGCCATAGCGTGTTTGCCGGAGGCAAGCGGCTGCGCCCGATCCTTTGCATGGAGGCGGCAAGGATGGTGAGCGGCGCCATGCCGGAAGGCGTTGATGAACTGGGCGCGGCGATTGAGATGCTTCACACTTACTCGCTGGTGCATGACGATCTGCCGGCGCTCGATAACGATGACCTGCGCCGCGGACGGCCAACCTGCCATAAAGCGTTCGGGGAAGCCACTGCGATTCTGGCTGGCGATGCTTTGCAGACACAAGCCTACGAAGTGATGGCGCGTCTGAAGTGTCCGGCAGAAGCGCGGGTGCGCATCATCGAAGAAATGGCGCACGGTACGGGAACGATCGACGGCATGATCGGCGGACAGGTGGTGGATCTGGAGTCCGAGCACGCAAAACCCGATCTGCCCACATTGGAGTACATTCACCGGGCAAAGACCGGGGCCCTGATTGTCTCATCGCTGCTGACGGGCTGCTACTATGTGGGCGCAAAGACCGTGGAGGTGCAGCGGGTACGCGAGTTTGGACGAGCGGCAGGACTGGCCTTCCAAATTGCCGATGACATTCTGGACGTTACGCAGACCAGCGAGCAACTGGGCAAGACCGCTGGCAAAGATCTGGCGGCCGAGAAGGTCACCTATCCGGCTCTGTACGGATTGGCAAAGGCCGAAGAAATGGCGGCGCAACTGGTTCGCACGGCGTGCTCATCGCTGGACAGCTTCGGCGAGCGGGCGAATACGTTAACGGAGATTGCGCGATACCTGGTCGAACGTAAGAAGTAGCCTCTGCTACTTGAGGGTGAGTTCGCGGCGGACACCGGGCTCCAACTCCCAAAGATCAAAGTTTTGCTCCCGGGCGGTAGGGCGCAGATCGTGGGGATCTCCCTTGAGCATCGGAAAGGTGCCGAAGTGCATGGGAACGACGATTCGAGGCTTGAGCAGTTTGCAGGCGTACTCGACCTCGCGGATTCCCATGGTGAAGTGGTCACCCACGGGAAGCATGACTATCTCAGGCCAGTAGAGGTCGTGGATGATCTGCATGTCGCTAAAAACGGCTGTATCACCGGCATGATAGAGTTTGAGACCATCGCTGAGTTCGAGCACATATCCGCAGGCTTCTCCGGCATAAATGAAAGAACCGTCCTCCACCTGAATGCCGCAGGAGTGCACGGCGTGAACCATGGTGACCTTCACTCCGGCCACATCCTGCGTTCCGCCCTTGTTCATGGGTGAGATATTTTTTGCGCCTTTGCCGCCGAGCCAAGAGGCCAGTTCGTAGATTCCGACCACCGTAGGTTGAAGCTCACGGCAAATTGCCACGGCGTCGCCGATGTGGTCGCCGTGGCCGTGGGTGCAGAGCAGCACATCCACTTTGGTCTGGTGCTTTTCCGAGTCAGGGCAGCGCGGATTCTGCGTAATCCAGGGATCGATAAGAAATGTCTTGCCTCCAGCGGTATCGATTTTGAAGGTGGAATGTCCCAGCCAAGTTAGATAGTTCGGCATCTTCTCTTTCCTTACGCACGTTGCTTGCGTTCTATCACAGAGCCGTTGCTAGCGCGGCTCCGACTCTTTCCATCCGCGATATCCGCCGGCAAGGGAAAACACGTTACGGAATCCCATGCGCTGAAGCATGTAGACGGCAAGAGCGGAACAGCTGCCACCTTCGCAATAGAGCACGATCTTATGGTCCTTGTCGGTTGTCACCTGATCGATATTCAACTCCAGTACCCCACGCGCGATGGTTGCGGCTCCTGGGATGGTTCCCTGCTGCCAATCGTCGGGCTCGCGCACGTCGACCAGCGAAAACGCCTCGCGGTTGGCCTTCATCTGCCGCAAAGCTTCAGGGGAAATCTCGCGCACCTCACGCTTCACATCCTCGACTAACTGTTTGAACTCGGACATTACCATGACAAGAACCTCGGATGGATTCTGTTTGCCCATAACAATCGGCGCATCATCTTTGGGCATTGCCCACATTCTACCCCTCTGATCAGCCAAGGAGACTAACTCTCGGCGCAGATGGCGATGATAGAATCCGGAATGCGGTTAGCCTGGATGCAGGATCAACGAGAGAAGATTGCGTTGCTTCCTCGCCAGTTGCCCGGACCAGCTCACAAAAACGCGGCTGGACCGTCTTGGAAGTATCGTAAATGCCGAATGGAATTCAAACGCAGCAGAAGCCCGAACGGGAGTCGGTCCAGATGGAAGGCTTCCTCCTTGAGGTGGCTGACGCCGTCAACACCACCCTTGACCTGGAGACCCTGATGCGGCGCGTTGCCGAGCTGGTGCGCCGCATCATTCACTATGACATTTTTGCAATTTTGCTATTGAACGAACGGCGCCAGGAGTTGCGCGTCCGCTTTCAGGTGGGGCACTCGACGGAGGAGGCCAAGCGCATCTGCGTCAAGGTGGGTTCGGGTATTACAGGGATGGCGGCTCAGCTCGGAGAGGCCGTGCTGGTGAACAACGTACTCCAGAACTCCGAGTACATCGCCTGCGGAGCCAAAGTGCTCTCCGAATTGGCGGTGCCGCTCATCGTAAAGGGCCGCACGATCGGGGTGATCGACGTTGAGGCATCGGAGAGCAACTTCTTCACCGAGGAGCATTGCAGCGTGCTGATGCTGATTGCCTCGCGCGTGGCAATAGGTGTGGAGAATGCTCGACTGTACACACGAGTGCGGCGGCAGGCCAAGCAACTGGTGCTGCTGAACGAAATCAGCCGCGAGCTCACTTCAATCCTGAATCTGGACCAGCTCTTCAAACGTATCGGCGAACTCTTGCTGCGGCTGATCGACTACCAGATGTTCTCGATCCTGCTGCTGAACCCCAAGCGGACCAAGCTGCAGCATCGCTTCTCGCTGCGCTTTAAGGAGAACGTACAGCTAAAACATGATGTTCCGCTAGGGCGAGGATTGGTGGGCTATGCGGTGGAGAAAAATGAAGCCGTAGTGGTCCAGGATGTGACCTGCGATGATCGCTATATTCCACTGAATCCGGAAACCATGAGCGAACTGTGCGTGCCGCTGGTGTATAAGGGCGAGGTCATTGGAGTGCTCGACCTGGAGCATACACGCCGGAGTTACTTTACCGAGGAGCACGCTCGCATGGTAAAGACGCTGGCGGCGCAGGTGGCAATTTCGATTGAGAACGCACGGCTCTATGAAAAGACTGAACGGCAAGAGCAGCGCCTCGAGAAGGATATGCTGCTGGCTCGCGAATTGCAGTACCGGTTGCTTCCGCAAAAGATTCCGCTGCTGGACAAAGCGGAGATGGCGGCGCGTTCGGTTCCGGCGCGCGCCATCGGCGGAGATCTTTACGACTATGTTACCTACGACGGGACGGGGTTGACCGCACTCGCCATAGGCGACGTGAGTGGAAAAGGCGCTCCTGCTGCGATCTACGAGGCACTGGTGAGCGGCATCCTGCGCTCCATCGCGGTAGAGAAACCCGGCGCGGCAGAAATGCTAGCGGCGATCAACCGGTCGCTGGCGGAGCGTCCGATTGCGGCCCAGTTCGTCTCCATTATTTACGCTCTGTGGAACGAGAATGACATGTCGCTACGAATCGCAAACTCCGGCCTGCCGCATCCCTATCGCTGCAGGAACGGTAGAGCCGAACCAGTGGAGATCAGCGGAATGCCACTTGGCCTGTTTGATAGCGCAGAGTACGATGAAGTAAGGTTTCGCACGCGCCCCGGCGATGTCTTCCTGTTCTTCAGCGACGGAATTCCGGACGCCCAGAACGGAGCGGGCGTAGGGTTCGGCATAAAGCGACTGAAACGCGTACTGGAGAGCAACGCTAAAGATTCTGCAGGCGCGATTGTAGACGCAGTATTTGCCGAGGTGAACAAGTTTGTTGGCCACGTGGAAGCGTTCGACGACCAGACGGTAGCAGTTCTGAAAATCAAGGAAACGACAAAAGAGAAGTGATGATTCGAAAAGGCTCCCTTGGGGAGCGTCCTCCGGCTTTTACCTACCGAGGCAGCAACACTAGCCGCGCTCTGTACTGTGATGAAGTGGAAGTGGAGCGCCTGGCCCGGCGTTTTGGCACCCCGCTGTATGTTTACTCAGCAACGGCGATACGGGCGCGCGTTGCGGCGTTTGAACGCGCGTTCGAAAAACAGCCACACACCATTTGCTACTCGGTGAAAGCGAACTCGAATCTCTCGGTACTACGCCTGCTGGCGGCCCTGGGCTGCGGCTTTGATGTGGTCAGCGGCGGGGAGTTGCGGCGGGTGATGCAGGTGGGCCAGCGGGCGGCGGCGGGGGTGGTGTTCTCCGGCGTGGGTAAGACGCCGACGGAGATGGACGCGGCGCTCGAGGCGGGGATTCTGCTCTTCAACCTGGAGAGCGAAGCCGAGCTGGCACTCCTCGGAGCCCGGGCCGCGAAGTTGCAGAAGACCGCGCGCATCGCCTTCCGGGTCAACCCCGATGTGAAGGCGGAGACGCATCCGTACATCAGCACGGGGCTGCGCCAGCATAAATTCGGTGTGCCGATCGCGAAGGCTCGCGAGCTATACCGCAAGGCGGCGGAGTTTCCTTACCTCGATCCGGTAGGGGTGAGCGTGCACATTGGCTCGCAGATCACCGACGTGAGGCCGTTTGGCGAGACCATGGAGCGGGTGCTGGCCTTGGTGCGCGAGTTGACCGTGGACGGACTCAACATCAGTTTTGTGGACGCCGGCGGCGGGCTCGGCATTCGGTATCAGAATGCGAAGGATGGCGACGTGAACCTGCGCGGGTTCGAGCGCAGCGTGAAGGCCTACGCAGCGGCGCTGATGAAGCCGCTACGGCGCACGGGGCTGCATCTTTTGCTGGAACCGGGGCGCTCGATTGTGGGCGCGGCGGGAGCACTGCTGACTCGCACCTTGTATGCCAAAGAGAACGGCGGCAAGCAGTTCCTGGTGGTAGATGCGGCGATGAACGACCTCGTGCGTCCGGCGCTCTACGGAGCGCATCACGAGATTGTGCCGGTCACGCCGCGCAAGAGTTCTGCCGATACGATTAGCGGCGTTTCCGATGTGGTTGGACCAGTTTGCGAGACCGGAGACTTCTTCGCCCGCGACCGCGAGCTGCCTCCGATTGCGCCGGGTGATCTGCTGGCGATTCTGGATGCGGGCGCTTATGGCATGAGTTTGTCGTCGAACTACAACACGCGCGGACGAGCGGCGGAGGTGCTGGTGGAAGGCTCGAAAGTGCGTCTGGTGCGCCGGCGCGAGAGCTTTGAGGACCTGATCCGCGGCGAAAGCTAAAGGCCAGCTAAGCGAATTGCCGGATTGCGTTGCAGGAAACTCTTGACTACGCTGGCGGCAGCGATGCAATTTGACCGATATTCGCCGAAAGATGGCACGTTGCGCATCTGTACTTGGTGCGGCGAGCCGCTTGGGCGGAACGAAATGCCTCCGCAGAGCGCCGCAGTCTTTTGCTCACGACGATGCGAGATTGAGGCGAATTGCTGGCTTTATCAGGAACTGCTGGTAATCGAAATCACGCATCCGCCGGATGGTCACAGCGACCGTCCGTGAGGCGTTTCGAGCTCGCGAGTTTTGGTGAACACCCTCCCCTATATTTCCCGCCAAAAATTTGAAAACAGGATGGTTAGGAGCACATCCCGGCCATTTCCCTAATTCCAGAATAGCAAAGTTGAGGAACGATCCCCTCAGTTGGGGACAAACTCTATCTGGCTTACAATCAATAGGTTGGGACGGACTGACGAGAATTCTTACTTGACGAAAGAGCAATGGATGGCAGTTCTGGTGCAAAACACTGCTGTTTCAGAGCGTGAGAGTGGATTTTGGGGCAGTTCCGGGGCAGACTGGTTTCGGTCCGTTGCACCGCTCGTGGTGCAATTTCATCGAAACCATTGGCGAGAAAGTTAATCGCTGGAAGGCGCGTTTTACTGGTGTGCTAATCGTTGCCGGGGCAAGGATTGGATAGGTAGTAAAGTCAGAGTTCGTGAGTGCATCGCGGGATGAACCTCACCGTCTCCCACATTCGCCAAAAACAGGCGGATGTGGGCCGCCCGGCGGCTTCCGCTGCCTGCCGGCTGTCGAATCATTGCGACAAGTAGCGAAGACGGACATTATCAGTCACTTTTTCGCACAGTGAGCTGTAATGCTCAGAACTGGGTTGGCAACGCGCATAATGATGGAATGAGCCTGAGGGATTGACCCTATAGCAATTTCCTTCAGCACGTACGAGCCAGTTCAGAGGAGTCCATGAACAAAGTCGCGGACCGACCCCAAATTCTCTTGGCGGACGACAACGATGCAGTACGCGCATCGCTCAGTGATGTACTGAAAGTCAATGGCTTTCACGTAACCACGGCGGCCAGCGTCGGTCAGGCTCTTCACTTGATCGACACAGAGCACTTTGATGTTCTACTGAGCGACCTGCACATGCCGGGAGCAGGGGACGGTTTCACCGTAGTTAGCGCCATGCGCCACACCAATCCCAGCGCGGTGACGTTGATGTTCACTGGTTACCCCGCGCTGACGGAAGCCATGGATGCCATCCTCTCGCAGGCCGACCAGATTCTCGTGAAGCCAATGGCCATCCCGTTACTGATCGACACGATCCGCGAGAGCCTAATGAAAGCAGGGAGACGAGTGCCATCCAACACGGAACGGGTCGCTACTATTCTGGAACGTAAAATGTCGACTACCATTGCCGATTGGCTGGTCCGCGTCGAGGCTGAAAGCGAGATTATGGCGCTGCCGCTCACCTCAGAGCAGCGCACCTGCTATCTTTCCAAATTGCTTTTGGAACTGGTTCATCGTTTGCGGGTGCCACGAGCGCTGGGCACGAAACAGGTCTCGCGAGCTGCCGTCGAGCACGGTAGAATACGCCACTCCCAGGGCTATTCTTTGTCGATGATTATTGAAGAATCCCGCATATTGCAGGTGAGCATCTTTGACACGCTCAACAAGAACCTGACCAGTGTGGATTTCAGTCTTTTGCTAGGGGACGTTATGACCATAGCTGACGAATGTGATTCGCAACTGAAACAGGCGGTCGTCAGCTTCTCGGCAATGGCAGCAGGAAGCTCAAACTAGACGTGTGGCCACGATCGTCCCGGTTTTTCCGCAAACACCAGGATTGTGGACAAATCTCAAAAACCTGTGATGTAAGCTTCATCGTCTCCCACATTCGCCAAAAGCAGGCGGATGCGGGCCACCCGGCCAACCTGAATACGCGGAGTCCGATCGCACCCCACATTCGCCAAAAGATGGCGGATGTGAGCCACCCGGCGGGGAAAGGCCCCGAGCATTTGAGCAGCAAAGGTTTTGGCAGACGTAGTAGAATCGCTGGTTCGGATATTGCGGATTCGCCATGGAAACGAAGGACAAGATGAAGGTGGGAACTCGACTGCTGGATCTCCGCAAGAGGTCGCATGAATCCGACCTCTTCGAAAGAGCTCTGCGCGATCGCGTCAAGGGTCAAGACTCGGCGATCAACTCGATGGTGGAAGTCTACAATTTGATCCGGGCAGGGATGACGGCGAAGACGCGGACGATTTGCAATGTGTTGATGCTGGGGCCGACGGGAACCGGAAAGACCAGATTAGTCGAGGCGCTGGTTGAGTCTCTGGGTGGAGATGTGAGAGAAGATCTGCTGAAGGTTGACTGCGGTGAATTCCAGGATTCGCATGAGATCGCCAAGTTGATCGGAGCGCCACCGGGGTACGTCGGACACGGCGAAACCGAGCCAATTCTATCGCAGCGGAACATCGATCGGCATCATGTGCAGGGAGTCACCAATCTGCTGTTTGATGAGATCGAGAAGGCCAGCGATCATCTGCACCAGATGATGCTTGGAATCATGGACAAAGGCAGCTTCCACACGGGCGACAACAAGCAGGTCGACATGACCAAGTGCATGTTGTTCATGACCTCAAACCTGGCGGGAGTGGAGATTCAGGATTGGATGACATCGCCGGTGGCGAGGGAAAAATTGAGATCCAAGCTGGACCTGGGCGAGACGGCGACGATGGAAGACATGGTGATGGAGATTGCCAAGCGATCATTCAAGCCTGAGTTCTGGAATCGGATTGACCGGGTGATGGTGTTCAAGCCGCTGGACAAGCCGGTGCTACTGGAGATTTTGGAACTGGAACTGAAGTATGCGCTGCAGCGCTGCTCGGCGGGCATGTATTCGGTGGCGATGGACGATGAAGCCAAGGAGTGGGTGCTCGATCGCGGATTCGATATCAAGTACGGGGCACGGCATTTGAAACGGATTCTGGAAAGGCATGTGGTGGTTCCACTCGCGGTGTTTACTTCTACTGGTCAATTGAAGAGCGGCGACGAGTTATTTGTGAGTGTGGACGATCACTCGGAGCTTAGTTACAGCTCCGGGGAACGGTCGGAGGCAGAGATTCAGGCGCAGGTGGGGAAACTCCGCAAGGAGCAAGAGGACCGGCAGCAATTGGAGGATCAGATCGTCGTTAAGAAGTTTATCGAGGAAAATCCATTTGAGCTTCTGCTGACCCAAGGAGCAGTTCCTACCGATATCTACGCCCCGCGGATCAAGTGCTCGGTGTGCGACCGTCGTAAGCCAGCCGCTCAAGTTCGGAAATGTGACGTGCGTGGTTGCGAGGCTCAGGTTTGCGATGCCTGCAGAGAGACCCACAGGCTCACCCATAGCAAGGTTTATTAGAGGACGGCGATAACATCTCACTGGGGCAGTGCAAGGTCAACGACCCCACATCTGCCAACAGCAGGCAGATATGGGCCACCCTCGCTAGCGGAGGCCCCACTTCAGGCGGCTGCGCAGGACATCGAAAAAGGGCTGGCGGATGCGCAGGAGTTTAACCCGGTAATCAGCTTTGCGGCACTCGATGCGGTCACCCTGGATGACCGGGGTTCCGACCTGTCCGTCAACGCTGAGGACGCCGTCGGTACCGCTCTCCAGGCGGACGGAGATGTGGGCGTCATCGCCGACCACGAGGGGGCGGTGGGTGAGCGAGTGAGGACAGATGGGGGTGAGCAGAATGGCCTCGACACAGGGGATCAGCACGGGACCGCCGGCGGCCAGGGAGTAGGCGGTGGAACCGGTGGGGGTGGCCACGATGACGCCGTCAGCCTGGTACTCGACCACGAGTTCGTTATTGATGCACAGCTCAAAGCCGATGAGGCGGGCGACGGTGCTCTTGATGACCGCATCGTTGAGCGCGTTATAGTGGGCAACCTCATGACCGTTGCGGATGAGATGGCACTCCAGCACGGTGCGCGACTCGGACGGACACTGGCCTTCGATGGTGGCGGCGAGCGCGGGATAGAGGTCGTCGAGGTGCACCTCGGTGAGGAAGCCGAGCGAACCGAGGTTGACGGCGAGCAGGGGAATTTCAGCGGCGCCAATGGCCCGAGCAGCCGAGAGCAGTGTGCCATCGCCACCGAGAACGAGCACGAACTGCGGCTTGTGCTGGGCGATATCCTCGCGGTGAACCACAAACTCGTGGGTGGTGTAAGCGGCGGTCTGCTCATCGATGTAGACGCGGTAACCGTGGGCGGCGAACCAGCGCAAAACTTCAGGGACGATCACGGCTAGCTCAGGCTTGGCGGGTTTCGAGACAATTGCGGCAATCTTCACAGTCTATTTGTACTCCACTTTCGGGGTCTGGGAGGAGAGGAAGAGCGCGTGCAACAGGAACTCACGGTTGCCCTCCGTTCCCAGGATAGGGGAATCGATGACTTCGATTTGGCGGCCGCCGAGGACGGTGACCGCCTCGCGGAGCTTGGCGACGGCTGCGAGTTGGGCCGGCTCGCTGCGCACGATTCCACCTTTACCGACTAAATCGCGGCCCACTTCGAACTGTGGTTTGATGAGCAAAACCAGTTCGCGGCGGTCTTGTGCTTTATCGGCAAAGGCAGCGCGTAAGACAGCGGGCAGCACCTGGGTGGCAGAGATGAAGGAAACGTCCATGGAGATGAACTCGACCGGCTCGGGAACCTGCTGGGGTTCGAGATAACGGGCGTTGGTCTTCTCCAGCAGGCGGACCCGCGGGTCGGCGCGCAGGCGGGCATCGATCTGGCCGTAACCGGTGTCAACGGCGAGCACGCTGGCGGCGCCGTGCTGCAACATGCAATCGGTAAAGCCGCCGGTGGACGCGCCGACATCCATGCAGACGGCGGCGTCAAGCAGGATGTTCCAGTGGGTGAGCGCCGCCTCCAGTTTGAGGCCTCCGCGGCTGACGTAACGGGGATCGGTGCCGAGCAGACGGACCAGGCAATCGTCGGCGACGGCGTGCCCGGATTTGTGCATCTTCTGCTCATCCACCATGACGCGGCCAGCGAGAATCATGGCCTGGGCACGCTCCCGCGAAGGCACCAGACCACGCTCGACAAGAAGAATGTCAATTCGTTTTTTCAAGACTCTCCTAGTTTCTCACGGGAGTTCTCAGGGACGCTTACCGGGCAAAAATGGGGTAGACAAATACCTTGGCAATGTGCCTCTCGGAAGCCTTGAAAGCAGCAGCACTGGATTTGGTGCAGATTGGAGAACACCGCATGAACACTGGCCGATTTGCATCCGTCCGAAGGTTCCCCACCGGCATTTCCACACATGTGTTGAAAAGATAGGTGGAGAAATAGCGGGCGGAGGCGCGCAAGGCCGGCGGCATAGGTTAGAATGACGAAGCCCAACCTCATGCCTACCAAAAAGCCCGCAAAAGCTCCCAAGACCACCGATGGCGCGAAGCGATTTTCGCTGGTACCCGCCGCCGCCCAACAGGAAATGTATGAGGCGATCAGCCGACTGAAGCGCGCCAAAGCGGGCGCAGTGAGCGGCGCGGAGATCGCAGAGATCGCGGTCTGCGTGGCCCTCGGGGAGCGTGATCCGGTGATTCCGGTGTACGCGGCGCGGGGTGCGAGGACGGTGCGCAAGGGCGGGAAACTCGTAGGCCGCAATAGCAGCAAACTGGCGGCAGCCACGATCTCGGCGGCCGCAGCACTGCTGGCAGATGCGAAGGCGACCGCACTGGTCTGCGCGGGCAAGCTCGAAGCAGAGCCCAAGGCACAGGAAGATTTCCGCAGCGCCTTCCGGTTTGCCGCCCGTCACAAACTTCCGATTCTGTACCTGGTGGCAAACACCCTGGCACCGGGGCGCAAGCAGGAGTTGGATCTGCGCCCGCTCCATGCTGATTTTGGCATTCCGATTTTTAGCGTGGATGCGAATGACGCCATCGCAGCCTACCGGGTCGCCACCGAAGCGCTGCACAACGCACGCCACCAGCGCGGCCCTTGCGTGATTGAGGCGCTGACCCTGCTTGGCAAGGATGGTTGTCCCCCACATTCGCCAGAAGAGGGTGGATATGGGCCACCCGCGTTGGAGCTGCTGCGCAGCTATATGGAACGGCACGGGAACTGGGCACGGTAGGAGTTGGCCGACGGTGCGGCGCTGCTTTTCAAATCTTCACCTTTCGTAACAAGACAAGCGCGGCGAGATATTGTCTGATAGTTACATGGCTCGCGCAGTCTCAGTCCGCTTTGTACCGATCGCGGTGACGTTCCTCCTGATTTGTATCACCGTACTTTTCCTGGCGGCAGCCTCCACGTTCGTCCCCTCGTCCAGCCAGGGCGGACAGCAGTTGCGGGCGGCGCTCATCTCCAGGCTGCTGCGGTAAAACACCGCGCCGAAGGCTCCCTTGCTCAGCACGTACGAGGGCCGGGGCTCAAGCACAAGCGAAACCGTTATCTTCTCTCCATGCATTTCTCGCAACCGCATCTTGCAAATTGAGAGCAGCGAGATTCCGATGATGGCGCGATGCCAACCGATTGGCCAACCGGGAGAATACTCGGTGACCATTGCTTCGGCAATCGAGTTCGGGGAAGCTCGCGCCAGAACCAAAACAGCTGTGGCCCGCCGCTAACGACGGACCACCGTGAGAATTGCAACTCGCTGAGTTACTGTTTCTTTCCGAGTTTCCTCTTTTTTGCTGAATGACTTGCCGACTTGCCAGTCTTTTCAGTATCGAGCAGGGCCAATGAATCCGCTGCGTTGAACGGGTATTCGCGGACCGACTGCTGAGACTTCTGACCAGCATTGCTCAAAGTGATGTCCACACGGCGATTGCTGGCGAGGATGATCGTATTCATGTGATCAAGCAACTTCTGCCGTTCTTCTGTGCTCAGTTCCGGGTTCCGTTCAACCGAACTTTTGACTTGGGCATCGGTTAGCTCTTGTTGCTTGCCAAACGCCTCGGTCTGAATATCGGCTGCGGGAACACCATGTTCGACTAGGAAGCGCTTGGTGCGATCAACACGCCGTTCGGAAAGTGCCTGATTGTATTCCACCGAACCTCGAGGGTCAGCGTGACCTTCAAGAGTTAAGCGAGCGTCTGGCTTGCTTTGAATATAGGTTTGGAAATCGCTAGCGAGCGCCGCAAGTGTCTTCTCCTGGCTGGGAAGCAGACCGCCGTCGGGATGCTCGGGCGTGGGCTTAGCGGTTGCGAAATAAATACTGTGTAGGGCAAGCCTCTTCTCGATAGCGCTGGCTTCCACCGTTGGCGGTGGCGGCGGCGCTTGCAGGTTCACCGTGGTTGTGGAATAAGCTGTAAGAGGCGGATTACGGTCGTCGCTCGTGTTGCAAGTCACGATGATCGTGCCGGGCTGTGCGCCGCTGGTGCTGAGGACCGCAGTAGAAGCGTTGCCGGTAATGCTTCCGGCGCTGGCGGCGTAGCTGTAAGTCAAGCTGCGGCCGTCCGGGCTGGTGGCAATCGAACTGACGGTTGAAGTTCCGCCGACCTGCAGGGTAGCAGGGCTTGCGGAGCACGAAATCGACGGTGGGTTCGGCTGCTTTACGGTAAAGTGAGCGCTGCAGGAAACTGCGTCTCTACGGCTCCCGTCGCTCAAATTAGCCGTGATCTGATAGGAACCTGGAAGTAATCCGTTGGTGTCAATCTGGATGGAAGCGCTGCTGCCGGAGACTTTTACTCCGGAGCCGGACCATGCGTATTGTACGGTGCGCTTGGGATTGAAATTGGAACCGCTGGCGGTGGCAGTCACGGGCTCGCCTGCGAAGACTTCCATTGGTTGCACCGAGCAGGCCGCAGTGGGTGTCACCACCGGCGCGCCGCCGAACATGAACACGAGGCCAGTCTGGAGCCTTGCACCATGAAGGACCGTAGTGGGAGTGGAGGCCGACGGACCGTAGCGGTAGCTGGAAGCCACATAGTCTGCGCGGATCAACCGCCACGCGAAATGTTTGGAGAGGTTGACATCCAGACCACCACCAGCCATGACTCCTAGCTTATCGATATGGTGGAAGGCTTCAGGGTATAGACGCTGGTCACCGGCCAGCACCTCAAGAAATGGCGAGAAATGAGAATGGCGGAACGTGAACTTAGGGCCGATTGAGAGGTTGGAGAAGTCAGCGTGGTCGAGCCTGTTTTGGCTGATGCCCCAATGGTCGCTGGCATCGACTGTGAGGCCGAAATGCCGGCTAAAATCATAAGTGGCGCTGGCCCCAGCTCCACGCAAATTCCAGTCCAGGTGACTGCTCAGCGGAATTGATCCCGGCGGAAGAGTTCCGTGTACGTCCGCACCGGGATACAGAAAAGAGTATCCACCGAAAAGCTCCCACTTGGGAGCTGGTTGGTCCTGAGCTACGGCCAGTGTTCCGGACGCACACAGGACAACAAGCGTTGATAATACCCGGCCAAGATGATTCTTGAAATGAAATGACATTGCGAATGTTCCTCCCGAAAGTCTTGATTACGCGAACTAACAGTTATGGCTAAGCACTTGAGCGGCCGTGGATCACTCTGAACCGGCCACGACCGCGATATCTCATGAACGGGGGCGAATGCTTACTGGACGAATGTGACATGGAAGCCTGGGATGACGCCTGTCCGAATCGGATAAGAGGGCGCGCTGAGCCAGTGGATTGTTTACCAAGTGTCCTCATGCGGCCTCTCCTTTTCTGCACGGTGAAGTACCTCGTTGCAGGTGCAATCGTAGCTACTCTCGACCTGGCAATCTGTTCAACATTGCTCATGTGCTGAAAGGTTTGCAGAAAGTTGGCCACCTATCGTGCGAACGCAGGTGGAGTTTAAGCAGAAATACGTTCGTCAGGCTGCGTCAACCTTCGGAGAGGGCTCTTTTGCTTTGACTAAGGGCACGTTAACCAAATGCTCGCTCAAAAACCAAGCCTGAAGTTCGCTTGTGCGCAGCACTTGACTGACGACTAGGTCATTGGTGCCGTCATCGCCCAGAGCGGACGCGCGACGTGCCAGCGTACGACATTCACCAATAATGACCTTGTGAGCATCCAGCAAGCGGGACAGTTGAACCGGGACCTCTTCGCGTCCGCGAGGAGGACGCTCGATCTGCGTGGTTTCGGCGACATCGGCCGACATTGCCAGGCTGACGCCTCCGAGTAATTGAATTCGTTCAGCGACTGCATCGACCAATTCAGCTTGCTGGCCATAATGCTTGTCGTAGAGCAAGTGGAGTTGATAGAAGGTTGGGCCTGCAACCTGCCAGTGCGATTTCTTGTACAAATCGCGCAGCGTCATCGTATCGGCCAGTAACTGGTTGAGTTGTTCGGTCATCTCCAAACGAACGGGCTCCTCCAGTTCAAGCGGCAATTGATGGCTCACGGTGCCGTAGCGTTGGAGTTCCCCCGCATGTTGGTGAAGACGGGGTTGTGCGTTGATGGTCTCGTTAGCGTTCCCTGCGTTGTGCTTCATTGTCATGGTTTTTCCTTCTTTAAGGCGATGTGCATCTGTTCTGGTGTTTGTCACTGTTGACTGCGCCATACTGGTTCGCCATAGTGCAGCCCTGTCTGCGGGAGAGCTCCCGCTTCCTGCAAAAGTATCTGTAATGTTGTTTGGAAGATGGTCAAAACGGCTCAGTGCGCGGGCTTCTATTGTGGGAATCTAGGGTTGCGTACTTCCAAGGAGATAACGACAATGCCTAATCAGATCAAAGCACCGCGACAAGTTCACTCGAAGACCCCGGCGGAGATCAAGCTGGAAGATGAAAAGATCTTGCAACGAGTTGCCGACGAAGCTGCGGAACAAGCTGGAGATACCGTTCGGCGTTACGATCAAGGCCACGACATCTTCACAAAGTAGAAGAAGGACGTGGGCACCAAAGGTCGCTGCCTGAAAAAGGGAAAATGCTGATTGCACCGTGCGCTTCCAACAGGTGTAGCATATCCGGTACGCAGCAATCCGAGGCTCTGACCGGCTTATAGATGGGAGAACACATGACGTTGTCTCCGGAAACCAACGATATAGCCCGAAGCCTTCTTGCTTACGAAGCCGCTGGCAGTACCTCGGAAGCAGTACAGTCTCTAGCCGTTCGAGTTTGTGAGAAGCTGCGCGGGCCGCTTTGTGCGCTGGCGGGAGTTGTCTGGTATCGCACGCTCATTGGCCGCGCTCTGACGCTCGCCAGGTCGCAAACCAACAGTCTTGGCGATTTCCAGATCGCTGAAAATGGTAGCTTGCAGGACGTCGGGAAGTCTTCATTGCAAAGTGACCGGCATTATGCTTCCGAAGCAGACGTCCTCCTCACTTCCCACTCAATAGGACTAATTCTTTCCTTGCTTGGCACAGCCGTGACGCTCCAGCTTGTGCAGGACGTATTTCCTAATCTCACCATCACCACAGAATCGGGCACAATCAGGCAATTCGAGGATATTTTGAAAGAAGTTGGCTATCTCAATAGTGTCAGCGACCGTCTTGAGTTGTTGGCAGGCCAGCATCCTTCCGTCGAAGAGGCTCTTATGAGCGTCTCGGGTAGTGTCCGCAACACCGCTACTGTGCTGGAGGTTCTCGCGGTGATTAAGAAAGCTGAGGAGGATGAACCTGAGACGAAAACAGCAAAGCAAGAACGAGAACGGTATATGAATTGATTCCTACGACCCTTTATGCGGCGTGATGTAACAGCGCCGCTACTCCATCGCATCCAGTTCGGTAATCGGTTTTTCGCGAACTTTGACGCGAACAGCAGAATCACTCCGCTTCCTCGTAAGCGTTTCTTCTGTTTGAGCGAATGGCGTAAGATTAGGGAGTGTGTCGCACTCCAAGTGTGACTTCGCAATTACCTGGAAACGGAGCGATGGCTCAACTAGACACGCGAGATTTGGCGCAACTGCTTCTTACCGACGAGGCGGCTGCTGACAAGACTTCCGGGTCAACGGAATCTACGGCGTTTCGTGTCTACGAGAGGTTGCGCCATCATCTGTGTGCACTCGCGGGAGTTGCAGGTTTCCACGCACTCGCTTCTCGTGCTCTGACGTTGGCCAAAGCGAAGGTTTCAAGCCTTGGCGCCATACAGGTGGCAGCGGATGGTTCTTTACAAATGCTCAGCGAAGCTGAGTCGGAAAGCGACAAGCGCCAGGCTTGCGAGGGCGAAGTCATTCTGGTTTCCGAATTGCTCGGGCTGCTTCACGCATTCATTGGCGAAGCGTTAACATTGCGGCTACTGCGAGATGCCTGGCCGAATGCAGTTTTCGATGGTTGCGATTCTGGGGATGGAGAAAAGCATGAGCGCACGAGATAAGGTTTCGATTAAAAAGCTGCCTACCGGTGTGCTCGGTCTTGATGAGATCGTTGGCGGCGGCCTCCCTGAATTCTCTTTCAACATTATTGCCGGCGCCCCGGGGAGCGGGAAGACTACCCTGGCCCACCAGTTTGTGTTTGCCAATGCCACGCCTGAGCGTCCGGCGCTTTATTTCACCGTCCTCGGTGAATCCGCCATTAAAATGCTGCGATACCAGCAGCAGTACACGTTCTTTGACCCCGCCAAGTTGCCCAACTCGATTCGTTTCATCAATCTGAGTCAGATTGTGCTGGAGAAGGACCTGGGCGCAGTCCTGGCGGAAATTATCAAAGAGGTCGAAAAATCCGACCCTGCCGTCGTTGTGGTGGATTCCTTTCGCACGATGGTGAGGAGGTCGCAAGGCAGTCCGAGCGAGATGGACTTGCAATCCTTCATTCAGCAACTTGCGCTGTTTCTGGCGAGCTGGCAAGCCACGACTTTTTTGATCGGTGAATACGCCGAAGATGAGCTGCGCGACAATCCTATATTTACCGTGGCCGATGGCCTCTTCTGGCTGAGCCAAATCGCGGAGCGAAATTCCGTCGTACGTAAGTTGCAGATCGTAAAGCTGCGAGGGCAGGCTTCCGTGCCAGGTCTGCATACCTTTCGCATTACCGACGGCGGACTGCAAGCCTTCTCGCGTACTTTTGGGCTGAGCGGGCACAAGAAGAAGGAAGCCAGCAAGCGCCGCCTTTCCATTGGTATTCCGGAATTGGACAGCATGATGGGCGGGGGAATTCCTGAAGGCGATAGCGTGTTGGTGACAGGAGCCTCGGGGACGGGAAAATCTGTCCTGGCGACCCAGTTTATCGCCGAAGGGATACGCCAAGGAGAGCCGGGCATTGTGGCGGTGTTTGAAGAACGCCCGCAAGCCTATGCGGATCGGGCCGGGAGTTTCGGCCTGGATTTAGACGCTCCACAGAAGGATGGAACGCTTTTAATCCTCTACCTTCGTCCACTGGACCTCTCGGTAGACGAAACCATGAACGAGATTCTCGATGCGGTGAAGAGGATTGGCGCCAAGCGCCTGGTGATTGATTCGCTGGCGGGATTTGAAATGGCGCTGTCACCAGGTTTCCGCGAAGATTTCCGCGAATCTCTCTACCGCATGATCTTCGCATTGACGGGAATCGGAGTGACGATTTTAAGTACGGTGGAGGTGGACGAATCTTTTACCGAATTCCCCTTCAGCACCTACTCGATTTCGTTTCTCACCGATGACATTATCCGGCTACGGTATATATCCATTGAGGGCCAGCTTCGCAAGATCCTGGTGATTATCAAAATGCGTGGCGGCGACCACAGCCAGGATATCCGCGAATACGAAATCACATCCCAAGGGATGGTCATTGCCGACGAACGCCTGAAGAACTATCAACGGCTGATTACGGGGATTCCCGAGCGGGTGAATCGATCGGGCGAGAAGGAAGAACTCCCACTGAAGTCTGAAGCCAAGAGTAAGACCTGAGGCGTGGATTTCAAGGCCGGCCGCGGAAGCCGACGCGGGAGCATTGATCTGCCGATCCAACCCGTCTATTTTTGAAAAGCAGAGAAACCGGACGGAAGCGCGGCAGTGGGTACTCGCAATAGCTTTCCCGTCGCCGACTAAGTCCCGTCCGTTATTCAACACATGCGTGCCGCTTTGCTGACCACACTAGCCTTTTTTAGCTGTTTTTGGCTTGGTGGAATCATCCTGCTGCGGCTTTTCCGGATGGTGGTGATTGTGATGCGCTACCGCCTTGGCGATCTCGGCAGCGGAAAGCTTGCTCTGGTTTTCGAAGTGCAATACATCGGTTTGTGGCGCTGTGTTCGGGGTAGTCTTGTCCATGGGTCCTCCTACTGCAATAGAGCTAGCCGCTGCGGAATGTGCGATCCGTCCCGTGAGCTATTAGTGCACGACGACGATGGCGACATGGTGGTGATGATGATAGTGGCGGTGGTGCCTTCTGTGGTTCTGAGCAAATGCGGGCAACGCCGCGCTCAGCAACGCCACACCGAGCAGTAGTGCAATTAACGATTTTTTCAACCGAATCCCTCCACTGAACACCATTCGGAAGCGCCCAGTCTCTTTCAGTACTAGATTCGCATCAACCTGACTCGAAGTCTGTATCGTTTTGCACACCCAACACAGAGAATTTTCAGGTTCCCAATATCGCGCTAGTCATTACACGTCCATGAACTCGGGACGATAATCCTTCCAGATTCCGGTTGCCGGCGAGATCACTCGGACGGGCAACTCTTCAGCGTATTTCGCGGTTCTCGCCCATTGCCAAGCATGCTGAATTTCAGATGAATGGAAGTAACGGGTTTCCGATTGCAAGATCGCGGCTCCGGAGGTGATCAAAGCCGCGAGGGCCGTCCAATCATGTGCTCCGACGACCGCCATACGGGCGATATGGTCGGTGTGCTTTTGCAGAAACCTCATGTCCTCCCAACACGCCTTCCACTCGGCACCATTCATTTCGGTCAGGTCCGCGAGAATTCCGATCGGATGCTTTTTGCGCTCTGCGATGAAGAATTCAAGCTGCGGTTCAAATGCCTTGAGCTCGTTGTCGGTCAGCTTTCCAACTACGCGGAAGCCGAACGCGGCCGCTCCAGATTCCTTAAGACGTTCAATCATAGGTTCACCCTTTTTGTCCGCGACTTCTTTCCAGTGATCAGTGCACAGCTCACCCATAGAAGCGAGGTAGCACACAGTATCCGGTGGCGGTCTTGAAAAAGCTGTTCACTTTTGCTCATAAGTGCTCTGCGGGAGAGCTGACGCTGGGATTGCCGGCTCCTCTCAATGGAAGCATCTGTGACGTCGACAATGGGAACCGAGATGATGGGAAAAGGCTACGCGTAGAGCGTGGGTGGCGTTGCAGGACTGCCGCTACTATTCGTGGAGGACCACGCTGACTAGAGAGCTGTGGACGTTCACCCCGCCACCGTTGTAATCGATGAATCCCATCTCCCGGAAACGATTCATAAAGAAGCTGACTCGCGAACGGGTAGTGCCAATCATTTCGGCGAGGGTCTCCTGACTCACTCTCGCGATGAGCGGTATCGGTTTGGACTCCTGGCCGAAGTTGGCCATCAGCAGCAGGAGCCGGGCCAAGCGTTTCTCGCTGGAATTGAACAGGTGATCTACAAGGTCGGCTTCCATGCGGACGTTTCGCGAAAGAAGATAGGCTAGAAATTGTTCGGCAAACACCGGCTCTCGATGGAGCAATTCGACCATGGCACGCTTTTCGACGCGAACAATCGTGCTCTTCTGGTCGGCGCTAGCCGTGGCCATACGGATCGGTTGTCCCGCCAGACAGCCCTCGCCGAAGAAACTGGCTTGCGACAAAATGGCAATCACTGCTTCTTTGCCGCTCTTCGATACCACGGTGAGCTTCACCCTGCCGCTCTGGACGTAGAAGACCGCATCCGCAGCATCCCCTTGATGAAAGACACACTCTTCGGCCAGATAAACCTGAGCAGTCTTTCCAGCGGAGAGTTTCAGAAACAGTTGCGGATCGAATGAGTCAGCTCGTTCTGGCGGTGCATCCGGGGGACTTGATCTGGTAGCAGGAGCTAACGCCGGGAGCAAAGATGGGCGCGAATCAGCGGGTGTCCTCCCGGCTCTCTTCTTCGCAACGACGTTATGTTGGACGGCCATAGAGATTTCCCACTCGGAGATGTTGGGGCTTCGCCGAGTGACAAAGTATAACCCCGAAAACGGCCGGGAATTGTGAAGTTCAGTTTGCGCCCGGCTGCGCTGCGGGAAGTTTCTCCTATCCTCATGATTTTAAAAGGTAAAGACCAGCACGGACTGCGGTTAGCGTTTCCTGTTTAGGGACAAAGCCGCCGCCCTTTCTGGAAATGGTCAATTTTGCTCAGCTGTTCGAAAACCACAGGACTACACAGGGATAGCGCTCAAAAGCTTCAATCTATGCTTATGCGCGCAGAGGAGACAATATGAAAACCAGCACTGAAGACAAGATTCAGGGAAACATCCACGAAGCGAAGGGAACAATCAAAGAGGCAGTCGGACAGGTCATTGGTAACAAAGGCTTGGAAGCCGATGGGAAGTCCGAAAAGAAGGCGGGCAAGATTCAACAGAAAATTGGCCGTGCCAAAGAAAGCATCAAAGGCTTGAAAGAACAGCTCTCAGATACCAAAAAATCCTGATAGGCCATTCAGATGCGGCCGGCGAAGCCAAGTGGCAATGAATCCGACGCTACACGGGGCCGCTCCGTTCCTGTGGCCCCATGAAGGTCACGAGAGAGCAGTTCAGAACCATTAGTTAGTGCAAACTTATTGCGCAATTCTGGTTGGTCTTGACCTACCGTTCTCGATGTTTTGGTTTCTGCCACAGTCGTGGGATTGCTCACGTAATTGACACCCTCCACCCCCTTGCGTGTTCCGTCGTCAGGTTCTTTTGTACCTGTCTGGACGCTTCACCTCGCAAGGTTACGATTCCATCCTTGACGTCGTTTACTTCAGTGTTGAACCCGCGCACGCTGCGATGGCGCAACAGTGTGGTTCCCTGCTTTCGCGAAGGGCTCAGATTCAGTGAGCTAATGTGCACAGATTAAGTTGTGTTTAGCCTTTACCATACTCTCTGACCGACGTATCAAAGGAGAATCGAATGAGATCCCAAATACAGTTTACTGCCCTTCCGAGGTCGTTTGTTTGCGCGCTGTTCCTGCCCGTAATGGCCAGAGCACCTCGCAACAGTAGCTAGGTAAGGCACTGTATAAGAAGGTGCGGCTCGTCTTGGGCTCTCCTTGGGCCGCGACGCACCGTGCTTCTGGCTCCCAGTTGCTCATTCCCGACATATCTTGAGGCTCATGGTTATCCGTCGCATTACATTCGTCGCTATTCTCCTCCTCGCCGCCACGTTATGCGTAAGCTTTGCCCAAACGCAGGCTGACGATTCCGGCAACTCTCTCCTCGCATTTCTTAACCAGTCCATCGACTGGTATCACCGCGTCCAAATTCCCGGCCAGCTCTCCAACGATCCGTCGGACTCGATCTACACTGCCTACAATCGCAATGCAGGCCTTCAGGCCGTATCGCTCATCCTCGACTTCGGCCGTATCCAGGCCGAGCAGATGCAACTGGACCATCCCCATGACGCGCCAACCGCTGCCGATACCGCTCAACCTGCGACGCTTTCTCAACGCGTTACCAGCGCGCAAGACAAGGTTAAGCAAATCACCGCTGGCCTTGACCTACTTGAACGGCAGGCAGCCACAGCAGGCGGCAAGAAGCTCCAGACCATCAACGACCAGATTGCTGAACTGAAGAGCGATCTCGAACTCGCCCGGGCGCGTCTGGAAGTTCTGCAAAGTATGAACGCGTTCACCTCCACTGGAGTTTCAGGCGGGCTGATTGGAAAGATCGACGAACTCGAACGCACCGTCCCCGAAGCTCGTATCGCTCGGAGCGCCGAGTTGAGCGCACGTTCTTCACGCTCGGAGTCCAACAACGGTGAAACCCTTCAGAATGGAAGAGCCATCTCCGATACCCCCGCCGCGAATCCAGCCGACGTAAGCGGCGCCAATGGCAGCACGTCGTCCAGCGCTCCCTCGGCCGCGCCGGTGCCATTCAATCCACTTTCTGTGAACACGCGTGCGGCTGCAACCGCCCCCGCTAAGCAGCCCAGCAATGGCATCATCTCACTTGCCGAAGATCTCAATTCCCTCCACGGCAAACTCGATGCCGAGCGCGATGCCCTCGCTGCTACTGCCGAGTTTCACCGCTCGCTGGATCGCATTCGCGATCCGCTGAGAACTCAATTGCGAGCCATCTATCAGCGCGATCAAAGCCTCTCCGTCCAACCCCAGTCCGACGATCCAGTGGTGCTGGCGGACCGTAGAAAGCAGATCGACGCCCTCACCGCGGATTTCAAACACCTGGCAGCCATGGTGCTGCCCCTCGCCAAGGTTGACCTGCTGCTTGATGCCACCTCCAATAATCTGGCCGAGTGGCAAAGCGAGACCCAACGCACCTACTCGACCCAGGAACGAGGGCTGCTGCTGCGCATCGGAGCCCTCGTCCTGGCAATCATCCTGGTTGGCGTTGCCGCTGACTTCTGGCGGCGCGCCATCTTCCGCTATATCCAGGAACCACGTCGCCGCAATCAATTTCTACTGCATCGCCGAATCGTGGTAACGGCGGCGATCGCTCTCATTCTGATCGTTGCCCTCTCCACCGACATAGGCTCACTGGCGACATTTGCCGGGTTCCTCAGCGCCGGCATTGCCATTGCCCTGCAGAATGTGATCCTCAGCGTTGCTGCCTACTTCTTACTCATCGGACGCTTCGGAATTCGCGTCGGAGACCGCGTCCAGATCGGCGAAGTTACCGGAGACGTATTCGATATCGGCCTCGTCCGCATGCTCCTGGTGGAGTTGGATACGTCGGCGGGCGAAGCGCGTGCCACCGGTCGTATCGTCGTCTTTTCCAATTCCGTGGTCTTCCAGCCATCCTCCAATTTCTTTAAGCAGCTTCCGGGCTCCAACTTTGCCTGGCGGCGCATCTCACTCACCCTTAACGCCGACGTTGACTACGGGCTTGCCGAGCAGCGCATCTCCGCTGCCGTTACCGGCGTCTACAAAACTTACAAGTCCGAACTCGAACAGCAGCATCGGGTTCTTGAAAGCTCACTTACCATTCACATTGCCAGTGCCGAGCCGCAGACGCGGCTGCGCCTTAAACAGGCAGGACTGGAGATTGTCATTCTTTACCCGGTCGTTCTCACCCGAGCCCCGCAAATCGATGACCTCATGACCCACGCCCTGCTCGATGCCATTGAGGGCGAGCCCCGTTTGCGTCTGGTCGGCGGCGGTCTCGCTAACATCAAGCCGGTCGATGCTACCCCCCATCAGCCAATTATCTCTGCCCCTATAGAAGTCTCTTCCTAGCGTGCTGTCTGGATTCAGGCAGATGGTTCGATCAGACATCGTAGCTCCCTCCTATGCGAGCCATAACAATGGAGCTATGACTTTGTCAGTGGATTACTTACGATGGCAGGATGGCTCGGATGCTGAAAGTGACCGACGAATTCACGCGGGAGTGCCTGGCGATCCGTCCGCGGCATCGTAATCGAAGTTCTGGCCGACGCCATGCGACAACTGAATCAGCTTTGAATCCATGGACACATTCATTTCATGGGTCCGTAGACGCTGATCTTTTAGTGCTTACATCCACTGGTCACGAATAAGGGGATGCAACGACAAAGCACCTGGCGCGGGCCAGGTGCTCATTCGTTTGCCTGCTCTTAGCGTTTGATTTCGCCGGTATGGCCGCGCCCATCACGCACTTCATTTCCTTTGAAGTTTGCAGCATTTTCAGCATGCTTTGACGGCTCGGCTTTCTCGCCCCGTTGCGGCGTAGCGCCTCGATAGCCGTGGTCAGGATGATAACTGTTATTTACTTGTCCACGGAAGTTATCGCCGCCATGAAACCAAGGACCGGCACCGATGAAGACACCACCGGTAAACCATTCCGGACCGTAGTAGCCGGAGGGAGCGCAGCCATAAGGTGAGGCATCATAGTACCCGTAGGGACATTCAGGCGCGACTCCGATGTTGATGCTGACCTGAGCTTCTAATTTGGGAGCGGTAACCGTGAAGCAGATTGCAGCAACACCGGCTAGGGCAAGATATCTTAGTCTGTTCATTTGTTCTCCTCGTTATCGTAGAGGCAGTTGTCGACTGCTTCTACGAGGATCGACTACTGACGAAGCCATGTCTGTATTGTTTTGCACACAGATGGATGCGGTCGCGAATGACCTTTATGCGGCAATACCGCTCGCAGCTCTGAACCACTCAGCTTCCGACCATCCATATTCCGCTAGAATGTTTAGCCAAGCGGCTCGGTACGATAAGCGGTTCGCCTCCGATTGCGCCGGATCGCATTTTGCGCCGAGTCTGATCCCACTCACTAAAATCTTGTCATACGTAAGAGTGTTTTCGTCCGTTGGTATTGCCAAAACTGCGTTTTCCATAGCTTCCTCCGAAATCGTGTTTCGCGTTGTAAATGGTGTGTAGTTTCCTACAGCAAGGTGTGGTTGAGAAATCTTGTATATTGAGCATCGCACGGTCGAATCGCTCACATCTGTGCTCTTTTGCTCATAATCAAAAACATAATTGCAATGACGGCAGAGCAGAGCGCGCTGCACGGATTGTTATTCAATTCCGCCGCTCTGCATTGACTTGCCAGTGGAGCCAGATGAGAAATGCGGTCCAGAGAAGCCTGGTTCCAAGCTGTGCTCCGGCCACGGAGTAGGTGGCAATGCCAGACGGTCATCGCCGGCGGCCCCGGTGATCACACCAGGGCCGATCGCCTTCCACGGCCTTTGCAGCCAGCGGGATAGGGAATTCGTCTGCGAGAGAGTTAGCGCCTACGCTTCCCTAAGCACCATAAAGCTTGCTCACAACAGGAGCGGAGTCGAGTAGCGAAATTTACTCGGGCATCTCATTGTCTGCTGATTCTTCCTGCACTTCGGTTTTTTCCCAACTGTAACCCGGGTCGTATCCCTTCATGACCTGGTCAACGACGTCCGTGCCAGGACCGAGATCTTTCTGCAACACGATGCCATTCTCATTGACGATGAATGTCATCACGCCGGACGACCGGTATTCGGCAGGATAGGCCAGGAAAGCGAAGCCTCCGGTCATCTTGCCGTTTACGATATAGTCCTTTGCGCCGCCTGGAGCGTTCTTCCCTTGACGGGTCATGATCTCGAAGTAATAGCCACGGTAAGGAGTCGGGGTTCCAGCTTGATGATTGGCTGTGCCCTTCGCCACAGCCGATGCGACCAGCGGCCCGATGGGGCTCTGGGGTTCCCAACCAGCAGACGTCCAGTACAGGCCGTTGTGCTGCCCTTCATCACTGAAAATCTTCTGGGCGTATTCGTTGTGATGTGTAGAGTAGTGTTCCTTCTGCGCCACCACAAGTTCCTGGCAGATACGAATAGCCGACATTTCGTTCCGGCCGACTCGCCTGTATAGGATTTCTTTCTTACCCTCCTCGGTATCGAAATACCAGGACTTGCCTTTGTTCACAAGGGGAATGGGTGTCGGCCAATTCTCACCACCGATGTACAGAACGGTGGCTACATCCGACTCCTTTACCAGGCGGTGCATCTCCTTGTACTTCTCTACGAAATTAGCACGGCTGTCGGCGTCCTCGGCGTCGTCTCCGGAGGAAACAATTTGCTTTGCATCGGGGCCGAGTATCTCGATCATTGTTTTTTCGTCGTTATCCTGCGCGGCTTTTACTAATGCATTGCTCGCGTCCTCCGGTGAGGAAAACGTTTTCTGGCCGTGTTGCTGCGCCATGGAGCGAACGGGAAGGAACGCCGTCAAAAGGATCACGAGCACGGCGAGTTCAGGAAGATTTGTCCAATGTGATGTGTTGAAGTTCAGCTTTGTTGGCCGCATACGATTTCTCTCCATTTCGAAATTTGACAAGCGGTTCGGAACGTTACAACGCGTTGATTACCGGCGCCCACCGCCCCCATGTCCGCCGCCTCCACCGCTGCTACGTCCACCGCCTCCACCACCGCTATGTCCACCACCTCCACCACCGCGCGCTCCGCCGCCAACACTGGCGCTGCCGCGTGACGAGAAGCTTCTTGCCTGCGCGCCATGCCCGTAGTTGCTAAATGCACCCGAGCGAACACCGCTCTGGCCGCGGGGTTCAGCGTATCCTCGCGCAGCCCTGGTGTTTCCGTTGAAAGGCCTGGCCGATGCCCCGCCACGATAGCCGCCGGCGCGAACGCCACCGCCTCGGGCGAAGCTACTACGGTTATAAAACGTGTTGCTCCGGGAGTAGTACCTGCCATGGTTAAAGGTGGCATATCGATTGTGCCAATCGAATCCCCAATTCCCCCAGCCCCATCCAAAGCCTCCGAAGAAACCAATTCCAAAGCCAGGTCCGAACGAGAGGTAGGGACCGCCATACCAGATTCCGGGGTACTGATACCATCCCGGCCACGCCATAATCGGGCCGCCATAGACCAGCCATGGATCATAGGCGGGGACATAGACGACCTCAGGACTGGCCGGCTGAATAACAATCGTCGAGCCTTGGTCGGTTACGGTTTGCTGCGGCGTAGTCTTGAGATTGCCGGCGCCTTGCGCCCGCTGGCGCATTTCCTGCACCGCATCGGTCACGTCTTGCTGCTGATTGTAGTAGGCATCTCCCAACGAGGACGTCCAGGCAAGGTTCTTGTCCATATTGCCCAAGACAGACGGAAACGCAGTGAGTGCCTTGACGCTTGGATCCCACGACTGCTGGTTCACGGCCTGGCCCAAGGCGTCACCCTGCAGGTCAGGATGCGCTTGCACCCATCTGTCTGCCTGAACTACTTGCTCGGGAAAGGTAGAAGCCGCCAGGACCTGTGCCACAAGAGAGTCCGGGTATAACGCGATGGGCGCGACCAATTGCTGCAATTGCTCCGGGCTCTGCTGCGCATATGTCGCCGGCGCGGGAGGGGGCGTGTCTTGGTCTGCCAACAGTGGCATGGCCACGAAGAGAAGAGCCATTAGTGGAGCAAAAATACGCATGCCCATTCGAGGCCATGAAAACCCTGCGACGTATCCAGCCGTGTTCATATTCTTGATTCTCCTATGTGATTTCATCGCGGGGCTCACCGATAAGCGGAATGCCGGAAACGCAAAGCACTTGACATCGGCAACAACAGCCTTTTGACGAGTGACAGCAACAGAGGAAAAGGTAAGTGACGAAAGAGAGCTGGTCTGTTCAAGATTGACCACATTGGTCAGAAACTGCGTTCGTTGCTTCGTATACTTCAGTTCCGAAGCCGCAGTCCAAATTTATTGCCGTGACTGAGCAATAGTGAGCAGCCTTCGTCCTCCAACTCTGCCAGACTCGAAATGCCATCCCCACCGGGGCGGGTTGCTTTCTACCACGGAGAATCCCAGATGAAGTTGCGCGAATCCGTTTTCATGTTATTTACAATCGCGACTCTCGCGGCGTTACCCACAATGGCAAAGGCGCAGTCACTGGTAGATCCGGTGGAGCCCTCACGGATTGTTGCAAGCACCGCAACGCAAGGCGATCTGGTGTACACGCGGCCCACCGAGGAAATCAAGCTTCGCAATTACGTCTTTGACGCGTACGGCCCGTATCCTATCGCCGGTGCCGCAGTAGTGGCCGGCATAGGCCAAATGGACAATACTCCGGCGGCATGGCAGCAAGGCGCGGCCGGCTACAGCAAGCGATTCGGTTCCGCGCTCGGCATTGCAGCGATCAGCACTACGACACGCTATGGTTTGGCAGAGGCCCTTAAAGAAGACACACTGTATTACCGCTGCGACTGCACAGGCGTGCTTCCAAGACTGCGCCATGCGGTGATTTCGAGTTTGACAGCGCGCCATGGCGAAGACGGCCACCGTGCCTTCTCTTTCTCGGCGGTTGCAGCACCCTATGCCGGCACGATAACGGCGGTGTATGCCTGGTATCCCGGCAACTATGGCGCCAGATCGGCACTGCGGATGGGCAATTACAATTTCCTCGTAGGTGTTGGGGAGAATATCATGCGGGAGTTCTTCTACAGCCGCCCGCATTCTCTGCTCTCCCGCATGCACCTCCATGATCCGGGCGCAGCCCCGGAGCCGGATTCCAAGTGAGCGAGCGCCAAATTGAAGCGGTCGCAGGTGTGGCGGCTCCGCTCACCGGGCAACCGGTCTCGGTCGCGGCGTTCGATGCGGGCGCCTCCAAGTGGGTGAGCACCGAATTCTTCGAATGGTTTGGCGAACTCGCCATCTTCTCCTGGCGAGTTGTGCGGGCTGCGGTGACGCCGCCATTTGAGTTCCGCGAACTCTTTCGGCAACTTGATGAAATAGGTTCGAAGTCGCTGCCGCTCGTCGCGCTGGCTGGCGCTGCAATTGGAGTTGTGCTGGCGCTGGAGTCGGTTCAAAGCATGACCCGCTTTGGAGCCAAATCGCTGCTTCCCGCGGCGCTCGTGTATTCCATTATCCATGAGATAGGTCCGATTATTACGGCCCTGGTCGTGAGTGGCCGGGTGGGTGCGGGCATCGGCGCAGAGTTGGCCTCGATGAAAGTGACCGAACAAATCGACGCCATCGAAGCTTCTGCGGTAAATCCCTATCGGCTGCTCGCCGTCACTCGCATCCTGGCTTGCATCCTGATGCTGCCGTTACTGACCCTTGCTTCCGATGCTTGCGGCTTGGTGATGGGTTGGGTTGCGCTAGCCACGGTTGAACCGCTCTCGTTCCATCAGTTCATCATTAACGGATTCAATGGTTCTGGCTTTAATGACTTCCTGCCACCCACGTTTAAGACTGCGGTCTTTGGACTGATCATCGGCCTAGTCTCCTGCTTTCAAGGGATGCGCACCCGGGGAGGTGCCGAAGGCGTAGGACGTGCGGCCACCAGTTCGGTGGTCCTGTCCTCTCTCTTCGTTATCCTGGCTGATGTGGTGCTCGTGAAATTCATCATCATCGTTTTCCCGTAAACAATTATGGCCACAATCGATCAAGTCGCGATAAAACTGCAAGCCAACGAAGCCGGGCGCACGCCGGTTGTCGCGGTCGACAATGTATACAAGTCCTTCGGAGCTCAAAGAGTCTTGAATGGAGTGAGCCTGACGGTTAGCAGAGGCGAGATCCTCGCGATCCTGGGGCGCAGCGGTACCGGCAAGAGTGTTTTACTGAGGCTGATCATCGGCTTGCAGACGCCTGACTCGGGAGCGGTTCGCATCCACGGAGAAAACATCGCAGGCCTGTCCCTCGACCAGCTCAGCGAGATCCGCAAGAAGATGGGCTTTCTGTTTCAGCATGCCGCGCTTTACGATTCGCTCACTGTCGAGCAGAATGTGGCTTTTCCCTTGCAGCATCAGAGGAAGGAGATGTCGAGCTCTGAGCAATGTGACCGCGTCAAACAGTTACTTTCGGAAGTTGGCATGGATGGGCATCTCGATAAGATGCCGGCAGATATCTCCGGCGGAATGCAGAAACGGGTAGGACTGGCGCGGGCATTGGCCCTGGAGCCGGACATCCTGCTGCTCGACGAACCGACCGCGGGCCTTGATCCAATCAGTTCCGCTGAGATTGATGATTTGGTTCTCAAACTCCAGGCTGAACGCCACATGGCGTCCATCGTAGTAACTCACGACCTGTACAGCGCAAAGACAATTGCAGATCGTTTGATTCTGCTGGATCAAGGCAATGTTACAGCCGAAGGCACCTTTCAAGAACTTCAGGGAAGCGACGACCCATTCGTTCGTGAGTTTCTGAAGCATTCGTAGGAGAACTTATGTCAAGAACAGCTCGGTTGGGAGCTTTCATCGTCGTGACCTTGGCCATTCTGGTGGCCGGAGTATTTATCATTGGAAGCAAGCAGTATCTTTTTAGCTCGACCTACCAGGTGAAGGCGCAATTCAGCAATGTTGCCGGATTAGATGTGGGAGCGGATGTGCGGGTAGGAGGAGTCCATAGCGGAGTTGTGCACAGCATTGAATTGCCGCACAAACCTGGCGAACAAGTCACGGTGGTGATGGATCTCAGTAAATCGACACACGAGATCATCAAGCAGGACTCCGTAGCCACGATTGAGACCGAGGGCATGTTAGGCAACCAATATTTAGCAATCTCGTTCGGCTCCGCCGGTTCTCCCAATGTTCGGAATAACGATACCATCGCGAGCCAGCAGCCGCTGGAAATGGCGGACCTGTTCAGGAAAGCAAATGGCATTCTTGATAGCAGCCAGCAAGTCATCCAGAACACCACCGTGGCGACGGCAAACCTGGATTCGATTTCCGGCAAGATCGACCGGGGCCAGGGGACAGTCGGTGCGCTGGTGAACGACAAGCAACTCTATAGCGACCTCGAACATACGACGAGCGCAATGCGCGAGACGATGGCCCAGGCGCAAAGCGGAGTCACCGACTTCCAAGAGAACATGGAAGCGCTAAAGCACAACTTTCTCTTGCGCGGCTACTTTAAGAGCCGCGGCTACGAAGACTCCTCCGAACTGGCTAAGAATGAAATTGAACACATGCCGCAGGGCACGCCCATCAAGGAATTCACGTACTCCTCGAAGCAGCTATTCGACAAGAAAGACTCTGCCAAGCTGAAGAACGAGAAGTCTCTGCACGATGGCGGCAGTTTTCTCGCGAGTGAACATTTTGGGTTTGCGGTGATTGTAGTGTCTGCCGGAACTGAAGGAGATACGAATAAGGATATGGTGCTGACCGAAGCGCGGGCGATGGTCGTGCGCGAGTATCTGGTTGAGAATTTCGGCTTCGACGACAGTCAGCTTAAGACTCTTGGAATTGGCAAACAGGCGACCACGAATTCAGACGGCGACTGGGGTACGGTGCAGATCATCATTTATCCGGCCGGCACGGCTATCCCGCGGGACAAGCAACCGCAGACAGTTATCTCTTCAGCACGAGAGTAGGACCGATCGGCTCCCGTTCCAAGCGCCGCGGTACCGAATCGATAGCAGCGAAAATCGCAAGAATCTAACTCTTGCGCACATGCACTACAAATTCGCTTCGGTGCGGGCGGTTATACTGCGCATCTGCGTATCAAGTGATTGATGCCTGCGCAGGCCTTGAGTTATCCAGTGGCACAAGCCGATTGGCAGAATCGTATGGCTCCAGGGAACGCATTCTCTCCCACGAGTAATCAATCTCGCGTCCGCAGTCGAAGCAGACCTGGTACGTGCGATTGTTGATCGTGAAGACGCGGCTCCGATCGCGGTGGTGGCATGCAAATAACCGCTGAATACAATGGAGAACTGTCATAGATCCTGTGCTCTCTGCCGCCGGTCGCGGTCTCCGTGTGCGTCAAGCCATTCCAAGAGTCCGCGAACGCTTGCCCGAGCCAAGGCGATCGCACAGTCAGCAGCTCCGTAATACACATTGATCGTGTCGCCATCAGCATTCATTGTGTTCCCGCAGGGGAACACAACGTCATCAACGTCGCCATGGCGTTCGTAGTCAGTCTCCGGGCCGAAGATCCATTGGTCCCCCCGGAGCAAGCACTTGGCTGGTTGCTCAAGATCAAATAGCGCCAGACCCAACCGGTATAGGCAGCCCGATGGTGTGTGCCGCACTCCGTGGTAGAGGGTTAGCCACCCGCGGGCGGTTTGAATCGGCGGCGAAGAGAGCCCGATCTTGTTCGCATCCCACCATGCCCCGCGACGTGCTTCAAGCATGACCATGTGACTGCCCCAATGGCGCAAATCGGGCGAGTAGGAGATCCAGATATGAGCACCAAGTGCGGTCATCGGGCGATGGATAAGCGCCCATCGTCCTTTAATCTTATGCGGTAGCAGCGCCGCGTCCTTGTCATCGGGTGACATGATCACCCCATACCGCTCGAAGCTATGGAAATCCTTCGTAAGCGCGAGCGAAACACCCGGGCCGCCACGTGAATACGAGGTGTAAACCACCGCGTATTGCTTTAATTCAGGCACCCAGGTGATTCTCGGATCTTCAATACCCCAGAGCTCTTCCGGATATTCGTCCGGGTTTGCCATGAGCGTTGGTGTCGGATCGATCTGCCATCCGTCCACTCCGTTTTCAGAACGCGCGGCACAGAGATGCGAAAGTCCCCTCCGGTCCTCCACGCGGCAGAGCAACAGCGTCGATCCATCCTCAAGCAGGGTTGCGCCCGCATTGAACACGCTATTGATTGGATATGGCCAGTCTCTACTAGTGAGGATCGGATTTGCGTCATGGCGGTGCAACAACGGCTCATCATGAATCACTACGCTCATGAAATCTCCAATGGAGTGCGCGAACTGAGAGAAACACGTGAAATGGAGATAGCTTCATGCTTGGTGAAAGGAAGTTCTGCGTCTTCCAACAGGCGCATCTCGAGCAGCGCCATCAGGAAGGAAAGCGTGGACTCCGCTCCCTGGTTCTCGTTAACCCGGTCGGGATGCAACCCGTCGCGACATCCACCAGTGCTGGAGTCGTAGAGCACGATCTGCAGATCATTGTCGCCCAGGAACCAGTTGAACGCCGACCATGCATCCTTGAGCCAGCGGTCATCGGCGGTTGCGCGAAACGCCTGCAAACATGCCGACACCGTTGCCCCAGCTTCTACGGGTTGCTGATCGAAGCGCGCCTTCTCGCCTCCCTTGCGGTGAAAACCCTGCGATCCAATCGGAACGAAGTGTCCCTTGGTCTCGCAACGCTGCATTGTCACAATCCAACCCAGAGACTCAAGGCCGGCCGCAAGCATGACCTTATCAGAGGTTCGCACCGCGCACGCGATCAGAGCCTGTGGCAGTCGCGCGTTCGAGTATGCGAGAACATCCTCAAACCAGTGCCATCCGGCTGAGTGGTTTGAAGCGTAGATGTCGAGCAAACGATGCGAGAGTTCGTCCATCGTCTGCATAGCCGCTCTGTCTCCCGGGAATCCGTTGAGGTATTCCTGTAACCCTAATGCGGAAAACGCCATTGCGCGCGGACTTTTGAACCTGAGAATAGCCGGAAGAGCTGATTCAAACAGCCGCCCCGCGGTACCCCGCAAATCTGCGAACTTGGAGCGCCCCAGCACGGTTCCCAATCCCCACAAGGCGCGGCCGTGACTATCTTCCGATCCCGTTGCCTCAAGCCACTGGCGTTCGTAGCTCAGGAAATTCCTGAATCGGCCAGTTGCCGGATTGAACGCGTGCCACAGAAATGCCAGGTAGCGCGACGCCAGGTTGGCCGATTCAGAGAGCGCGGTCATTCCGAGCTCTTCCATCAACATCGCCACGATTAATGCCCGGGCATTGTCGTCGGTCGCGTAACCCTCGCCATAAGCAGGGACGGAAAAAACTGCGTGTTGCAAGAGTCCTGTGTGATCGGTCATCCGGTACAGGTGATCCAGTTTTAAGGACGGCAACCGGTCCAGCGTTCTCTCGGCGTTCAAGTCTGAAAACGCGATGCGCGGAATCTGCATTCGATCGGAGCGAGCGCGCACAAACGTGCTCATGTAAGATTCGGCAGCCTTGTTCCACACTGTATCCCGCGCATACAGGTAGGCGCGTTTACGCATCGCATGGCGGGCTACTTCGTTATCCAGTAGTTCAATCGCCGCCGTCGCAATCGCATCTGAGTCTTCGAACGGGACCAGCACTCCACGTCCCTCGTCCAGCAGTTCAGCGGCGTGCCAGTACGGAGTCGAGATGATCGCCTTCCCTGCCCCCAGAGCGTACGCCAGCGTGCCCGACACAGCCTGCGCTTCGTAGCGATAAGGTGTGATGTAGATATCAGCGGAGCCAACGAACTGAGCCATTTCCTCCGGACTAACGAAGCGGTTGTGGAAAATCACATTACGCTCAACCCCAAGTTTTCTTGCCAGTGCCTGAAGTTGCAAACGGTACTGGTCGCCCTCGCGGCGCCGAATATGCGGATGCGTTGCGCCCACGACCATGTACACAGCTTCTGGATGCTCGGCTACGATCCGGGGAAGTGCCTCGATCACGCGTTCGATCCCTTTATTTGGAGAGAGCAATCCGAATGTAAGCAGCACGGCCCTTCCCTCTGTTCCCGAAGAGTCCTTGTAGTAATTGGGATCTCCGAATGGCAGGTCGGGCACGCCATGGGGAATGACGTCAATCTTTTCTTCCGGTATGTGAAACACTTCCTGCAGAAGCCGCGAAGAGTGTTCGCTCATTACGATCAGCCGGTCAGAGAGCACGGCGATTTCGTCCATCACGACTCTTTGCATGGCGTCGGGTTCGCGGAGAACTGTGTGTAGCGTCGTCACGACGGGCATTTTGAGACGCCTCAGGAGGCGCAGAATGTGGCTTCCCGCGGGGCCTCCGAAAATACCGTACTCATGCTGCAGGCAGACCAAATCGACGTTGCTGAAGTTCAGAAAGTCCGCGGCGGCATCATAGGAAGACGGGTCGCCTTCCATCAGTTCGAATCGTACACGCGGGGGATAGTTGTACTGCGATCCTGGATCGTTCACCGGCACTGCGAGCAATTGAACTGTTTCGTACTCTTCACCGATGGCGTCACATAAGTCTGTCGTAAAGGTTGCGATTCCACACTGGCGCGGAAGGTAGTTTCCGATTACCGCAACCCGGCTCGGAAGCGACGCGCTGACCCTTGATCTCAACGATGCCGCAAGTTTTCCTTCGAGCATCAGCGTGCGTACTTTTGTTCCAGGTAGCCTCGCGCTCAATGATGCATTTTCTTGTGGCGGCATTTTTTATCTCCTCAGCTTGTCTCGCGCTATTCAGCGTCGTCCAGTTACCAGGTTAAAGACCAGGACGATCAGTGCTACCACCAGCAGGAGATGAATCAGGCTGCCTGCGATGTGAAGGCTGAATCCAAGAAGCCAGAGAATCAGGAGAATTACGAAGATTGTCCAAAGCATTTTGAGTCCCCTCTACTTGGCGATGCGTCCGGGACTCGATTACGTCCCGGGCACACGCCTCATATTCGTAGTTAACTAGTTTGAAGCAACCGCCTGCGCTTTGGCACTTCTCACTGCATTCAGGAAGCGCTCGGAAGCTCCTGTCGGCGCTACTTTGCCGGTTAATACAGCCCGGGTTGAAACGTGACGGCCGTAGATCGCTTCCATCGAGTCGTCGTCGCGGCGAATCGAGGCGCCATTCAACGTGAGTCCGGCAAACGCGCCCTTGGCGCGGGAGTAGGTCAGAATCTCGGTGTTCAGCTTCCAATCGGTATCGGCTGACGCATGACGGCCTACTGGTCCAGCTGCCGCAGAGGCATCAGCACCCAGTTCGAACTTGCTTTGCAGCAAGCGGCGCATGCCACTGTCATTCTGGATGATCATGACCAAGTCGATGCCTTCAACCCCGATCTGTAATCCCCAGCTTCCACCAGTGATGGCAAAGAATGCCGGTGCGCTCCAACCCTCGGCAGTGCGGCACGTTGCCACGCCGCGGCCGTTCTCCGCGCCAAAGACAAAGCCGCCCTTGAGCATGTGGGGAACAATTGCTATGCATTTTGCGTGTTCGAACACTTCTTCGGGAATGCCTTTGTCCGGCGCACCCATGATTTCATGCAGCACCTTGGCTGCATTATCCATACGGTCGGCGGATTTTTCGCGATGTGACTGCGCCCAGCCAAGGCTGGTCAGACTGATTAACGCAACGAACAACATGATCTTTTTCAAGGTGAGGCCTCTGATTTTCTACCCCCGCGCGGTGTCTCTGCGTCCATCGCATTGGCCGCGTGATGAGGTACTTTCAACCTTAGCGTCTTGCGGTAGGCCCGTCTGAGCTATAGTGCTCATGTCAAGAGGGTATATTTCGCAGTGCTTTAGGGTGCGACGGTCCCGGCAGGGCCACCTTCGTGGATTGGAGAAGGATGGCGTCGTTGGTCTGCCCCCGCGACCCAGCAGTGCATCGGGCCTCGCTTTCAGCGCCACCCTTTCCCATTCTCTTGCTATTGCCCGGCTGCTTCCAACTTCTTCGAGTCGTTTACGCCCTTGGATTTTCAGGCTTTGCCGTCTCTGCAGCGAGCTTCTCGGCAAGTCCAAATGCATTCATGGAATGTTCAAGCGCTCTCCTGCTGAGTTCGTGGGCCGTCAGGTGATCGCCCTTGTCGTGAGCTACGGCGGCAGCCTGATGAGCATGGATTGCAAGGTTGTGCAGCTCTGATGCGCGAGCGTGTGTGCTTTGTGGCATGGTGCTCTCCTTAACTAATGTTTTTTACTGCCTAACCAAAACGGTCTCGCCATGCACCGTATACGAAGTGTGCTTTGTTCCGTCGATAATGTCCTTTGCCATGGCCACAGCATCCGGTGAACCGTGAACAATCAGCAAGAATTTGTCGGTCTTTAGCGCAAGCTCGTACTGAAGGACGCTATCCTTCGGTATCCCGATACTTGCCAACCCACCCCCGATCGCGCTGACACCGCCCACAACCGCTGCACCCTCCAGACCTGCCACGATCCAGGCTACCAGGGGACCAGCAACGAGCACAGGGCCGATGCCGGGGATGGCAAAAAAGGCCGATCCAAAAAGCAGTCCCCAGAAGCCGCCCCATAAGGCTCCCATTTTCCCCCAATGCTTCATGCGGTCACCAGTATTGTAGTAACCGACGACGTGTTCATCTGTGTGTTGATCCTTCGCCGCGATCGACAGGCTTTTCATGTCGACGCCAGCCTCTTGGAGACACTTGACTGCCTGCTCTGCCTGTTCGTGGGTGTCGTAAACGGCTACAACGGAATTACGGTCGGTCATTGCTATCTCCGGTCTCTTGGGGTAAACATAAATTCTGCAACTGCCGCACCAACAACGAGTGCAGTCGCGTGGTCTTTCCAGCAAAGCAAACAACGCTTGCCTGATGAGTGTCCCACTGCCCGGGCTGGCGCGCTGAGCAATCCGATACAGTTTCCGTGATGCTGCCGCGCAGTACGCGGTTGCGCGCTGCTTAAGCCAAACTGGACACCCGCGCCGGCTTACAAAGGAGAGCACATCCCAGCGTTTGGCCTCAAAGCCATTGCGTATGCCGAGGCCCCGCCGAGTGCACAAAGTAAACCCCTCAGCGAGAACCGCGGCGATGAATGTTCAATCCTATTCGGTTGCAATCCAGGGCCAGTAGACTGCAACACTGGGCCCACCTTCAACACGCCGCATCCCAAGAACGGGAGCGGTGTCCAAACGCACAGTTATGCGTGGTTACTTTCGCCGCATCGACAAACCCGCCAGCGTCCCCACTGCGAGACCGGTGACGAAGGTTACGGCGACTGTGAGCAACGGATTTCGCTGGATACGCCGGGTTGAATCATTCACAAAGTCCTCGGCGGCGTCCCCACCCTGTTTCGCGGCACGCTTGGCTGCTTCCACCCCATCAACAACCGCGTCTGCTACTGCTGCGGTTACGCGAGAAGCCTCGCGAACCGATTGCGCAATGTGTTCACTTGCCTTTTCTACCAGGGTTTGTGACATTGAATTCCTCCGTCGTCTTGCATGAATTGTCGACTCGCAACTGGCGGCGCTTCAGAACCCAGGCCAGTACGAATTAGACAGTGATCCTTTGCAGGCTTTGGTGACTAGGCGTTTCTTGTTCTGATTGCGCCCTGCGTTCTTAGGGTGTAGTCACAATGATCAGTTCTATCGCCAGTGTGCCACTAGCAGTTGATAAAAACTGGTCAATCAAGCTCACGAGGCCCGGCTATGGCCGCAGAGGCTATCGTTATAGTCGTGAAGGGCAGGCCGACATAATTACAATTCTGTTCACTATTGACCAGTCCTTTCGATGCTGAACTTCGATAATGGTGAAGGCTGATGGTCTGAACGAGAACTCGGATGAGCATCGATATGCGGATTCCTCGTCGGCTGCAACAAGTCGTTCTCTCTCACTCGTACCCGGAAACGTTGTTTCTCACTCGGTGGACCGAGTACGGCTTATCCGCAATAGACGAATTTCGGGCAGACGTGAGTCTTCGCCCAGAGAGGTAGGTATCATGAACAATGAGATATATTTAGCCACAAATCTCTTAGCAGAGCTTAAGGAGGCCTATCGCAACCTGCCAAGAGATATGCAGGTCCGCGTCGCTTCCTTATTACGCGAGGGTGCTCTGCAGCAACAATCCGACGCTGAGCTCGTCAGTTGACGTTTTTACCGACCAATATGACTATAAGCGCCATAGGGTGCGAGACTAGATGATGCATCGGTTTGTCGCCCTCTATGATGCGAGCGATAGTTAACGTCGGCCTCATGCTCGGTATCGCGCCGCATACTCCACCCGGAAATTCCAGGTATCGTTTGATCTCACCAGCCCACGGCAGGTGTAGGTCAGGACCGAATACGCGCGTGCGGCAATGGAGCACAGCGAGGGTGCCGTCGCGCGAATAGAGAGCAGGCGCCAACCCCTGGCGATGGCACCTGCCAGCGTCGATGAGGAACGCATGGTTTAGATCCGCCCAAGAACCAGAAGAATTATCACGATCAAAAGGATCAGGCCCAACCCTCCCGTCGGATAGTAGCCCCATCCTCTGCTATGCGGCCAAGTCGGTAGCGCTCCGACTAGTGCCAATATCAAAATCACAATCAATATGGTTCCAATCATATTCCGCTCCTTTTTCTGCGGTGAGATAACATCCAAGAAGGGTTATAAGCGATTTGCCGTTCTGTAGCTGGTCAATTCTGCTCAACACAAATAAAGTTGATGGGCTTTCATGCGGAATACGCGATGGCGCGGAGTAGCCTAGTCAAAACAAATGGTGCGAGCCCATGGGATCCGCACCACTTTGAATTGAGTCTTCACTGTTGAGCTGCTCACCTTTCCCTGGCGTTGCCCTCTTTCTGAGCAGGACGCGGCGCACTCTGTACACGAGCCTCCGGCCGCGGTGCGGCCTGGGCACGTGGAGCAGATTGCGCACGAGCGGCAGGCTGCGAACGCGGCGCACTCTGTACACGAGCTTCGGGCCGCGGTGCGGCCTGGGCACGTGGGGCAGGTTGCGCATGAGCGGCAGGCTGCGAACGCGGCGCACTCTGTACACGAGCTTCGGGCCGGGGTGCGGCCTGGGCACGCGGGGCAGATTGCGCATGAGCGGCAGGCTGCGAACGCGGTGCACCCTGTACACGAGCTTCGGGCCGGGGTGCGGCCTGGGCACGCGGGGCCGGTTGCGCATGAGCGGCAGGCTGCTGGCGAGCGGCGCTGTTCGCGGGGTGTGGAGTTGATCTGTTTGGTTCTGGCCGAGCGGCTGCATGATTCTCGGCGGCCTTGTATGGTGCGCCTGCTTGCCTGGCCGCCACCACTCCGCGGCCACCAAACTCGGCTGGTTTTGCGGTTGCAGCGATTGCTGGGCGACCGTGGTTCACCGAAGCCAGAAGCGCGTGGTTGCCCTTGGCAGCTTGCGCATGCTGTGTTTGCGATGTGGTTGGCTGGGAGTGCCGCTCGCGCGATGCGGATTCTTCCGCCTGGGTAGGACGGGCAGAAACTCCACCCCTACCGCCGTTATAGCTGACGTGGTTGAACGCTGTGTTGTTGGTTACAGATTTATTGTAGACATTGTGCATGCTGGTGGCGTTCACGTTATTCACGGAACGGTTGTAATTGAAGGCGCCATGATTCCAATATCCGCCCTGGTAGCCAACGCCACCATAGCCGAAGCCATAATTCACGCCTCCGTAGAAGCCGACATGATCACCCCAGTAGCCGCCATGCCAGACATACGCATTATCGCCCCAACCCCAATAACCGGGAGTCCAGAGGAAGCCAACTTCCGGGGCCATCACCCAGGTTCCCGGAACCCAGAAGTAGCCTTCATCTCCATAAGCCCAATAGCCGGGAGTCCATAGATAACCGTCGGCGGGAGCCATGGGCTGCGTATAAACAGGCAGGGCGGGCGGAGCGAGAGTGATCGACACCGCAAACTGTGCGAACGAAACCGCTGGAATAGCCACGATCAGAATTGCAAGCAATAATAGACGGAGGATACGCATTTGAATCACCTTGCCAAATCATCCTTCGATTGCCCGGTGGTACCTTGCTGCTGCGGGTTGCGCGGATTGAAAGGCGACGCGTCATGTACAAAGATTCCACCGATCCATTAATAGCGCTGTGCACAACTGCTCACTTTCTGAGTATTTCCGTAAGCGTCGCCCCAATACCGTGTTGACGGCCTGAAAGAGTCTGTGAATGAGA
>CAZLZA010000032.1:0-49984 GCA_964563875.1 uncultured Acidobacteriaceae bacterium
TCCGCCAACGTCCACCCGACACCGGAGCCCAGACAAGTTTCTTCAATGGTGTTCCCTTCGCATGGTGGTAGAGCACGGCGGTGCGCTCATAGAACCCTCGGGTGTGCCAAGAGTCCGGAAACTTGAACAGGTGGAAATCGAGATGGTGACAGAACTCGTGGCACAGCGTGCTTAGGAACGTTCCGTATGACGTCACTTCCTTCCGCACGGCTGTCCTCATCCACAGCCGGATATTCATAGTGCCGGGGTCGTAGTCGCCGAACAGTTCAGTCGTCCAGTTCTCTCGCACCTTCAACGGTCTGGCCGCAAGCACGCGGATGCTGCACGGCGGGACTTTATAGAACTCTGCTGCTCGGGCAAGGAACTCAGTGCATGGTCTCCTGACGTCGGCGGCTTTCCCCATCTCCATCGCGGACGCGATAGATGCAGCAATGGTCGGAAGAAGCAGGTCACCCGGTAGGTCAAGCACCTTCATCCGGTCGCTCTGGCCGAAGCCAGCGCGGTGTCGATCTCGTGGTGGTGCGTCAGTGAGCAGATGTCCCTCCCTCACTCAGTTTTCGAAGACCTCAACCCAGAGACTTCCATCGTCTCGCAGCAGCCCGAATTCCACCCACTGGGGAATGCTGGTCGCATCGTCGTAGACCGGGCGAGAAAAGCAGAATGTCCCAGCATTGTCGTAGCAGCACCTCTCCATCAGTCGATAAACCTTTCCTTGTTCTGATATCCCTCGGTTCAAGGCACGCGGTTGCGAGAAGACGTTCATGTCGAGCCCGCCCCCAATAGCGTGGGCGATGAAATGCCCCTTGTCACGACCGCTGCTATCGCACTCTTCAGGATGCTCCACCCAGTCCTTCGGTAGTGAGCCACGCCGACGACCGCGCATCGGCAATGAAATTCCAAGAACTCCGACGACGCGATCACGTACTCGCTGGTCAATCGCGACCTCGCCGAGCGCCTCCATCCCCGAGTAGGAATCACAGATGTAGTCAAACGTCCCGTACTCGACGTGGATGATGTTCGGCGTATGCAAGGCCGCAGCCGTGTACACTCGCTGCCACAGCGCAGGAAGCCGTAGGCGCAGGTCAGCTATCAGCTCATAAATGGAGCCCGCTATTGCAGACCTGCGCAGCCTCCGATAGTCAATGCGGGACTGGGGCGGCAATGACTGCAGAGCATGCATCACCATTTGAAATCAACATTCCCCTGACCGAACCGCAGCAGAGCCTTCTCGTAAATCTGATTAGCCAGAAAGATTCCATCTTCGACGGCGTCGATCACGCGCTCCGTCAGGCACCCCGCCCTCGGGTCACGCGCCAGCCGCAAGCCTGTGATGATCGCGGCTGCCAGCACGAGAATCCTGCCGTCCTTCTTCGTCGCTCCGGGGCTGTATTCCACGACGTCGATGGTAGGCGAACAGACAGCGAAAACGCAAGAGGTGGCGGGATGCGGCTCACTAAAAATCCTTAGCCACTCAATCCCGACCTGATGAAGCGATTTGAAGTGAGCAGCCGAATGAACGTCAAGAACAAGAACGCGGCATGCGCTGAGCCCATGGCGGGCGATGCGTCAGGCGCTTAATGCAGCAGGTTGGGAGTACAAAACGTGCGTTTCTCATCGGAAGCATCCAGATAAAACTCCAGTCCGGTTTGCCTCCTCTAAATTCGGGGGCTGACACTGTGCCCTTTTTACGAACTGAACCCAAAGGAGGCCGATAATGTCGGAGAATTCTGTTCTCATAAAACGACTCATCGCATGCTGGAACAGTGGTGAATTGGACACTATGGACGAGATACTTGCACGCGACTTCGTGCGCCACGGCGACCACTTGGAAGGCAAGAAAGACGTCAGAGGTGCTGCTGAATACAAACAAATTGTGAGCGAGTACCACAAGCTGCTCACGGACTTTCACAGTGAACTTCATGATGTCATAGAACAAGGCAACAAAGTGGCGTTCCGCTTCCGCACGACTGGTAAGAAGGACGGCAGGACTATCGAATTCGAGGGGGCCAACATACTCCGAATTGAAGGAAATAGGATTGCTGAAGATTGGGTGTTCTTCGACGCGACTGGCTTGGCCGCACAACTGGGCAAGCAACGACGGGCGGCATAGATTGCGCATTTATGGACAGGATGCAAACCCGACCACCCTCTGATGTCGGGGCAGATTGCGTACGACAAATGGCAACCCGCAGTGGTGTGGACAACCCGGCGTTGCCCATTCGCCATTACTGTAGTGGTGCTCAAAACAGAAGAATCCTGTCACATCGCATTCAAAGGAGGTCTGCTATGTACGTGACTATTCGTCGGTACAAGATCACTCCCGGCTCTACTGCCGAGCTTAAGCGTGCTCAGGAGGGCTTTCTCCCAATCATCAGCAAACTGCCGGGATTCGTTGAATATTTCTGGACGTCGGCTAGCGAAGACGAGGTGTTTTCCGTAAACGTTTTTTCCGACCGAAAGGGGGCGGAAGAATCCGTACGTGTCGCAGCGGATTACGTCCGCAACCACCTCACGTCACTGCTTCCAAATCCACCTGACGTAATGGCAGGTGAGGTGGTCGTACACCAAACGAAGTCTCAAGCCGAGAAGGCAGCATGAAGCTGGCTCAATAGCGGCTGTCTAATGCTTGTTCCTCTTCGATTCGATAGTTCCGGCATTATTCGGATGACCGGAGATCGTGGGCCGACTTCTGTAATCAAATCTCGGAATGCATGAATCTCGTCTTCATCTTGGCTCGTATTCTCGAACTTCAACCCCTGCGCCTTCGTTGTGAAGATCACCAGCGGCTTCATAGTCCGGCAGCGGTGAACTTTACCCGAGCCTTACCGCCAACATCGAAATCGAACCGCCATCCACGCCCTCAACAGGAAAGCTCACAGGTTCGGACTGCGTCCGGGTGCCGATGACGTATAGCAGTGGAAGGTAATGGTCGGGTGTGGGCACCGCAAGCATGGCCTCTTTGCCGAGCTTGTTCTCGTATCTAATGAGGGGTTTCTTTTCGCCGGACAACAGCAGTTCGCGTACTCTCCTCTCGAACGACACCGCCCATTCATACGGCTCCGCCGTGTGCTGTCCCCATGCGTATGCGTGAAGATTGTGGACTAGGTTTCCGCTGCCGATGATGAGAACTCCCTCCTCCCTGAGAGGCGCAAGTCGCTGGCCGATCTCGTAGTGAAACGATGCAGGTTGGCTCTCATCAATACTGAGTTGCACCACTGGAACATCAGCTTGCGGGTACACATGGCACAGCACCGACCATGTGCCGTGGTCGAGTCCCCAGCTTTCATCGCGTCTGACTGGTAAGGGAGCGAGTAGCTTCTGCACACGGGTGGCAAGTTCTGGGGCACCGGGTGCCGGGTACTGCACCTCAAACAGTTCGCGTGGAAACCCGCCGAAGTCGTGAATTGTGCTTGGGGCGGTACTGACCGTCACGGCTGCGTCCTGAATGTACCAGTGCGCGGAGATGCACAGAATGGCCTTGGGTCGCGGGAGGCTTGCTCCGATTGCCGCCCATGCTTCGGTGTAGTGGTTACGGGATAGGGCGTTCATGGGATTGCCATGCCCGAAGAAGACGGCTGGCATCATGGTGGACATGCGTTTCCTCTCCACTCTATTCTCTCAAAGTCTACCGATTGCCTTAAGCCCCCTTGGCATCTCCTACAAAAGTCGAAAGCCAGTTTTGGATGTCATCGCGTACTCGTCGGAAAACCTCCGGTTGGGCAATCGGAGCAAAGTCTGCGGGGTCTTCGAAGCTGTGATGAATCCTTTCACCTGAGCCGGGGAAAATTGGGCACGACTCCTTCGCGTTGTCACAGACGGTGATGATGAAGTCGAATTGTTGCCCTGCGAACTCATCGACCGACTTCGACCGATGCTTTGAAATATCGATGCCCACGTCAGCCATCGCCGTGACTGCATTCGGATTTATACCCACTGGCCGCGTACCCGCGCTGAACACTTCAAAGCGGTCGCCAGCCATCTCCCGCAGAAGTCCCTCGGCCATCTGGCTCCGAGCCGAATTACCTGAGCACAGAATTAAGACCCGCTTCTTCATGCCTTCCCCACTGGGCCGCAAATCGGCACAGCCGCTCCATTGTTAGTTGGTTCCACGAAGTAGCGCCGTTGGAAGTACAGCGCAACGTTGACCAATCCAATCAGAGCCGGAACCTCGACCAGCGGCCCAATCACTGCTGCGAACGCCGCCCCTGAGTTGATGCCGAACACCGACACCGCGACAGCAATTGCCAGTTCAAAATTGTTGCTGGCAGCAGTGAAGGACAGCGTAGCGGTCTTTGAATAGTCCGCACCAAGCTTGTGCCCCATGTAGAACGATACGAGGAACATCACTACGAAATAAATCAGCAGTGGCACCGCTATGCGGAGCACGTCGAGCGGTAAGCGGACAATGTACTCGCCCTTGAGAGAGAACATCACCACGATGGTGAACAGCAGAGCGATGAGGGTGATGGGACTGATGCGGGGGATGAAAGTCTTCTCGTACCATTCGCGCCCCCTCGCTCGAACGAGAACGAGGCGGGTCACCATTCCAGCGAGAAATGGAATGCCGAGGTAGACGAAAACACTCTTTGCGATGTCACCGATGGACACCTTCACTATAGAACCATGGAGTCCGAACCACTCCGGGAGCTTCGTCACGAACACCCATGCGTACACCGAATAGAAGAGCACTTGGAACACTGAGTTGAAGGCCACCAGCCCAGCCGCGTACTGCGTATCACCCTTGGCCAGCTCGTTCCACACGATGACCATGGCGATGCATCGGGCTAATCCAATCATGATGAGCCCGGCCATGTACTCGGGGTAGTTGCGGAGGAAAATTATCGCTAGTCCGAACATCAGCACCGGACCGATGACCCAGTTCTGAATGAGCGACAGGCCGAGTATTCGCTTATTCCGGAACACCTCGTGAAGCTCTTCGTATCGAACCTTAGCCAGAGGTGGATACATCATCAGGATGAGGCCAACTGCAATCGGGACGGATGTCGTACCGACACTGAAGCGATTCAGGAAGGGCACGATACCGGGCATCGCCCAACCAGATGCCACCCCGACCGCCATGGCGGCGAAAATCCAAATCGTCAGGAAGCGGTCGAGAAATCCAAGACGGGAATATACCTTGTTCGACATAATGTTATGTCCTCGTTGAATTTGCGGTTCTCTGCCGCGCAAGGGCTGAATACGGACGCCATTCACTAGCGGTGCATGAGCCGTGTTCGATAGCCGTCTTCAATGTTTGCAGGTCTTGAGCAAGAGTCTCCGAGGATTGAAAAGCTTCACGCAGGAAACCGAATAGAGCCTTCTCATAACCCTCGTTGGGCTGCACTAAGCGGTAAAACATCCGGGCACCGTCGCGACGGTCAAGTACCAGCCCAGAATTCCTCAAATACGTCAGATGTCGCGATACGTTGGGCTGGGACGCACCCAGCACATATTGAATGTCGCACACGCACAACTCGCCGTGCAGTAACAGGTTGAGAATCCGCAATCGATTCTGGTCGGCGAGACCTTTGAACAACCGCTCCAAGTCCTTCATCGTTCACTCCGCCCACAGCATAGCATATTGTTATGCACCTATGTGCCTAGGCGCATACTCTTATGATAGTATCTGCGGGTTGTGGAATCGTTCTTGTCAGCGATGAAAGGGGCTATGAAACCAAAAGTGCTGTTCCTCTGTACGGGAAACTCCGCAAGAAGCCAGATTGCAGAAGGATACTTGCGACATGTCGCCGGAGAGCGTTTTGAGGCCGTGAGTGCAGGTATTGAACCGAAGGAACTCAATCCACTCGCCGTGGCGGCGATGCAGGAAATCGGTATCGACATTTCCAGCCAAAAGCCGAAAAATGTCGTCAGCCTGCTCGGACAGCATGTGCCGTATGTCATCACGGTTTGTGATAACGCACGTGAACGCTGTCCCATCTTCCCCGGCACATGGAAGTTCTTGCACTGGAGCTTTGACGACCCTGCCGCCGCTGTCGGCACGGTAGAGGAGAGGCTTTCGGTTTTCCGCAGGGTTCGAGACGAAATCATCGACCACATTGAGAAAAATCTACTCTCGCCAGAGTCGGGCGCGACCCGCGTGAGCCAAAAAAACACATAAGGAAGCGTCACATGCTCCTCGGAGGGGACTATGCAGCCTAGCTGTGCCATCCAATTGAAGTTCGCCCTCGCTCTGGTCACCGTGGCAGGATTGACTGCCGGATTATCCACGGGGTGTCGGGAATCGCAGAGCCGCAGCGTGACAAGCAAGAATGCTTCGCTCGTTGGTGCAGGTTCCACGTTTTCTTCCGTGCTGTTCAAAAAATGGTTTGAGACATACCACGGGCTGTACCCCGATGTCGCTGTCGCGTATCAACCAGTCGGAAGCGGAGAAGGTGTCCGCCGATTCATTGGGAAGGGCATCAAGGAAGAGGAGCAGGTGGACTTCGGAGCCAGCGATGCGGCGATGCAAGATGCCGAGATTGCTCAGGTCGAGCACGGGGCGGTCATGCTTCCGATTACGGCTGGTGGAGTCGTGCTTGCCTATAATCTTCCGGGCTTCAACAGCGAGTTGAAGCTGTCGAGAGAAGCCTACAGTGGAATCTTCCTCGGCAAGATTACTCGATGGAATGACCCGCGAATTGTTGTGACAAACCCCGGCGTGAGGCTTCCGCCGATGGAGATAGTGACCGTAAACAGACTGGACTCCAGCGGCACAACGTATGCATTCACAAACCACCTCGACGCGATCAGTAACGAGTGGCACAAGCGATATGGGGTCTCGAAACTGATAAGTTCACCGGGTAACGCGATGAGGGTTGCTGGAAATGAAGGGGTCGCAGGAAGAATTCAACTGACAGTAGGTTCCATCGGCTACATAGAGTATCAGTTCAGCCGTCAACTTAAGCTTAAGATAGCTACGCTTGAGAACAGAGAGGGCAAGTTTGTGCGTGCGACCGAGAAGGCATTTGTTGCTGGACTCTCGTCTGCCCAGCTTCCGGATAATCTTCGTGCGTTTGTGCCTGACCCATCCGGCGTAGATTCATATCCTATCGTGACGTATAGCTGGGTGCTGCTTCGCAAAAGCGACCCTGACATGAAAAAAGCAAAAACCCTGCGCGAACTTTTCACTTGGTGCTTGCTGGACGGACAACGTTATTCGTCTGAAATGGGCTATGTTCCGCTGCCCGAGAGTGTGGCGTCGAAATCGCTTGCAGCACTCAACGGCATTGGCACCATACAATAAACTGTGGCCTTGTCCAGTTCTTGAGGCGCACTGGCCTACAGTCTGGAAAAACGGGAGGGCGATGCAAATGACTTCGAAGAATGACATCAAGACGGCGGTTCAGGAGCACTACGGCGCGGTGGCGAGGGGCGAACAGTCTGGCTGCGGATGCAACACCACAACACAACTGGCAACCACCATCGGCTACTCACAGGAAGAGGTGGCGTTTGCTGGAGCCGGGAACCTCGGCTTGGGTTGCGGTAATCCCCTCGCACTCGCCGAGCTAAGGCCGGGCATGACCGTGCTGGACATGGGGAGCGGGGCTGGGTTCGATGCTTTCTTGGCATGGCGGCAAGTCGGGGCGACTGGTAAAGTCATCGGCGTCGATATGACGGATGACATGCTGGATAAGGCAAGGAAGAACGCCGCCGACCTCGGCGCGACGAACGTGGAGTTTCGCAAGGGTTTCATCGAGCAGATGCCTGTCGAGGATGGCAGCGTCGATTTCGTGATCAGCAACTGCGTCATCAACCTGAGCCCGGACAAACCTGCCGTCTTCCGAGAGATCAACCGTGTGCTAAAGCCGGGCGGCAGGTTCGCGGTCAGTGACATTGTGCTTCTCTCAAATCTCCCGGAGAACGTCAGGAATGACGTGAGCGCATACGTCGGGTGCATAGCAGGAGCCAGCCCAATGGGAGCGTATGTTCGATTGCCTCTGGACGCAGGACTAGTTGATGTAACCATCCCGCAGATCGCGCACGGTTCCAAGCTGGCATCGGTGCTTGCGCCTGAGGGAGAATTGTCGTGTTGTGGGAGTGATGTCGCGGCTCTGGCGGCAGACGTGGTAGCGTCGATCAAGCTGCACGGACAAAAGCCGTGACAACGAGCCTTCGCTAGTCCATATCCTGTAGTCATCTGACCAGCCCGCCATCGCCGGATTTGATGCGAAAAGGCCAATGTTTTCGAGGGTGAAAACTTGGGCTTTATGAACCACCTCTCGGCTGCTTCACTTGGCCGTCCGTGTCGCAAACTTGGGTGCCGCCGTTCAGTGGCGGACTACGCAGCTTCTCGCACTGGTTTCGCTCCGGTGTCCCAGCCGGAATTCGTCTCGGGAACAAAAGTAGTGAACCACACTGCCCCAACCACGGCGAGTGCGGCAAAAGATCGAAAAGTAGCCTCGAACCCTAGATGCTGTGTGAGAAACCCGGTGAGCAACGGGCCGACAACCGCACCTGTGGCCAGCGCGGTAGCAAAGAGTCCAAGGAGAGCATTGAAATGTCCCTTTCCACGGGTGAAGTCGGCGGCAAATGCGACGACAGCTACCCCATAGATTCCTGCCCCAAGACCGTCCAGACACTGCAGCCAGACCACTGCCTTCGCGCTGGTTACAAATGTGTACGAAAGTATCCGTAGAGGCAGCACCCAAAATGCGATTGCCATCACTGGCTTCCTGCCCCATGTGTCACATAATCTCCCGGTGAGAATCGCCACCGGAACCATGACGATCTGGGCAGTCACTACTGTCGCGGTGGTCAAACTATCCGACCCGCCGAGCTTGTTAACATAGAGGGCGACTGTGGGCAGAATGGGGGCGTTCGCAAAGTGGAACAGGAAAATCGCGATGAACAGTGAGAGCACGGCACGGTCACGCAGTAGTGCCCTCCATGCGGCTGGCTGTTGATCATCCTTGCGTAGCCCTGTTGCGAGTCTCTAGTCAAGGTCCTGTTCTCGAATCAGCAAGACTGAGGCTGCCGCCAGCAGCGAGGAACAGCCCACTGCATAAAAGACCGACTTAACTCCGAATGAGGAAACGAGCGCCATCGCCACCCCTGCCGAGACGATGTTTCCCGTGTGGTTCCAACCCTGATTGGTTCCCATCGTGCGATTCAGGTGTTTATGGCCGACGAGAGCCAATGCCAGTGCGCCCAGCAGTGGCACGAAAAAACTCTGTGCAGCACCTGAAACGAACAGCAGAGAATCAACCCAAAGCGGGGAGTCGGAAATTGCAGGAATTGCTGCGAAGCTGAGGCCAGTGACAACCGCCATGATAGCGAACATGAACCGCCTTTGCCGAAACTTGTCGATGAGGAACCCCGCTGGAGTCTGGCAAAGCAACGTTCCAAGACCCGCTGCGGCGGTAGCGATTCCGATAGAGTCATACCGCCATCTTGATTCCTTCAAAAAGACGCTCAGCACCGGGAGCACCACCCCCACCATCTCTGCTTGGAAGAAGTTGGCTGCGTTCAGCCCCCAACTGCTCCGCTTTGAGATGTACTCCTGCTCTTTGCCGTCCATTGGGATTTGGATGTCGCGCTGGTATAGGATGTTCAACCCTGTTCGAAATGGAGCCTCGGGTGGCTCTGTCCGAGGCTCTGCTTAATGAGCCCCTGAGGGCGGAGGGTGAAAGCAAAAAAGAAAGGCCACAGCACCCGCTGCAGCCTTCCTTCTACCATATGGTTTCCGCTACTGCACGGTGACCGCAATGGTCGAACTGACTCCGCCCGTTCCGGAGATCGTCACCGTGTAGCTGCGTGGTGACGCTGGTGCGGTGCTGCTGCTACCACCGCCTCCTCCGCACGACATGAGGAACCAGAGCGTTGAAATCGCCAGTGCCGTTAGCAGCACCGCCATCACCTGTTTGCGACGCCGTGCCAGAGGAACACCCGCCAGCACTGCACCGAAAGCGATGAGTCCGCCCGTCCATGGCAACCTCGGGGCATGGTTCGCCGCCGAACTGGACGCCGTGATCGTCAAATTAACTGCGCTGCTGCCGTTGGCGGATAGTGTGGCCGTACCGCTTGACGGGCTCACCGTGATCAGCGGCGAACTCGTGGTCGCCGTCCACATCGTGTTGTCCGCAAATGTAGTGGATGCCAGCGTGACTGTGACCGACTGCGAACTGCCCTTGCTCAGCGGAACCGTTCCGGTTGACGGCGTGATTGTGTAGGCCGGGGCCGTCACTGTCAGGGGCTGCGTTCCACTCGATGCGAAAAACCCCGAGCCGGATATCGGATTGTAGGTGGCAGTGATTGTGTCGCTGCCCACCGTAAAGCCGTTCGCCGTCGTCGGAGCAACGCTCAAGGTTGCGATTCCGTTGCTCAGTGCAGCCGAGCCCACGGTTGCGCCGCCGACTTTGAATGTCACAGTTCCCGTAAGCGTCCCGCTGCCCGTTGTCACTGTTGCAGTTAGGCTCTGTGTTGCCGAAGAGCTACCAAGAGCAATGGAATAGGGGTTGGCTGCTACTGATGTGGTGGTGCCCTCGGTCACCGACAGGATTGCCGCTGTACTCGTTGACCCCGAGTCATTGCTGTCACCCGCATACACCGCCGTAATCGAATCTGAGCCAATCGCAAAACCATTGGCCGTCGTAGCCGCCAGAGTCAGGGTGGCTGTACCTCTAGAAAGCGTTCCCGTGCCCAGCGAGACGCTGCCGTTCTTGAACGTCACCGGGCCCGTCGCCACTGCCGGACTTATCGTCGCCGTCAGCGTGACCGACGCACCAAGAGTGACTGAACTTGGCACGGACAACATCGTCGTTGTCACAGATGTCACAACCCCGCTGCCAATACCCTGCAACGCAATCGTCTGTGTCGTGTAGTTCGGAGATGCCGCGTTCAGTGCATTGTCCGTCAGCACCACCGACCCGTTGATGCTGCCCGAGACGATTGGAGCGAAGCCGATGGAGAGAGTGCACGAAGCGCCGGGGGCCAAGCTTCCCGCTGCCGATGTCGTAATAATGGGACAGGCCGTAGAGGCCGAGCTGTCCAGCGCGAAGTTCTGCGAGACGCTGGGATTGCTCCCCGCTGGCAGAAGCGGAAGCGTCAGGGGCGCATTGCCGATGTTTTGTAGTGTGACCGTCTGTTCCGCACTGTTGGCTCCGACGTTGATCGAACCAAAGCTGAGGCTCGGCGAATCGGCCAAGTCCAGCTTTACGACACGGGAATTTAGCAAATCTCCGACGAAGATGTTCCCGCTCCCGTCCACGGCTAAGCCAGAGGGATAGTTGAATCCGCTGCCCAACGTGTTGATCGTGGTGTAACCACCCGCCGCCAAAATCTCTTTCACAGCGTTGTTGAGAGTATCGGCCACAAAGACGTTACCACTCGCGTCTACAGCGATAGCAGTTGGGCCACTGAAACCAGTGCCCAAAGTTATCATGCAACTAGTAGATACGCACCCGGATGGAAGTTCGTACACCACATTGTTGGGATAGTCGGCGGCGTTGTTAGAATCGGCGATGAATACGTCACCGTTCCCGTCCACCGCTATGCCATCCGGAGCGTGGAGGCCGCTGGCCAAAGTCTTAACTGTGGCGTATCCACCCGCCGCCAAAATCTCGTACACCGATTGGTTGACCCCGTTGCCGCCGTCAGCGACGAAGATGTTGCCACTACTGTCCACGGCGATACCCATAGGGCTGCTGAAGCCTCCCCCCAAGGTCTTAATGCAACTGGAGGTGTTGCAACCTGATGGAACCTCGTACACTGCGCCACCCGGCCCACCCTCACCGCCGCCGTTCGCGACGAAGACGTTCCCGCTCCCGTCCACCGCCATGCCATTGGGCGAACTGAAGCCGCTGGCCAAGGTCTTGACGCAACTAGCGGACGTGCAGCCGAACGGAACCTCTTTCACTACATTGTCGTTGTATTCGGCGACGAAGACGTTCCCGCTTCCGTCCACCGCAATACCTGCAGGATTGTCGAAGCCGCCGCCCAACGTAAGCTGGCTACCGGGCAAGAAGCTTACCTGTGGTCCCGAGCCGAGGCCGTGGATGTAGCCCGTGGCGATGGTGTTTCCGGAGCCGTCATTCAGAACCACAGCCCCTTTGCGAGGCCCGGCAAACTTGGGAGTGAATGTCACATTTACCGTGCAGGTTTCGCCCGCGCTGTACGTTCCCGCCACGCAGGAGCCCCCGCTAGCTACCGCAAAGTCTAAACCTGCGGCACCCTGCGTCAGTGCCACAGGGCTGCCAATGGTTCCTCCGCTGTCAAAGGTGAAGGTCAGCGGAATCGTGGCGCTCGTTTGGCCGATGTTCACCGTTCCGAAATCCACCGCACCCGTTCCCAGTTTCACAACGTCGGTGTTGTAGGTATCGGCAACGTAGATGTTGCCGATACTGTCCACCGCAACGCCAAAGGATTGATTGAGGTTACTGCCCAGCGCATTCACAGTGGTGTAGCCGCCAGCCGCCAGAATCTCTTTCAAACCGTTGTAGTCAGTGACGAATACGTTGCCGCTACCGTCAACTGCAATGCCGTGTGGATAGAGAAAGCCACTGCCCAGCGTATTGATCGTGGGCGAGGAGGGGATGATGCCGCCCACCGCCAGAATCTCCTTCACCGCATTGTTGCCCCAGTCGGCGACGAAGACATTCCCACTACCGTCCACCGCGACGCCAAAGGGGTTGCTGAAGCCACTGCCCAACGTCTTGACTGTGGTATAACCACCAGCCGCCAGAATCTCCTTTACCGCATTGTTGCCGCTATCGACGACGAAAACGTTGCCATTGCCGTCCACCGCAACACCATCGGGTCCGCTGAAACCACTGCCCAGCGTATTGATCGTGGGCGAGGAGGGGATGATGCCGCCCACCGCCAGAATCTCCTTCACCGCATTGCCGTAAGCGACGAATACGTTGCCGCTCCCGTCCACCGCAATGGCTCTAGGGTTGCTGAAGCCGCTGCCCAACGTAGTGACAGTGGTGTAGCCACCAGCCGCCAGAATCTCTTTCAGCGCACTATTGTCGGTATCGGCAACGAAGACATTGCCGATACCGTCCACCGCAACGCCGAAGGGATTGCTGAAGCTATTGCCCAGCGTAGACTGGGCGTAGCTGAAGTGGGCAGTCTGTGCCCATGCTCTCGCTGGCAACACCAGCATCAATAGCGTCAGTATCAAGGAAAAGATGCTTATCGTGAATGATCGGTCAGAAGGACGGTAGCAGGGAAACTGTCGCACAGAACACCCCGAGAATCGCGCATGCACGCGGATTTGCACAACATTAAGTAAGTCACAGCAACAATTCACACATCTCGCCTGACAATGGAGCACGACGACATCACTAAATCGGGACCTCAGACTTCAGAGGTTTATGGGGACAGCAATGGTGTCGAACGAATTACGACGGTCAAACCTTCACGGCTGTACGCTAATCTGCTCGTGGTGAAAATGCACGTACAACTCTACAAATCAGAGCGTGGCGAATCAAGCAGAATTCTTCCGGGCTCTCGGTACCAAAGTGCGAACGCTTCGCAAGAAGCATGGATACAGCCAAGAAGACATGCTCTCGTTCGGGTTTTCAACCCGGCACTGGCAGCAGATCGAGGCCGGGAGACCGATTACGGTTTCGACACTCCTCCGTATTTGCGAGGTGTTCGAAGTGCCAATGGCCAAGCTGGTACGGGGGCTGGACGACGGCATCTACGAGAAGCCGGACGCCGTGCCCCAGATTCGAAAGAGACGTCGCTCCTGAACGCTGTGGCATCAGCCCTCGGATACGGGTAGCTACAGCCGCGATAGAATCTCGATCTTCTTGGCCTGAAACTCAGCGGCGGAAATCACGCCAGCATCTCTCAGCTTCGCCAGCCGTGCCAGCGTGTCGAGCACATCCTCGCCCACCCGTACGCCAGCACCTGCGCCGCCCGATGCTTTCTGCATGATGAAAGCGCATGCCCGTCTGAATCTGTCCGCCCGGTCCCTTCCGGCGATGGACACGCAGTTCGCCGATTTAGCCGCGTTGACGTTCTTGCCGGAATCCCAGAAGCTCTTCGGCGAGTTCTGCATGCCGCCAGCCGAAAGCTCAAAGTAGCCAGTCAGGAGATGAAAGTTTACCTGCGCCCCAGCGACGTTGGAGTAGGGGCACTGGAACATATCCGTGCCGAAGAGTTGGCCGGTCATCCATCCGGCTTTGAGGATGATGACGCGAGTGCTGGTGCAGACCAACGCTTCTTTGTACGTACCGCGAAGTTTGACGAAGACCTGCTCACCTGAGCCGAGAGCTTGTCGGAGAGCGGCTTCGAGATTATTCGGTATCGGTTCAATCATTAGAGAAGACCTCTCCGCTCAGCGGCTCCGTGACTCGAAATGCCCAATGATGTGGCCGTATGCCACATTGACGATTTTTAGGTAATCCTCAGCCGTTCGCCGCACTCGCTCATGGTGGCCGTCGAATCTGTCCGGGTGGTAAATCTGTGCAAGGTCTCTGTAGGCGGTCTTTATATCTCTTTCACTTGCGCCCGGTTTAAGGCGAAGGACGGGATAATACTCAACACACTTGGGGCAGCTTCCGTTGGAGTTCGCGGTCGAGTTGCCCTTGTCTGCGTCCCGATAAAACTCGTCGCTGCTGCCATTGGAGCCATTGCCTGATAGGAATGATTTCAACAAATCTAGATACGCATTCTTGATTGCGGTAGTTGGCCGCGAGTCCGCGCATCTTTGTGCTGCCTCGATAAGTGACCAGAATGAGGCGGCGGCGTTGTGCGCTAAATCGGTTCCGTTGATCTGGTCATAAGTACTCAACGCCTCCACCGCCTCAGGAAGGCGGATTGGTTGGTGTCTGCAGGTGGTGATCTTCTCTCTACAATCATCCAGATCAAGATAGAGCTGTGGCTCAAGTTGGGAGGCCACCGCTTGGAAGAGTCCTCCGAGTTTAAGTGGAACACTTCCGTTAGCTTTGGCCATCACGCTGAGAATCTGCAAGACGTTTCCATGCACGACCGTGGCAAAGGGAACGGAATTATCGGTTCCATGAATGGCTTCTGTAACGCGCATCAGTTCGTCCCATGGCACATCGCAACTTTCGATCAATTGCGCGAATGATTCTGTGAGTTCTCTGTGGTCGCGTGTGCTGGCGACACGTTCTTCTTTAATCAGCATCTCCTCGCGGATGCGGGGTATCGCCTCCCAGTACGTAGTCACATTCCATCGGAAACGCTCCCGAACCTTTTCTGGCAGGGGAGGATGAGAATATGCGGCTGCGACCAGCGCAAGCACCTCTTCTGAAGGATGCTGCCCAGCTAATATCGCTTCGTTGAACTGCTCCCTAGCTTCATCGTCACGACGATACCGTTCATTCCTGCGTGCAGTTTCCCCGGTCAAGTGGTTCCACAGGTCGGCAACCCAGTCGGCTAAGAACTCCCATATCAGTTTGAGCAGAAGAAAAAAGAGATATAGAGCAATAAAGACTGCGATTAACACCCCGCCGATAATTTCAGGCATCGCTATCCCCTGAGGTCAGTCTTCATCCTCTGGCCTGAAAAACTCGTTAAGCTCGTCTGCCATCTCCTGCGAAAAGAGCAGCATCGAGCAGTAGCGATTAGCGCATTGCGAAGTCCGCCAGACGATCTCTTGAACCTGAGCCGGGGTGATTTCAATCCTCGTGGCCGCCGGAGGCCACTCGCCACGGGAGAGGTCAAGCACCTTCTCCGCGAGGATTTTCCGGTCTGTAAGCGGAAGATCGGGACAGAGCACGCCCAAGCATGTCCAGACCGCCTCTACACGCCGGGCAGCAAGTTCTTTTACTGCCGCCCTCCTGCTCCGGTCGAGACTCATCGCCACCTCTTCCGGAGCAGAGTGAAATTGCTCCATATCGTCAGCAGCACCCGGCAGAGTCTAAACGCCATCGCTGCCCCCAGCGATTCCTGCCGCTCTTGCACCATCGAATGATGGAGTTCAATCGTCGCGTCAAGAAGTCTGGAAAATGCCTGAAGGCTTGGAAGTACGAACATTGTCTCCCTCGCGACGAGGAACTTCTTGGAGGCGGAGCGGATGGCGTCAAGCTTCACGCGGCGTCCTGCGGTACCGCTTTCAGATGAATTAGGAAAGGACGTCCTTCGGCGGAGTGGTAGACCTGCACCACGACCGTGCGCCCTTGAGCCTGAGCTTCGGCGACGAGTGATTTCAGCTCGGTTGACTCGCTCAGGTTCTGCAAGGCGGCGGTCATTGATGTGCTAGGTTTGCGGGCTGGTGCCCCGCTTGGCTGACTGAACTTGAACTGCACATCTGAGCTATTGGGCATCTCTGACCTCCCTACGCTAAGCACTCGACAGGGACATCCGCATCAGGCTGGAACTCCACCCCGGCGAACTGCTTCTGGGATTCGCGTACCCACCGAACCACGGATGCCCGGCTCACCCCATACTTCCGAGCCGTGTCCGTCAGGCTCAGGCCCGCGAGGCGGTCGCGCACCAGTGCCGCGTGGTCAACCTCCAGCGGCTGCCGCCCAAGCTTAAAACCCTCCAGCTTGCGGCGTCTCATCCCGGCGCGAATGCGTTCCTTTATGAGGTCGGCTTCCAGTTCGGCAATACAGCCGATCAACGTGACAAAGAGACGACCCATTGCTCCCGTGGTATCAACGTTTTCTCGCCGGGAGACGAACTCGATTCGTAAGTCGTTCAACTCGTCCATCACCTGCAAGAAGTGTCTAGTCGAACGAGCCATGCGGTCGAACGCAGCGACGAGCACCACGTTGAACTTGCGTTTCCGTGCGTCCTTCATCATCGTGTCCAGTCCCGGACGCCGTGCCTTCGTTCCACTAACCCCGACGTCGGTATATTCGCAGACGACCTCGTAGCCGCGCTGCTCAGCAAATAGGCGCAGATCGTAAAGCTGCGTCTCGACGTGCTGATCTGCTGTACTTACCCTCGCGTAAATCGCCACCCTCTTCATTTCAGGTGCTCCTTCACGCTGTCGAGGAGATTACACGGCAGTCTACCCATTAGCGTCACCTCCATGATGTCTTCGAGGGCTGCATCGATATGCTTGTACCCCACCGCGTGCATGTAGGCGGCGGTCAATATTGGAGCCCGGAGCATGCCGAATCTGGAGTGGACAAGGACAGTTCCCCAGCGGATGTTCTCACTTATGGCGTCAATAATGGCGTCGAACTGACCGACACTAATTGCCTTGCCTTCCGCGACTGGAAGGTGGAGATAATTGATTTTGCGATTGTGGCGGTCAAGCTTCTCCTCGCACACGGAGATGACGGTATTGATGCCGCGTGAGTTTAACTTCAGGCGTTCGGCGTCGTTCTTGCTACCGAGGTAGAGCCGCTCCCAGATGCGAGTCATTTTATTCATGCTGGCCGCTCCTTGCGCTGGGCTGACAAGCTCCCGGACACGCGATGTCCGGAGGTCATCGAGGGGGTGTCAATAACAATGGAACTGCTTTGAGTGCTTCCCTTCGATCACGGCTTCGCCAGCACGCCAGTCGATGATTGCGTGCTTGACCTCAACGACACGATGCTCGGTGCCTTCGGCTAGTGCGTCGGGGTAGTGTTGCCGGGCGTATTGAAGAGCTTCGCCTTCGGTCTCAGCCGTGGTCACGATGCTATATAAGGTGCGGGCGAGGTCAGGTGTTTCTAGGAATCCACAATCGACGCTGTAGAGTTTTAGCATCCACCCACATAATACCCAGCGGGTGAGAAAAATCCCCGATTTTGGCCGATATTTCTTTAAATTCGCGGGATTTTTCCCTTCGCGTAGGTAATATGACTCTGGGGAATCGTGAGCCATCTTCATTATTGCGACATTGCCGGACACGAGTGGACGTGCGAGAAGAACACCTGCTCATGTATCTGCGGATTCCTGATGGAGAGCTGCGACCATAGCGAATGTCCCATCGAGTTGCGGGCGTGTCCGGCACACCATGGTGTCGAGTTGAGGCAGGAACCCAACAACTTCTCAGCCGCGCTTCAATCAATGTTGGACAACGCAGAGGTAATGGACGACGGCTCTAAACCGGAGAGCAAGTAATGACCAAGCGAATAGCACCGGAGCCTTGCGTCGGAATCTTCTGGGTTCACAATGGCAAGCTCATTACGGACTCCACCCGACTATCCGAAGCCGAACCGTACGGGGACGTTCTGACTCACGCGAAGGGTCACATGGATTATTGGACGGAGCTACAGGAGCGAGGCGCGGTTCCGATAGACGTCGAATACGAAGTGTCACCGCGTGGGCGGGTGGGATTCAACGTGAAGAATAAAGAGTTCTTCATGCTTGCCGACCGCTGCATCATCGCCGACGCAGGAGCTGTTCAGAAGATCATCGCCGCGTTTCACCTGCCCAAGGACATGGATGCAATGCGGGATTCCCACTATCAATGCGCTCAGTGTTTGAGGGGTGATGAAGACGACGATTCGGACTTCGAGTAACCGCTGGCGACCGGAATGAACAGTCAATCGTGACAATCGTCCTTGCCAGTCGCGGTTCCCTGAGCTGAACCTGATGTTGAATCTTGCAAGGAGATACCTCCAATGGCCGACGCCGCTGCGCAACTTGCCACACCCCGAAAACCCGCTGTATCGACGGACAGCTACCAGTCAGTACCCCTCACGTTGGTCGTATCTGACCATGATTCGGTTGCGGAATTGCTCCAGAAGACTGAAGGCCGGGAACGGGACGAATATGCTCTGACGGCGCTGCGCATCGGGTTGCTGGCGCTCAAGCATGCACGCGGGCAGATCGACGCCGATGCGGTAAAGCGCGAGGGCGAAAAGCTGCTTGTTGACTTGAAGAACGCTCTGGAACGGTCCCGCACCGAAATCCATGGCAATCTCACCACTACGCTCAAGGACTACTTTGACCCGACGAGCGGCAGGTTTCAGGAGCGGGTGGAGCGCCTGATCAAGCAGGACGGCGACCTTGAGCAGGTTCTCCGCCGTCAGGTCGGCAACAACGGCTCCGAGCTGGCGACAACCCTCGCTGCGCATATCGGTGAAAACAGCCCGTTGATGCGGCTTCTGAACCCTGATGAATCCAATGGATTGGTCTCCTCGATACGTTCCACCATCTCCGAGGTTGTAAATGAGGAGCAGACGCGCATCCTGAGCGAGTTCTCCCTCGACAACGGTCAGGGTGCATTGAGCCGATTGGTGAGCGAACTGACTCTGGCGAACGGGAAGCTCAAGACCGACCTCGCGACCGAAATCGGGCAGGTCGTGGATGAGTTTTCCCTCGACAACGAGGACTCGGCGCTCAGCCGCTTGGTGAAGCGCGTCGAGGTTGCAGAAGAGACCATAACCAAGGAGTTCTCTCTCGATGAGCAGGACTCTGCGCTTTCCCGGCTCTCAACGGTTATCAAAGGAGCGAAGGACGCCATCGACGCCAACCTGACGCTGGACACCGAAGGCTCCGCGTTGTCTCGGCTGAAGCGGGAGCTGGTGACAATCCTCAATGCCCACGAGGAGAAGGTGCAGGTTTTCCAGACAAGTGTTCAGGCCGCACTGGAGGGGATGAAGGCGCAGCGAGAAGAATCCGCCCGCTCGACGCAGCATGGAAATGACTTCGAGGATGTCGCTTCGCAGTTTGTGGAAAAGGAAGCCCAGAAGGCCGGGGACATCGGCAGCCGCACGGGGACGACCACAGGATTGATCAAACACTGCAAGGTCGGAGACGTGGTAGTTGAGCTTGGTGCAGACTGTGCCGCAGCAGGAGAGCGTTACGTAGTCGAGGTCAAAGAGGATTCCAGCTACACGTTGGCGAATGCCCGCACCGAGATCGAGACGGCACGGAAGAACCGCAATGCCAGTGTCGGGCTCTTCCTGTTCTCTTCTAAGACTGCACCGGACGGAATGGATGCGCTTGTCCGCCACGGCGACGACATCTTCATCGTGTGGGATGCCGACAAGATCGAGTCCGATGTGATTCTGCGTGCGGGACTCTCCCTCGCCAAGGCTCTCTGCGTCCGCCAGCAGAAGGAGCGTGACGCTGAAGATGGCAACTGGGAAGAGATGGACGCCGCCATCTTGGCATTGGAGAAGGAAGCTGGCCGTCTAGCAAGCATGAAGACATGGACAGAGACCATCCAGTCGAACAGCGGCAAGATTCTCGATGAAGTCCGCAAGATGGCGGTCAATCTGGAGAAGCAGATTGGGGTACTGCGGGAGAGCGTCGTGGCATTGAAGCGCACGTAGGATTCCGGAGGAAAACATGGACAACGCCAATGACTGGAGCACTCTGGAACCGCACATCGAACGCCGTGAGGATTGCGGCTGCTGGTTGTGGTCAGGTGCTCCTCCGGAAGGCAATGTGTACCGCATCATCGCGGAAGCGATTGGCTGCCCTCTTCCTGCTGGAGTAAAGCTGTACCGCATGCCGGAATGCAAACTGGGCAAATCGTGTGTGAACCCCAGCCACCTCGGCACCGGAGTTGACTTCGTGCTTGCACTAAATGGGAGGCGTCAGGAGATTCCGGAGCCGCCGAAGACGGTCAGGGTGGTTCGGCTCACAAAATTGGATAGGGAGTTTCTGAAGAGCGTCAAAGTGCGTTGGGACTGAGTAAGCCCGGATCAGATGCTCACTTCCTGTCGGGGTCGGGCGGAAGCTCACTTTCATGCGCAGGGCGTTTGTCTTCGTGGCTGCGGACTGGACGCTCCGGATGGTTTCCTGCGTCCTCGACTCCATCTACAACACCCGCTTCGTATGCCTGTTCGTCTTCGACCAGTTCCTTCACGCTCTGATTGGCAGCCTCGCCGTCCGAGGCCAACCCTTGCGTATCTCCGGATTGCCCTGCGCTCTCCGAGTCTACCTGCTCTAAATCGGCGTTGAACTCAACCAACTCTGCTTCACGATCTCGGCGCTCATTCGCTTTCCGGCTCATGGTATGTCTGCCCTTTCTGGCTCAGGCCGCAGATTTAGTGGACTTTCCGGACTCCTCGGCGAGTTTCTCGGCAAGCTTACATGCGTTCGTGGAATGCTCCAACGCCTGCTTGCTAAGCTCGTGAGCAGTCAGGTGATCTCCCTTGGCGTGAGCTGCGGCTGCGGCTTCATGGGCGTGGGCGGCAAGGTTGTGCAGCTCTGCGGCTCTATCGTGTGTGCTCTGTGGCATGGCGGTCTCCTCTACGGTGTGTTGGTCATCATGATTGCAGCAGCGGAAGGATTATCGAGCAAGCAGCCAACCGCGTTCGCGGGTAAAGCTTACACCGGAATCTCCTTCTTCAGGTCTGAATCGCTGGGACTCCACCAATCTTGAGCGGTATTGGAAGACCAACCCTTCATCTGTAGCCGCGAAGCGGGACGGCCTCATCGCGCATTTCGCGGAGGCAGCGGCAGCAGGGGCATATTTTGCCAGCCAACACCTCACGTTGACCGAGCCGTGACTCCGTGCTTCGGGACTACTCCGGAGAGTTGGCCTTCTCTGTCGCATCGGTGGACTTGTTCTCTTGCTTGAGCGCCTTAGCCTTCTCCTTGGCTGCCTTGGCCTCATCCATCTGGGATTTGGCGTCCGCGTTCGCAGCCTTTTCCTCCTGCTTCTGCTGTCTCTTCTGATCCTGCATCTCCCCTTTGGTCATGGGAGTGTTGGCGTCAGGGACGGCGGAGTCGTGCATCATGGCGGCGGGAACGGTTGAGTCCTTCGTGATTGCGGGAACAAGGACGGTGGCGGGGATAGCGGAGCCCTGCGTCGTGGTGGTTGTTGTGGTAGTGGTCTGAGAGGTGGCTGGCGGTGAATCTTGTGTCGTCGGGATGTTGGATTGCGTGGTGCTCTGTGCCACTAAGGGCATGGACAGGCCGAAGACAATGAGCGCACCCATAGAGGCGGCAGATAACGTCTTGGATTTCATTCGACTCTCCTTGGTTACGTAGGTCAGAGAGTATGGTAGGGCTCCGTCAACGCTTAATCTGTGCAAAGTTGCTCACTCGCAAAAGGAGCCACAGAGCAACAGCATGTCTCGTCTATCCGACAGCACTAAGTACTTGCCGCGCATTGTCATAAGCCCCAGAGCGCGGCATCAACCCGGCTCAGGGTCTCAATTCGGCGGGACGGACTTTCACAGCAGCACTCGTGAACTCTCCTGCAAATAAAGCACTGCGGTAGTCCCCGCAAGACTAGGATGGTGACAACGTGGGAGTGGGGAGGGTCGAATGGCACCTGACCGACAGAGCGAAGTTGATGACCTCTTCAAGCAAGCTCGGAACATCCTTATGCACGAAATGACAGAGGATGAGCAAAGGTTCGTCGCGGAACTGGGATTCGCGAATCATGCCACCCTGCCCCCTGATAAGCTCTCTCGGCTAAGGGAACTGGTCAGAAACAAGGGTCAGAAACAGAGGGCAGCATAGGGGCGATCCTGATTGATTGTTGGCGAATCGCAACATTAGTCATGACCGCCATCTGCTCCGAGCCCGTTGTGCACGAGGCCTCGGTAATCCCGCTGCCTAAAAAGCTAGTTGTCTTCACCCTCAAGAAAAACCCTTTCGAAGACCTTGCCGGGTGGGAAAGTGCATACGTACAGATCGTTGCCCGCAGCAACGTACTCGGTGTCTGAAACCGTCCTGAGAATCGCCGGGGCATAGATCAAGATATTTTCTGCTGGCTTGGTGTCCATTACCTTAACAGCCAAGCGGACGTCTTGACCTACAGCGATGATGCATGTATCGCCCCGCCGCAGTTCCGGCAGGGTGACGAATTCCCGCTTCACGGGCTTCATGGCAGAGGAGCCTATCACCAATTCCGGGGTGGTTTATGAGGTTGTCTTCCGCAGCACGCCTATGTTGTTCAATCTGCGTGGTCGCTGTTAGCGAACTTCAATAGTCAAATGCCATAGCCGGGCGGCAGGAGCATCCAAGAACTGTCCGGCATGGGAGAGACGTCAGCAATTTACGTCTTGCTGTGGTCAATTGTGACCAGCATTCATATGCCTACAATTCCATACTCAAGCAACGATTGCGAGATTAACCTCGCAAACTGGGGTGAGAAGCTTATGGAACTCCTACAAGGTATGCGCAAGACAAGAATAACGAAATGTGAAATCTGCGAAAATCGAGAAGCCTTTAACAACGGGCTTTGCGAAGACTGCGCAGAAGGCATTACACGTTTGGTAAGGATTAAGCTGCCGGAAGACGAACAATATTTCACTGCGGCGGCGAGTACAACGTAGGCCACTTTGCCGCCCGCAACTAATCGTGGAGCACGACGCTGACCAGTGAGCTGTGAACCATTCGTCCCCGTGCCAGCTTCCACTGCCGTTCCCAGCCAGAGCAGAGGTCGCTCAGCAGCGCAACTTGAATTGTGCGTCCATTGATGAAAACAAGAATTTATGGAGCGTATGATGGGTTTGTCTTGAAGTTAGGCGGCGTCACTAGCCGAAGATAGCGGAATCACCTTCACCTTCGCCTTCTTATAGCGATAGCGGTCAAATCCCAAGGTCATAGTCTCAGCGCACTCGCCGCACAGCCAGAAACCCTCTATAGAGACCTTTTTCTTCGCCCCACCAGACGGGCTGGATTTTGTCCCGACTCTTGGGACACGGAGAAGCATGCCATCACCTTGATGGCGAAACACTGCCGAACACGTCAGGTTTGCGCATTTCTGTTTCACTATGAGAACTCCTCGATAATGGGCCCGAGACTACTGGAGGGAAGAGAACGGCTACTTAGTATTTTCCCTAGGCTCGTTAGATGCGGAATGTTCGTTCCACGCTGTGGGGGTTAGGGCTTCCTGATATTGGTAGGAGCCGAAATGGCGGGCACCTTCACCGCTCGGGGAAAAGCCGAGGCCGATTCCAAGAACGGTCAATTCTGCTCAGACCTCAGCAAAGCTACGGGGCTACAAACGAGATAGCCCTCAAAGCCGCAATCCAAGCTTTACGAGGAGCAAGGAGCAATATATGAAAGCCAGCACAGAAGACAAGATCAAGGGCAGGTTTCACGAAGTGAAGGGAGCAATCAAAGAGGAAGCCGGAAAAGTTACGAAGAATTCCACTTTGGAGACCAAAGGGAATATCGAAAAGAACGCGGGCAAGCTGCAACACCACGTAGGCGATGCGGAAGCAGCCGTCGAAGAATTGAAGAAATAGCTCGGGAAATCGAAAGTCAATTAGCTAGCATACTGCGGCTGGGCACGGGTTCTTGCGGATGACCACTAATGGAGCCCCGTGTCCAGTCAGTCACTCGTACATCGTCTGAGGAAATTGACTGTTTACGAGCCTCATAGTCCACATGGTCAAACTTGATCAGATTTCCGTCTTCGCCAGTCCTAGCATGGAACGTACAGAAGAAGTGAGGCGACCGTTACAAAAATCACTCCCGCTTCCTCTAACAAGTGAGGTACAAACATGGAAACCATTTTGATCGTTCTTTTGGTGCTGTTTTTGCTTGGCGGTGGGGGTTATGGATACTCTCGTTGGAACCGCTAGGCACTAGATATTGAAACAGCATGGACACCGAAAAGATCATCGCCGAGATAGAGTGGCTGGAACAGCTCTTCAATCTGCCGGACAGAAGGCCGCTCCAGATGGCCGATTGGAGACCCGCGTACAGGAATTGCAGCTTTCGGCCCATATAGTAAGACGGACGCCACTCGGCGGGAACACATCCGGGTTGGCATAGTAGGCCCCGCCGAAGCCATCGATAGAGCACTTGCGCTGCTCGGCCAGATTCAGAGACCCATCGACCAGAAGGATACCGTGGATTGCGTCCTGCATCCGTCGTTCCCCGGTATGAATTCCGGAGACCCCTTCCAAGTAGAACTGATAACCCAACCTATATGGCACCGCACATTGCGCCCGATTGACGTTCGCTTCGTTGAAGAGGAAGAAGATTTCACTCGCCGTGTCGGACTTCTTAAGAAGTGTGTTGCTGAAGAAGTCCGTGCACTAGCGGCTCTCGACTCACCGCCCGACGTGGTCATCTGTGCCATGTCCCAGAAGCTCGAAGAACTGTGCCGGACAGGCATTGCCGAGTATGACCGCGAACGTGTCGAAATATCAGACCTGCTGGTGGGAGATGTCGAAGAACCATCCGACGATACCTCACGGAGCTTTCGTCGAGGGCTGAAAGCGGAGTGCATGGACGTTTTGCCGACACAGCTCATCTGGCACAAAACTTTGACTGGAACTCGCGGTGTCCAAGACTTGGCAACACGAGCGTGGAATTTGACAACAGCCTTGATGTACAAGGCCAAGATAATTCCTTGGCGCTTGGCGGACATCGTAGAGGGCTCTTGTTTCGTTGGGTTGTCTTTCTACCACGAGGACGTAGCTCGCTCACCGTTTCTAAGGACTAGCATCGCACAGGCGTTCACTGACCGAGGAGAAGGATTCGTCCTCCGAGGCGAAACGGTCGAGTGGGATGAACGCGCTCAGCGAGAACGGGCACCTCACCTGACAAACGCACAAGCTCAGAGTATCCTCGGGCGTGTTTTGGAGGTGTATGAAAAGCAGGTTGGCGTGAAGCCGAGAAAAGTCGTGCTGCACAAAACCTCCCGGTACGCCGCTGAAGAGCGGTGCGGATTCGAATCCGCTCTGTCGGCCACGGGACAGTACGCACTGCTCACGCTGACGCGCCGAGGAATTTTTTGCTTACGACCGGGATACAAGGCCGTTCTCCGAGGCACAGCCGTGGATTTCGGCGACAAAAAGGGTCTCGTCTACACGACCGGATATGCCCCGTTTCTTCGTTGCTATTCAGGGTTCCGCATCCCGCAACCGCTAGAAATATCTGAGAACTGGGGTTCACTCACGTTCTGCGACTGCGCTGCAGATATCTTGCGGTTGACAAAGCTCAACTGGAACACTTCAGCCTTCGCTACTCATGACCCCATAACGCTCGCATTTTCTCGCCGCGTTGGGGAAATTTTGAAGCTGGCCGGAAACAAGGAACCAGCAGTTCAATATCGCTACTACATGTAGGAGTCTTCATGTCGAACTGGAACTTCGGTGGGCCTCCTCTGTTCATTCCTCAACAACCGGTAAAGAGGAGGGTCTTTGTTTCGTACTGCCATCTCAACCAGCAAGAAGCTGTGAATTTCATTTCACGCTGGCAAAATGTGTTTACCCCGCGAATACTTGGAATGCCTTATTCCAACGACATAATCAACAGCACAAACCCCGAGTATGTCATGTCGCAGATTCGTCAGAATTACCTCGGCGACTCGACCGTGACAATTGTCCTCATTGGTTCCTGCACACATTCGCGAAGGTACGTAGACTGGGAAATTAAAGCATCTCTTCGACAAGGAGATGGTCTTCCAAACGGTGTAGTCGCGTTTCTTCTTCCGTCCGCGCAGTTGCAGAACGGCAATGTCTTTATTAAGACGCAACAGCAGTATCCCCCCTTGCCCCCTCGACTAGGCGAGAACTACACACTCAACAACGCAACGAAATACGCTCGTTATTGGCTTATGCCGACAACCGACGAGGAAATGAGGACGTGCATTGAGGACGCATTTACCTCACGCACGACTCGCGCCACGGCAATTGTGAATTCAAACGAAATGATGAAGTACAACGCGCAGTGCAGAGTCTGCGGGGCGACTCACTGATAATGAACATCCTGCGAGTTTTTGTTACTGACAAATACGGAATAGGGATTGAGGTATCTGCGTGGCTATTCGTCGCTCTGCTGGCTATCGCTGTTGTCGTGTTGCTTTGGAAACGCGCTGACAAAACAGTGCACGCGGTGGAAGTGAACATTCAACTCGGGGGCATCGGAGCAATCCGCATGACGCCAACATGGGAGGACGTCCAGATTGCTCACCAGATTTGGACTGAATTGGTGACTCGGAAAGCGGCGGTACCTTTCGACCCCGAAAATGACGTCATCATCGAAATCTATGACTCGTGGTATGCGCTTTTCCAGCGCATCAGGCAATTGGTCGGAGATGTGCCGGGAAAGTGTGTCAGGCGAGAAAAGAGCACACAGACGATAGTCAGAATTGCAACAGAAACGCTCAACGTCGGGTTGCGTCCTCACCTGACCAAGTGGCAATCCCGGTATCGGAATTGGTGGAATAACACTGAGGAGTGCTTGAAGCACATGCCCCCTCAGGAGCACCAAAAACAATTTCCAGAGTACCCTGCACTCTTGGCGGAGATGCAGGATGTGAACCTAAAGCTCATTCAGTATGCCGACGAGCTTCAGAAGATTGTCAAAGGCTAGGTAGTCGGTCGTTTCCGAGGCTCTGAGGCCCACTACGGCGGGTATGAAGTCGGGACTGCAAGAATAATAAAGTGCACTACCGCCACACCGTCTTCACTGGAACCACGTCAATCGAGGCGGCTTTCCACTCCGTGCCCCGCCTCACGAGCGTAGCTGCCTTGGCCTTCCACACTGGCTCGCCATTGTCGAGGTCACCCAACAGCACACTGCTTCGGCCATCCGCGTTGGGACTGCATCCGTAGGTTGCCACCTGCCCAGCAACAAGCGGTCGCGTGCCTGTGAATGGAGTACACACCTCGCCATCGTTCAGCTCCACCATCCAAGCTTGATTGGTGTCGGCGGATGCTTTGCCTTCGGGCTGAGGCAGAGGTTTCGTCAGTTTGAGAGTGAAGCCGCTATCGCCAGTCACCGGGTTCGCACCGCAAACAACATAATTACCGTCAGGCAGACTGAAGCAGGGGTCGTGGATAGCATTTCCCTCCGTGCATCGCCATGCATCCGTCCGGTATGGAGCGGCTATCGAACCAGTCCAGCAGTAGCCTTCGCGTCCGCTGTCCGGCAGGTTGGTCGGCGGTTGATTCTGAACCACCGCCGTCTCTGCTTGAAGTTGGGGGCTGCGGAATGCGCACAGCACGAGCAGCGATGCAAGAGCACAAGCGAGGCAAGCGAGTTGCTTCATGCCAGAAATCATGGTGTGAGGACCCTCCGATGACGTTTGTACCGGGGAAAACGAAAAGGCCGCAACTTGTGATGCGGCCTTCGCTGCGCCCCTGCGCTTCGGCAGAGTTAGTGTTTCGCCAAGTAGATGTCTTTGCTAACGTGGTTGGCTTCGTGGTTCAGCTTCATCTGGTCGTACTTTGTCAGATGACCGCCGTCCATGGCCATGTCGCGCTTCTCGTTGTGTACGAGCCGACCCTCTTGCCGCTCCAAGTGCGCAGTCTGATACGGAGAAAGATGCCCGTTGTGGATGCCATTGGCGATGCGGTTCTGCTGGAACTGCTCGCGCTGATTAATCTGGTTGACTCGCGGATGGCCGGGGTCGTACTTGCCGGGGCCACCACTGACCGTGTTGGGGTTCCATGCCATCGCGGAGCCCACTAGCGAGCCACCGAGTGTGAGTGTAAGAAGCAGATTCCTGATGTTCATTTTGTGTTCCTCCCGTCTTTCACTTACGGTAAACACAGCGATGAATCGGGAGTTTCGAACGTCGGCGACAAAATCGAGAGCTGTCGGTTGCGATGGTGGTTATACTTTGCGACCAATTTCTCGCAATTGCTCAGACGTCATCCCGTATAACGGAGGAGCACTCACGCCAAGCAGTCCCAAATACGCATAGAGTTCGCCGCGATGATGAACTTCGTGCTCCGGCATTGAACGCAAGAGCTTCCACGTTGTTATCGGTGAGCCATCAGCCGACTGACACTTCTGCTGCAACTGCTCGCCCGTTACCTTGTCGAACATCTGCATCGACTCGTTGTGCATTCTCTGCATAAATCGTACGACCTCGTCGTAGCCCTCCGCGAGTTCGCGCCCACAGCCGCCGTAGCGTGCGCGTCCGCCGCTGGCGCACTCTGCAAAGACATACCTCTCTGTTGCCGCGATGTGCCGTGCAAGGTCGCCCAGCGTGAACTTGCCTTCGGCAGCACGCCACTCGATTTTCTCCGGTGGAATGCACGCAACCACTCGCATTGTTCGTTCGCGAACTCTGTCGAAATAGTCGAGAAATGGAACGATGCTGGTGATTTCCATGGCAGACAGCATATCCTGACGGTGATAAGGACGTCATCTAGCCGGAGATATCAGATGGATGCTGAAACTCTGAAGTCGCTCCTCAATCTCGTCCCGCTAACAGTCGAGGGCGGCTACTTCTCCGAGACCTATCGCTCGGCGGAGATGATTTCGCCGGAATGTCTGCCTGACCGTTACAGCGGCCAGAGGACTGTCGGTACGGCTATCTACTATCTGCTCGAACCCGGCACATTTTCTGAAATCCATCGAGTGGCCTCCGACGAAATCTTCCATTTCTATGTTGGCAACCCGGTTGAAATGCTGCAACTGTGGCCGGACGGCTCCGCCAAGCGGGTACTGATTGGCTCTGACATTGAGAGCGGTATGGCTCCGCAGGTTGTGGTGCCGCACGGTGTGTGGCAGGGAGCAAGGCTGGTGGCCGGAGGAAAGCTCGCCCTTCTAGGCTGCACAGTGAGTCCGGGATTCGATTATGCGGACTACGAGAGCGGTTTACGCCAACAACTCTGCGAGGCGTATCCGGAATACAGAGACATGATTTGTGCGCTGACAAGGTCATGACGGCGGACTGTTGAATGTGTTTCCGGCGCTATAGTTGAGACCTCCTTGCTTTGTCCCTGCTGCGGTGCCACAATCCCTGCCGAACCGGGAGGCCAGTCATGGAATCTCCAACTTCCCCTCGCAACAAATCGATGATTCGGTGCGAACGCTACGGCCCCAAAGAGAGGGTTGCAATCCCTCTCCAGCCTCTTGTGTCCGATGCAGGAAAACCCGCTGCGCTCCCCGGCGATTTCATCCTGACTCACTCATCGGGGTGGGATGGCAAGCTCATCCGATTTGGGCAGACCCTCCGATACCGGGGCTCCGACAAAGTCTTCGCGCATTGGAGCCATGCCGCAATCTTCGTGGACGACTCCGGCAATATCATCGAGGCGCTGGGCGGCGGAGTGCAGAAGCGTAATATCGCCGAGTACGACGACACCGAATACGTGGTCGTCCATCTCCCGGAGGACACTATTCCGCTCGACCGCAAGCACGCAGTGGATTTCGCAAATTTCTGTCTTTATGACTCGTATGGATGGCTGACCATAGTAAGCATTGCTTTCTGTCTGGTGACGGGCGCGAAGTTCAGTTTTGGGGTGGACGGACAGCAGATATGCTCAGCACTGGTTGCACGCTGCTTGGAGCGCGTCGGCGATATCTTCAACAGGTACGAGCCGTGGCACCTTGTACCCGCCGACCTCGCGCAGCACTTCAATGTGCGGCTTACGGGTGAGAAGGGACAAGTGCCGGGGCAGGAGACCGGAGTGACGGCGTCATCGAGGCTGGGAGGGCTGCGGCGGTGAAGGCAGGTGTTTACCTTCATGGTTCCGCGCAGCATTGACCTCCAACTGTGCGCGACAGCAGCCCATCGAACACAACTGGCTGAACGCCAAAGCCGAAGTCGATTATGAATTTAAGGCGAGAAGGTATGAAACCAGATGTGGGTCTCATCGTTGCCGTGCAACGGAATCAAACCGGGGCGGACATCCACAAGCTCAACAACCTGCTACATCTGTACGTGTGTGCATGCGATACAAGAAACGATACGTTAGCTGACCGTGCCAAACACGACCTGATGGCCGTGATGATTGAGCGGGAATGGAGACAGGCGAACCCGGTCAGCGAATAGGCGACGACTGGGCGTCACTTCTTGAGATTCTCGACCGCCATCTCCAGCAGATGTTCGACGCCGTCCTTGTCGGTACCTTCCAACGTCTGTACCGAACGAAGGAGGGCGAGAACTTTTTCAATGGAGAGCAGGGCGGTCTCGTGATTGGTTTTCGTCGTTGGCATGGTAATGTTGTTGATTGTAGCGGAACATCGTTCGTCACTCGAAGAACACGGTCGGCACGGTGGCGGGGGAACTTCCGACATGTGGCTGGCGTGTCGTCGGCTTCATTGGTTCAACCTAGGCTGTCGAAACCTCCGGCTTGCCCAGAATCCAGCATGAGCTTCAGGTCGGAATCAGGGTCGGGCCGTACATCGTTTGCCCCACGACGAACAAAGATTTCTCTTGTCTGAAAATTGAAATAAGGTTTTGCAGAACCTTCTTCCACGCGGATGACTAACACTGTCTTGTCACCGAAAAGCTCCGCCCGTGTGGAAATAGCTGGAATTCGATTTAGCCTCGTCTTTAGCAACTCACGAACCATTCGAAAATAGTCCTCAAAGAACGTAACCGCCTTCTTGTTGTCATGCGGGATATGGCCATCAACCCCCAGAATATCTGTGTTGTCCGCTACGCCGATGAGAATTGTGCCACCAGCAGTGTTCGCGAAGGAGATGACCGCCTTTACGATATCGTTGGCCTTGTTGTCCTTTGTTCCATCGATTCGTATGAACTGCTTGAACTCGACCTTATCGGTCTCTCCGTGCCGAATCATCTCCAGCAGTTCTGTTGAGTACCTCGCTCCAGCGAAAATGACCCTGTGTCTGGACGCTCCCTGCTCCGTCTCTGTGAACTCATCGATTATTTCGGAATCAGAGTTGACGACGAGAACCTTTAGCTGCACAGGGTTAGCCATCAACTTGATGCTCTGTCTCTTTCTAAGTGGAATGCAAGAGCGCAATGTCTCGTTAGCGCCAGCAGCCAGAATCGCGAGATGGAGGTCAGGACTGGTTACAGTGCAGTGAAGCTTTAATTTCCCGTCACTGAACTCCATATTGTCGAGCTTCGCGTCGAATCTAGGAAGAAATACGTAGAGCATGCCCAGACCCAAACCGTTGCCGCTGTGTTTTCCTCCGACGCCAATCCAGTGGGATACCGCATCCGTGACATCAAAGTACGGAGTCAGGCCACGAGCCACGAGCGGAAAACGTCCCAGATTTATTGGGCCAGAATTTCCAATTTCGTAGAGGTGGCCCGGCCAATCATGATACTGGGAATGGCTCTGATGAAACCTCTCGTAGGCGTTGAATTGGGTGATTTTGACTGGGAGGTCAACACCACCGCCGTGGAACGAGCCCGATGAAAACATGGTGCCGAGGCGAGAAAGGAAGCTCTCGCAGGAAAATGATTCGCGCCGTAGTTGTACGTTGCCGTAATCCAGTTCTCCATCCTTTTCCTTGGGCACGACTCCGAGCCGAACTAAGCAGTACAGAAGCTCTGAACCGCGAGTCACTGCTTGCAGTGAGCAGCTTTGATACCCGGCAGGAAAATGACGAATCCGCTGGCTCAGAGCCTTGATGAACAAATCAGAATTCCGCACTTCGTCGTCGGTTAGCATAGGCTAAATTATGCATCTCAGCAGCAGCTTCGAACCAGAGTTTTGCACGGATGTTCTGGTCGCCCCTCATGTCTGCACGATAGGGTGGTGCAAAAACTGTGCGCTACCCCTCTGCACCACCGGAACCACCCAACGCCCCACCCCCGCTCCAAAGACCGCTGGAATTGGCTCTGGCGGCGTTCGCGATTATTGCTTTATCTGGGTCAATAGGGCACAGGAGTGACTTCCGTTGTCATACCAAAAACTGTTGTCCTCGAACCGGACACGGTTTACATAGACGCTTACATCGCCTTTTCCATTCGAGGAGCTTTCGTACGTGTCAACGGAGTACCCCTTGTACTCCCCGCTCGGTTTAATGGGCTTGTCATTCTGCGACAAAATAGAACTCGTTGCGCTTTGGTCGCCCATGATGTTCAAGTAGACTACGAACGCTTCTATTCCCCTTATTCCTTTTTCGCTGTTATTGCGCATTCGAACGTCAAGGTAGTGAGGGTCGCGCCCTCCTTGAGTAGCCTTCTCCACGGCACGTTCGAATTCGCTTTTGGTCAGCGTGTCAATCAGAAGATGTCGAAACCCACCATCCGTTGAGGTGGCCTTTGTGACGACGACCGGGCACTCCTGTTGAGAGTTTATCGGCACAACGGGCTTCGCGGTGGCGACAGGCACGGCAGTAGCCACAACGGGTGCGGTGGGCACGGCGGCTGGCACAACGGATATGTTGGATGATTCGATTGTTTGTCCGGGGACTAGTTCGAAGTAGTTGGAGAACATGCTAGGTAGTACTGGGGAGCAGCTATCCAGTTGAGTCCCATCTTCAAATTTCACCAACATCGTCGACATATGCTGGGCATCTTCAATAGTGGCGCGGACTTCTGGGGTCAACCGACTCATATTCACTTTGGCCATGAACGGCAATTTGAAAGGCTTTAAAGAAACCACCGTCGCCTGCTTACCTGCATAGGTCAGAACTTGTTGGTACGTTCCCGGTTGGCAAAGCGGCATTCGTTGAACAATCACTTGCTTACCAACGAGAGCATTCAAGTCCTTGATTGTCGCGTCCTGCCCGAAAACGGCTGTTGACAATCCCGAAACAAAAATTAGGATGGCCGAAACGTATCTCATGAAAAAGTCCCCCAGACCCTTCGTCCGGATTGTACTTTGGATGGAAGGATTTGCAAGACTTGTTATGGTGAATGACTGTCGCCGCAGACCTCACGCTCACAACCACGAACAGGAGAGCGTAAATTGTAGCGAACTTAAAAATGAAATTCTCGGACTCACGTTTAGGAACATCAACCCTGTGCGCCCCTATTCCCGCCCCGCCGACCGCCACAATCGCGTCTGGGCGGCTTTGCGGTTCTGAGTCCTCTGACCAATCCCCCATCCACCGGGACGGTACTGGTATCTCGGAGTTGTTGGGACGGACAGTTCGGTCTACTCCTTCTTGAGAATTACTGGATTGCCTGTTCTCTGGCTGCAACACCAGCCTCGATCTTCGATGCAGAGAGGTTTCCCCTCCGGCTTAGGATTCGCAAGTGGGCATTGGCCTGATGAAAGGCAGTCCACGAAGCAATCTGAGCGAAGTCAGTCATGACCCGTGTGTACTGGTCATCCTGACGTTCCGTAATCTGAACAGTGTCCTCCGTCAGTGATTCTTGTTTGAGCCACTGCGTAACAACCGTTTCAAAGGTCATTGGAGGCAGGTGGTCTACGTGGCAGGTCTCAATGGCTAGGGGTTCGTGCGTGTAGGGGCAAGCCAAAGGGCCTCGGCTAAATTGAAGCTCCTTGAAACGTTGAATCTGCGGAAGAATTGCAGTACGAAGGGCGGGACGCACTAATCGCCTTCTGCTTTCCCCGTCCACACACTTGATGTAGCTCACATCGGTTCCAGAGCCATCGGTACGAATGATGTAAAAGCAAGGGTTCTTTTTGTACTCAGCATCAAGCCTTATCTCAATATGATCAATGCCGCACCCGACCTTTTCGTGTGTTGCGGGATGGAGGGCGATAAGGTCTCGCACGAACACATCATCATCACCTGTAATGCTTTGTCCTAGCTGATAACGCACGAAAAGTGCTTGGATGAATTGTTTGGCTTCCGCCTTTGTGCTGAATTCATATTCCCCAACCGTAATCGGAAAACGCTTACCTTTAGGCATGTCGTACCCATTCCCGGAGCCAGAGTTGAAGCCATCATCATGATACCCGACAGCAATGCGGGAACGAGGGGTGATCTTGTCAATAGATAGCGAATGGTTTTGTGAGAACTGGTCGGCAATAGAAGCGGTTGCCACTGCCTTGATAGAGACGGCAGGCCACGTTCTGTCGCCGGAAGACGTCACCGACATTGTGGAGCGGGGTGGCTCGACAGTGATCACACCGGACGGGGCGTAGCGCAGCTTCACTTTAGCGCCCACGTCTTCATTATGGGCTATGTGCACCGCCTGTGCCGCCCAAGTCATCACCTCATCACCCCGTCACCCGGCCCGCAGCCTCCGGAACCGTTCCTCCCTCACCGGACGCCGGGTGCGATGACCGCGTGCGCCGGGCACCGTCGAGCCCCCGACTTCCCGTGTCCTACCCCATTCATTAGCTTTCGACGCACTGGTGAATGCGTATGGTCCGTTGTGGCCTCGGTGGGGATGGCGGTCGCTGGGGTCAGGAGTTGCGGCGATAGAAGTTAACTGGACGTGGCAGTAAAGAGTTATCGTTTGTTCTTTCCGAATCATCCTCATAAACTGGCAATCAGGAGCCAACGCCCCATGATTCTAAGACTCGCCGCTATTGTGCTTCTGCTGTGCTCCATTGGCTTCTGTCAGGAGCAGAAAGCCTCAACCGCACCAGCGCCACAAGCGAAGGTTGTCTTTTATCGTGCGACTGGGGTTGCGGGTAATATGCTGCATGCCAGCATCAAAATAGATGGAGACGAACCCACCCACAAGATTGAGAACAGTCATATGTGGAAGACTGAACTCCCCGCTGGCTCCCACTTCATCTTCAGCGATGACAAGCGTTACGGGAGAGATTACGTACTGGAGGCTGGGAGAACCTATTACTTCCGCGTAGTCCCAATCATGTCGAGCAACTCAGTGATGAACGGCAGGGTGCGTTTTCGTGTGCTCAAGGTGGCGGATGACGTAGCGGACGCGGAGACGTGGGGACTGGAAGAGGAAAAGTAGCCCGGTCGCACTTCTGGTGATGTGCCGCCCAAGTCATCACCTCATCACCCCGTCACCCGGCCCTCAGCCTCCTGAACCGTTCCTCTCCCCGATGCCGGACGCGATGACCGCGTGCGCCACGCTGGCCTCACTGCAGTAGAAAATACACAGCGAGGCCGACACAGTTGAAAAAGTGAACCGTCACAGAAATTCCAACGACCATCCAGCCGAATTCCTTCCCGCTGATGCCTCTAAGCATGCCGCCGATGGCGAAGAGGAAGCTGAGGACAAAGACGTACAGACTGAGCAGCCAAGGCCAATTACAGTTAGCGGGACTTCCCGCCATTGATGCGATAAACGTAGATAGAAACACAGATTACTTCCTTTCCTGTACGGGCTCACTGACAGCCCAGTGTTGAGTACTGCGGTTATCTTTATCCCCCGAGATCACGGATGAGGTCTGCGGCAGCCGGGGTAACTTGTGGAACCTCGTTGAGGCTGAGACCTGTCCGGCATCGCGCCACCAGACCTCAACCTCCTCGCATCTATCATTGCCATTTCAAAATCATTCACGGTTCGATAACTTCGCCCGCATTGATTCCGATTCATTGCAACGTTCCTGCTCGTGGCACCGGACGACACTTACTGCTTACCAAATTCCTCCTCCATCAGCTCTGCAATTTTCTCTGGCGGCCAGCCTTGCTTTTCGAGGAAAGCGAGTCGGCGCGGGCGGCGAGTATCGTTCCAGCATGCGTGGACCTCCTCTTCGGTCATACCTGTGATGTCCATACCACTCTCTTTGACCTCCGCAGCCATATCCTTGAATATTGACTGACGTTCACGCTCCCGCCATTCCTTGTAGATGGTGGGCAGAGCTGCAAGCTTGTCCGGATTGCGGAGCTTCCACAGCGTCAGGATGTCCTGTCCGAGCGGAGATGCGGTAATGTCGTGCTGGCTGCAGTCATCGATTCCCGAACACTGTCTCCGCTGCAGCAAATCATTCAGCACCACGATGAAGCGGCAGGGCGCATCGTCGTCGTGATCTTCCGGTGTACCGACGCAGCCGTAGTAAAGCGTTAACCATGCGATTGACCTTGAGTCTCCGCCGTTTGTACGGTGAACCTCCTGCTCCCACAGAAGCTCACGATTGTCTGGCATCTTCCAGTCGCGGGGATGCATGGAGTCGTCCGGGTGTGCTACCGGAGCACACGCGCATGGCTCTGACGTGCTGTAAGGCCAGTAGGTAGACGAGTTATGCGGTTGAGAGCTAGACGAGTTGTGAGGCTGACTGGGGGTGACATCACCTAAGTCCCAATACTGGTCGTGATCGGTTGTTAGCTTCATTGTTAGTTCTCCTGTTGAATTGGTTATTGGTGCTGGGTTGAGGTTGTAGAACTGGCGCGGATAAATGCTGAACGCCAGTTCCTTAGGTGCTGCTGTGAAATTCAGAATCTGACCGGGCTTGAGAGTCAGGTTGCCAACCGCCATGGGAAGGTCATCGAAAACAATCCTGCTGCCGTCGCTGCTTTCGACGGTGAAGCGTCCCAAGGGAGGCCACGGTTCGCTGGCATGGTGGATACGGTCGGAATCGTAGACACCGCGATAGACCGCGTTATACTTGCACGGCATGTTCCTCAGTTGTTCCCGCTGCTGCAGCCATTCATTGCGTGACACAGCGTCGTCATACAGCGCCTGAGGCAGTTGTCCACTCTTGTAGAGCCGCTGTGCCGATGCAAACTCCAGATGATCTACCGTGTACTCACCCTCTTTCAGGACGACGGTGGCAGGTACCGTGTGAGAAGTGAAGGCCGGGAGCATCGGTGCGACGTCTCCGCTCAACTGGAGACCGGGATTGATCTGAAACGGCGTCTGAGCGCAGTTGGCTGCGATCACTCGGGAGCAGTACTCATCCCAGTCGCGACGGAGGAAAGCTGCATCCTTACTGGTAGACTGGGCTTCTTCGCTGCTGTTCCAGCGGCTGGTTGAGTCCTTGATGCGGGTCAATCCCATCCGGATGGTGCCGCTCATCGCCGTGAGCGTCTGACGGACAAATTCGGGAATCTCTGGCACCGCATACGAGGTGACTTCGTAATAAGGGGCAGTCGTCGCCAAAGTCCGGACTGTGTTGAAATTGCGAATGGCAGAGTTCAACTTCAGGCCGTGATAGATGTAACCCTGAATCTCCCACCGCTTCGCGGCGGGGACTCCGAACAGCTCGATGTAGCGCAATGTCCAGTTCCACGCCGCATCGATGGTCAGCTTGTCCGCCATCGCGGCGGCCCTACCAGTGCAGAACTCGATTAGCTCTGATGGCTTCGGCCACCACTTGGTCTCCCTTAGGGCGCGGTTGAAACCGTGGCTCAGTTCATCGGGCAGGAGGTCGGCGAGAGCTATGGTATAGACCTCGATGCGGTCGGGCGTCAGCGGTTCGTTATACGCGGTCGCCAACCGGGTCAGGTTATCGATGATGACGTCCAGCTTACCCTTGGCAGCCGAGGCGCTCTGCAAATCTTCGCTTAGCCTCTTCGGCGGCGGAGCTGTTATCGACTGCTTGTTTTCCGGCACGGGGCGCACTGGGACGAGATTGGTGTTTTCCATTGTTACTATCCTTTATGTTGGTCTGTGTTTTAGATTTGTTGGCCTCGCTGGCTTTCCAGCCGAGATAGCGAGACATGATCTGCTCAGAGAGTTTTCGCTCGAAGTATCCGAGTGGGTCGTCGGAGCGGATGAGCTTGGATGGCCAGAACGGGTCAATCTCGAACGACCAGCGCATCGCTCCGTGGACGTCGTTGTACCCGTACTGCTGGATGAGTCGGTCGAAGGTTGAGACCCAGAGTTCGAGGATGGCCGAGGTATCGAACTTACGAGGACTTCCTTGATAGAGGAAGAACCTAGTGGCTAGCTGTTCAGCGGAAGACATCTGCGGCGTCGGCGCAGCCGAGAACGCGGACTCGTGCTTAACAGGAGGACGAGGATATGCATCCTGATCTGGAAGAGGACTTTCATACTCAGGAGAGAATATGGACTCAGAGGTCTTTTCCTCTTCCCCGGCGAAGCCAGAGATGAAATCCGGAGTTAGGCTGGAGCCCTCACTCCCTCCCTCCTCACTCATTCTCTCTTCTCTATTCTTACTTCTAGATACTATGGAGCTTCGAACCCCACGATCATCCCCAGCGTCATCCCCACGATCATCCCCAGCATCAGTTTCTGCCGAGAGGACTGGGTTCTTGCAAGCTGCTGCAATTGCTGCCAGTAGCGGCTTTCTGATCAGTTTGTCCAAACGTCGCACTGGAATACCGTACTTGCGCTTAGTCGCCACAAGATCGATCTGCTTGCCGCCGTGTGTACCCCGCGTGATCAGAAATTTATCGATAACAATGGGATAATTGCCGCGTCTGCCCGGAGCGTAATCCCGGAGGACGTATCCTTTTTCCTCCAGCCCCTCCAGAGCCTCGGCCATAGTGTTCTTGCTGCTGTAGCCGAGGATGGTCGTGAGTGCTGGTGCGCTGCCATGCCGCCATGTTCCTGTGGCCGCGTCCGCCAAGAGAAGCATGGAGACAAGAGCGTGATGCTCGACGGGCGTCAAACGCCCGTCGTACACATGCTCCATGATTCCTCTCCGCAGCGGCACCCAACCTTGACCGAAGTGGCTCACAGCTCAGACTCCTTCCCACGTAGCTCATTGTTTTCCCTGAGCAAGCGGTTCTGCGCACGCAGGTGCTTCGTCAAAAGCTGTGCAGCCTCGGCTGTGCGTTCCATCTCTCCGCGAATCTGACTTACGAGCTTGAGGTGATACAGTTCCCACTCGGCTTGAATGTAATCGCTAGACTTCTCCATTTTTCTCTCCCTGCTGAGCGTTGCCCATACCGTCAGCCGTCGCGTTGTTACGCGAGAGGCCGTTGAGACGGGCAATTTGATAGACCGTCCCTTCGCTGACTCCATAGACACGACCGATTTCCGCATAGCTCTTGGTCGGGTAAGCCTGAACATCCTCTGCGATCAATCTGTAGTACGTCTCCCGCAGTTCGCGAACCGCGTCCTGCAAGTTCTTCTTTATTTCCGTTGTCATCTACTACCTCCGTAATGAGTGCCACGTTGTGTGACCCCATACCTTGGTCTTGATAGTTTTTTTGTAATTCACTGTTGTTAATTAAGTTGACAACAGGGAGCGAGTGAGATTTGCCAGCGTTCTTGAGAAAACAAGAGCACGACAACAGTTGTGCGAGGAGAGGAGATGGATGGCTCACCAGCAACGAATAAAAATTTTGTGATATTTATTTTTTCTTTGGCGTGTGATGCGGCGGGTAGCGGGGCTCGGAAGGTGGAGATCGCGTCGTAGATCGCTGGTCGGCCCGCCACTCGACAGGTCGGGCTCCACAGCACGCGATAGCGCAGAGTAGGCGACTGCCTACTCTACCGCTGGTTTAGCACCCCAGCAGCTCATCGACGTGAGGTCCATATAAGGAGATATTCATCCGTGAATCTCCCGCCGTTCTGCTTTTCACAGCAAAGTCCACATGCGCTTCTATTGCGGCGATAGCGTTCTATCATGTGCCCACAAGATGGACAGACCCCAATCCATCCTTTCGGCGGTTGCGTGCCCGGCGCAGCGACTGTCGGGTGTGGCCCAGCCCGAGCGGTCTCTCCAAACATCGGCGCGGCAGTGACCACCCGACCGCGCTGTCCCAAAGAAAGCCCCGCCACAATGTGCATGGCGGGGACTTATGTTTCGGCGGTCGGGACGAATCTTTCACCACCACATCGTCCGGACGAACCTAGCTCTTCTTCACCTTTCCGCTCAGGCGAGTCGGAGAGGCCGCAAGCTCTGAGACCACCGACACCAACGTCATCCAGCACCCGGCACATACGACGTAGAGCTTGCCCTTCTGCTTGCGCCACTGCTCTGCATCGCAGATAAAGTAAACACCGCCACAGCGCGACGGCATCTGCCCAAACCCCGCAGAGTAGGGCTTGACCTCGAAGCAGCCGGGCCGGGTCCAATGGGCGACAAAGTCCTCACGGTCAGACGTGTTCTCCCGAGAGATCGGAACAGGCTGGTGGCAGATGTTGCAGAGCGCGCACCATGCTCCATCGCACATCTGCTTCTGAACGTAGTCTCTCGGGTCGCCCGGCTTTGGCCCATGAGCTCCAAGATCATAGCTAAACTTTAGATTGAGGGACTCCGGGGGGAGCTTGGACCCCTGCTCGACTCGAACAGAGTCTTCGTCTCGAACATTGTTGAGGTGCGTATCTGCTCCGGGATTACTGGTTGCTTCTTGAATTGCCATGTACATCTCCTTCGGGACGGCTCGGTGGCCCCCCCTCTAGGTAATATGCGGTCGGGCTTACTCTGGGAGACTCGACGCGGCATTTATTTTCGCCGCATGTCTCGCGCTATCCATATATATGTCTATATGTCGCCCCCGACCGCCCTGTCCCTTCACTCTGTATGTCAAAGAAAAACCCGCCACAATGTGCATGGCGGGACTTGAGTTCCGGGGAGAGCGCCGAATCTAGTATCCCTCGGGGTACACCCAGTTCCGGCTCTCCAAATCGCGGACGAGGTCTTCCGCCAATTCAAAGGCGCGTTTTTTAGTCTTGTTTATGCGTGCCCCACATTTCTAAGGTCAACTACATTCGTCAAGAGCGTCCATCCCTCTGGAATAGAGGATGGAGCGACCGGAGCCACGCTTACCGTGGCTCCAGTGGAGGTCGGCTTTACCAGAACGGTTACGTCCTCGGGGAGCAGGTCGTGCGCTTGGCTGTGTCTCTCAAAGAAGCCCTTCATCGCTAGCGAGATGCTCCCGTCATCCATGAGCCTTTGAACGGTTGTGTAGTGGTCATCTGGGTAGATAAGGTGCAAGTTAGGCATATTTCTCCTGTCAAGATTTTCTTCTCGCCGAGTACTTGGCCAAGCATGGTCGTCGTACTCCGCTGTTGTGGAAATACTGACGACGGGCTTACTCTCGGGTAATCGACACACCACTTATTTACGCCGCGTGTCTCGCGTATCCTTATATATGTCGGTTGCGGCCCAGCCCGACCGCGCCGTCCGATAAAGTATCCGTGCGGCAGTGACCACCCCTACGCCGGATAACAAAAAAACCGCCACAGAGTGCATGGCGGGGGTTTGGGCTGCCGGGAGTCTACGACTGGCCATACTCGTTCCTGAGGTGGGAGGCCCAGCGAATATCGCCTAAAAGGCTCCGATATCCATTGTCATCGAGAGCGAAGCACTCTTCTTGAGGCTTTCCACGCCCATTCAGCTCGTGCTAGTTGGTAAGCCACACAATACCCACAGTGCCGGATAAACCTTGATATTTATCAACCCGGAAGATGAGGCATGCCCGAGGCGAATCTTCGCCAACACGCCACACAATGACCCCGGCAGCGGTCAGGACACTGAGCGCCCGCAAGACCTGCACTTGATATCGTCAGCGGACTACTCCGGACATTATTTTCGAGTCGTGAAGGCAAACGTGGTTCGAAATCGCAGTAATCACGCTGGAACTCAGTATTAATCGTCATCATGCAAAAGCAAATTCAGGCAATTGGTAACGAGGAGACGGACGATGATCGCGATTGAGAACCTTTTGACGGACGATGTGTTATGGGCATACAGCGGAAAAGTCGGGCACTGCTGCTGCGGGTGCGCTGGCAAGTACTCGTACAACTCGAAGAACCGGACGTTGGGAATGGAGCGCGGCTACCACATCACCGACGCGGATGTGAACGACACAGAGGTGAAGCGCACCCTGCAGCTAATGCAGGAGTGCTCCGCCGCCGTGTGGAAGATCGCCCACGACCAGTGGACGCTGAAGATCGGCGACAGTTTGTACATGCTTATGAGCCTGTGAACGCCGGATAGGCGTTCGGAATTAATTTGAGAGCCAGCCTTTGCCGCGCAGAAAACCTGAATAGCGATATTCCGGAAAGTAAGCTCGACATCAGTAACAAGCACCATGGAACTTTCAAACATTATCCATGGTGATTATTCAATGTCTGACTTCACCAAAAGATAAGTGCGCCGTCCTCGAAAATCAGGTGGCGCGGCAGAGCACGGGATTCGGTGGGCGGCTGCTCGGTGCAGTGACATGTACTCGCGTTCACAAATACATCGGTACAGACCCTTGCACGGACTCGCGTAAGAACTGCCAGCAGATGAAGGATGAATTCAATCATCGAGGAATTCCCGTCCAGTTGGAGAAGGAAGGCTCGGAGGACTTTCGGCCTGCCCCAGAGGCTGGAGAGCGACTTCGTGGCATTGGCTACGCAGACCGGGTTCAGGCTGGTGCGTACCATGAGGCTGGCGCTCAGCAAGATGATGGGAACGCGCAAGCGCGGCGAGAGCTTTAAGTATGAGCCAATCTACGTTTTCCAGAAGGAAATCTGATTGAGAAAGGCCCCGGAGTCGGGGCCTTTGCAGTCAGTTTGGTGGAAGATCACTTCCCTTTTCGGTTGCCTGACTGTGTTCAGGGACGAGCGTTGCGTCGATGATGGCGCACCAAGGCTCTCGACGCAGACAGCCAGCAGGATTACCATCCTTCAAATCACCCGGCACCACGAACTCACGTCCGTCTTACGTGCGTACCTTGAACATGGTCATTACTTTGTCTTCCGCTCGAAGCTGACGGTATCCGGGCAGTCCGGGTTCACATCCTGTAACTCTTGGAGCCAAGACTTGAACGTATCCTCGGAATCGAACACGATGTCGTCGCTGTCTGAGTCGAAAAGCTCGGAATTGTAGAAGTGAACGAAGAGGGAGCCGTCCCCAAAGAATTTGGCTTCGCCGACGAGCATCGTCTCGCAGTCGCAGTCGCCTGCGTTCTTGCCCAGTACGTCTGCGTTGGAGACAACGGCTCCGAGCATCTGCTTGTTGACCCGGTTGTAGGCTCGGGTATCTTCGGTTGCGTTGAGCTTGTCAGCCCATGTTTCAGCTTGGGTCGGCACGGCTTCCTTGGTGGCGGACATTACTTCGTCTTTTTGGGTTGGGGGCATTACTCCACCACCTCATAGGTCATGCCGTCGCACTGCTCCTCGATAGCCGCCTTCGCTAGCTCGGGGGTGTCGAAAGTTCCGGCGTGGTTCCAACTCTGGTTGGCACGGAGGTAGTGCGCCACGTTGACGGTACCATCACTGTTCGTGGTGAACCGGAAGATAAAGTCGGCTCCGTGCTTCTGGCACGGCTCAATCCTGCCGCACTTCCGGCAAGCGACCGGGTTCCACTCCGGGGTGGGGACAACTTGCAGGGTATCGTTGTCCACGATGACCGCGTTCTCCCACATCTGGCGGAGACGCGCACCCTTGAGCAGGGACTTGTTGCTAGCCTCGGCAACACCCCTACGACAGTGCAGGGCGTCTTCGACGGTCTTGTGGTTGTGGTCGCACTCAGTGTAGCTGAGCCTGCTGATAAGTTGAACTGAATAGGACATCGATGCTGCGCCTCCTTTAGGCGCGGTTCCCGGTTCGCCGGGTCGGTTGATGGTGGATGGTAGTTGCTTCCGCATTGCCGCAATGGCCTGAACGACCCTCAAAGCCTGACCGAGTGGTGCCGTTGAAATGTTCCCCAGCCCCCTGCGCTCCAATGTCAACCTCTATACCTTGTAGAGGCTGGCGATTTCCTTGAAGTACGTTGCGAGTACTTTCTGCGAGCTCGCCTCTGACTTGGCGGCTTGCCTACGGTAGCTGACCTCAACCTCAGCCAGTTGCTTACCCCAGACCGTCGCTACGGCAGCAAGAAACTTCGGCAGCAACGATTTGCTACCGATGGCTGCATACCAGTAGAGCGTTGACACGTAGCTCCCCACCTTCGCGTGTTTCAGGTACTCGGTCAGGGACTTCCGCTCATCTGTGGTCAGGTCGGCAGTGTTGAGGTACTTGAAATACTGCTTGTATGTTGGCTTCTTCTTTTTCATGTAGCGTATATTTCCTCTGGACTTTAGAGTTTCCGCTCTCCAAGGGGGCGGCGGACACATTCCCTTTTTTCAAATCTCTGCTTGTCTACCCTGCACAATTGCCTATGTCGCGAACCTCCACTCCTCCCGGATTTCATTGCATGACATCGGCGCTTTGCGGGCGATTTTCTGTACGGTGACTGTTAGCTCTACGGCTGAGCCTGACGCATCGATGCAGTACATCTGAGCCAGTCGCTGGACTAACCTGCCGAATACTTGGGTCATCACTTCCGGCTCCAGTCCTTCGAGCCCGGCCTTGAGATGATCTCCGCACAGTTGGCTGATGTTGGAAACTAACCCACTGCAATCACCCGGCTTGGGCAGAGATACCGACTGGGTCTGCGGCGATTTGTAACAGACTGCGGGAACGGCCACTTTTTCGTTCTTGTTCGGCGTCGGAGGCCATTGACTGGGCTCACCCACTGCATTGGGTGACGGCTGTGGGGATTCCACAGTGATGGCTGGTACTGGTTCGGCACCGACTTTGTCAGGTTTGTTCGCCATGGTTGGCGGTTCCACGCGGCCAGCAAGCGCCGACTTGAAGCGTTCTTGGAATGTATTCCCCGTGGCCGCTTTGGCAAGGTTTCTCGCTTCACCCTTCTTGCACCCCTGCGCCTCAAGCGCCTCAGCAACGACCTGCTGGTCGGGAGTGAGCGGATTAGACGGAGCGGGCTTGGTCGGCGCTGCGGCTTTAAGCAGCCGCTTCCGGCACCGCTCGTTCCACTTGCGAACCGTCGCGTAGTTGTAGCCAATTGAGGTGAGGTATTCGGCGATCTCGGACTTGCCGCCCATCCTGCAGCCCTGCCGATTGAAGCGTTCAATGGTTTCATTCAGCGCTGGCAGTACCTTTTCATAGGCATACGATTCGAGCTTCTCCCTAAGCCGATCAAACTCTGCGAGGTTGTCGAGATTCACCTGATGAAGTTCGTCATCCGTATGCTTTGAATAGTTCGCCACTGGGAAGATTGCGAGGCTAGCTTCTGTGACACCTGTCACAGAAGTGGTTGGTGCAGTGATGCTCCGCTCCGGGAGCCCGGTCTCTGTTCCTCCAGAGGACTCGGCTGGAGTGCCAGCCTGACCGTTCCAGTCGGCGTAAGGCTGTAGCTTTCGCAAATCCTCCGCGCTAAAACCGTACTCGCCCTCGCCGCGCTCGTCGGTAAATGTGTAAATACCTTCAGCGAACTCGCTGAAGACCATGGGGAGGCTTACGCCTTCACCCTCATCCTTGTCTGGCAACACGTAGCGCCGTCCCACCACCAGAGCTAGCTTCCGCTTGCGCCCCTTTACCAGATATGCCAGAGGCGTGCCTTCCTCGGTATCACCCGACGTGCCACCATCTGCCACAATGTGCTCAGGCGATGGGGTCTCCGCGTGCTGGGCGGAGTCCGTCTCCGGTACCACAGGGCCGGGCTCATTCGCTTCGTTGATCATCTGATTCGTCTTTCCGTCGCCCATTGGCGACATGCTGCTGATGCTTGAAGGTGAGCGCACACCTATGGCTCCGTGCGTGATGTGCGCTCGTTGAGGGCCAATTTCCGCCCCGGTTGTTAGTGCTGATGACGGTTGTTATGCCGGACTAATTGGGCAGCGTAACCTAGTGGTGCTGATCATGACGGAGAACGTTGACGTAGCCCTCTGGCAGATACTGCTGCAAATCCTTCTTGAAGTAGTGCGTGACCCCGAGCTTTGAGCACAATGCCATCATCCGCTCGGTGTAGTCCTGCCAGTCAGTGGTCTTGGTCATGGGCAGGTAGTTCACTCGCCCAATCTTGTACAGGTCTACGAACTCGTGGGTGCGCTTGATAATCTGAAGGCTGGAGTCGCAGTCGAGCGTTGGCTCAAGGCTCACCCACGTGTAGATGTTGCGACGATGGAACTTCTTGAGTGCCGTGATTCGATCACCCGGCAAAGCTGCACCACGCTCCCACTTGAGGGAGAACGCATCATCGAGGCTGGTCAAAGTCGAAGCGAAAGCATCGCGGCTGGGCCGAAACAGGTCGAGGTCGCGCAGAGATCGAGTTCCGCCCTTCGTCAAGGTGCAGACGGCCATCCCGTGCTCCTGCAAGCACTGGATGGTCTGGCGCGTGAGGGTGGTGTCACCCGGATGGTATGGGTCACTGGTAAACGACAACATGACCTGCCCACGGAAGCCAGCAGCCTGATACTTGACCGCATCCTTGCGCAGCTTGCCGATGTAGTCCGGACGCTCAATCGCGCCCGCGTCAAACTCTTCCCGCTTCATCTTGAGCACGAGCGGAACGTAGCAGTAATCGCACTTGTGCCCGCAGCCGCGATAAGGATTGGCGGCAAAGGGCGCATATTCCCCGGCCTTTCCCTTCGGGGCGTAGATGAAAGTGCAGTTCTTGAGCGCCTCGAATGCATCAGGCACCTCGTCAGTGGCGTTCATGGTAAGAACTCGCAACTGGTTCTTAGCCACGGGAGACCTGCTTCCAAGTGCGCGGATTGCCGATGCGTGCGTAATAGTACGTTGCTGATGCTGCCGTGGTGGCCTTGCGAGTAGTGTTTGCGATCTCCTTCATACCTTCCTCTTTCCCTTTTTCTCATCGCGTAAGACTCAGCGATTGCGCTTGTTACTCATTCATGGTGCGCCCTGTTCGGGGTCGATTCAACGATTGAGTGACTGTTTGGACGAAACACGATTTGTTTCGGGGGAAACAAAAGAACTGCCTACTAAATTCGGCGTAGTTGCTACAGTCAAGGTTAAAATTGTGCTAGCTAAGCACCGGAGGAATACACGATGTCGCCCGTTTCGGTAGGACGATTGGTTGACGGAGAATTGGACGTTACGTACGTCACTAACCAAGAGTTGGAAGAACACCCCGAGCATGCTATCGGTGTGCTCATATGTGCGCACTGGTATCGTTGCTTTGACATGGTGCACTCAGAGTTCGCTGAGCCACCCGCTGAGTTCTTCGAATTTTTGTGGGACTGGGTTTATCGCAAACCCCAGTTGACCCGACGGGCTGGACTAGAGTTGGCGCTTCAACAAAACAATTTGCGGGATGTGCATCTGGCGGTGATGCGGATTAGAAAGCGAGGCCGACCGATTAAGTCCCGGCACACTGCCATTAAAGCCTTGTTCCGCAAGATATATCTGGGTAAGACATGGAAGGAAGTTACTCTGCGTCTTTGCCAATGCGGGGACTCCCATGACGATGAACTCAAGCTGAAAAAGTGCCAAGAGAACATTGAGTCTGGGGCAAGACATCTTAAGGCGGAGCTTAAAAAGTATGGCATCGTTTTTCCGCCAGCGTACAAAGCTGATGAACCACGTGTAGCAGTGAACCCAGACCTGCCGAAGATTGCAACGCTAGAGGAATCCAAGGGCGCACTGAGGGTGCCGGACGAGCCTGCGCAACAGCACCCGGCGATAGCAATATTGCTAGATGGCGAACCAATGCCTGTGATACCAATGGACGGCGATGAGAGTGGCGCCTTGAACCTATTCAATCCGTGGGTAAAAGGTTGGATGCCGCTGTGGTTCCCAAGCATGATAATTCGTGGGTCGAAACCGATTCGGTCAGTGTACCTCGACTCGGAGCAGAGATATATCTGGTTCGATAAGACGTTCAAGCACTTCGCGGGTTCTGATTGGCTCCTGAAAGGCGATCTAGGGTCGAAAAGGAAGGTGATAGCTGAAACCCTGCTGCTGATGTATCGTGCCGCACGGGATGAGAAATTGCCTGATCTAGCTGATTTGTAACCACTGAAATCCAAGCGCATTTCTGCTTCCATCTACACCGTTCCGGGCTGAACTCCGGAACGGTTTTTTTACGTCAAGATTTCTTTCCCCCGAAACAAATCGAGTTCCCCTGAAATGCCACCCGTCCACACATATTTCTCCTACACCTGCGGTCTAATTGGGACAGATCAGCCGTACGCGAAAAGGAGAAGAGCATACATGAGACTGCGTGAAAGGTTGCACACAGGATTCGTCGAGTACTTCGGACGGCAGCCATCGGAGTACGAATTGAATGAGGCCGAGCGTGGCTACCGCGATCAGCAGATGCATGACGCCGTCCTGAGAGCTTCAGGGCTTAAGGCGGAGCAACTCGCAGCGGCGTTCGAGGCCGACATGGAAGAAATTGCCCGTGGCATTTCGGGGCTTCCGGCGAAAGTGCACTAGTCCGACATGGAATTCTTATCCTGCAATGGCATAACGCCGCCTCGTTCCTGCCCGCAAGGTGGGACGGGTAAATATACAGCCGCTTGCGGTGCGGAAAACCGTATGGGGGTTTTATGCTTGTCACCTGAAAATTGGATTTCGCCAGAGGAGCTGGCGCATACTCTTAGTCTCTCCCCGGCGACACTCGCTGGCTGGAGATGCCAGAAGACAGGCCCCGCCTATCTCAAGGTCGGGCGGAAAATTTGGTACCTGAAAGATCGCCTGAGCGCATGGCTCGATACGAAAGTGCAGGAGACAACAGATGGCGCTGAGAAAGCGATACGGGCAGTGGAGTTACAGATTCAAGGTGGACGGCAAGGAGTACAGCGGAACAACAGACTTGGCCGCCACAAAACAAAACGAGACGCGAGCGAAGGAAATCGAGGCTGAGCATCGTCTGGCGCTGGTAGACGGGCGTAACCCGACGCGCCGTGTGGTCGTGCGCGAATTCTGTGACGCTGCCAAAGAGTTCTTGAACTGGGCGCGGATGGAGTACAGGGCTCACCCCAACAGCCACAAGAGAATCGCCACGAGCTTTACGAGCGCGACCGAGTTCTTTGGTAAGGAGCCCGTCTCCTTGATTTCTGAGAGCAGGATAGAGGCGTTCAAGGTATGGCGAGTCAACGAGCACGAGATTCGCGACATAACGCTTCGCCACGACTTGCATGCATTGTCCAAGTTCTTCGGGTATGCGATCAAACAACGATGGACTCGGGAGAACCCCGTGCGCAACGTTAACATCCCGTCTGATGCCGATGCCGTGAGAATGCATATCATCACACCCGCCGAGGAGAAAGACTACTTTCTGCGCACGGCGAAGAACAAGAATGTTTGGGACTTGGCGCGGCTAATGCGAAATCAGGGCATGCGTCCTGAGGAGGCCCTCTCCCTCGGCAAGGCGGACATAGATCTCGAACGAGGACAGCTCCACATCCAGTACGGGAAATCCAAGGCAGCGCGTCGAACGCTCGATCTGACCTCCGAGAGCAGATCTATCCTTGCACGGCGACTGGAGAAGCACCCGAAGCGGAAGGATTCACCGTGGATTTTTCCGTCCCCGACGAAGCCGGGAGAGCACATTCAGCGTCTGAATCGTGGGCATGACGCAGCCATCAAAGAGGACGAGAAGAAAGGGCGCAGTGCTCTCAACTTCGTGCTCTACGACTTCCGGCATACCTTCGCCACCAGACTCGCCCAAGCGGGTGTTGATCTAGCTACGCTGGCGGCAATCCTCGGCCACAGCTCCATCCGAATCGTCCAGCGGTATGTGCACCCGACTGCGGAACACAAGCGGCAAGCAATGATGAAGTACGAGCAGACCCTCATTTCTATTGAGGATTCCGAAGCCGAGGGCAGCGAGACCCGCACAAATTGAGGGGTAAATGTTGCAGTCCGCTTTTAGTCCGCTTACGTGCCCAAATGTGCCCGATTTTGCCCAATTTTCCACGATTTTGCCACAATGAGACAGACGTCAGGATTTTTATGAACTACTGTAAAATCAATGATTTACGGGGGAGATTTGGAGGCGCGGGCCAGAATCGAACTGGCGAATAAAGGTTTTGCAGACCTCTG
>CAZLZA010000033.1:0-47619 GCA_964563875.1 uncultured Acidobacteriaceae bacterium
TCACCGGCAAGGGCCTCAGCGATCTGATCCGCGAAGAGTTTGGCTTCCGCATCACGTTTCTCCTGATGGTCGGCTTGATTCTGACCAATTTCGGCAATGTGGTCGCTGAATTTGCCGGCATCGCGGGCAGCCTCGCGCTCTTCGGAATTCCTATCTGGGCCAGCGTCCCCTTCTGCGCGGCTCTCGTCTGGATCATCGTCGTAAAGGGCAGCTACCAGTCGATGGAGAAGGTCTTTCTCATGGCGTCATTCATTTATCTCGCCTACATCCTCGCCGGAGTCCTCGCCCATCCCGACTGGAAGGCCGCTGGAATGGCGACACTTGTACCACCAAGCATCCATCTCTTCCGCAGCTCCAGTTATCTCTACATGGTCATCGGAGTCATCGGCACAACCATCGCTCCATGGATGCAGTTTTATTTGCAATCCTCGATTGTCGAGAAGGGAATTACCGAAAAGCAGTATGGCGCCTCGCGTCTTGATGTCATCGTGGGCTGTATTTTTACCGACGTCGTTGCCTGGTTCATCGTGGTTGCCTGTGCCGCCACGCTCTTTGTCCACGGCCACTACGATGTCAAGGACGGCGCGGAAGCGGCGCAATCACTTCGCCCGCTGGCCGGAAATTACGCTTACATTTTGTTCTCTGTGGGACTTTTCAACGCCTCTCTCTTTGCCGCCTCGATCCTTCCCATCTCCACCGCCTACGCCGTCTGCGAGGGCCTGGGCTTCGAGTCCGGTCTCGATAAGAAGTTCAGCGAAGCTCCCTTCTTTTATTGGCTCTACACCGGTCTTATCGTTGCCGGTGCCGGAGTCATTCTCTGGCCTCACCTGCCTCTGGTAAAGATCACCATTCTCTCCCAGGTGGTCAACGGCGCGGTCCTGCCCTTCGTTCTCATCGCCATGCTGGTGCTCATCAACAAACGCGAACTCATGGGGCGCCACACCAACTCGCATTTCTTCAACATCGTCGCCTGGCTCACCACGATCATCATGATTGTTTTGACCCTGACCATGCTCTTCGGCACCAACGCAAGCTAGTCCGCCACCACGAAATGAGGGCGTCCCGGCGATAAATTTTGTCTCAGCCCCTTGCGCGCTTTACACTATTCTCGTGAAGATCGCACTCGCTCAAATCAACCCTACTGTCGGTGACTTCGTTGGCAACGCAGCCAAGCTCCGCCAGTTCGCGCTCGATGCCCGTTTGCGTGGAGCCGACCTGGTCGTCTTTCCCGAACTGTCTGTCTGCGGATACCCTCCGCGCGATCTCGTCGAGGTCCCTTCCTTCGTCACCCGCTCCCGCCATGTGCTGGAGCAACTCGCCGCCGAGTTGCCGGATATAGCCATCATTGCGGGCTTTCCCTCGCTGGCTGCTTCGGATACCGGCAAGAGCGTCATGAACTCCGCCGCCCTGCTGCGCGACGGACGCATCGACTTCGTTCAGTCAAAGCGCCTGCTGCCCACCTACGATGTCTTCGACGAAATGCGCAACTTCGCTCCCGCTGCCTCGCAACAGCTGTTTTGCATGGGCCACGATCCTCTCGCCCTCACGATTTGCGAGGACGCCTGGAACGACAAGGCTTTCTGGACCCGCCGCCTATATGGCTCTGATCCCGTCGAAGACCTGATTTCCGCGGGCGGGCGGCTGGTTATCAACATCTCCGCGTCGCCCTTCAACGTCGGCAAGCGTGAACTTCGTCAGGCCATGCTCGCCAGCATTGCCCGCCGCCACCGCGTTCCCGTGCTCCTCGTGAATCAGGTCGGAGGCAATGACAGCCTGGTCTTCGATGGCTCAAGCCTGGCTCTGAACCCCGCTGGAGAACCCATCGCGCAGGCGCGCTCCTTCGAAGAGGACCTCATCCTGGTCGATACCGACACGATGACCGGAGACATGCACGATCAGATTCAGGGCGATGAAGGAAGCGCCTATGCCGCACTGGTCCTGGGAACCCGCGACTACGTTCGCAAGTGTGGTTTTAAGAAAGTCGTGGTCGGGCTAAGCGGCGGTATCGACTCTGCCCTCACGGCCGTTATCGCGGTCGACGCTCTGGGTGTAGAAAACGTCATCGGCGTCTCCATGCCGAGCCAGTATTCTTCCGGGGGCAGCATCACCGACGCGCGCGAGCTCGCAACCAACCTTGGCATCTGCTTTGATGTGGTTGCGATTCGAGATATCTTCGAGTCGTACCGTGCCGCGCTCTCCACCATCTTCAAAGGCCTCGCCGAGGATGTCACGGAAGAGAATCTCCAAGCCCGCACCCGCGGCGGACTCCTCATGGCCATCGCCAATAAGTTTTCGGCGCTCGTCCTCACCACCGGCAACAAGAGCGAAATCGGCGTCGGTTACTGCACCCTGTACGGAGACATGGTAGGCGGGCTGGCCGTCATCTCCGACGTGCCAAAAACTCTCGTCTACCGCCTCGCGCGCTACGTCAATTCGCGCGGACGCGCCGTCATTCCTGAGGCATCCATCACCAAGCCGCCCTCCGCCGAGTTGCGACCCGACCAGAAGGATAGCGATTCGCTTCCGCCCTATGACGTTCTCGACCGCATCCTCGAGGAGTATGTCAACAATTTGAAATCCGCCGAGGAGATCGCCGCGCTCACCGGCTTTGACCCAGAGGTGATCCAGTTTGTCGTCCGCCTTATTAATCGCAGCGAGTACAAGCGCCAGCAGGCCGCTCCCGGCATCAGAATCTCGACCAAGGCATTCGGTGTCGGCCGACGCTTTCCCATTGCGGCTCGCCATCAGGTCTAGTAAAAAGTTTGTATTCTTCAAAGGACAGCTTCGTTCAAGGATGGTCTCAATGCGCAACGCTCTGAAGTGCTTCGCCATACTCTTGCTTTCATTTTCGCTTTTCGCGCAGACGGCCGTCAGGAAGCCGGCCTCCCTGTCCGCTTCCAAGCCCGCAGCCGATGCCACAAAAGCCGAACCGCCCGCCGGTGCTCCTACCCAGGCCATGGCGGAAGCCTATTTCAAGCGTGTCTTTGGATATGACTCCAATCTTCAGGTTCGCATTCTCGACATCAGCCTCTCGCCCATCCCGGAGATGTATGAGATCACGGCTCTCTTCAGTACGCCGGAGGGCCAGCAGGCTAGCCATTGGTATGTCTCCAAGGATTTGAAGCATGCCATCGCGGGCGATGTTCTTCCCTTCGGAGCGGATCCGTTTGCAAAGGAGCGGAGCGAACTCGCGAAATCCGCCTTCGGTCCTACCAAGGGTCCGGCTGACGCCAAGTTGTTGATCGTTGAATTTGCCGACCTTGAGTGCCCCGCCTGCAAGGAGGCGCAGCCCGTCATGGAAAAGCTGCGCAGTGATTTTCCCCAGGCTCGCTTCGTCTTTCAAAGCTTCCCGCTAGAGAAGCTTCATCCCTGGGCCCTACGCGCCTCCGCCTATCTGGACTGCATCGCCCGTTCCAATCAGGATCAGGCATTCACCTTCCTGGAAGCCGTCTACACCCACCAGAAAGACATCGAAGACGCCGTGCGCAAGACCGATGCCGGGGGCAAGGCTACCGTCGATGATGCGGTAGTCACAGAGCGTTTGCGTCACTATGCGGAGATGGCTGGAGCCGATCCGGGAAAAACCCAGAGCTGCGCCGAGGCTCCGGCAACCGCCGAACGCATCACCCGAAGCCAAGTGCTTGGCCAATCCGTTGCCATCACCGGAACTCCAACCTTGTTCATCAATGGCCGCCGCGTCGGCAACCCCGGCATGGCCCAGTATGAGGCGCTAAAGGCCGTGGTGGCCTTCGAAGCCGATCAGGCCGCAGGCGCTAAGTAAGTTTCGAACGAAGGTAGGTTTTCGCCGGTAGAGTTTTGGTTTGCGTAAGTTAGCAGGTGCCCCATCTTCAACTCGCGTTTTTTGCGAAGTTAGGCCGGGATGGTTCATCTTGTACTTGAACATGTTCTTGCTTACTTCGGAACGTTGGTTGGGATGTGCAGGTAGAAACCGTTGGAAGTTCTCCCGGACGTGATATGCGGGGTTACCACCACCAGCAATTCATCGGTGGTATGTTCCTTGGTATCGGCGGAGAACACCGAACTCAAGCCTGGCACCGATGACAGCCCGGGATATCCATTGATGGCTCTTATCTCGTCCTTCTCCACCATCCCTGCGATCACCACACCTTCGCCGTCGTTCGTGCTGATCGTCCCTTTCATCTCGCGGTTCGTAAGCAGCGGAAGGCCGTTGGATTGGGTAGTCCCCAACGCGCGCAGCGTCAGCTCGTAATCCAGGCTGACCAGTTTTCCGTGCACCTGCGGAGTTGCTTTCAGAACCAGCCCCAGGTCCTCATAGTTGAATTGTGGCGACGGAATCGACGTAGTGCCCGCCGTAGTGTTCAGTCCTAAGGAAGAAAGTATGCTGCTGGTCGCGCTGGTGGCCGAGAACTGTGAGCTCACGATGGGATAACGCTCGCCCACTTTCATCGTCGCCGCTTTACCGTGCCCCGCCCGCAGAAGAACGTCGTCCACCGTACGCGCCAGCGAGTTGTTCTTTGAGAAATGAAATGTAGTAGACGGTATCGTCACCCCGGTCAGCGTCAATCCCCCGCCGAAGACTCCGAATGGCTGACTCAGCACGCTCGAACTCGTCGAGGATGCGGAGGCTAGCAGTGCGGCAAGAATGGTGGTGGCGTTCACCGTCTGTCCACTCGCCTCCAGTGCCGACACAATCTGCTGATAGCTGCTGCTGCTCACCAGACTGTTGATCTCCGACGTTACGTTAAACACCGTGAAATCATTCGGGACCGAAGTTCCCAACTCCCTGGTTAAAGTGCTTGAGATCTCAAAGACTTTTATTTCCAGCATCACCGTCGGCTGGTCATCCTGGAGATACTCAAGAAATTTCGTGACTGCGTCCATCGTCTGCTGCGGCGCGCGGACCACAATGGAGCCCTCCGCAGGATTTGCAGTGACGAATCGCAGGTCAAACAGAACCCGCAACGCGGTCGTCAGATCGGTCAACTCCTGAGCCGTACTACCGCCCAATGCATAGAAGGTGCGCAGGCTCATCCGCGTCAGATCGCGCCGGTTTTCCTCCGTGTCATTCGCCAGCATCACCTCACGCTCACTCATCGGAATGATCAGAACCTTACAGACCCGCGCCAAGATCTCCGATCCTGTCTGCCAGTCCACATCGTCCAGTTTGATACGCACATTTCGTGGAGTCAGTCCTTCGTCCTGAACCGCCGTGATCCCAAACAATTTTGCAAATTGTGCGAGCGCCTCCGGCGAACTTCCTTTGAACTCAAAGCTCCTAACTCCCGCCTCCGGCTGCAACCGGGTCTCGCCCAACCGGGCGCGCAACATCGTCGTACTGGCCAGTTCATCCGGCGATGGAAGCGCGTCGCGTAAGCGCTGTTCGGCATATTCGTTTGTCGGATCGAGCTCAGCGGCCCGCCGGAACGCTCCCAGCGCGCTGCTCGCATCGCCGCTCTGCATGGCTTTGTTGCCCTTGCGCAGCTCTCCGCCCGCCACCTGCTCCTCCACTGCCTGCTCTGCCGTTGCGTACACCGCATCCCGTGGGGAGATCGCCCGCGCGGCTTTCAGCTTCTCCAGCGCAGCGTCAAAATGCTTCTTCCGGGCCAACTTTATCCCCTGCGCGTAGAGCTTCTTTGCCTCTTTGTTGTCCGTCTTGGAAATATCGCAGGATGGAAAGTTTCTCTGGTAATCCGAACAAGGTTGCGTGACCGCGTCTGTCCTTGCCGGGATGTCTTCCGCGCAAAGTAAGCCGGGAATCAGGAGCGCAACAGCCAGTACAGCGGCGCGGAGCATGATCAGAATTCTACCGGATTCCGCTCATCCTGCGTAACTCCACAAGGTTTCGCAACCTGGAATGCACATCTCCGGTTCTGCTTTTGCCAGTTCCATCAGAGAAAATATCCCAGTTGCAACTGCAATCACCGGATATCCGCAAGCCTTGGCCGCAGCGATGTCTGCCGGAGTATCGCCCACAAAGCACACCCTCGCCTTTTCTCCCAACCGCCGCCGCGCCTCGATGGCTCCCCATCGGAAAATCTCCGTACGGGTCTCGTTTCGATCGCTGAATGAGCCAAATGAAAAGTACTCGTAGATGCCCGCGGCCTTCAGCTTGGCCCAGCCGATTCTCTCCACATTTCCGCTGGTCACTCCGAGTAGCTTTCCCGCCGATCTCAGCTCTTCCAGCAACTTCGTCACCGCTCCGCAAAGCTGCGGCCGCAACTCCTCCGCGCGCGCCTCGACCACCGCACACATCCGCGCCAGTGCCGCGTCCAGTGCGGCGCGTCCGTCCGCCTCACAAATTCCCGCCTGCTCCAGCGCCCGCAGCAGAATAATCGGGTCCGTGCTGCCCTGTACCGGAACCCCCTCCAGCACCACTGTGCGCCCGTACAACTCCCGCATCGCAGTCAGGAATGCCTCATAGTGCACTCCGTCTTGCGAATTCAGCAACGTGCCGTCGATGTCGAATAGATAGGCGTCAAAGGCTCGCCAGTCGAACCCACGCAGCAATCTTTTGGTGCTGTCTGCTACGTCTGTCGGGTTATTATCAGCGCGTTGTTCTTCCATTGTGGACCTGCCAGCTTTTTCCGTCTTCCGCATGCCCGTCCTGGTCCAACATGATTCGTTGGATGCTGCGCGCCTTGCCTGTGCTCTCATCGCTATCCACCAGCACCGCGCAAAAGCGCACGTCGTTCACTGCCGCCTCGAATCGCGCCGGTAAACTGGTCAAAAAGCGTTGCAGTATCTGTTCTTTCTGCACTCCGATCACGCTGTCATAGGGGCCAGTCATCCCAACGTCGGTCTGGTACGCCGTGCCTCCGGGCAGTACCCGCGTGTCCGCCGTAGGAATATGCGTATGGGTTCCCACCACGGCCGTCACTCTTCCGGCCAGATACCACCCCAGCGCAACCTTTTCTGATGTGGCTTCCGCATGGAAGTCTACGAAAATCACCTTGGCGGAAATCGCTTCCAGCAGCCGGTCGGCCACCCGGAACGGGTCGTCAATGTTTGCCATGAACACCCGTCCCTGCAGATTCACCACGGCGTACGGAACTCCCCCGCGCGTAGAGCCTTCATACACTCCAACTCCCGGTGTTCCCGCTGGATAGTTCGCCGGCCGCAGCACCCGCCGCGCCGGACTGTAAGGCTCATCCGCCGCGCTGTTGAGGTAATCCACCAACTCGCGCTTATCCCAAACATGGTTTCCGGTGGTGATGACGTCAATCCCGAGATCAAAAAACTCCTCTGCGATCTGCGGCGTCAGTCCGAATCCTCCCGCGGCGTTCTCCCCATTGGCAATGCAGAGATCGACCGCGTGCTCTTTCACTAGCCCCGCCAGCTGCTCACGCACGATGTTGCGGCCCGGCCGCCCGAAAATGTCCCCTACAAACAGTATTCGCAATCGCTATCCCCGCACAGAATTCACAACCATCCATGCTAACATCCCGTTTTCCCTAAGGTCCGTTCCTGCACCCCGCCGCTCCAGAGCCGGAATCTGTTCCATCGCCTGCAAGCCTGCGTTTGTCGGACCGCTAGCGATCTGTAGGAGTGGCGGCTAATCCAACCAACAAAAGGCCGTCCGCATTCACTGCAAGCTGCAGTGACGTGGACGGCCTCTCGTCTGAAGGTTGCGTCTAACAGCCTTCCGCACGCTGTCCCAGCGCTTCGATTACATCAACCGCCGCGGTAAATTTCCCCAATGGCGCGCTCACCTGAACTCCCTGCACCATAGCCCGCGCCTCCACCAGCATCTCGCGCGCGATCATCACGCCTTCTGCCCGTGCATGTTCGCTATCTGTGCTGGCTGCCGCCATCCGCGTCAGAATCTCATCCGGTACCGACACCCGCAGTTCGTTGCGCATGAACTCAGCGTTGCGCACGCTGGTCAGCGGCCAGATGCCGGCCATCACCGGAAGCCGGCAGTGCTCCACACGACGCAAAAATTCCTCCAGCAGCCGCAGGTCGAAGACCGGCTGGGTCACTGCGAAGTGGGCTCCGGCCTCGCACTTGTACTCAAAGCGGCGCACCTCCTCGTCAATGTCGCTGATCCCCGGATTGGCTCCGACTCCGATCACAAACGAGGTTGCCGAGCCAATCGGGTTGGCGCCGATGTCCACTCCCAGGTTGAGGTTGTGAACGATGTTCACCAGACCAATCGCATCCACGTCGAAGACCGCGGTTGCGTCCGGGTAATTTCCCAGCTTCGGCGGATCGCCGGTAATGCAGATCAGGTTGTGCAGTCCCAATGCGCAAGCCCCCAGCAGATCGCTCTGAATGCTCAGTACATTCCGGTCGCGGCAGGTGTAGTGCAGAATCGTCTCGATTCCACATTCCTTCGCGATCAGGCTGCACATTGCCTGGTTGCTCATGCGCGCCGATGCCCTTGGGCTATCGGGAATATTCACCGCGTCGATACCCACGCTTCGTAGATATTTTGCCGCCGCCAGCTCTTTCGCCGGATCGCTTCCCTTGGGTGGCACAATTTCCACCATGGTCACGAACTCGCCCGCCGCCAGCTTCCGCCCCAGTTTTGACCGTTCTTGCAGCGGCTTCACTGCTGGAGCCGTCGCCGGACTCGCCACCGTCACATGAAACGACGACGTGCGCACCTCGTCGGCTCGGAGCGCCGACTTCATCGCGTGAATGTGCTCCGGAGTTGTTCCGCAGCATCCGCCCACCAAGTGCACTCCCGCCGCCACGAACTTACGCGCGTAGGTGGCCATGTACTCCGGCGAGCAGAGATAGATATTTCTTCCTTCCACATTGCGCGGCATGCCTGCATTGGGCTGCGCCGCCAGCGGAAGGGAAGTCACCTTTCGCAGCCGCTCCATGGTGTCCAGCATCGCTGCCGGTCCAATCGAGCAGTTGCATCCCACCACATCCACACCAAAGTCCGTCAACCGAACGCCGAAAGCTTCCACTTCCGCGCCGTCCAGCGAAACGCCATCCTCGTCTACCGTCACTTCCGCCACAATCGCCAGCCCTGGAGCCGCCTCGCGTGCCGCCAGCACCGCCTGGTGCAGTTCATCGATGTAGCCGAAGGTCTCCAGCAGAAGCAAATCTACGCCGGCATCGGCCAGCACCTCGATCTGTTTCCGAAAAGCCGCCCGCGCTTCTTCCCGCGCGACCTTGCCCAGAGGTTCAATGCGAATCCCCAGTGGTCCCACGCTGCCTGCCACCAGCACATTCGGTCCAGCCGCGGCCCGCGCCAGTTGCACTCCCGCCCGATTGATATCCGCCACCCGCGCTTCCAAGCCATGGCGCAGCAACCGGTAGTGATTGGCGCCGAAGGTGTTGGTCTCCAGCATCTCGGCTCCTGCCTTCACGTAGTCGGCATGGATAGCACCAACCATCTCCGGCTGCGAAATATTCAGCTCGTCATAACATCGATTGATGAACACACCCCGGGAATAAAGCAGTGTGCCCATGGCACCGTCACATAGTACGGGCCCACGGTTCAGGCGTTCGAGAAACGTTGACATCGCTGGTCCTTAATCCTGTTTATCGCAAAACTGCATTTTAGGAGCTTTTCTGGAACCTTACCATAACGGCTCTGGAGCCCGCATCTGCAATGTTATAATCGCTTTTTCCAGCATCTTCGAATCCCATCTCGTCTGGAGTGCGTTGCTTGAAGCAAGCGACAATGATTTTCGCCCTGTTGGGCGCAATAGTACTAGCCGGTTGCGGCAATGGCGACACCACCACTCAATCCACCTTCAACAACGGATCGGGTGATCAACCATTCAAGCCCACCACTCATCTCTCCCACCGCAGTCTGGTCACGAATTACTTTGCAGGACAGATTCAGGTTGAGGACGCCACTCAGGACCGGCTCACCACTTTCACCTTTGCCACCGGCTCCCTACCGACCTATATGCAGTCTTCGCCGGACGGCACGTTGACCCTTGTCAACAATACCGGCTCTAACTCCATCTCCTCGTTTAATAATAATCTGGAGGGCGTCAAGGCGACCATCAACCTCGGGGGATTGACCGAGAGCTTTGTCACTTCCGTCAGCAACAAGGTCGGCTTTGCCGCCGTCCCCAACTATTCCAACGGTAATCCCCCGAACGTTGCCGGCGCAATTGCGCGCTTCAACCCCACCGATGGCAGCTTGAACACGGCCATTCCGCTTGCCAACGTGACGTACATCGCGATGGATACGGCCGAGAAACACCTGCTCGCCTTTTCCGCTACCGATGACATCGCGCGCTGGGTCGACCTGACCACCTTGGATGTGAACGGGTTCCCGGTAATCTCGGCCCTGAACTTTCCTGCGGGAACTTTCTCGCATCCGGTTGCCGCCTTCTTCTCTACCGATAACACCAAGGCTTACATTCTGAGCTGCGGCGTCGAGTGCGGCGGCGTCGGCACCACCCTTGCGCTGCCCGCCGGCACGAATTGCGCCCCCACAAGTTCCATCTCCACCAGTTGCACCTACCCCGCCTGGGTTACAGAGATTGATATCACCAACCCCGCGGCTCCCGCCATCGTCAATCAGTGGGGTGTTTTGGGCGCGCGTCGCGGACTCATCGACCTCACGGCCAACAAACTCTACGTCGCCGGCTCAACCACCACGGTTACGGACTCCGGCGGCAACAAAGTGCAGGATGGCTATTTCAGCGTTGTCAATCTCACGGTCAGTACGCCCCCCACTCCTATCCTTATCGGGAATGGGGCCAAGACTTTGATTCGCAATATCAATGGTGTCTTTTGGGTTGGCTCCATGAACTGCGGCGTGCAGAGTTGCATCTCCCTGGTCAATCCCTCCACCGGTACCGCCACCACGCTTTCCGCTGCGAATGGCAATGGCACCGGAATCTCACTCTCCGTGAATAGCGGCGAGGTTTACACCATCGAAGGTGGCGAGTTTTTCATTTACGACCAGCATGGCAACCCGATCTCGTCCCAGTACAACACCGACATCAAGGGGCAGGCCTACGACGTGCTCTACATCAACTGAGGAATGTCTGCACAAGTAGTAACAGGTGCATGTCCTCGGCGTTAAGGTGTAGGTGCGTACTGGGTGAAGACATAGTCGCGAGATTTGATTGGCTGGTGGCAAGGGAAGCAGGTTTTGAGCAGTTTCTCGTCAGCATCAGGTTTGCCGTTCTTAAATTGAGCGAACCCCCAGCCGCCCGTCATGGCATATTGTTTTGAGTCCTTAACCATAAACTGAACATTTGTGGCAGGTCCGGGAACGAATGATTGTGAACGGCCGAAGACTTTGTTGTTTTCCTCCGACGGGACGTAATCCCAAGCCAGCCGGGCAATGATTGTGCCATCAGGGAACGGGAGCTTTCCTTCGCGATAGGCCTTGATCGCCACATCGTTGCCAAGAACGGCGCGCAAATCGTTGAGGTTGCCTTCTTCGTGGGCCACGGATATCAACTTCCAGTCGCGATACCCAGGTGGAATCTTGATCCCGAAGATCGGGGCCAGCTCGTCGTCGGAGCGGCTTGCCGCAAATGCAATTAAAGCGATGCCGCAAACTGCGATCGCTGCCACCACCAAGGTAGAGACCCGTTTCATAGGTTCCTCTCTCCAAGTTGCCGAGCATATGATTCAAGACCTAAAGGAAGCGTTGCGCGGCGTTGATCCCTTCTCCGTTCTTTATTGGGCTGGCGAATGTTGCTGGGGAGGATTGCTGCATGAACCGTAGCAGTTGCAGGTATCGGCCAGCTATCGCCCCTTTGCCGTAGGCGAGGTACGGCGTGACCTCAGAGCGAGCGTGAGATGGACGAGTTCTGCTAAGCTTTTGCAACAGAGCCGCAATTCAGGATGTGACCCCATGAAGATATTCGTTGGCTTCGATGACACGGATGTACTGGGCGCGCCTATCGGTACGGGACGCTTGGTGAGAATGTACGAAGAGAAACTGCCACCGGAGGCCCGGCTCTGGGGTGTCCTGCGCCATCAACTGTTAGTCGACGACCGCATTCCATACACCTCACATAACAGTCCGGCCTGTGCTGTGGTCGAAGCGGATGCGGCTTTGCTTCCCCAACTCGTTGAACTTGCCGCCCAGCACATCGCTGAACTGGCCAGCCCCGGAAGCGACCCTGGGCTGTGCGTGGCATGCGAAGATGCTGACCTGTCTCGCCTAATCGAGTTTGCCCGGGCTTGCACCCGTTCTGTCCGCACCCAGCAGGAGGCCAAGACAGTGGCGGCCGAGGCCGGAATTCATTTATCGGGTCATGGCGGCACCAACGACGGCATTATTGGCGCTGCGGCCGCCGTGGGCCTTAGCGCCTGTGGCTGGTCGGGACGTTTTTTGGAGTATGGCGGCGGGTTGCGGGAACTGCCTGATCCCATCACCGTGGCCGAACTTCAAGCGCGGGGCATCCACCCGGTTCCGCTCGATCACAATGCGACCGTGCTCTCTCCCAACACGTTGATCACCACCAAGGGATGGCCGAGGCCTCGCTTCTGGGCTGGTCAGGCAATTCTGCCGGTGCAATACCGATACGGCCATTGGGTCGCCATAGGCAAAGAACGGAGGCCCTTCGCCCACATGCGCAAGGCTGCGAGGTTAATCTGGACGAAAACATACCGCGCTTTCGGCGGCCCTGAAATTGCCGGCCAGAAACATGGTGATGGTACGGGGAACCGGAAGCACGGCAACGGCACTGGCTGCAGACACCAGCAGAAAACAGGAGAATAGCAAATATGTCACCACGGCACGAACTGGAAACGAAGCTGAAAGGGGAGACCCTAGTCCGCAAGGGACTTATGCAGAAGCATGCAGGCATCGTCCCTCTCCGTTTGGTTCCCGACCTCAATGTGGTCAAGATCGGCGGGCACGGCATAATCGACTACGGCCGCGAGGTGGTCCTGCCGCTGATGGAGGAAATTGGCGAGCTTTCCAAGCAGTACAAAATCCTGGCGGTTACGGGCGGTGGTGTGAGGGTCAGGCACATACTGGATATCGGTATCGACCTGGGTATGCCGACCGGCGTCCTCGCCGAACTGGCGGCCAAGATCAGCGAACAGAATGCTGAGATCGTTACGCTATTGCTTTCCAAGTGGGGAGGTTCGCGGGTAAAGACCGGCGATCTGCTCGACCTACCGACCCTGCTCCACCTCGGCTTATTGCCGGTGATCCATGGCACCCCGCCCTATGGACTCTACGAACATCCGCCAGAGACCGGCCTGATCCCGCCACACCGTACTGACACCGGGGCGCTGCTGATGGCCGAGGTGCTCGGAGCCCAGAGCTGTATTCTTCTCAAGAACGTGGACGGGCTCTTTACCGAAGATCCCCGTGTCAACCCAGAGGCGAAGCTGATCGAGGAGATCACCGCCGGCGAACTGATTGAGATGGATATGGAGGACATGGTCATGGAGCGGAAGATGCTCTACCTGCTGCGCGACATGCGGTCTGTACGGGAGATACGGATTGTTAATGGACACAAGCGCGGCACCCTTGCCCAAGCGATCAGGGGAGAAAAGATCGGGACGATTATTCGAGCCTAGCGTCCTAAAAAAGTCTTGGCAAAGGCAATGTTTGGTATAGTAGCCACGTTACCCCTCCACTAGGGAGGACAACGCGAAAAGGAGGCACCCTTTCAATGGCTGGAAAAATCTTCTATCGGGAACGGAGCAAGTACGTCGACGGCTCCGAAACGCCGCGCTACATTTTGGTAGCGGTAAGCGGCATCGACCTGAAAATCTACGGACAGCACCTGAGAATGGCGGAGCTGAAGGCAATCGCCGCAGGGACCGGCGCGGAGCTGGTTGCCTTGCCGCGCGGCGAGCACACCGGCCACAAACGCCTGGAAACAGCAGGCAAGGCGTCGTAACCCACAGGAGCTGAACGACGAACTCAAGCACGTAAGGAGGAGCGGCGGGACAACCTGCTGCTCCTCTTCTCGTTTATGAAGGATGAGGTTGTATTTTCGCCACGAGGTTCCGAAGCCGTGCTCGTCGTGGTGTCGCGCGATGAGACAATGCTAGCCCGAGGAATTAGTTGCTGGACTGAAGCTGCCGCCGGTAAAGCATGCAATGGCCAACCAGCAGATGAAATCGCGCTACCTTGAACGACTGTTGACGCGACACGAGTTCAATCTCAAGGATGCGTAGCGCTCCGCAATCCAATTCTTGAGATGGCATTGATTGGAGGCGCGTGGCGGACCTGCAAAAATCCTGCTTCACGCGACCAAAGACTTTGTGCTCTACATGCCATGTTTTCGCCGGGTATCGTCTGTCTAGGGTGCGAGGGCGCGGCGAATGGCCAGGAGCTGCTGGAGAAGCGATTTGAGGCTGGCGAGTGGGAGGGCGTTGGCTCCGTCACTTTTCGCTTGGGCTGGATTATCGTGGACTTCCAGGAAGATTCCGTCGATGCCGGCGGCGACGGCAGCACGGCTGAGTATGGGGATGAACTGGGGCTGTCCGCCAGACTGCTCGCCCTGGCTGGGAAGCTGGACGGAGTGGGTCGCGTCAAAGATGACGGGCGCGTACTCGCGCATGATGGCCAGCGAACGCATATCGACCACGAGGTTGTGATAGCCGAAGCTGGCTCCGCGCTCGGTGAGGGAGACGCGATCATTACCGCTCTCGCGCAGCTTGGCGACGGCGTGGCGCATATCCTGCGGGGCGACGAACTGGCCCTTCTTTATGTTGACGGCGCGTCCGGTGCGGGCGGTGGCGATGAGCAGATCGGTCTGGCGGCAGAGGAAGGCAGGGATTTGCAGGACGTCGACCACCTCTCCGGCGGCGGTGGCCTGTGCGGCCTCATGGACATCGGTGAGGACGGGAACCTGGACCTGCTGGCGGACCTTGTGCAGAATGCGAAGACCTTCGGCGAGGCCAGGACCGCGGAAACTGGCGAGAGAGGTCCGGTTGGCCTTGTCATAACTGGCTTTGAAAATGTAAGGGACAGCGAGCTCCCGGCAGATGGCGGCGATGGAGGTGGCCATGAAGAGCGCATGTTCCTCACTTTCAATGACACAGGGACCGGCGATGAGAAACAACTCAGGGCCGCCGATAGTGACGTTCTGCACAGAGAAGGGCATAACGGGATTATAAGGTTTCAAGCTTGCAGGACAATAGCGGAGAATGGCGGATCCGGCGAAGACAAGCAGAGCATGTTAGTGTAAGCTAGTTGGTTCGCAGTGTATGGACGTATCCTGGAGGAAGAGAGCAATGAAGGGAAACGCGAAAGTTATTGCCGTGCTGAACGGGGCTCTGCAGGAAGAGCTTTTGGCTATTAATCAATATTTTCTCCATTCGGAGATGTGCGAGAACTGGAAGTACGAAGCACTCTCGAAGTACATCAAGAAGCAGTCCATCGATGAGATGAAGCACGCGGAAAAGCTGATTGAGCGGATTCTGTTTCTGGATGCGACGCCGACGGTGACTGGACCGGCATCGCTCAAGATCGGCAAGACCGTGAAAGAGCAGATTGCGAGCGATCTGGAACTAGAACTGGGAGCGGTAAAGCTCTATAACGACGCGATTAAAGTTGCGCGCGCGGAGAGCGACAATGCGACCGCGGAGTTCTTTCAGGGGATTCTGAAGGACGAGGAAGACCATGTGGACTGGCTAGAAGCGCAACTGCACCTGATTGAAGAGATTGGGTACGAGCGGTATCTGTCGATGCAGATGGGCGAAGACTAGCAGACGCTTACTGTTAGCGTGAATTCAGTTTGCGAAAGAGGTCCGCTGCGCGGGCCTCTTTTTTGGGTTCTCTCGCCTAGGCAGGCAAACGACAACCGGTTCGTTGTGGTGTAGAGTAGTTGGTCACGCAGTACGGACGAATCCTGGAGGGATAGAGCACATGAAGGGAAACGCAAAGGTTATTGCCGTGCTGAACGAGGCTCTAAAGGAAGAGCTTTTGGCCATTGATCAATATTTTCTGCATTCGGAAATGTGCGAGAACTGGAAGTACGAAATACTCGCAAAATACGTTAAGAAACTTTCCATTGTTGAGATGAAGCACGCGGAACGGTTGATCGAGCGGATTCTGTTTTTGGATGCCACTCCGAATGTGACTGGACCGAAGCAGTTGAAAGTTGGCAACATTGTAAAAGAGCAGATTGCGAACGATCTGGAATTGGAGCTGAGTGCGGTGGAACTCTACAACCGTGCGATTAAGGTGTCGCGTGAGGAAGGTGACAATGCGACCGCGGAATTCTTGCAGGGGATTCTGAAGGACGAGGAAGATCATGTGGACTGGCAGGAATCGCAACTGCATCTGATCGAAGAGGTTGGGTACGAGCGGTATTTATCGATGCAGATGGGCGAAGAGTAGCTTCTGGCATTAATTCAGTGCATAAAGGAGAGGTCCGCTGGCGCGGGCCTCTTTTGCGTGCAGAATCAGGGTAGCTTAGTGTTTGCCTGCGCCTTCGGGGCGGAGGTACTGGTTGCTTTCCGCCGGGTCGGCCTGGGCTTGGCGTTTAGCGCGGTGCTGATAGCTGGCGTGGACGAAGCTCAGGAAGAGCGGATGCGGTTCCAGAGGCTTCGACTTGAATTCGGGATGGAACTGGCAACCGAGGAAGTAGGGGTGATTGGGTAGTTCTACAATCTCCACGTAGGTTCCATCGGGCGAGGTTCCGGTGATGCGAAGTCCGGCGCCGGTTAAAAGCTGCTCGTACTCGCGGTTGAATTCGTAACGGTGGCGGTGACGCTCGCTGATCTCAGGCTTTCCATAGGCTTCGAAGGCGTTCGAGTCGGTGTCGATTTTGCAATCCCAGGCACCGAGGCGCATGGTGCCGCCGAGTTCCTCGACGCCCCGCAGTTCGCGGAGTTTGTAGATGACGCGATGGGGAGTGGCAGGATCGAACTCGCTGGAGTTGGCTTCGTCGAGGCCGCAGACATTGCGCGCAAACTCGATGCAGGCGGTTTGCATGCCGAGGCAGATGCCGAAGTAGGGAACGTTGTGTTCGCGGGCGAAGCGGATGCCGTTGAGCATTCCGGCAATGCCGCGTTTGCCGAAGCCGCCGGGCACGAGAATGCCATCGAAGCTGGCGAGTTGCTGTTCGTAGCTACGATCGTTCTTGTCTTTGGTTTCGAGGCCTTCGGCTTCGACCCACTGCAGGTTGAGCTTGAGGTTGTAATTCAGGGCGGCGTGGACGAGAGCTTCCTTGAGCGACTTGTAGGAGTCCTCGTACTCGACGTATTTACCGACGACGCCGATGAGTACCTCATCCTGAGGATTGTAGGCGCGGTGGACGAGGGCTTCCCACTGGCTCATGTCGGCATCTTTAGCGTCGATGTGCAGATATTTGAGCACGAGTTTATCGACGCCCTCCTGGGCAAAGGCCAAGGGACATTCGTAGATGCTGGCGACGTCGCGGGCGGTGACTACGGCGCGCTCCTCGACGTTGCAGAAGAGGGCAATTTTGCTCTTCATCTCCTGAGGCAGAAAGCGATCGGTGCGGCAGAGCAGGATATCGGGCTGAATTCCGATGGAGAGCAGCTCCTTGACCGAGTGCTGGGTGGGTTTGGTCTTGAGCTCTCCGGCAGCGGCGATGTAGGGAACCAGCGTGACGTGGACGAAGAGCGTGTTCTCGCGGCCGTGCTCCTGGCGCATCTGGCGGATGGCTTCGAGGAAGGGAAGCGATTCGATATCGCCCACCGTACCGCCGATTTCACAGATGACGACATCGACATCGTGTGAAATCTTTTTAATCGCGGCCTTGATCTCGTTGGTGACGTGCGGAATGACCTGCACCGTTTTGCCGAGGTAGTCGCCGCGGCGCTCCTTGGCGATGATCTGCTCGTAGATGCGGCCGGTGGTGAAGTTATTCTCGCGGGTAAGGCGGGAGTGGGTGAAGCGCTCGTAATGTCCGAGGTCAAGATCGGTCTCAGCACCATCGTCGGTGACGAAGACCTCGCCATGCTGAAACGGTGACATGGTTCCGGGATCGACGTTGAGATAGGGATCGAACTTTTGCAGGCTGACCCGCAGGCCGCGGCTCTCCAGCAGGCAGCCGATGCTCGCGGCGGCCAATCCCTTGCCGAGAGAGGACACAACGCCGCCGGTCACAAAGATGTACTTTGCTGACATTTCGACCTCGTAATCAGAATGTATTTGAGTTGGTGAATTTCGCAGGGGTGCACAATCAATTTTCCACGAAAACGGTTCCGGGAGCAAGCCGCAGAGGGGAAGGAAATTCGAAAACATTGGTTGGGAGCGACGGCGGCGGGGCATCCAAGACGGCAGCGGTGGTATCTTGTGAGCTTATGAAGGCGACTATGTTGCGTACACTGAAGAGTTTGGCGGTGATACTGCTGCTGTTGGCGGCGGGTGCATCGGCGCAGGCGGTGAAGCGGTTGATTTTGACCGATAGCAGCTACCAGACCGCGACAGAGTGGAACAGAAATGGTGACCGGGTGAAATATTTCAGCGCGGAGCGGGGCGAGTGGGAGGAGATTCCGGCGGCGCTGGTGGACTGGAAGGCGACCGACGAGTGGAACGCGCAGAGCGCCAAAAGCCAGACAGAAGAGATGAAGCAGGTGACCGCTGAAGAGGTGGCAGCGCGCAAGGAGGCACAGTCAAACACGCCGCTGGTTGCTCCGGAACTGCGACTGCCCTCCGAAGGGGGAGTGTTTCTGCTGGAAGAACTGGCGGGCAAACCGGTGCTGCACAAGGTGGAGGCCAACAAAATCCAGGAGAACGACAATGTCGGGAAAAATATGCTAAAGAAGACGATCATCCCGATTGCGAGTCAGGTACAGACAATTGAATTGAAAGGCGCAGCGGCAAAGGTGCGTATGCACTCGGCGGCTCCGTCAATTTTTGTGGACGTGGAGAACGATCAGGGAGCGATCCCGGGAGACAGCTTCCGCATTGCGCGGCTGGAGAAGAAAAAAGACCTGCGGGTGCTGGCGAAAAACAAGGTCGCGTTCTCCGGGGATACGAGCGTGTCTGAAAAGTTTCTACAGTCGAGGGCAGAGAAGTTCAGCGGCGACTGGTGGAAAGTGATTCCGCTGGAAGACCTTACGGCGGGTGAATATGCAATTGTGATCTCGGCTCCAGGGAACGACGGGGGCGGGATTGTGTGGGACTTTGGGGTGGAAGGGAAATAAGCGTCAGGATTGCGTAAGAGAAGAAATCGGACACGGGCTGAAAAGCTTGAGACTGCACGGGAAACGCGGGCGGTAGTGGGGCCTTTCGCTGCGCTTGATGACACTCTCAAGACAAACTCTCAAAACGCGGTTTCTATCCAGAATTGGTGAAAATCGCGGTCAGGCCAGAGCATCTGGCGAAGCAGCGGGCAGGGGGTATTTTGTGCCCCCCGCCGCTTCATCCAAGCGGACATCGCTCCAGTCGAAGTGAGCGACATCGCGAAGCTTGCGACCGAGAAATTCGCTATGACAATAGAGTCCGCGCACGGGCACGAACCTCAGATAATCATCTGCGAGCGAAGAAAACCTTCCGACCATCGGGTTCGATACTCCTGCCTCTATACACTCGAATCCTAAAGCTGGGGAAAACAGCACTCTGAGCGCCATGTCGCTAAACTGGAAAAAATGCCATGGCCTTTCGTGCGAGCCGTAGGAAAAATGCGTTTCAACGAAAACGATTCCACCAGGCTTCAACAGCTTTGCGATTTCTGTAGCGACTAGCCAGGGCATGGCAAAATGCTCGAAAACCGCGCTCGAATAAATGATGTCGAACGTTTGATCCACGAAATATTGTGACAACTGATGAGCATCGCCAACGACGTCTACATTCGGCCCTGGATAAAAATCAAAGCCGACATACTCGGCGTTCGAAAATCTCTTGCGGGCATCTGATTTCCCGGTTACTTCCCGGCTACCAACTTCAAGGATTCTGAGCCCCTTGTGGTTCCCGATCTCCGTCAAGTACTGCAAATACCTACTGTGGCCAGCAAGCTTTGAAATAGGGACATTCGGATCTAAGAAAGTTTGATCGCGGAAGGACCCAAACAGCCCCATGAACGTTCGATAGCTGGCGATTAAGGCTTTCTTGGCAATCTTCTTTGCAGTATCCATCTATTGATTATTCCTAACGAGAGTTTGTTGTCTGCGCGGCGATGAGTTTAGCGTACCACGCGGCACTGGCCTTAGGCGTGCGCGACAAAGAGTTGTAATCCACGTAGACGAGTCCGAAGCGCGGGGTATAGCCCTCATTCCATTCGAAGTTATCGAGGAGGCTCCAGGCGTGGTAGCCACGGACATCGGCACCGTCGGTGATGGCCTGGGAGAGTTCGTGGATGTACCTGTTGTAGAAATCGATGCGCGGCTGGTCGGGGACTTCGCCATCGCGGTTGGGGGCGGTGTTGTAGGCGGCTCCGTTCTCGGTGATCTCGATGGGGAGATGGTAGTCGCGCCAGATGCGCATGGTGATTTCGTAGAGGCCGCGTGGATAGACCTCCCAATCGACATCGGTCTTGGAGCCGACTTGGCCGGCGTGCCAGCGGATGTTGACGAAGGGGATGGGGAAGCCGGGATCGAACTCGATGACGGCACGCGAGTAGTTGTTGATGCCGATGAAGTCGAAGGGGGCGCGGATGAGAGCCATGTCGCCGGGGCGGATATCGAGGAGCTTTTCGGGGACGGGGCCGACGGCGCTGGGATAGCGGCCGCACAGGGCTGGTTCGAGGTACCAGATGTTCTCCCAGGCATGGAATTGTTCGGCGGCGCGGCGGTCCTGAGCGGAGTCCGAGGCTGGGTAGGGCTGTGACATGCTGAAGGCGCTGCCGATGCGGAGTTTGGGCGAGACCGCCTTCATGGCACGAAAGGCTTTGCCCTGGGCGAGATTGACGATGTGTCCGGCGCGCATGGCAACAGCGGGGTCTTTGATGCCGGGGGCGTGGATTCCGCTGAGGTGTCCGAGGTTTACGAACATACTGGGTTCGTTGAAGATGAGCCAGTTGGAGCAGCGTCCAGAGAAGGCGCGAGCGGCGATGTGCGCGTAGTCGGCAAAGCGGTCGGCGGTATCACGCGAGGCCCAGCCACCGAGATCCTGGAGAGCCTGCGGCAGATCAAAATGGTAGAGCGTAGGGAAAGGACGGATGCCGTTGGCGAGCAACTCATCGATGATGCGCGAGTAGAAGTCGATGCCTTTCTGGTTGGCGGCTCCGGAGCCAAGGGGCTGAAGTCGGGTCCAGGCGAGGGAGAAACGATAGCTCTGGATGCCGAGCGACTTCATCAACGCAATGTCAGATTTCCAGAGATGAAAGTGGTCGCAGGCAACATCTGCATTTTCGTGGCCTTTGATCTTGCCGGGAATCTTGCAGAAGCGGTCCCAGATGCACTCGCCGCGTCCGTCTTCGTGGACTCCTCCCTCGATCTGATAGGCGCTAGTGGCGACTCCCCAGACGAATCGGTGAGGCAGTTGCGGGAAGTTTTTCGAGCGTGCGTTATCTTTCATAAGTGCGTTGCGAACCCAGCCGGGCACCTTGGACGCTGGCGCCTGATCAACCGGCGCAACATGGGCGGAGGCGACAGCGCCGAGGGTAGAGAGGATGAAGGTGCGCCGTTTCATGCTTGACAGTGATGGTATGCGGTGCGCGGCGCAAGGGGCAAGAGGGCTGCTTGCCTGCAACCCACATTCGTCGAAGCAGGATGTGGGCCGCCCATTCTAGCTGCGGGCAGCACTGTCGAGGCGCTCGGCTTCGAGGATCCACGGTGCCTCGGAAGCGGCTGGAATGAATCCCATGGCCCGCTCTGCCAGAGCGGTAATCGTCAGGCTCGGGTTGACTCCAAGATTCGCGGCGACCACGCTCCCATCGCAGATGTACATGTTCTGGTAGCCAAATACGCGGTGGCGGCCATCGACCACACCTTGGGCTGGGGAGCCGGCGATAATACATCCACCGAGGCAGTGGGCCGTGCCGGGAACATCGAAGAGGATCTCCGGAATCATGCTCATGGCGGTGCCGCCAGCCATGCGGGCGAACTTTTCCGCGAACTCATTTGCCCTGGGAATGTAAGTAGGAACCTTCTCGCCGCGGCTGACCAGATATCTTCGAAACGGCCAGAACCAGGGGCGCTCCCAGCACATATCGATATGGCTGTCGAGGGCCTGCATGCAGAGCAGAATGATGCACTCCCGCGCCCATCCGAAGGGCTGGAGCACGCGCGCCGTTTTAATCGGATGACGAATCATGGAGAATGCCAGATTCTTCAGCCATAACACGACCCGGCTGCTCCCAGGACGCCCGCCGGTCAAGATGGTGGCGAGAAACGACATCACATCCGAACCGCTAGGGTATCGTACGGCTTCGATGTGCGTGTGCTCATCGATGTAAATGCCGGAGCCGATGGCAACGCCCTTGGATAGATCGTCGCGGCAGCCCGGAATGCGCAAGCCGATCAGCGATTCAGAGTTGGTGCGAATGTGTTTGCCGAGCTGGTTGCTGATGGCCGGAAGAGAGCCAATTTCCTTGAGGCGGAAGAGCAGTTCGGTGGTTCCCAGGGAAGAGGCCGCAAAGACTACGCCGCGGCAGGTAAAGCGCTGAGGACGTTTGCGGAACCAGGCCAGGGAATCGACCGTGTGCACTTCGTAGCCCTGGCTTCCGTCGGTATCGAGCGGTTTGACGTCGAGAACCTTGGTCTCCGGGAAAATGCGGGCGCCACGCTTCTCGGCGAGATAAAGATAGTTCTGGTCCAGAGTGTTCTTGGCCCCGAAGCGGCAGCCGACCATGCAGCCGCCGCAGGCGTTGCAGGTGGTTCGCTGCGGGCCTTCACCGCCGAAGAAGGGATCAGGGAACGTCTGTCCGCCCGGCTGTCCTTCCGGACCCTGGAAGATGCCAACTTTGGTGCGATAAAAGGTGCTTCCAACTCCGCATGCGGTGGCGGCTTTCTGGAGCAGATGGTCCGCCGGTCCAAGGATGTTGTTCTCGACCACGCCGAGCATCCGGGAAGCGGTATCGTACTGCTGCGGCATCTCGGCCTTCCAATTGGACAGGCCGGCCCAGGTTCCCATCTCCCAAACCTTGTCGGGAGGTCGCAGCAGAGTACTGGCGTAGGTGATCGAGCCGCCGCCGACGGCACATCCGTGGAGGATGGTGACATGTTTGAAAAAACGCATGTTGAAGAAGCCACGGAGCCCGAGGTTGGGACGCCAGAACCAGCGATGCAGCAACCAATTGGTGTGAGGCAGATTCTCCGGGGTCCAGCGTCGGCCCATCTCCATAACCGCGACTTTATAGCCTTTTTCGACGAGACGGTGCGCCGCCACGCTTCCTCCAAAACCGGAGCCAACCACGATGAAGTCGAATTCGTATTGGGAGCCGCTGCTCATACCCGATCCTTTCCGTTGGGGTGCGCCGCCCAGTTGCACGAGCGACAACAAGATATCACTGGATGCAGGCATAAAGTAGAATGTCGCCAGTCTGCAGTTCCGTTTTGAGAATGCGGATAGACGATGCGTCCGACGCGGGAGTGGTTGTTTGCGACCGAGCCGGGCGACTGCGCATCCAACTAAGTAAGGCAGAGGTGAAATGCGTGAGCCTCTCGCCCTCATCAGCAAAGGGGCAATCGTATGGATTTAATGGAAAAATACCGCCAGGATTTTTTTGGGCAGTATCCGCCGATCAGCGTTAACCAACTTCGTCCGCAGATGAAGATCGTGGTGCCTGACGACCCGCTGGATTTCGGAGGTGGAGATCTCTTCATGGAAGTGATCGAGACCAAGGTCATGAGCAATGGTCAGTTGAGCATTGTCGGGAAGCTGACTCATCCTCATTGCAATATTGGAGAGGCAGGTGCCGATGTCGTCGCCGTATCTCCATTCGATCAGGTGGGGAAGCAAGTAGACAGTCATTAGAATCATACGATGCCGCCAGAGCCGCCAACCATGAATGGCTGGAGTTGAACTGCATACTGTGGCACAATTGACGAGCTGGCCAACAAGCCCGTTGCAGGCAAAGTGCGGGGATGGTGAAATGGCAGACACACTAGCCTTAGGAGCTAGCGCCGCAAGGCATGGGGGTTCAAGTCCCCCTCCCCGCACCATGAGCTGAGTTTCTTTGGGATCACGATATTCTGATAAATGATCAAAGCAAGAGGCCGGTCACAGAGAACGGCCTTTCTGTTCCACTCGCTTCCTCTACCTTAAAACGCACTCCAGGAGAACTGTGAGAGTTTTGCGAAGTAACTAATCGTGGGCGTGGAGCTGCCGGGCACGGTGATCGGTGCTTTACCAAGATTCTGGTCGTATTCCACGGTGCCGGAGCCGCTGAAGTTCGCCGTATTGGTAAGAATCGCACCATAGACGACACCTGCGCCGGAAAAATTGAAACTGGCCTTGGGCGCGTCGATGACCCCAACCAATTTACCGCTTCCAGTAAAATTAATCGGATTCGGACCAGCATATTGGAAGATCACATCCGAGGGATTATCTACCTGCACCATCTGACCACCGCCGTCGAAGGTGATAGGGTTTGCCAGGTTCCCTCCGGTTGAAGTTAACCCGGTTATATTGATGGCGACCGAGATACCGGGCGCGACCGAGATACTGCCTCCGGAAGTCAGGTCCAGGCTGTTGAATGTATAGACTCCGCTCTTTGTGAGATTAAGGGTGATGTCGGCGGCAATGATCACGTTACCGTAATTTGCTCCGGGATTTGGGGCTAGGGTGATCTGATTGGTGGTCCCGCCTTGATCGCTGCCACCATAGCAGCGGCTCGTGCCGCTCCAGCCACTTGTAGGATCGGTGCAGTTGCCGGTATTGAGGCCAGTTGTCGGGACGGTCGGCGTGGCCATGGCGAACACTGAGTTTGTGCTTGGCAACGTTATGATGCTATATACGCCTCCCCCTGGAGGAGTACCCCAACCGGACCCTGACGCCGTGATGCCTGGTACGCCATTCACCGACTGTGAGTTTGGGTTACCGGTCACATTCACTGCTGAAGTAGAGGAAGGGCAACTTGTGCCATAGGTGTCGCCGGTTTTAGGCGTCTCCAAACTTCCGTAGATTGTTCCATTGCTGAAGTTAACGCTTCCCGTGGTGATGACGGTGTTTCCAGAAGCGATGAGTTGACCCGAAGTAGGAAGGGTGCGGGTTGCGAGTTTACTGGAGTCGAAACTCTCCAGACTTGAGCCGCCGCTGAGCGATATCGCGCCGCATGCAGAGCTGCCCGCCTGCACGCCTCCATTCACCGTGAGGGTAGTGGGAGGGCCACCGGTTGTGGTCGTTGCCGTCCATATCTCAAAGGTTTCAATCACCTGTACCTTGGCGACTCCGTTTACGGTAGGTACGGCTCCCACCGAGATAAGCTTCCACATCTGAGCCAGGCCGGAAGCCGGATCGGTACGCACCGAGAGCAGTTGAGCGGCTACAGAATAGTGGCCTCCGGCACCGCCGTTGAGGGTGCTGAAACTTGTGCTGCTGACCGGTGTCGTAGCTCCGTCGCCGACCTTGGCTTGAAAATCAGCAATGTTTGCGGCACTGAAGTAGGTCGATGCATTGGAGCCTGAGGTTACGATGTTGGCTACCGGGTCCGTAGTGGAGGATTGCACAAAGACGTTTTTGCTGGTGCCGCCGATGACGCAGGTCAGCGGCATGGTTGTGGCCGTGCAAGTGCCATCGCCTGGAATCGAGGCGACGGCGTTGGGCGTCGTTACCTGCAGGGCCGAGGCCCTGTTGCTCAGGTAATTGACGGCCTGCTGGATTCCAGCTTCCGCGATGTACCGGGCCTGGGTGGTCGACCTGAAGTTGGCCGTGGTCCAGATTTCGGTCTGGGTGACAGACATCATTCCAGCGGCCATCGCTGACAAAACAAAAAGCACAATCAATGCGAGGATCAGGGCGACCCCGCTTTGCGAACCATGGCGGCCGGGGCATTTGCCCGCAGGATTTGTTGTTCGCATGGCGCTTTTCATGAGTGCTCCTTCTTTCGTATTGCTAGGTAACTCGCGCGGTGCCTTACGGGTTACCCGTAGGGAACTGCGAAGCCGGTGGTAACGGCTGGAAATTCAGCAACAGGAACTCGTGAGCTGTGTCCGCGGGAGTATCCTCAGCGTCGCTGTTGTAGATCTGTTGTGCCTGTAAGTATCCCGCGAGCACATTTCGCGGTTGGATATTCAAGAATGACTTGGTTAAGCAAATTGTGTTAGCCCCGGTACCGCTCTGATCATAGAGGGTTTGGGTTTCCGAAATACCGGACTGCGAGCAGGTAGTCAGGGTAATGCCAATGGAAACAACAAACTGCGGCAGGGTGCCGTCGGTAAGTGTGAAACGATTCGTTTGCACGGTGCTGGCCGTTCCAAGCGGGTTATCGGGAGCTCTGATCACGTTGTTAATGAGGGGAGTTGGGTCCGCTGCCCCGGCAAGATTGGCGGTGTAGGTATAGGAGAACTGGCAACTGGTAACGTTGTCGAGCACGGGAGTGTTAGTGGTGACCCATGAAGATGTCGTAAAAGACCACGCGCTGCGTACAAGCGAGCTCGTCGTGTTAGCTCCCGTTTGCGGACAGTCGTACTGAACGAGATTGAGCACGCCATCGTTGTTGATATCCCCGAACAGGCGCAAAGTCGAGTTGGTTGAACCCTGGGTTGCGTTGGGCACCAGAACACCCGCTGGAAAAATACCCCGGGGAAAGACGGGTGCACCGATCGCGTGACCGCTGGGGCTGGACAAACCCGATGTGTTTGGGGCGGTTGTGTTGAGCGTAATTACTTTTGTACTTGTGTTGATGCTCCCAATGGTGACAGCCTCGGCGTTGGCTCCGGTGCCGACCCAAATATTTTCGTTAATAAAGAGTCCAGCGACGCTGCTCACCGTAATGGATTGGGCGCCACCCGTCGCCCAGGCTACTGTGAGCGTAGGGATCTGGGTGGTGAATCCTGCGGTGGTGACTGCTCCGGCGGTGACTCCCGAGATCAACTCCATTCCGGTTGGTACCAATCCAGCCTCGCTGATCTCCTGAGTGATCTGATCGATAGCCCCGCGCATTTGTTGATGCAATGCGCGCTCGGCTTCGCTTTGACGATAGCGTTTTTGCGAAGAGTTCATGGCACTGATCGTCGCTCCGGCAATGATCATCAGCAACGCCATGCTGATCATGAGTTCGACAAGCGAAAAGCCAGCTTCCGAATTCTTCTGCAATCCTTTCAACATAGTCGTGGCTTCCATTTGCGGCTAATACGTATCCGCAACCGCGGTCTTCTGTGAAATGAGGGTTGTGGTGGGGGCGACCCCATCCAGAAGTTTGGAACTTTGTACTGCCATAGCCTTTAGAGAGGTGACACTCACCGTAATAATTTTGACTTTACCGGTGCTATCCAATGCGATCTGCCACTGACGGACGAAGTTGGCACCCGTGGCAGAGTCGCTGCTGATCCAACTCAGATCAGTGGGGCTCTGGGTGATGTAGTCCACATACCCCGTCACGGGCGTGTCGCTGGGGTTGGCGTCTCCGCCCGGAGCGGTGAGGCCGGTACCGGTACAGGTAATTTGCATCGAAAGGTTTAAGCAGGGAAAGGTGTAATTTGGACCGGTTCCAATAATGTGTCGGATGGTATCGCTGGTCGTGTCCTGAAACTGCAGAGACATCAACTGCTCCATCTTGTCCTGCGCGTATTCGGTGGTACGAGTCGCGTCTTCTCCCCGATTGGAATTTTTTACCGCGGATATCGTGAAAAGACTGAGGATGCCGATGGAGCAGATTGCCAGTATCACGCACGCGAACATGGTTTCGATGAGCGTGAAGCCGGCTTCTCGTTTTAGCTTGTAATTTGGCATTTCCGCAGTTCCTTTGCCTTGTGTCTCTAATCGGCGATGGCAACCCATTGACTACCAGTCCAGTTATAAAGATTTGCTTTGCCGGATGGGTCCACTACCACGGCGATTGCATCCCCCAAGCCGTCATTTATATAGTTCACGTAGTTAGACACCCACCAGCCGTCTTTTGTGGTGTTGGCGCAACTCGGGGAGACTGTCGCGTCGTAAACCGGGATGCCTCGCGAATTAAAAACGATGTTGTTACACTGTACCGCGCCGGTAGAAGCCTGCCCAGTCGGATTGGAAGGCGAGCTAGCCCCGGCGGCTCCTGGGGGGCCGAAGCTATCGGTGCCTGACAGAGCTACCTGCAACCCGGCTGTAACGACGGTGAACGCGGAGCCGTTCAGGCCGGTCAACAAGGGGTCGTCCAGGCCGCGCAACGCGATTTGGCATATCTTCGTTGTCGTGTTGCACGCCACCAAGGCTCTTTTGGTGTTTTCTGAGGCGAGCATCCTGGCGGCGGAAATCTGTCCGGCCAGGGTCCGGGCATCGTTGCGCAGCTTGTAACTTCGCAAAAACGTCGGTAGGCTCGGCAAAGCTATGGCAGTAACGATCAGAATGATAGAGATGACAACTAGCAGTTCAACCATGGTAAAGCCGCGCTGCGATCGTCCGGAGTTCTGGCTCGTAACCCCGCGCATCAGTATATTTTCGGAATCGTCTCGGTTCTCACGCATCTTCCATACTCGTGCCGCAAGCTGGTTTGCTCCCTGCCACCGACACTCGGGTGGTTTCGCGCCACCGGAAGATAGAGCACGGATGCGCTGCCATCTTCAGGATGCCGCCTCTCAACGTTTGAACTCAGTAACCAAGCTTCGACCGAGGAAGCTTGCTGAGCGTTGATTATGCCGATTGTGAGTGGAACCGTAAAGTTACGTTAGTTTCATCCGGTTTGCAACCATTTTAGCGGCAAGCAGGCGTTACCCGATTGGATTTGCGGGGTTACCACGGCCTTATCAGCGAGCGCCAGTCCAATCAATATAAACTGTACTGCGGGGTAGCTTCGAAGACATCGGCGAGTGGACGCGGTCCGGTGATTCGTTAAAACGGCGGGACGAGGCTGCAACGGATTTTATTCAGGAAAGGTAATTATGTCGCTGATTCAACCCTTTAGAGCGTACCGGCCCAAGGCCGAGCTAGCGGCCCGCGTGGCCTCTGTTCCCTATGATGTGGTCAATACAGTGGAGGCGCGCCAGTTGGCGGATGGCAATCCATACTCGTTTCTACACGTCTGCCGACCGGAGATTGATCTCCCGGAGGGGATTGACGAGCACGAGGACCGCGTCTACGCCATGGGTGCCGCGAATCTGAAGAAGTTCATCGCTGAGGGCATTCTGGCGCGCGAGGCCGAGGATTCACTCTACGTCTACCAGCAGCGCATGGGAGAGCACGTACAGGCTGGGTTGGTCACGCTCTGTTCGGTCCGGGAGTACGAGGAGAATCAGATTAAGAAACACGAATTCACGCGGCGCGATAAGGAAGATGATCGCACGCGACACGTCTCCGAGCAGAACGCCAATGCCGAGCCGGTGTTTCTTACCTACAGGTTCCAGGCGGAGATCGATGCGACCGTGGACGGTATCCGCGCCAGCGATCCGCTGTACGACATCACGACGCCGGACGGGATCGGTCATACCGTCTGGAGAATTGCCGACCGGGTGATGATCGCGAGGCTGATCGAACTATTCCGGGGGGTCAAGGCACTCTACATCGCCGACGGCCATCACCGCACGGCCTCTGCTGTCCGTTACGGCGAGGCCTGCCGCAAGCGGAATTCGCAACCGACGGGCAATGAGCCGTATGAGTGGTTTATGGCGGTGGTTTTCCCGCAGAATCAGCTCAAGATCTTCGATTACAACCGCGTGGTGAAGGATCTGAACGGGCTTACGCCGGAACAGTTTCTGGCTAAGGTTGGGGAAAAGTTCGAAGTGAGTTCCACCGAAAAGCGGCAACCGTCGCAGGCGGCGAGCTTCGGAATGTACCTGCAGGGGAAGTGGTACAAGTTGCAGGCGCGCGCGGGAAGCTATCCGGCAGCGGACCCGATCAGACGGCTCGATGTCAGCATTCTCCAGGGCAACCTGCTTTCTCCGGTGCTTGGCATTCACGACCCGCGCACGGATAAAAGGATCGATTTCGTCGGAGGAATTCGCGGCATGGACGAACTGGAACGGCGGGTGAAAGACGGATACGCGGTTGCGTTCTCGATGTATCCGACCTCGCTGGATCAACTGATCGACGTAGCCGATGCAGGTCAGGTGATGCCGCCCAAGTCCACGTGGTTCGAACCGAAGCTGCGGTCAGGGCTGCTGGTGCGCCTCTACGAATAGCCTCAAGCAGTTGTGCGGCTGCTTGAATTAGAAAGATTCCATTCAGGAATAGCACTTTGTTAGAATTCTGCACAAGCTCATCTTCCCGGATGGGCACACCTCAGCCGGTCCTGCGGAGTGTTCTCCAGCGTTCGGCGGTTGAATTCGCAATTGTCCGCGGCTTGCCGCGCATTCACTCTTCAGGAGAAGGCTTTCATGTTTCGTAAGACTCGTCTGTTTACCCCAGGACCGACACCTTTGCTTCCTGCCGCGCAGTTCGCCATGGCGGCGGCGGATCTTCATCACCGTACACCGGAGTTCCGCGCGCTGTACCTGAAGGTACTGGGGCAGTTGAAGACCTTTGTTGGTACCAGCAATGACGTGGTTGTGCTCGCCTCATCAGGCACCGGAGCGATGGAAGCCGCGGTCAGCAATCTGACCAGTCCCGGCGATAAGGTTCTGGTTCTGACCGCCGGAAAATTCGGTGAGCGCTGGGTCTCGCTGGCCAAGGCCTTCCACTGTGAGACGGTTGTGCTTTCCAAGCCCTACGGCCAAACTTTTCCGATGAAAGAAGTCCAGGCTCTGCTGACTCCCGATGTGAAGGCTGTGTTTGTGCAGGCTACGGAAACCTCCACTGGGGTGCGCCACGATGTGGCCGCGCTGGCCAGGTTACTGACGGGAACCGAAGCGCTTCTGGTGGTGGACGCGATCACCGGACTTGGCACCACCTCGTTCAACATGGACGGCGATGGCATCGACGTGCTCATCGGCGGCTCACAGAAGGCGCTGATGATTCCTCCCGGACTTGCCTACCTTGCGGTCAGCGAACGCGCCTGGGCGCGGATGGAGACCAGCACGCAGCCCCGCTATTATTTCGATCTGCGCAAGGAGCGGAAGTCGGCGGCCAAGGGCGAAAGCGCCTACACACCATCGGTGGCACTGATTGCCGCCATGGGCGCGGCACTCGACTATCTGGAAGAGCAGGGAAGTGGCGACCTGGCTAAAGGCCGCGATCTGCTGGTAGCCAACGCCGAACTGAGCGCACTATGCATGAGGACGGCGGCCGAAGCCCTGGGCCTGGGCCTGTTCGCCTGCTCCCCGGCGGCGGCGGTGACTGCCATTAAGGCTCCCGCTGGCGTTAGCTCCAGCGATATCGTGAAAGGCTTCAAGAAGGAATTCGCCGGAGTGCTCTCCGACGGGCAGGGCGAGATGAAGGGCGAGATCCTGCGCATCGCGCACATTGGCTATCTCGACTACCTGGACTGCATCGCCATCATCGCTGGACTGGAGCAGGTGCTGGCCCAGCTCAAACCGGAGAGCTTCCAGCTCGGCGACGGTCTTCGCGCCGCGCAGCTTGTCTACGCGCAAGCCCGCCAGAACGGAGCGAAGCAATGAAGATCGTGGTCGCGGAGAAGATTGCCGCCGCCGCGATGAAGGTGCTGGAGGCTATCCCCAACAGCACCGTTATCACCCCGGAGCAATTTGCACTCGATCCCACGGCTGCAGTTTCGGACGCAGACGCACTGATCGTGCGCTCGGCTGTGCAGGCCGACGCCGAACTGATCGAGGCGGCGAGAAACATTCGGGTGATTGGGCGCGCCGGGGTTGGGGTGGACAACATTGATGTCGAGGTCGCCACGCGGCGCGGCATCGTGGTCATGAACGCACCGGGAGCGAGCGCCGTGTCGGTCTCCGAACTCACGCTTGGGTTGATGCTCGCCATGGCCCGCCACATCTCGCGTGCCGACCAGACAACCCGGGCCGGCAAGTGGGAAAAGAAAAGTCTGCAGGGCACAGAGCTGTCGGGCAAGACGCTCGGTATCATCGGCCTCGGCAGGATCGGAACTGAGACCGCCGCTCGGGCGAGGGCCTTCGGCATGAAGATCGTGGGGAGCGATCCGTACCTGTCTCCTACGCGGGCCAAGGAACTTGGCATAGAACTGGTTTCGATGGACGCGCTCTACGCCCAAGCCGACTACATTTCGCTGCACGTGGCGCTGACCCATCAGACCGCCGGCATGATCAATGCGGCGGCGATTGCCAAGATGAAGCCCGGGGTGCGACTGGTGAACTGTGCCCGTGGCGAGATGGTGGACGAGGTCGCAGTAGCCGCCGCGCTGCACTCCGGACACATGGCCGCCGCCGCACTGGACGTTTTCCGCCATGAACCGCCCCGCAACACCGCGCTACTCTCGGCGCCTAACCTGCTGGCTACTCCGCACCTTGGCGCCTCCACAAAAGAGGGTCAGGAAGCGGTTGGGATACAGATTGCCAAGCAGGTGCGAGACTATTTGCTGCAGGGCATTGCACAGAACGCCGTGAATCTGCCCTCACTCTCCGACATCGAGTACAAGCAGATTAAGCCTTACATGGCGTTGGCCGGCAAACTGGGGCGCTTTGCGGCGCAACTGTTCGTCTCCAATCTGGCGGAGATCGACGTGCAGTTCGAGGGCGAAATCGGCTCGTGGAAGACGCTGTTGATCCGCAGTGCCGCCGTCGCCGCGATTCTCCAGTCGGATACGGACGAACCCACCAATATCATCAACGCACAGGCGGCGGCGGAAGAGCGCGGTGTGGTGGTGCGCGAAACTCGTGCCGATCCCAACGCACGTGCCAACGTCATTCACCTTAAACTCAACGGTCCCACCGGTTCAGTCGAGTGCAGCGGCACGATTGTGCACGGCTCTTCCCCACGCCTCATCCAACTCAACGGCATCGATATCGAATCGCACCTCGATGGCAAGTTCATCGTGGTCTCCAACCTGGATTCGCCCGGCGTCGTCGGTTCCATTGGCACTCTACTGGGCATTCACAACATCAACATCGCCCGTCTCTCGCTTGGTAGGGAAGGCCGCTTGGCGCTTGCCATTGTGCAGGTGGATGAATGCGTCTCACCCGAGGTGCTGACCGAGTTGCGTCATGTGGTATCGGTGCAGAATGTGGCCAGCGTGAAAGTGTAGGCTTTCTTACGGCAGGAACCGTGGTAGTGTTTTGAGACTCTCCGCTGGCGAAAAGCAAAGCTGGTCAGCGGAGGGTTTCTCTTTTAGAATGTTGCTCTCAGATGTCCATTGATCAAACACTCTATGTCGATTCAGCGCAGAAGCTTGAAGATATGCTGCGTAGCCTCTCCGCGCAAACAGTTATCGGCCTGGATACAGAATTCATCTCCGAGGGCCGGTACGAGCCTGAGCTGTGCCTGGTGCAGCTCTCGACACCGAAGGAAATCTTCATTGTCGACCCCATTGTGCTGCCGGAGTTGCGGCAGATGTGGGAGTTGCTCAACTCGCCGACGGTGGAAATCGTTACAGTTGCCGCCCGTCAGGAGATCAAGTTCTGTGCCAGAGGAGCTGGCGGCGCAGCTCCGGCTTGTGTGCTGGACCTGCAGGTTGCGGCCGGTTTGCTGGGTTACGGGTACCCGCTCTCGCACACCAATCTCTGCCTGCGCGTTCTCAATGCCCACGTCAACGGAGGGGAAAGTTTCACGGACTGGCGCAAGCGTCCGCTGCGTCCGGTGCAACTCGAATATGCCGCCGACGACGTGCGTTATCTTCTGCCGATGCGGGAGGCGATTCTGGCGCGGGCTCAGAAATTGGACCGCACCAAGTGGGTTCGCGGCGAATGCGATCGCCTGGTGAAATCGGTGATGCGCGAGGATGAGCGCTGGAGGATCTCCGGCAGTGCGCGGCTAAGCCGTCGTCAACTCGCCGTGCTCCGCGAGGTGTGGCGCTGGCGCGACAAGCAAGCCCGGGGGCTGAATGTCCCGGTGGCGCGTGTGCTTGGGGATAGTATGTTGATCGAGGTGGCGCGCCGCTCACCGGCAACCGTCGAGGACCTGTTCTCGATTCGCGGACTCGACAGCCGGTTGCTGCGCAAGGCGGAGCAGGAGGTTGTCGGCGCGGTGGCCGCCGCCCGCGCTGTTTCGGAATCCGACCTTCCCAGCAATGAACGCCGCGATGATCCACCGCAGGTTGCGGTACTGACCAAACTGCTTTCGGTGGCCGCCGGAAATCTAGCGGCGGAAGCTGACGTGGATACCGCGTTGTTGGCCACAACCAGCGACCTGCAAGAAATTGTGCGCTGGTTTCTCGACCGGGAAGGCACACCCTGTCCGGAAGTGCTGGAGGGATGGCGAGGCGAGATTCTGCAAGCGTCGCTAATTGGTTTTCTCGAAGGCAAAAAGGTGATCAGGGTCGGCAATGTGCGCCGTCCCAACCCACTTGTCTTCGAAGCTTTTTCCAAGGAGTAGTTCTCCCACAGAGCTGCTATGGGAGGATCACATCCTGTTCCAGCCGCGCCACAGCCACAGGCCTGCCATCAGCAGCACAAGCAGCCCGCTGGATGCGGCGAGGGTATTTACGAATGGGCGCAGATGGTCCATCCGCGTCATCAACTCTTTCTGCTCTTGCTCCAAGTGCGATTCCGCGTTGTTCAAGAAGAGTTGATCGTCCTCGTGCATGGAGAGCGCGCTACGGTAAATCAGCAATATCACGAGCGCGGTCGTTAGCACGGCCCACAACGCCATGAGAACGGACATTGGTTCCATACAGCCACCTTCGGCACCATGCGGCGCCTACACGGGAATGACTCGCGCCTGTCCCGGAGTCGAGATCGACCGAGCCGCAGGCATTATAAGCGTGGTTTTTGTAGGGGCTACATGATTATTTTTTCGCCCTGCCTCGAATGGGGAGGCATCTCCGCCGCCCCGGCGAGCATCGGTCGGGTGGTTTTGTGAGCAAGGTTTTGCGACCCCGGCGAATCTGAGGCATCCAAACTAGTAGCAGAGGCTGCTTCAGTCGGCGTCCCATGCGTGGAACCCCAGCTCGGAGCTTTGCTATACTAGAGTTTTATTTGAGGAGAGAAACTGTAATGTCCACCACCCCCACAACTCCTGATGTTAAGAATGCTCCTCTCACCCTCACCCCGGCGGCGATCGCCAAGGTGAAGGAGATTATGGCTCAGCAGACTCCCGTTCCCACCGGTCTTCGCGTGGGTGTTGTGGGTGGCGGCTGCTCTGGATTCTCCTACAGCATGCAGTTTGAAAATGGCGCAGGAGCCATGGATAAGACATTCGAGTACGATGGCCTGAAGGTCTATATCGATGCGACCTCTTTGATGTATCTGCAGGGTGCAAGTGTTGACTATTTAGAGACTCTGGAAGGGGCCGGTTTCAAGTTTGAAAACCCCAACGTCAAGAGCACCTGCGGTTGCGGCTCCTCGTTCAACGTGTAAGCTGGACTTCACCACGAATTCAAAACCCCGTCTTCCGAGGCGGGGTTTGTTTTTGGTTCGGTAGCGCGCCTGAACTATTGGGGAGTGGCAGGCTGAGTAGGCGTAGACGGTGCCGGTGTGGAAGAGGTTGGCACCGTGCCAGGTGCGCCGCTGTTGGGTGAAGCGGTGCTGGACGAGCCCGTATTGGAATTACCAACTCCCGAGTTGACTGATCCGATGAACCGGTTCGGATTATAAGGCCCGCTTAGTAGCCCCTTTCCGGTATCCTGAGTTGGGTCGTAGATGAAGAACCATTCGTTATACTTTTGCTTGTCGCCGAAGGAGTGAATTCCCTCGGTCTTCGCCTTGCTGACCACCCCGTAGACATCTCCGCCACCGAGCACGCCACCGTCTGCCGGATTGGCGCCGCTGACTCCCGTGCTGCTGACGGGACCGCCAGTGACCGCTGTCACCTGGCTCGGATCCGTTGTGCCGCCAGCCGAGGCTGAGGCATTCGTTGCGGTTCCGGCGGCTGTGGTTGCGGCGACCCCGGTTGCTGCGCCTGAAGCGTTGCCGAGGCCCCCCGAGTTTGAAAGAAAGTTTGCCGAGTTGCTGGATTGTGCTCCGGTCGCCGTCGTCAGCCCCTTTAGCTTTGCGATATCGGCAAGGTGGACGAGCTGCCACGTTCCGTCTGGAGACATAGGGTCTTTATAGCGTTTGCGCAGGTAGCGGATTTTATTGTTATCTTCCAACTGTTCGATGGAAGTGGGATATCTGCCATTTTTTTTGTAGAAGCGCTTGACCGCCCGCTCGTACTGGTCACCACGATGGATCATCTCCACCTCGCGGTCGCGCAGGATGCTGCGCCGGTAATTGCGTGCCACTCCCAGCATGGTGATCGTCAGCACGGCAACGGCAAGCATCAGAACGAGCAGCATGTAGCCGGAGTCTTTCTGCCTGCTGCCCGCACGCCGTACTTTGATCCCGGGCATTTGTCCTACCCCTGCGTCAGTTGAATGCTCTGGCGGTTGTTGTTCAGCAAATCTTCCACTTCCACGGCAGTGGGGGAGATGCGCACGATTTTGTAATGGCGATCCACCACATCGCCTTCATGCGCAATCCAGACGTCGTCGCCTTGGGAGAGGAATGCTTTCGGTCTTTCACCTCGGCTGTTGCTGATGCCAAAAAATTTCAGTGTAATCGGAGGCGGAGGTGGGGGAATGTTTGCCTTGGCTAGTTGCTGCTGGCGCGTTAGCGGCGGCACCTTCACCTTGGGAATATCAATTGTCTCCGCCGCTGAGCGAAAGATGTTGGTTCCCTTGCCCTCGTACTTCACATTTTCGGAGTTGGCCAGCCAATCCAGGTGCAGCCGTGGGTCGAGCGACTCACTTGCCTGCGCGGCTTGTCCTGTCGCAGATGTTTTCTGAGGCGTTGCGGCTACCGGTGCCGGTGCGGATGCCGGTGTACCGCTCGGCATCAGGGCCCAAGTCACCGTCAATACCGCGACAATGACCAGCACAATCGCAACCCGTACTTCGGTCTTGTTACCGGTTCCCGCCTTCATGCCGCGCTCCTGAGGAAGGTGGAGAGGTGAACCGAAACCGTCAAGGTATCACCCTGCATTCCGCCAAAGGTGACTGCATCGATCATCAGCATCATCTTCTGCCGTTCAACCGCGTTGATGAACCGGATATTTTGCTCGTAACCGCCGCGCACTTGGATTGTGATGCCGATGCCGTCGTATCCCGGCGGGGTGTCCTTTTCGTTGCGAACGTCATATTTCACGTCGGAGACACTCACCCCGGATTCCGCCGCCAAGTGGGCCAGTTGCTCAGACATTGCGGAATAACGCCAGGCCAGTCGCTCGTTGTCAAATTGCGCTTCCTCTTCACGAGCGGTTGCGATCTTCTGGTCCATACCCTGGGAGGGAGTCGCCGCCTGGGTTTTCTCGATCTTTTCCATCCGTAGCTGCTCATACTCCTGCTGCCGCGCGGCGCGCGAACGGCCCGCTGGAGAGACCAGCAAGGCAATCGCGGCGACGTCGAGAAACAGCAGCACGCCCACCACGATAAGAAGCTGGGTCCGAATATCCCGGAGATCGCCGATCATCGCGCCCCTCCTTTGGCTTCTGCAACTTTGGTATCAGCCGGATCTTTCGCTACCGGATTAGCCCCGGGTACATAGAGCGCGGTCAACTGGAACTTCACGGTATCGAGGCTATTCTTCTCCCGCATATCGGCGGTCTCCTCGCTGATGCGCGCATTGCGAAAGGAGGGTGATTGCTCCAGGCGCTTGACCAGTTCCACCGCCGCCTCACGCGAAGTCCCTGCGACCGTCAGGTGCACTTCCACGGTATTGGTTTTGGGCTCGAGTTGCGGAGAAATCGAAACCACGTGCAGCTTTGGCGGCATGATCTGTTCCAATTGCATGAACACGCGGGTCCACGAGAACGACTTGCGCGCAATCAATCCGTTGAGGAACTTCGAGGTCTCCACCACCGATACGTTTTGCGGACTATGTAAGACGGCCAGGGCCGCGGCGTGCTGCCGGTCCAGCGTGACCATCTCCGACTGTAACGCCGTGATCTTCGCATTCACGTCGCGCGCTTGCCGCCATGTGGACACCGCCGTCCACACCAGCGCCACCGTGCAAATCGCAAGCAACAGCACCAGGCCGCCCCATTGCAGCAGGATGCGGCGGACATCTTGGTACGGCTTCGTTGCCAGATTGATGTTCAGTCGCACGGTTCTGTTCCTCTCCTAGAGCAGCGCACCGATGGCTCCCGCAAAATCGTTGCGCAGGTTTTCGGAGACCACGCTTGACGTGATCAACTCTTTGACCTTGACGCCGGTCTGCTGCTCCAGTGCAGGTGAGAGCTTATCGAGGTTGCGCACTCCGCTGACTATCAGTTGCTCTACGCTCGCGCCGTAATTATCCTGAAAATATACCAGCGAAGGATAAATGTCGTCGGCCATGCGCTCGGCGGTGAGGGCTTCCGTTTCCGAACCTTCGAGGATACGGAAGAGCAGTAGCTGGCCATCTTTGACTACCGCGATCGAAGTCGCATCCTGACCTACCTTCAGCAGCATCGTGGGGCCATCTTCGTCCACCGCGCCTAAAGCTCCCAGGCTGGAAGGCATCACTACGCCAGGCGAACAACCGGCATCGCGGAAGGCCGACTCGTACTCCTCCAGCACGCTTTGCAATACCACGGCGGCCGCGACGTGCAAGCCCTGAGGAGTTCTCTGCGCGTCAAAGCTCAGCGCGGCTTTCTCGATATCGAATGGCAAGGACTTGCGCAGCCGGAAGCGTACCGCGGCCTCGGCCTCATGACGCCGCTCGGGAAGGGAATCGAAATCCAGCAGGGTCACGCGTACGGCTGAATCCGGCAGCACCGCGATCACTTCCTGGCCCTGCCCGCCCAAAGACGCTAACGCATGTTGAATCGCGTCGCTGAGGGCGCGTGCATTCTGCACATTTTGCGTGGTCATCGCTGGGGCCAAGACTCCAGCCGCCAGTGGGCGGAAGTGCATGGCCTCGATGGTGGCCGGGTTGCCCTCGGAGCGAGCCGCGGCCACGCCCTGCGGAGTGACCTCGCAGGCGATGTGAGGCAGGCGAATTGCAGTTTTTCTTTCGGCCATTAGCGAGTTGACTCGATGAACGTAACTTTGTTGACTTCCTTCAAGGTTGTAATTCCAGCTTTGACTTTGTCGAGCGCGGCCTCGCGCAGGAAGTGCATGCCTTCATCCCGCGCCGCGCGCCTGATCTCAGAACTGGGGCGCCGTTCCAGGATCAATTCGCGGATGTGATCGGTCAAATCCAGCAACTCGTGAATGGCGGTTCGCCCGTGGAATCCGGTTCCGGCGCACTCGATGCAACCAGGACCTTCATAGAACGGGATGCCACGCCATTCCTCCGGCCTGATGCCGGCGGCTTCCAGTTGAGCGTCGCTGAAATGCACCTCCTGCTTGCAGTGCCGGCAGATCAATCGCACTAGGCGCTGCGCCAGAATGCAGTTCAGGGAAGAAACAAAATTGTACGGCTCCACGCCCATATTCAGGAAGCGCCCGATCACGTCCACTACGTTGTTGGCGTGTACGGTGGTAAAGACCAAGTGCCCGGTCAGCGCCGAGTTGATGGCGATCTGCGCGGTTTCCTGGTCGCGGATTTCGCCCACCATGATCTTGTCCGGGTCGTGGCGCAGAATCGAGCGCAGGCCGCGCGCAAAGGTTAGGCCCTTTTTTTCATTTACCGGAATCTGGGTGATGCCGCGCAACTGGTACTCCACCGGGTCCTCGATGGTGATGATCTTGTCTTCATCGGACTTGATCTCATTGAGCGCGGCGTACAGGGTAGTGGTTTTGCCCGAACCGGTGGGACCAGTCACCAGCACCATTCCGTAGGGTTCCGCAATATATTGCCGGAATTTCTTAAGGTCGTAATCGCTGAAACCCACGACGTCCAGGGTGAGCTTATGGAACTTCTCGCTCATCGACTCTTTGTCGAGCACGCGGAGCACGGCATCTTCGCCGTGAATGCTGGGCATGATCGAGACGCGGAAATCGATAAAGCGTCCGTTGTAGCGCACCCGGAAGCGGCCATCCTGGGGCACGCGGCGTTCCGCAATGTCGAGCTCGCTCATCACCTTGATGCGCGAAATGATGGTGGAGTGATGCTCTTTGCCGATCGGTTTCATGGCCTCCTGCAAGACGCCGTCGATGCGGTATTTGATGACCACGCAATCGTCGCGGGTCTCCATGTGGATATCGCTGGCACGCCTCTGCAGGGCGGTGAAGATGGTGGTATCCACCAGCCGTATGATCGGGCTGATGTCGCTTTCCTGAGTCAGCTTCTCAATCGAGATGGTTTCGTCGCCATTGGCGTCATCGTCGTGGATTACGTCCAGCGTAAAGGTCTCGCCGGCTTCGTCCAGCACGCGCTGCGACTGTTCGGTTTTCTTCAGAATATCGGTGATCTCGGTCAGCGTCGAAACCCGCGGAAGCACCCGCCGATTGAGCAGCAGGCTGATCTCGTCGATCACCATGAGTTGGCTGGGGTCGGCAACGGCGATCGCTAGGCGTCCGTCCGCTAACTCTTCGAGCGGAATAAAGTTGAAGCGGAACATCAACTCGACCGGTACTTTGCGGAAGAGCTCATGCTGAATCTTGAATCCCTTGAGATCGACACATTCGCAGCGATAGCGGTGCGCCAGTTCGAGCGCCCGCTTCTGCTCATCGTTTGCGTCGGGGATTGGTTCTACAAAAAGCTGTTGTGACATAACCCTCGTTGCGTTGCTTGCGATTGTCAGCGCCATCGTCGCGCGTAAATCTGTGGTTGTTGCTCGCGCGGTATCAGCCTGCGGTGAAGCTGAAAATCGGCAGGTACAGTGAAATCAGAATAAAGCCGACCACCACGCCCATGAATACCAGAATGGCCGGTTCGATCAGGGACATTGCCGCTGAAAGCGCCGACTGAACGTCTTCTTCGTAAAACTCCGCGATCGAACTTAGCATGGTCGGCAGGGCGCCGGTTGCTTCACCCACCTCCACCATTTCCACGGCGAGATCCGGAAACACCCCAGTCTGCTCCAGGCTCTGCGCCAGGGTCTGGCCCTCGCGCACACTCTTGGAGGCTTCGTTAATGCCGCGCACAATCAAGCGGCTGGCCATCGATTGGCCCGCCGTTTCTAGCGCCGTAACCAGCGGTAGGCCGCCGGAGAGCAGAGTAGACATCATGCGCGAGAAAACCGCGATCTGATAGCGCTGCCAGATGCTGCCGACGATGGGCAGATTCAGCTTGACCTTGTCCAGGAGTTCAGCCCCGCGCTGGGTTTTGGCCCAGCGGTTCAGAAGCACATAGATCGCCACAATTGCAATCACAATCAGCGGCAGAAACTTCTTGGCAGTCAGTGCCGTGCTGATCGTGAACTCGGTCATGGGTGGCAATTTCTGGCCCAGATCGGAGAACAACTCGGAAAACTTAGGGATCACGAAGGTCACCAGCATGGTGACCAATCCGATTACCCCGACCACCAGGATTACCGGATAGACCAGTGAGGAGATCAGCTTCTTGCGGAAACTCAGAGCCAAGCGCTGGAAGGACACATAGCGCGTGAGGACCTCGTCGAGATTGCCGCTCTTCTCGCCCGCCATCAAGGTGGTCGAATAAATCTTTGGAAAGGCGCCCTGTTTTTCGAAGGCTGCAGAGATCAGTTCTCCGCCCTTGGCGCGGTCGCGGACGTCCTCCAGCAACATGCGGAAGTACTGGTTTCGCTGGCGCTTTGCCAGGAGTTCCAGGGCCTGCACGATAGGCAGACCGGCACGCACCAGCGTCAAGAATTGCTGATTGAAGATGACGAATTGCTCGAGCGTGACACGGCGGCGCTGCGGCAGCCGAATCTGACCTCCGGAGATGAGCGAACGCGGTTTCACCCAGTAAACCAAGTACCCAGATTGCTGGTAGCGTTCGCGAATTTCCGCGGCGGAGTATCCGGCTTCGGCTTTTTCCAGCACCTTGCCGCGTTCGTCCGCTACGCGAATAACAAATTCGGCCATAGATATCCGCCCACGCCCGGTTTGCCCGGCGCAGCCCTGGCCTCCAGTGTAACATTATGAAACCTTAGGGATTGCTGCCCTGTGACCCTGCTCTTTATCCCACTCTCACAACTTCCGGCTGTCGCACGCCAAGGTGGAAATCTCCAGTTGCATGGTTACGGCTCTAACTGATTGCTTTGCAGCACCTCAACGCCGGACGGAGGCTGAAAGCTGAACTGCGCGCTGCTGATTGCAACATTTTCCTGTTGATTCTCCAGCCGGAACTCAGTCCTGCTTCCATCCAACTCTTCCATCACAATCCGGCGCAGGAAGCCCTGCCCGTCGCTTTCCAGTAGTACCTGCGAGATGCGATCTTCCATTCCCACGGGAACTCCTCGCAAGACCACGTCACCGGGTTTCTCGGGGGGTACGTCAGGGGCCAGCGAGAGCCCACGTAACTCCTTGTCCAACTTGGTGCGGCCCAGCAGATAACGCAGCGGGGAGCGCAAGTCATCCAGCTTTTTCAGCGGTGTGCGGCGGGCTTGGCGCTCGCCTGGAACGTAGAACCAGGCAGTGGCTCCGTCGGTCACAAAGATCTTTTTTTGCGGGGAGGAGTAGTCCCAGCGCATCTTACCCGGCTTTTTGATCCACAACGTTCCGCTCTCGCTGCGCCGAATTCCACCGCCCGAATAAACTTCCGTGAATTCTGCACGGAGCGATTTCATTCCGTTGTAACGGGCGTCGATGGTCGCAGCTACCTGCCGCGCATCCGCCGGATGAGATTGAGCCCGCAGTGCTGGGCCGCATAGAAACAGCAGCAGTAGGAATCTCGTACTCAGTCTCTTCATGGGGTTGGTTTCTTTACCACCTTAAATCCTTTTTCACCGGGCATGTCTCCGGCATCCCGCCCCGGAGGCAGCCCGCGCGTAATAAAGGGGAACAGGTCGGGCTGCGCGACCTGAACCCGCCCGCCGATCAGTTGATAGGGAATGTTCTTTGGATCGGCTGGCACGCGACGTAACCATCCGGTTGAGATCAACTCCGGCCAGCCCGAGGGAAGACGTCCGTTTTGGCTTGTGAACTGGTCCACCCGATCCTGCAGAGCTTTCACATCGCTATCCACCCGGAGACAGCGCAGGCGATTGATTGCGTTGGCTTTCAGGCTGGCATCCTCGGTGCTGTTCAGGATGTTCTTCCACATGTAGATGGCGGTTTCGGTTTCGCCGGCGTGGGCCGCCAGAGCCGCTGCCATCACCTTCATCCACGGTTGGGCTCCCGTGATCTTAGAGCCGCGTTCGAAGGCATCGGCGGCCTTCGCCGGATCTCTCAATTCCAGCCAATAGATGTAGCCGAGGTCGTAGTAGAGCCGCCACGCCTGGGGATTTTCCTGAATGCCTTTCTCCACCAGGCGCGCCGCCGCCTGCGGACTGCCCGCTCCCTCCGGCGGCTTTTGCGACAGAAAGACCGAGCCGAACTGGTAAGCCGGAAGCAGCTTTGGATCGAGTGTCGTAGTCACGTTCAGTAGGGGCTCGAGGAGCAGGTATTGCGTGGCCTTTGCTTTGTGCTTTGAGCCAAAATACTGCACCACGCGAGTCCAGTAGATATCCGCCAGCAGTCCGGAGTAGCCCAGGCTCATCCGCTTGACCACCGTCGGCGAAGGAATGTAAAGAACTTCCTGCAACGGCTCGTCTCCACGCACGCGATCGACCTGGCGCACCAGCATCGCGCTAGTTGCCAGCAAAGCCGCCAGCAGCAGCGCGTAACTCGTCTGGATTCGTAAATCCCTGGTCATTTCAGGTTGCGCCGTTCAAAAATCCAGACGGATGCGGTGAGTACCGCGGCCGTGTACGCCATGACGTAAAGGGTATTCAGCAGGATCAGCTTCGGCTCGACCGCCGTGTTGTGAGCTACCTGGCTGATGACGTTGAGGGCGGCAAAATTCGGGACCAGGTAGGCCGCCCCGGTCATCATCCATCGGGTTGCACCGGTGGCCATCTGGGCAAATCCGCGAAGGTCTTCAGCGAACGTGCCCACTGCAAAAATTGCGAATGCGAAGATGGAGGAGAATATCGGGGTAGAAAACGTGGAGAACAGCAGAGCCAGTGCCGTGATCAGCACATACTCGAGGAGAATGAAATAGATTGCGGTCACCAGGGACAGGTCGCCGCGTCCCAGGCCGTGCGACACGTACATCACGGCCGCGAAAAAGCCCACGCTCATCAGCAGCGCATTCACCGTCAGGGTCATCACCAGCCCAAGGAACTTGCCGGTAATAAACTCCCAGCGGCGCACCGGACGCGCGGCCAGAACGGTGTAGAGAGTTCGTTTCTCAATCTCTTTGGAGACCAATCCGATCCCGATGAAAATTGCAATCACGATTCCGAATAACGAGATCGCCGTTAGCCCCAGGTTAATCAGCACGATGCGATTGATTTCCAATGAAATCTGGCCGACCAGCAGGGAAGAGGCCACGATCAGCGTGGCAAACAGGATCAGGTTGTAGAGCACGCGGTCGCGCACCGCTTCGCGATAGGTATTGTAGGCAATCGCCGTAAGCCGTCCGATCATGCATTCACCTCGTTCGGCTTTTCATCTCCAATACGCGCCAGGAAGTAATCCTCCAGGGTTGCCCGCACCGGGGTTACGCTGGTAAGGTGCGCCTGATTCTGGCGTAGCGCCGCCAAGGCTGCTTCCAGCGAGCGCTCAGATAGCAAGCCCCGAACAACATCGCCGGTTGCATGACAGCGGGCGCCGAGCGCGGAAAGCGCCGGAATCGCCCGCGCGCCGCGCCATACCACTTCCACGTCTCCGCTGACTTCGCGCAACAGGTCCGCTACCACTCCCACGCCCTTCAGTTCGCCTTTGTTCAGCACCGCGACCCGATCGCAGACTGTTTCGGCGTCGCTCAGAATATGCGTGGAGAAAAAAATTGTCTTGCCTTCTTCGTTCAACTCCTGCACCAGATCGCGAACTTCACGCCGGCCAATGGGATCGAGACCGCTCATCGGTTCGTCAAGCAGCAGCAGCTTCGGATCGTGGACAATCGCCTGCGCAATCCCCACCCGCTGCAGCATGCCCTTGGAAAACTTACGTAACTGGGTCTTGCCCGAATCCGTCATGCCCACCCGAGCCAGCGCCGTATTCACCTTGCGTTTGCGCTCGCGTGAATCTACCCCGCTCAGTCGGGCGTAGTAGTCCAGCAATTCCAGCGGGGTCAGGTGATCGTAGAAGTAGGGTTGTTCGGGCAGAAAGCCGATGTACCGCTTGACGTTGATGTTATCCAGATCGCAACCCAGAATCTTGGCGGTGCCTCCGCTGGGAAATACCAGCCCGAGCAGCAGCTTCAGCGTGGTGGTTTTCCCCGCGCCATTCGGGCCCAGGCAGCCGAAAACTTCGCCCTCCTCCACCGAGAGCGTCAGTGGTTTGAGACCTTGCTTCAGCTTGTTGCCGAAGAACCCGGTTCTGTAGGACTTTTCCAGTCCTTGAATCTCAATCGCAGCCATTTGCTTTGTCAGAATTATAGCCGACGGTTTGTGTCTCGGCAGATAACTGAAGTGATCCTTGCGTACGTTGTCGAAACGACTACCTACGCTTGGGACAATCGCGTGCCCCTCTGATTCACGCACGACAAAGGAGGAGCATTGAGCTCCTCCCTGTGGGTTCAGGTCTCTTCAAAACTACTACTGCAGAGAGCTGTCGGCCGAGGTGGCAGAGGTCGTGGTGTTGTAACGGATTACGCCCGAGCTATCGCTGTAGAAATAGCGTGTGCCCGTCTGGCCGGGCGTGACGGGATTCGCGATGGCCGCGAAGAACGCGAATGGGGTCGCAACGCCGTCACCTGACGAAGGTTGCGCAGCGAACGAGTAGCCGCTCTTTGTGCCGCTCGACAAAACGGAGTCAAGCAGACCTGCGGAGGTTGAACCCGTGCTGCCGGTTGGTCCACCAAGAGCTCCAAGCGTGGTGAAACCTATGGTCGGATAGGTGGAGGCGTAGGTGACTTCAGCGGTGTTGATGGTGCGCAGTGAGCCTACGGCGGAGGCTTCATTCGCGGCCATGCGTGAGCGAAGCAGGTTCGGAATGGCAATCGCGGCGATGATGAGGATGATCGCCACAACGATAAGAAGCTCAATCAGCGAGAAGCCCTTCTGTTTGCGCATTTAGTAATTCTCCCGAAGTCGTCTTAAGTGGATAATCTTAATTCTCGCGACTCACCTTAGCTTTAGGCAATTGCCATGCCATTGAAAGCTGCCGTCCATCGCTTGAAGTCTGTCAATTCTGATTGACTGATTGTAAGGGACTTAGCCAACGTTCACAGGAGAGTGCCGAGGAGCGAGCCGAGTGGTTTGCCAGAATTGTGACGCCGTTCGGCAGCCTCCGGTAACAAAATATGTCATTTTCGAGGGCTGCGGTAACAGTACCAACAGTCCAGGGTGGACCCTGTACTAACGCGCAAAAGCAAAACGAGAGACACCCCTTATCAGGTGATGTCTCTCGATCTTACGCTTGTACGCTCCCCAGGTGCTTTGCCTTGAATCCGTTCTGCTGACTCTTACTACTGCAGAGAACTGTCGGCCGAGGTGGCGGAGGTCGTGGTGTTGTAACGGATCACGCCCGAGGCATCGCTGTAGAAGTAGCGCTGGCCAGTCTGGCCGACCGAGACGGGTTTCGCGGTGGCCGAGTAGAACGGGTTGGGGTTTCCTGAGGTACCCGTGGTAAGTGCCACAGCGAACGAGTAGCCGCTCTTAGTACCGCTGGACAGAACGGAGTCGAGCAGACCTGCTGCGACCGAGGTATTGCTGCCGGTTGGCCCACCAAGAGCTCCAAGCGAGGTGAAGCCAATGGAAGGATACGTGGAGGCGAAGGTGGCTTCAGCGGTATTGATGGTGCGCAGCGAGCCTACGGCAGAGGCCTCATTCGCGGCCATGCGCGAGCGCAGCAGGTTCGGGATGGCGATAGCGGCGATAATGAGGATGATCGCCACAACGATAAGTAGTTCAATCAGCGAGAAGCCCTTCTGTTTACGCATTTAGTAATCCTCCGAGGCAGCCCTAAGAGGCTAACCCTAATCCTCGCAACCTATCTTTGGATAGGCAATCGCCGTGCCATTGAAGGCTGCCGTTTACCGACTAAGGCCCGCGATTATAAATCGCTGATTGTAAGTGGCTTAGTAAACATAGGCAGGAACTGGCCAAGAAGCGAGCCCAGGTGCTTTACCTATATTGTGACGCCGCGCGGTAGTCCCCGATAACAAAATATGTCACACCTGGAGTACGCGGTAATTGTTACCAAATGTTACCAACGGTCCAGTGACGACCCTGTACCAATACCCAAAACAAAACGAGAGATACCGGTTTGGTATCTCTCGTTCTCAGGCTCGTACCCTCCCCAGGTGCTTTGCCTTGAATACGTTCTATTGACTCTTACTACTGCAGAGGACTGTCGACCGAGGTGGCAGAGGTCGTCGTGTTGTAGCGGATCACACCCGAGGCATCGCTGTAGAAGTAGCGCGTGCCAGTCTGGCCGACCGAGACGGGATTCGCGGTGGACGTGTAGAACGTGTAAGGGGTCGTAGTACTACCTCCGGTAGCTACCGATGTGAACGAGTAGCCGCTCTTCGTACCGCTCGACAAAACGGAGTCGAGCAGACCTGCTGCGACCGAGGTATTGCTGCCGGTTGGCCCACCAAGAGCTCCAAGCGAGGTGAAGCCAATGGAAGGATACGTGGAGGCGAAGGTGACCTGAGCGGTGTTAATGGTGCGCAGCGAGCCAACGGCAGAGGCTTCATTCGCGGCCATGCGCGAGCGCAGCAGGTTCGGGATGGCGATAGCAGCGATGATGAGGATGATCGCCACAACGATAAGAAGCTCAATCAGCGAGAAGCCCTTCTGTTTAC
>CAZLZA010000034.1:0-27624 GCA_964563875.1 uncultured Acidobacteriaceae bacterium
GAGCAAGCTAAGTCCGGCGGTGCTGGACTCGGTGCTTGGGAAATTAGCCCGGCAAGTTGATCCCAATGTCCTCGTAGGCTTCGACAAAGCTGACGATGCAGGCGTGTATCTAGTGACTCCTGAGCTGGCGCTGGTTCAAACGGTCGATTTCTTTACTCCTATCGTCGACGACCCCTACACGTTTGGGCAGATAGCAGCCACGAACGCATTGAGCGATGTCTATGCCATGGGAGGCAAGCCGATTTCAGCGCTTGCTCTGGTCTGCTTTCCAGAGCAGGACAACGTTGCAATCCTTGAACAGATTTTGGCCGGCGGGCTGAGCAAAATGGTGGAAGCGCGGTGCACGGTGATTGGCGGACATAGCATCCGTGATTCGGAGCTCAAGTTCGGCTACTCCGTTACCGGCACTATTGATCCACGACGCGTGCTTACCAATTCCGGGGCGCAGCCCGGCGACACGCTGGTCTTGACGAAAGCTTTGGGAACAGGCGTAATCTCAACGGCAATAAAAAATGGTCAAGCGGAATTGGAATGGGTCGAGGCGGCGGTGGCCTCGATGACAACGCTGAACGCGAGAGCAGCTGAGATTAGCCTACAATTTGACGTTCATGCCATAACGGACGTGACTGGATTCGGGTTGATCGGCCATGCGCGAGAGATGGCGAAGGGAAGCGGAGCGAGCCTGCATTTGTTCGCGTCGACCGTGTCTCTGCTGCCTGGGGCGTTGGCGTGCGTCGAGCGAGGGTTCGTCCCGCGCGGATTGGAAAACAATCGCGAGTTTGCTTCCTGTTGCGTGGAAGCAGGCGCAACTGTCCCGGAGAGTCTGCAGACGATCTTCTATGACCCTCAAACGGCGGGAGGTCTTTTATTGTCCGTGAATTCCTCGAATGCCAGCACTCTAGTGAATGATCTGCGCGCAGAGAATATCTGCGCCGCTGTCATTGGAGAGGTGCTGACGAATAGCAAGCCACTGATTCGCGTAGATATGTAACAGCTCCGCGAATTGGGTCATTCAGGTTTGGATGGGAATATTCAATTGAATCTTCAGATGATAATCCGTTCGTTACCGACACGACGCGTCACATGCTCGCGATCCAGATACTCGAGCAGCGGTATGGCATATTTTCGTGAAACTCCGAAGTGGTCCTTAAATTGTGATACATCAATTTTCGGCGATCTCGACTTAAATTTCGAAAGCTGATGCTTAAGTTCCAGTAGAGAGTTTTGATGAAAGACGAGATCTTCGCCAACCTTCACCAGCACCTTCTCGCGTAACAGCAGAGTCACAATTTTCTGTGCCCGATCAAGGCTGATGGTCAATCCGGCCAGCACTTCTTTTACTGCCGGAACTTTGAAGCCTGCCTGGGCGAAAATTGCTTCAATCTGCCTTTTCGATTCTGACTCTTCGTCTTTCATCAGCACGCGATGGCCTGGCAGGTGTACCTGTTCCGTGGTGATGGCCAGCTTCTTCGCTAGTGTCATCCGGTCGAGTGCGCCAGCGAACAACACTCTATCAAGTTTGCTCTTCTCAAATAGCTCCTGCTTGCTAATACCGCCGACGAGTGGGTTGGTGGCCTGGAAGTTCTCCACCAAGGAGAACAACTCGTCGGCGAGCTGCTCGAACGCGGGTGCCGCGATCAGCACATCTCCGAAAATGAGGATTTCGCGCGCGCGCACCCCCTCGTCAGCGGTGTTTTGAAGCCGCGCCATGGTCCAGCCCGTCTCATGGATAGCTTCAGCTTTGCGCAGACCACGTTTTCCACGACGCGCGGCCAACACCCGAATCCGGCAAAGGTCATCTCCCGCACTGAGCTCACGTAATGTCGTTATGCGCGCCTCGGGCTTCACGCGCCCTAGAGGATTCACGTCCACAATGACTCCTCCTCCTATTGTGGTGACGGGTGAGAACTGCCGTACGATAAACCGGTCGCCTGGGGCGCAGGCCACCGGAGCCGAAGTGCGCAGTTGCGCCCACGCGGTTTCTCCGGCGCTCAAATGTTGACGTTCATAAAGCACGACGGTCGCTGTCGCCTCGGTTGCGAACAGGTGCAAATGAACCCGGCTGCCGTTCTTCAAGGTCGCCGCTCCATCGAGCAAAGTGAGCCGAACATCTAGCCTGCGCTTCGGCTGGAGCAGTCCAGGTTCGGTCAACATCATGCCGCGGGTCAATTCTTCCGGTGCAACGCCAGCAAGGTTCAGAGCCGCTCTCTGTCCGGCGGTTGCGGATTCTGTGCTTCTGCCGTGCACCTCTATCCCGCGTACTCGCGCATTTCTGGAAAGCGGCAGAATCTCAACCTCCTGCTCCTTTCGGACTCGGCCGGAAATCATTGTTCCGGTCACGACCGTTCCGAAGCCCTTCATGGAAAAGACTCGATCAATCGGCAACCGAAACGCCGCCGTTGCGTCTTTCAGCACGACTTCAGATGCCACTCGTGCCAGTTCCTGCTTCAGCACGGTGAGTCCATCTTCCGTTCGCGCACTGACGGCGAGGATCGGTGATTGGCTCACGTCCAGGAAAGATCCGCGAACAAACTCTTCCACCTCCAGGCGGACCACCTGCAGCGTCTCTGAATCGACCAGATCACTTTTCGTCAGCACAGTAATGCCACGAGGAACGTTTAAAAGACGGCAGATATCGAAATGTTCCCGGGTTTGAGGCTTTACCGAATCCTGGGCGGAGATAACGAACAGCACAACATCGATACCACCAGCGCCGGCGAGCATGTTGCGAACAAACCGCTCGTGACCCGGGACGTCCACAAAACCCAGTCGCACCGGTCCTTGTGGACCTTCCAACTGAAGATGTGCAAACCCCAGATCGATGGTGATGCCACGCCGTTTTTCTTCTTGCAACCGGTCTGGATCGATCCCGGTCAGGGCTCGTACCAGAGCGGTCTTCCCATGGTCGATGTGCCCTGCGGTGCCTACAATTACGGATTTCATGATCTTTACGTTAAGCCGAAAAATTAACTCCCTCAAGCGCGAGCTGAAGCAAATACCTCTTCATGCAGACCCTCCGCTGAGAAGCTGAAAAGGCTGAGTGCGTTGTCTCTGAAGACTGTGGGAAGAGGGACGTGTCGAAGAAAATGGCGGAAGCGGGTGTGAGTCGAACACACCAGAGACAGGCAGACCTGCCTCTCGCCGGTTTTGAAGACCGGGAGCATCACCGGATCCTACTCGCTTCCGATTGGAGCGAACTTCGAATCGGACGACCGATTGTACACCGGCGCACATAGTACCGCACTTTGGCGAACTAGAAGCTCGCGTCGTCAGCGCCTTCTTCGGTGGCGGGAAGCTCGCGTGCGGTGATCTCGTACTTGAAGTTCTCCGGATCGAGGCTGTCGAGGCGCCCCTCCTTGGTCTCCGCCTGCGGATACATCAAGAAAGCCAGGGCGGGGCCGCTCGAATCGGGTAGCACGACATCGTGAGCGAAGTTGAAAGCGATCCAGTTCATCTCCCATGAGCCGAACAACCGTGCGCGAGCCCGTATGACCATCTCGTCGTCAATCGGCCGATTTCCCGGCGGCTCTTCCAGCGCGACCTTGCGCACATCGGCGGGATCGACCGGAACCCAGCCATAGTCGCTGAGATAGACCTCAGCGCGGCAATGCTGCGCTTTGCTGATGTTGACGCCAGACGTCCCAAGGCTCCGGTATCCCAGTTTCGACTTGGCGACGCGAATGCCGTAGACGTCGCGAGCCGGCAGACCCGCGGCACGCGCTAGACCTACGTAAAGCGCGTTCAGGTCGGCACATTTGCCTCCAAAATTTTTCATTTCAAGCATTGCGCGGATGTTGCCGATACCGCATCCCCGGACCTTTGGATTGCGGAATGTGTTATCGACGATCCAGTGATAGAGACAGCGTGCCTTATCGATCTCTGTCTTTTTCCCTCGCGTAATCTCCATGGCAGTTTCATGCACAATGCCGTCGGTGGGCAGGAGTTTGGTTGAGCGCAGATAGTGTTGCGATTCGGCAATGCTCAGCGCGGTGGTGCGAGCGGGAGCGGAGAAGTGGACGGTGTAGTCTCTGACGGCAATTCTGCTGGTAAGAATGAGAATTGGCTTGATGCCCTGAGGGAATTCCGCTGAAAGGATTCCCAATGCGTCTTCCCTGTTCTCGATGAGAGAGGCGCGGCCACCGAAACAGTCGAACCTGTTCCAAATGGTTTTTTGGAATGCGGTCTCGCGGATCAAGGCTGCAGGAATCCAGACGCGAGTTACTCCGGCTGGATTGAGCACTTCTACGCGAGTAGTGACTTCGAAGATCCGCCAGCCGGAAGAAGATGAGCTGCTTGCAAAGAGCTCGGATGTGCGTGGAATCATGCAGCCTGCGGAGATCGCTCCGGCGGCGCGCAGGAACTCTCGACGATTCATCATTGTCCTCACGTCCGAAATACCTGGGTCAAAGCCGACCTTTGATTAGTTTCCATAATCAGACGGCCGGTTTTGTGGGGTCAGGAAAAACGGGCTGTTTCGGAATTCAGAGTTCGCGAGGACTACGAATGGTTGGGGATTGGGCACCCGCGCCATCGCCAGAACAATTAGAAGATATGCATTTTGATGCTGAGGTACTTCTTCGGGTCCTGGCGGACTGCGGTCACCAGGCTGCTAGTCTGCTGCAGCACCTGGTTGGCGTTGTTGTAGAGGGTGGGATCTTTCAGCAGCTTGCCCGCCGTGCCCTGTCCAGCTTGCAGTTCGGCCGAGATAGTGGAGAGATTCGACACCAGCAGATCGAGTTTTCTCGCAAACTCCGGGTCCTTGGCAAACTTGCCCAGTCCGCCTTCGCCACGGTTGATTCCGTCCATCAATTGATTGGCCTTCGCCAGGGTCTGGTTGGCGTTGTCGTAGAGCGATGGATCTTGAATCAGTTTGGCGATGGTTCCATGGCCGTTGTTCACGTTGTCGGCAATTCCGTTGAGTTTGTCTATGGTCGCGCTGGCCCGGGTATAGAGCGTGTCGTCGCTGATTAACTTGCCTAGGCTGCCGCGGCCATTGTCGATGTCACTGAGCATCCGGTTGACCTGGGCGACCGAGCTGTTCAAATTATTGTAGAGCTGTTTGTCGTAGATCAGCTTACCCACTGAACCCTGCTGATCTTCCACCGCGCTGACGATGCGATCGAGGCGGGTGACTAGAACGTTCACGTTCTGCAAGGTGGATTGCGAGGAGCGCACTACGTCCTGAATGTCAGGCACTTCCTTGGACGGCAATTCGGAGTTGTTGGCGACCACCGGCCCCTTGGCTTGGGTGGAGTCGATGTCGATAAAGGTCTCGCCCAGTACGCCGGCGGTAGAGAGCAATACCTGCGAATCGGTGTGGAGGAACGGTTGAAACTTGGCGTTTACCTTCATGACGATTTCGACCGGAATGCTGGCGCCATCCGCGGAATGATGATTGACGATGCGGATACTCTGGACGTTGCCGATATCGACGCTCTGCAAGCGCACCGGCGCTCCATTGCGCAAGCCGCCCGCACTGTCGACGTAGGAAACCACGTGCAGCGTTGGGGTAAACAAGCCTGTGGTACCGCTCATCAAAAAGACGAGGAAGGCCAGAACGACTGCGGCGAAGACAACGGTCAGCCCCACCCGAAGCTCAGACCAGCGAAGTTGCTTTTGACTCGGCACGGTTTCTCCAATCGCAACTGACTCGAATGATAACAAACCTGCTTGACGATTCGTCTGGCGAAAGACGGGGAAGCCTCACTCCGCCTCCAGGATAACTTGCGCCATGGCCATACTCTTGATGTGGGTGATGGAAACCAGCGCCCGTTTGACGCCCAGTTCATCGGCAAATTTGCGCGCCACGCCATGGAAACAAATGACCGGTTGGCCGCTGGCTGCGCGAGTCACCTCGAAATCACGCCATGAGACGCCGCGCCGCCATCCAGTGCCGATGGCTTTCATCGCCGCTTCTTTGGCGGCAAAGCGCCCGGCAAAGCGCTCCATGCGGTTGGGCTTGGAATCACAGTAGGCGCGCTCGGCGTCGGTGTAGATGCGGGACAAAAAACGCTCGCCATGGCGGGCGATGGCCGCTTCAAGCCGGTCCACCTCGCACAGATCGACGCCGATGCCTACAATCATGCCTTCCAGCGTACACGAAACGCTCGACTCCGGGCGCGGAGCCTGACACCGAAAATCGCCGCAGCTTTCCTAGCCAACCTCCACCAATCCATAGCGCCGGTTCCAGTGGGTTTTGAGATATTGCACGGCACTGCGCTTTTCCTCTGACGTTGCCTCTTCGGGGGTTGCCTCCAGCAAGCCGCGAGCTTCGCGCTTTGCCAGCTCCAGCAGCTTGCGATCGCGGATCAGGTTGGCCACGCGCAGGCTCGGCATGCCTGCCTGCTTCGTGCCAAAGAATTCGCCGGGGCCGCGCAGCTCCAGATCTTTTTCCGCAATCTCAAAGCCGTCGCTGGTGCGCACCATCGTGTCCAGCCGCTGCTGGGCTTCTTCGCTAATCCTGCCGCTGGTCATCAGCACGCAGTAGGACTTGGCAGCACCGCGGCCGATGCGTCCGCGCAACTGGTGCATCTGCGAGAGCCCGAAGCGTTCCGCGTGTTCAATGACCATGACCGAAGCGTTGGCAACATCCACGCCCACTTCGATAACCGTGGTGGCAACCAGAACGTGCAACTCGCCGGCCTTGAATCGCCGCATGATTTCGTCTTTTTCCTCGGCGTTCATGCGTCCGTGCAGCAATCCCAGCGTCAGCTCCGGAAACACTTTCTTGTGCAGCTCGTCATACATTTTGATGGCGGCTTTCAGGCCGGTATCTTTTTCGTTTTCTTCGATCACGGGATAGACGACGTAGGCCTGCTGTCCGGCAGAAACGACCTTGCGCACCAATTCCCAGACCTCCGCGGCGCGCTCGCCGGAGACCACCCTGGTGCTCACCGGAGTGCGCCCGGGGGGCAGTTCATCGATGACACTCACGTCGAGATCGCCGTACAGGGTGAGGGCCAGGGTTCGCGGAATCGGAGTTGCGGTCATCACCAGCACGTCCGGCTGCACGTCACTGTTCTTGCGCATCAGTTTCATGCGCTGCATCACCCCAAAGCGGTGTTGCTCATCGACGATCACCAGCCCGAGGCGTTCGAATTCCACCTTGTCTTCCAACAATGCGTGGGTGCCGATCACCATCTGCGCGTGTCCGCGTGCTAGGTGGCTGCGGATCGCGCGTTTACGGTCCTGTTCGAGCGATCCGGTCAGCAACACGACCCGGTATCCCGCCGGTTCCAGAATGCGGCGCGCCGAAAGATAATGTTGGGTTGCAAGGATTTCGGTGGGAGCCATCATCGCCACCTGGCAGCCGTTCTCCATGGCCACGGTTGCCGCCTCAAAGGCCACAATGGTTTTGCCCGAGCCCACGTCACCTTGCAACAAGCGCCGCATGGGCGAGGGCTGGGCCATGTCGCCGGCGATTTCCTTCAGCACCTGTTTCTGGGCCTGGGTGGGATGAAAAGGCAGCACGCGCTTAAGTGCGGCGCGGACCTTGCCGTTAATTTCAAAGCCGATGCCCGGCTGCAGGCGCGCCTTATGGCGCTTCAACTCCAGCCCCAGCTCCAGGAAAAACAGCTCCTCGAAGATCAGCCGCTGATGGGCGGGAGTTCGCGCCGCCTGGAGTTCGGCAAAGCTCTCGCCGGCATCGGGCCAGTGCACGTGCCAGAAGGCCTCGGCTCGCGGGATCAGTCCGAGACGGCCACGAATCGCCGCCGGGATGGCGTCGGCAATCTCCGGCGGCATCTGCTCCAGCGCGGTGCGGATGATGCGGCGGAACCAGCGTGCGTTGAGCTTTCCCGCAGCCTCGTAAATGGGCACGATGCGTCCGGTTTCAAGCGACTCAAAGTGCTGCTGCTCCGGGCTCTCCGGCACGGCCTCGCCCTCGACGGGCGGCTCGTGCAGGATCTCAAACTGGGGCTGCAGCATTTGCAAACCGCCGCGCCCGAAGGTTGAAAGTTCGACCTTTCCGTAGAGCGCTACCAGCGCTCCCGGCCTGAACTTGCCTTCCAGGTAGCCGCCGCGAAACCATAGACACTTGAGTTTGCTGCGTCCCTGCCCCGCGGTCATTTCAAAGACCGGCATGCGCCTGGTTTTGAACAGACCACTGGTGCGAACCTCGGCAATGACCGAAGCCATTTCGCCGGGCTGCAATTGTTCAATGGTGCGCGGATTGATGCGGTCCTCGTAGCGGAACGGAAGGTAATAGAGGAGATCTTCGAGGGTGTGGATTCCCTTGGTGGCCAGGGTATCTGCCACGCGCGGGCCAATGCCCTTCAAGAACTGGACTTCTGTATGCAGCTCAGGCATTTCTCGCATGGTATCGCATTCCGGGTGTTCACGGCCCGGCGGCAGAGCACGAGGCTGCCAACTTTTGGCTTGCGGACGGTGTCCAAATATTTGTGCCTCGAAATTTCTGGAGATCGCTGGCGGCGGTGTTGATCGGCAACACACTGTACTTTGCCTGCTCGCGCTTTCTGCCTCCGGCGGCCCGGCACAACACGGACGGGTTCGATTTGGGGCTGGTAGTCGACTTCTGGTTTTGCCTAGTCGTAATGGGATTACTGGAACTTTGGTACCGGCACAAAAAGGCGATTCGCGGTCCGCGTTAATGTAATATGGTTGGACCTTCCCCGAGCGCATCTTTTTGGGCTTACTATGCAGCGGATTGCCATCCTTTACGACGCCAGTCAGGCAGTATTGTCCACCTTCGATCTTGATGAGGTGCTCAATCAGGTCCTCGCCATCGTCCGGGATTATTTTCATCTGCAGAGCGGCAGCATCATGCTGCTCGACGACGAGTCGCAACAGCTGGTGGTTCGGGCTAATTTCGGCTACAGTCTTGAGCCTGACAACGTTTCCGTTCCCTTTGGAAAGGGCATCATTGGAGCTGCCGCCAAGGCGCGCCGCCCGATCTACTCCGCGGATGTGACCAAGGACCCGCGCTATATCTCTCACATTCCCACGACCCGCTCGGAACTTGCCATACCCCTGATGGTGCGCGACGAGGTGGTTGGGGTGCTCGACTGCCAGAGCGACCTTCCCGCTTTCTTCGACAATGAGACGGTGGATCTGCTGACTTTGTTTGCTACCCAGGCATCCATCGGGCTGCAGAACGCCAAGCTCTACTCCATGCTGCAGCGGCGGGCCGCCCAACTGGAGGCAATTAACGCCATCGCCAAGCGCACGACGGTGGAACTCGATCTCAAGGAGCTGCTCGACCGGCTTTGCACCCAGCTTCCGCATTCGTTTCCGGTTGAGCAGGTCGCCATCTTCCTGCGCAATGAGGACGGCGATCTCGTTCTGCGCGCCCTGCAAGGCACTCTTCCAACCACGCTCAAGGAGGGGGATGCCCTGCCCCATGGCTATGCCTGCGACCCGGGCGGCAAGGAATATAGTCCGCACTGCGGCGATCCGTCGAAATGTCCGGCTGGTTGCTTCCCCTCGGCGGCCGAGGAGGTCTGCCTGCCACTGGTCTCATTCGGCGAAAATATGGGGCTGCTGGCCTGCGCCACCTCGCAAAAGAAAGCGTTTCTGGCTAACGACCTTCAGGCGCTCGAATCGGTGGCCGACATTCTGGCCACTGCTACGCAAAACGCCCGCTATGTGGACCGGGTTCGGCAACTCGCGTATCGGGATGGACTCACCGGGGTTTTTAATCGGCGCTATTTCGAGTCGCGCATGGTGGATGAGGTGACTCGCGCTGCCCGCTACGGCGGTGGGGTTAGCGTCTTGATGATCGATCTCGATCACTTTAAGAAGATCAATGACGACTTTGGGCATATGCTGGGCGACGATGTTCTGCGCACGGTTTCGGCGACTTTCATTCGACAGCTTCGCAAGGTAGATGTGGTGTGTCGCTACGGCGGCGAAGAATTTGCCATTGTTCTGCCCGCCACGCATGGAACCAGCGCCGCCACGGTGGCGGAGAAACTTCGCCGGGTGGTGGCAAACACCGAATTTCTCGGCGTCCCCTACCGGGTGACGGTCAGCGTGGGGGTGGCCGAGTTTCCCGCCAACGGCATCACTCGGGACGACATCGTGCGTGCCGCCGACGGAGCGCTCTACGCCGCCAAGGAAGCTGGACGTAACCAAATCTGCATGGCGTCGGGCACGGCAGCGGTCTCGGCCGGCGAGGAAGCACCCGCTCCCGGGGTTTGACAGCGCCCATTCGGGCATCTTACCCTTGATAGGGAAGTTACTATCTGTATCCACCGTCCTGTTTTCCGCGTCTAATGAACATTATGTCTTTCCGCTCCCACTTGCGCTTTCACACTGCTCTCCAACTTTTGCTCGCGCTAGAAAGCGCCGAGGAGACCCTCGTCGGCGGTCAAGCTGTACTGGAAGGCGTCATGATGCGCGCCCCGCACGCCTGGGGCATCGCCATTCGCAAGCCCGACGGGGAACTGGCAATCCATTCCGAGCCGCTCGCCAAGCCCAGCGACAAAAGTCCGTGGAAGGCTTGGCCGTTTATCCGGGGGATCGTCACTCTGGGCTCCGCCATGGTGCTCGGCTTCAAGGCTCTGCGCTATTCGGCGGATGTAGCCCTGGAAGACGAGAAGACCGAGAGCGGGGAAAAGCTTGAGATGAATAGCTGGGTGGCCGGTTTCAATATCGCGCTCTCACTCGGTTTCTTCATCTTCATGTACAAGTTTCTGCCCTTCGCGGCGGCGCGTTCGCTACGCCATTTGGCCGGGCAGACCACCAACAGTGCGATGTTCGCCCTGGTGGAAGGCATCATTCGCCTCAGCATCTTCCTCGGCTTTATCTGGCTGACCTCACGGTGGAGCGATATTCGGCGGGTCTATCAGTATCACGGCGCCGAGCATAAAACGGTGTTTGCCTATGAGAATCACGAGCCGCTTACCGCCGAGACCGTGCAACGCTACTCGACGTATCATCCCCGCTGCGGCACCAGCTTTCTGATGACTGTGATGATCATCTCGATCGGTGTCTACGCGCTGGTTCCGGTGCACGGATTCTGGGCGGGCTTTGCCTCGCGCATCATCCTGTTGCCGGTGATCGCCGGGGGCTCCTACGAGATCATTCGCTACGCGGCCAAGCGGCGCTCTCCGCTGTTCGCGATGATGACCGCTCCCGGTCTCTGGCTGCAACGCATCACTACCCAGCCACCCGACGATACCCAGGTCGAGTGCGCCATTGTCGCGCTGAACCATGCCATGGAACTGGAGCAGCGGCAGGGCGGAGAGCTGGTGATCGCATGATGTATTCGGCAAGCATCTCACTCCGCGCCTGGCAACTTCACCTCTAGCGGCTCCCGCCGCCTCTTTGCGCGTCCTGTCCCACTCCATTCAATCAAGTCTCCGGCTGCGGCGTGGTTCTTCCGCGCGGCCTGAAAGTTCAGAAGATCATGTTTGATCGCTTAGCTCAAATTGAAGCACGCTGGAAAGAACTGAATGACGCGCTGGCCGCGCCTGAGCTCGCCAATGACTCGGCGAATTACCAGAAGACCGCCAAGGCCCAGGGTGAGCTGGCTCCCATTGTGGAGAAATTCCACGAGTATAAAAAGCTGCAGGCCGGTATTGCGGACTCGCGCGCCATGATCGCGGGCGAGACGGATCCCGATATGCTTGCCTACGCCCAGGAGGAGCTGCACTTGCTCGAACAGCAGCTCGCCACGGCCGAGGAAGAGCTCAAGGTTCTGCTCCTGCCCAAAGATCCCAACGACGAGAAGAACGTGGTGCTGGAAATTCGTGCCGGTACCGGTGGTGATGAAGCCACCCTGTTCGCGGCTGAAATCTTCCGCATGTATATGCGCTACGCCGAGTCGCGTCACTGGAAGGTCGAAGTCCTCTCCAGTTCGGACTCATCGGTCGGCGGACTGAAGGAAGTCATCGCCATCATCGAAGGCAAGCGGGTGTATTCGCAGCTCAAGTATGAGAGTGGGGTGCATCGCGTGCAGCGCGTCCCAGACACGGAGACCCAGGGCCGGGTCCACACCTCGGCCATCACGGTCGCCGTACTTCCGGAAGCCGAAGACGTTGACATCAAGATTGAAGCGAAGGATATCCGCATTGATACCTTCTGTTCCTCCGGTCCCGGCGGACAGTCGGTGAACACCACCTATTCCGCGGTGCGCATCACCCACCTGCCCACCATGACCGTGGTCAGTTGCCAGGATGAAAAATCGCAGATTAAGAACCGGGAAAAGGGAATGCGCGTGCTGCGTTCGCGCCTGTACGAGTTGGAGCAGTCCAAGCAACAGGAGGCTCTCGCCAAGGAGCGCCGTTCGCAGGTGGGCTCGGGCGATCGCAGCGAGAAGATTCGCACTTACAACTTCCCGCAGAACCGGGTCAGCGACCATCGCATCGGTCTCACCGTTCACCAACTGGATCAGGTGATGGAAGGTAAACTCCAGCCCTTCGTCGATGCCCTCATCACCCACTTTCAGGCGGAAAAACTCAAGGGCGAAAGCGCGGGTGCGTAAGTCAGCCGCAACCTTTCACGGACTCCGGGTGTTCGCGGCCGTCTCATCGGCGGATTTTTTTTGGGCCCGGTTGCTTCGTGAGCGTGGCCGTCGAATGGCGCGCCGTACAATGAATTTGTGCAACTCCGCCAGGCGCTCCGCGCCGCTTTTGCCCAACTCGAAGCCGCAGGAATCGAAGCGCCGCGGATCAGCGCCGAGGCGCTCGTCTTTCACGTACTCGGCTGCAATCGCGCGTATCTCTTTGCCCATCCCGAGCGCGAGCTGAACTCCGCAGAGCAGTCGCAGTTCGACACGCTGATCTTCCGCCGCGCCTCCGGCGAACCCTTGCAGTATCTCACTGGGCATCAGGAGTTCTGGAAGGCGGACTTCCTCGTCTCCCCTGCCGTGCTGATCCCTCGCCCGGAGACTGAACACCTCATCGAGGTTGTTCTCGATCTTGTCCACCACTTCAGGCTCGGCCCACAGCTCAAGCTGATCGATGTGGGCACTGGTTCGGGGGCGATTGCGATTACGTTGGCTCGCGAGTTACGGCAGGCCGAGGTCTACGCCGTCGATCTCTCGGCGGCGGCCCTGGAAGTCGCTTGCGAAAACGCCCGGCGTCTTGGCGCTCGCGTGCGATTCGCCCAGAGCGATGTTCTTGCTGGCATCGAACGCGATGGCAGCTTTGACTTCGTCGTCTCCAATCCTCCCTATGTTGGCCTCAACGAATCGGACAAGGTGCAGGAGGTGGTGAAGCACTACGAGCCGCATATGGCGGTCTTTGCCGGAGAAGAAGGACTCGGGGTGATCCGCCGCCTCATCCCGCAGGCGCTTGAGGCGCTGCGTCCCGGCGGTTGGCTGCTGACGGAGATCGGCTACTCACAGGCGCAGGCGGTGATGGCGCTGCTGACGGGGTGGCACAACGTACACTCGGTTCCCGATCTTGCCGGAATTCCCCGGGTCATCGTCGCCCGGAAGCCGGAAAACGAGTAGGAAGACATGAAGATCACCAGCATCATTTTTGACATGGATGGCGTTCTCATCGACGCTGAGTCGATTCACAAACTGGCCACACAAAAAGCCTTCGCTGACTTCGGGATTACGGTTACGGACGCGCAGTACAAGCCTTATCGCGGAGTGCCCGATGAGGTCATCATGGTTGGACTTTCGCGCCAGTTTCCCACCTTGGAGCTGAGCGTGCCAGAGTTGCTGCGGGTGAAAAATCATCACTACGAGGCGCTGGAACACCTGGCCGGGCCGATACCCGGGGCGGTGGACTTCGTGCGCTGGGCCAGGCAGCATTACAAAATTGCATTGGCCACCTCCGGTTCGCCGCGCAACCGCGAATCGTCGCTTCGCATGCTGGGGCTTGAGGACGCCTTTCAATGCATCGTAGACCGCGGCTCCGTCACCTATTTCAAGCCGCATCCCGAGGTCTTTCTGAAGGCGGCCGCGGGCCTCGGCTCGGCCACAGAGGAGTGTTTGGTGATCGAGGACTCGGTGAACGGAGTGACCGCGGCAAACGCCGCTGGCTGCCGAGTCGTCGCCCTGACCACGTCATTTCCCCGATCCCGGTTGCTTGAGCTCGGGCCCGATCATGTGGTGGATTCTTTTGCGGAGATACCAGCACTGTTGGCATAGCTAGCCGGAATCAGCGCCGCCAAGGGATCACGCCGCCTTTTCGGCCGAGCCGAACGGCGCCTCGTCGGCGGACGGACCGTACATGCCGGGAACCTCGGCGTTTGCCATGCGTAAAAACATTCCAAGCTGCGCGCGATGATGGATTGCATGATTCAGCACAACGCTGCGCAAGACGTTGTATCGCGGCATGGTCATCGCGGTTTTACCTTCCCACCTCATGGTCCAAATGGTGTTCATCTGCTCGTCGTTGGCGGAGGCAATCGCGTCGTGAGCCTCTTTTACGTGCTTGTCGAAGTGGTCGAGCAGTTCCTTGCGGTTCGATGGCGCGAAGGGAGTATACATGCCTGGATGGAGCTCCAGGAGTTCGGTTTGCATGGTGGGGAGAACCCAACTGGGCAGGTCAGCAATATGGCCAGCGAGCCGATTGATGGTCCATGACTTCGGATGGGGCTGATAATCGAAGCGATCTTCCGGAACGCGTTCGAGCATCTTGCGGGTGTTGGCCATCTCCTGATCGAACTCGGGCAGCAGCATGTCACGAATCATGTAAAACTCCAGCCGCGGATGCGGTGCTCTGAGTCAGATCATGAATCCTAAGGGCTGGTTGCCATTCGAGATTGCTTTTCGGGCAGCCACACCCCTCCCCCTATATTTCCCGCTAAAAATTTGAAAACAGGCGGGTTAGGGTGCACCGCCTCACGGGTTCAAGGTTGAAGTGCAAAGGCAGCAACGACCCAATCCCTACTTTCAGGATAACAATCCAGCGCATGAATCCCCTCGGTGGACGCAAAACTATAACTTATGTGTAATCAGTTGGTTGCGAGGAATATTAAAAATAATTTGCTTGACGAGAGGTGCGATGGGGCAGATTTGGATCGAAAAATAGCGATTTGGAGGACTCATCGATGCATTTTGGGCGTGTTGGGGACGCATAGAAAATCGCAATTAGGGCGATTTGCACTGCAAATGATGCAATGGGATTCACTGAGTCGGTAATGGCTGCGGGGCTACAGGTTATTAGGTGGGTAATGTCTCTGGGCCTGCATCGGCTTGATTCCCAGGTTATCGCCGAAGAGCACGGGCGAACCTGGCTAATCTTGCTCACGGATTACTGAGCTACATGGCCTATTTACGACACCTACCGCATGGCCTTAGACACTCTCAATTTTATTTCAAAGCGGCTGCTGCTTTGTTGGGGGGGGGGGCGCGCATCCAACTACATACGGGAACACACTTTATGGGAAAAGCCCGCATTTTGTTTGTTGATGACGAGCCCGGGATCATCCTCACGATGCCGGAGATTCTGCGGCAGCAAGGATATGACGTAACGGCGGTAGGAACGGTAGCGGAAGCCTTGGCTCAAATTACGACCGCTCAATTTGGCGTTCTCATCTCAGACCTGAACATCGGACACCCAGGCGATGGCTTCACGGTTGTCAGTGCCATGCGCCGGACACAGCCGAAGTGCGTCACGCTTATTCTGACCGGATACCCAGGCTTTGACTCGGCGCTGGAGGCGATCCGAAGCCAAGTGGATGATTACCTCATTAAACCTGCCGCTATCCCATCTTTAATCAAACTGATTGAGCAGAAACTGCAGAACCCAAAACCGGGCTCGATTGCGGCCACCAAGCGTGTTTCCGAAATCCTGAGAGAGGGCATGTTTGACGTTACGCAACGTGCCCTAGCCGGAATGAAGTCCGACACCGCCTTGGAGTCCGTTCCGATTACCGATCAGCAGCGGATCGAGTTCCTACCCCGAACGCTTGAGGATTTGGCGAAGATGCTGGAGTCGGACGATGGGGAGTACGTCAAGGAGGCAATTCACACTGCGAAATTACGTGGAGTGAAACGCTACCAGCAGGGCTACACCATTCCGTTGCTGGTGACCCAGTTGCGCTTTGAGGAACAAGCCATCTACGAGGTTATCCAAGAACACTTACTTTCGCTCAATCTCAGCTATTTCGTGTTTGACCTGAAGCGCCTCAACAGCAGGCTTTTCATACAGCTCGAACACTCGCAGTTCGCTTTCCTGGAAGCAGAGAGGCGGATCGGTCGGCAATCAGGACAGCAGAGCTAATCGGCAATAGTCGCCCGCCTTAAAATTTCTGACGGATAATCGCCAAGGCAATCGCTATTTGGTGGCCTCAAGCTCGTTGGCGAGAGATCACTGCGGAGGTGACCTTGACGCAGCACCGCTTATTTGGGCTGCATAGGGGCCTTTCGCTTCGCTCAAGGTGACACTTCAATTCAAGGACAAAGCAGTTAGCGTAACATCGCCCAGGCACTCAGTATCCCGTTTCGGAAGTATTGGGTGCAGGTTCGAGTCCTGCTGCTCATTTCGTCCCTGAGCCGCTCACACCGCCGCGCCGATCCTCACCGCCAGCTCCAGCTTGTCCTTCAGCGTATTGACGATGATGCAGCCTTTCTCGGCGATCTCTACCAGCTTTTCGAACTGCTCGCGCTCGGGATAGTTCGCTGAGACCAGCAGCTCCACGGTTGCGAAGCGCGTGGGCGAGTCGACGAGCGTGCCGGTCACCTCAACCTGGAGGCTGGAGATGTCGGCACCGCGCGCCTTTATCGCCGCCAGCAGGGTACTGCTAAAGCAGCCTCCAATGGCAGCGAGGAAGAGCTCTCCGCCCATCGGTCCGGCGTCGTGACCGCCCTTGGCTTCCGGACGATCAACCGGCACCCGGTGCCTGCGAATCTGGGCCTCTGAGCCGGAATCCGAAGTCTGCCTAATTTGTATCTTCATCTCACCTGCCATATCGCCTCCCGTCCGAAGCCACCTAACTATTCGATGCTTGTGCGGGTCCGCTGATCTTGCGAGCCCCACATTCGCCAACAGCGGGCGGATGTGGGCCACCTGAGGCCTTTCGAGTTCTGATTCCCTTATTCCCACGGCAGAGCTTACAATCTCCTGTTGTGCCTCGCGCTACGCGGTTCGGTACTTGGCCGTGCAATTCTTCGCGCGTTGGCTAGGAAAGAATTATGGCGCCCATTAGTTCGATTGAACGCCTCGGGCAGTTCGAGGGGCAGGATGTTACGCTGCGCGGCTGGCTCTACAATCTGCGCGAGAGCGGTAAGTTGCTGTTTCCTATCTTTCGCGACGGCACCGGGTTGGTGCAGGGGGTGATGGCCAAGAACGCGGTCACGCCGGAGATGTTTGAGACCGTCAAAGGGCTGACTCAGGAGTCCAGCGTCATTATTCATGGCAAGGTGAGGGCAGACAAGCGGGCTCCGGGAGGCTTCGAACTGGATCTGGCCTCGGTGGAGGTGGTGCAGAAGGTTTCGGACGAGACGCCGTATCCGATTTCGCTGAAGGATCACGGGGTCGAGTTCCTGATGGAGCACAGGCATCTGTGGCTGCGCTCGCCACGGCAGGTGGCGATCCTGCGCATCCGCTCGGAGATTGAGCGGGCGATGCACGACTTCTTCTACGAGCGCGACTTTACCCGCACCGATCCGCCGATTCTGACTCCGGCAGCCTGCGAAGGCACGAGCACGCTGTTTCCGGTGGACTACTTTGAGGAGCAGGCTTATCTGACGCAGTCGGGGCAGCTTTATATTGAAGCGACGGCGATGGCGCTGGGCAAGGTGTACAGCTTTGGACCGACCTTCCGGGCGGAGAAGTCGAAGACGCGGCGGCACCTGACCGAGTTCTGGATGATTGAGCCGGAGGTGGCCTACGCCACGCTGGACGACATCATGAAGTTGGCCGAGGACTTTATCACTTTTATTGTGAAGCGGGTGCTGGAGACCAGGCGGCATGAACTCGGGGTGATTGGGCGCGACCTGGCACCGCTGGAGAAGATCGAAGCGCCGTTCCCACGGGTCTCCTATGATGAGGCGGTGAAGATGCTGGACGAAGGCTTCGCCAAGGGCGAGTTGGAGGCGAAGTTCGAGTACGGCAATGACTTTGGATCGCCGGATGAGACCTACATTTCATCGAAGTTCGACCGTCCGGTGATGATTCACCGCTATCCTTCGGCGGTGAAGGCGTTTTACATGGAGCCGGACCCGGACGATCTCTCGAAGGCGCTGTGCGTGGACGTGCTGGCTCCGGAAGGGTACGGCGAGGTGATCGGCGGCTCGCAGCGCATGGGGTCGTATGAGCGTCTGCTGGAACGCATCCGGGAGCATAAATTGCCGGAACAGGCGTTTCAGTGGTATCTGGACCTGCGCAAGTACGGCGGGGTGCCGCATGCCGGCTTCGGGATGGGGCTGGAACGGGCAGTGGCCTGGATTTGCAAGCTGGATCACGTGCGGGAGACGATTCCGTTTCCGCGGATGTTGAACCGGATGTATCCGTAGGTGCGCCTCCCACATTCGCCGAAAGCAGGTGGATGTGGGCTGTCCGCTCATCCCCACATTCGCCCAAAGGCACACGGTGTGGGCCACTAGAGATGTATCCGCAGGGGGCATAATGACCAGCATTCCCGCATCATTTCCGGACGTAATCAAGAAAAGGATTCGTGTGATCGGCGTTCCGCTCGATCTTGGGCAGCAGCGCCGCGGGGTGGACATGGGGCCCTCGGCGGTGCGGGTGGCCGGGCTGCAGGCCAAGCTGGAGTCGCTTGGACACGAGGTCGAGGACGCCGGCAATATCAGCGTCACGATCCCCGAGCAGAAGAATTTTGGCGATCCTCATGCGCGCTATCTGCGAGAAATTACGGCGACCTGCACCAAGCTTGCCGAAGAGGTGCTGCACGCGCTGGAAGAGGAAAAAACTCCGCTCTCGATCGGTGGAGATCACTCGATCGCCGCCGGTTCGGTGAGCGGGGTGGCCGAGTACTATCGCCGGGAGGGGCATCACATCGGGCTCATCTGGATTGACGCGCACTCGGACATTAATACGCCGGAGACCTCGCCGTCAGGCAATGTCCACGGCATGCCGCTGGGCGCGCTGATGGGGCTGAACGGGCTGGACCCGCTGGCCAAACTGTACGAATGGAGTCCGAAGGTGCGTCCGGAAAACTGCGCCCTGGTGGGGGTACGCGACGTGGACATGGCGGAAAAGGAGAACATTCGCCGCACCGGGATCGAAGTCTTCACCATGCGCGACATCGACGAGCGGGGGATGCGCACGATCATGGAAGAGGCGCTGCGGGTGGCCGGACGGGGCACGGTGGGCTACCACATTTCGCTGGATATGGACTGGGTCGATCCGGAAGACGCGCCGGGGGTGGGAACACGGGTGCCGGGTGGCGCCACCTATCGCGAGGCGCATCTGGCGATGGAAATCATCGCCGACCACGGGCGCATGACCTCGATGGATATCGTTGAGGTGAATCCGGTGATTGACGAGTACAACCGCACGGCGGAGCTGGCGGTGGAGCTGGCCAGCTCGGCGTTTGGGAAGAAGATACTGTAGGGCGCAAGGGTTCTTGAATGGGCTGCCCGTCGCCCCCACATTCGCCAAGAGCAGGCGGATGTGGGCCACCCGCCGGGCTTGGATAACCACCCGTCGTGGGTGCGATGCTTACCGATATACTCCTCGTAGTCTTATGCTGCAGCAGGGAAAAGGATTGAAGTACACGAAGCTTCCGGCGCGATATCAGGCGCTTGTTACATCCACTCCCGGCAGCGTTCTGCTCGAAACCTCGCGATTTGATGGCAACAATTATCGTAGTTATCTCTTTGCGCATCCGGTGCGGACGCTCTTGGCGAGCAGTTCCCTGTTCGACGAGATCGACGGGGCGTTGGCGGGCGGGGCCTATGTTGCGGGATTCCTTAGCTACGAGTACGGAGAAGGTTTGCAGGAAATGGGGCGGGTTGGCCTAGGGAAGACGAATCCGTCTCCGGCATGGTTTGGCGTTTATCCCAAGGCGTATGTCTTTGACCACCGGAGCGGCGAGTTTGAGGGCGAAGCGCCCTTGCTGGCGGAAAATGTTCCGAGTGCCGAGGGCTTTGCGATTCGGAATGTGCGTTTCGGAATCGACGAGAAAAGTTACGCTGAGAAGATTAAGGCGATCCAGGAATATATCCGCTCAGGCGACACCTATCAGGTGAACTTCACGGATAAGTTGCGATTCGACTTCTCGGGCTCTCCGGAGGCGATGTTTTCCGCCCTGCTGGAGAATCAACCGGTGCCGTACAGCGCTTTGCTGCATGGGGAGGACTGGCACATTTTGTCGTTTTCGCCGGAGCTGTTCTTTCGGCGGAAGGAGCAAAGGATGGTCGCGCGTCCGATGAAAGGCACGGCGCGGCGCGGGGCTGATCTGGCGGAAGACGAAGCGGTCGCCTGCTGGCTGCGTAACGACGCCAAGAATCGCAGCGAGAACGTGATGATCGTGGACCTGTTGCGCAACGATCTGGGGCGCATCTGCGAGTTCGGAAGCGTGCAGGTGGAAGAGCTTTTCGCAGTGGAGAAGTATGCGACGCTGTTTCAGATGGCGTCGGAGATTTCCGGTACGCTGCGGCCAGGGGTGGGCTACGCCGACATCTTCGGGAGTCTGTTTCCCTGCGGTTCCATCACCGGCGCGCCGAAGCTGCGGACGATGAAAATTATTCAGGAGCTGGAGCGGGAGTCGCGCGGGGTGTACACGGGGGCGATCGGCTTCTTTTCCCCGGCTCGGGAGGCGGTCTTCAACGTGCCGATTCGAACCGTGGTGTTGGAGAACGGACGGGGGACGATGGGCGTGGGCAGCGGCATCGTTATCGATTCACAGGCGGAAGATGAGTTCCGCGAATGCCTGCTGAAATCCGAGTTTCTGACGCGTCGCGAAGAACCATTTCAACTGCTGGAAAGCATTCTTTGGAACGATGGTTACAGGCTGCTGCCGTGGCATCTGGAGCGGCTGGAATCGTCCGCCATGTACTTCGGATTCTGCTTCGACCGCGAGGCTATCGTGGCGGCGCTGGAAGAGATGGGGAAGCGGCTGGCGTCCGGGGTGGCCAGCTCGATGCCGCGCAAGGTTCGAGTTGTGCTGGACGGCTCGGGCGCAGTGAGCATCACGCACTCCGGGGTGGAAGCGCAGGCGGGCGTGGGGAAGGTTATGGTTTCAGCCGAGCGAGTGGACTCGGGCGACCGATTTTTGCGCCACAAGACCACCCGCCGCCAACTCTACGAACAGGAATACAAAGAGGCCCTGCGGAAAGGCTATGACGAGGTGCTGTTCCTGAATGAACGCGATGAGGTGACCGAAGGGGCGATCAGCAACGTGTTTATCGAGAAAGATGGGCAGTGGTTCACGCCGCCGGTGCGGTGCGGATTGCTGCCCGGAATCTACCGGCGTCATCTGCTGGAAAGCAAGCCGGGGGCTGGGGAAAAAATACTGCGGCTGGACGACCTGGCGGCAGCGGATGCGGTGTATATCTCGAATGCGGTGCGCGGTTTGAGGAAAGTCACGGTTGCGCTGGGATGAGGATGCTGGATTCCGGACATGGCGTTTTCGGGCGGTTTTTGGCAATTTTCGCGCTTCTGCGCCTGCCGCCTAACCCTGCTTGCCTCCAGACCTTATAATCAAAAGAAGTAGCACAAGGAAAACTCAGCCTTATGACAGCGAAGAAACTCCGTGTAGGTGTGCTTTTTGGCGGTCGCAGCGGTGAGCATGAAGTCTCCCTTTTGTCGGCCGCATCGGTGATGCAGGCCATTGATCGCACAAAATACGATGTGATTCCGATTGGCATCACGAAGCAGGGGATGTGGCTCACCGACTTCCACGCGGAACAGTTGATCAAGGGTGAGTTCGTGGCCGGTGGGCGCGGCAAGAACCTGCGCGCGGGCGATCCTGCCGCGACCTCGTCGGCCGCGGTGCTGGCCAAGGGCGAAGCCGTGCTGGTGCCGCCGATGCCCTCGGCGAACTCGATTGTGCCGTTTGAGACCCCGCGCAATCACGACGGGCCGCGCCCGATCAGCGTCGATGTGATCTTCCCGGTGCTACATGGCACGTTTGGGGAAGACGGAACGTTGCAGGGATTGCTCGAACTGGCCGACATTCCCTACGTTGGCTCGGGCGTGCTGGGCTCGGCGGCGGGGATGGACAAGGACATTATGAAGCGGCTGTTCTGTGACTCCCGGCTGCCGCTGGTGAAGCACCTGACGGTGCTGCGCGCGGAGTGGGAGAGTGGGCCGAAAAATATTGAGAAGGCGGTGGACTCGGCGCTGAAATATCCGGTATTTGTGAAACCCGCCAATTTGGGCAGCTCGGTCGGGATCAGCAAAGCCCACGATGCCAGCGAACTACCGGCGGCGATGAATGAGGCCGCGCGCTTCGACCGCAAAATCATCATCGAGCAGGCCGTGGGCGGCAAGCGGCACAAGGCTCGCGAGATTGAGTGCGCGGTTCTCGGCAACGACCAGCCTGCGGCATCCATTTGCGGGGAAGTCATTCCGGCCAAAGAGTTCTACGATTACAACGCGAAGTACATCGACTCCGGCTCCGAACTGCTCATTCCCGCCCGCCTGGATCACACGCAGGTGCGGCAGATTCAGGAGATGGCCATCCGGGCGTTCCAGAGCTGTGAATGTTCGGGGCTGGCCCGGGTCGATTTCCTGATGGACCCGGTGACCGGACATTTCTATCTCAACGAAGTCAATACCATGCCGGGATTCACCGCGATCAGCATGTATCCCAAGCTGTGGGCGGCGAGCGGGATCGAGTACCCCGCGCTGATTGACCGGCTGATTCAGCTGGCGCTGGAACGGCACGCGGACAAGAAGCGAAATCAGTACACAAAAGACTGAGGTTTCAAGGTTTCAAAGTTAAGGCGGGTCAAGAGCAGGTCCACTGCCCCATTTCTGGCAACAACGGCAGAAATGGGGTAGTGGACCTGTGCTTGCATCCGCCGAGGACTGCGGATAGACTAACTAACTGGTTAGTTAGTTATGTCGACACCCAAGCCCAAGCCGATTGCTCCCCGGGTTCGCAACGCCGAAGCCAGCCGCGGCGCCATCCTCGAACATGCGATTGCGGAGTTTGCGGCGCAGGGAGTTGCCGGAGCCCGCACGGCCACTATTGCCGAGGCTGCCGGGGTCAACAAGGCACTGCTTTATTACTATTTCAAGGACAAAGATAGTCTCTATTCGGCGGCGCTCCAGGCGGTCTTCAGCGGGCTGGTGGAGGATGTGCTGCCACTGCTCGAAAGTGGGCTTTCGCCGGGCGAAAAGCTGCTTCGCTTCGCCCGGGTGCACTTCGAGTACTTGATCAACCACCCGAACTATCCGCGGCTGATTCAGCAGGAGCTTTCGCGGGCGCGCAATACCGGTGAACCCTCGCGGGACTTTCGCGCCATCAGCACGGCACACTTTATTCCTCTGCAGCGGGCGGGGCTGAAAGCGGTGGAGGATGGCATTGGCTGCGGCGAGTTCCGCAAAATTGAAGGCGCGGCGGCGCTCAGCGCAGTTCTCGGGATGAACGTTTTCTACTTTACCTCCGCGCCGATTATGCGCATGGTGCGGGGGGTTGATCCGTTTTCGCCGGAGTGCATTCGCGCTCACATTGCGACCTCGCTGGACTTCCTCGGGGCAGCGCTGTTCGCGGATCGCGAGTACGGAATCAGGCTGGCAAAAAAGATCTCCGGCGCCGCCTCGGCGCTGCCCCGCGAGCTTCGCGACGTTAGGGTCTCGAAAAGACGGGGTCTCGAAAAGACGGAAGGAAAGCGAACCACTCATGAATGCTAAATACCGTGTCTTCGCCATGCTGGGGATTGTGCTAGTGCTCTCGCTGGGCTTTTACTTCTACTCCACCCGCGGCACCTCGGATGTGGTTCTGATCGGCACGGTCGATGCCAATCAGGTGATCGTCAGCAGCAAGGTCGCCGGACGCATCGAGCGGCTGCTGGTGGACGAAGGGCAGAGTGTGAAGCAGGGAGAGCTGATTGCGCAGATTGACAATCAGGACCTTACGGCCGAGCGCGACTCCGCCCGTGCCACTCTCGAAGGTATGCGTTCCGAGGTTCGTCAGGCGGGGCAAAGCTACGCCAGCACCCATGGCGAGACCGATGCGCAGGTGAACAATGCGGCTGCCGCACTGAAAGCCGCCATCGCTTCGCTGGAAGAAAGCGAGGCCAATGAGCGGCAGCAGGCGCTGGATACCAAGCGCACAGTGTCGCTGGCCGAACAGGGAGTAGCCAGCCAACAGGACCGCGACCGGGCGGAGCAGACGCTGGCCGCCGACGAGGCTCGGGTGCGCTCCAATCGCGAACAGGTGATCGCCGCGCAAGCCACGTTGAACACCATGCAGGCGCGCATTCATCAGGCGGCGGCGGCGCACAGCAACATCGGCGCCATGGAGGGACAGATGGACTCGGCCAACGCCAAGCTGGCCGAAGCCGAAGTGCGGATCGGCTACACCCGCATCGTCTCTCCGGTGGACGGAACGGTTAGCGTGCGGGCGGCGCGGGAAGGCGAGGTGGTCAGCGTCGGTACGCCGATTGTGACCATCGTCGACCTCACCCAGACCTGGGTTTATGCGGCGATTCCTGAGACTCAGGCACAGGCCGTAAAGCTGGGAGATACGCTCGACGTGCGCATGCCCGGAGGCGAACACGTGTCCGGCAAAGTGATTGCGAAGGCCGCCGAAGCGGACTTCGCCACCGAACGCGATTACAGCCGCACCAAGCGCGACATTCGCACGGTACGGCTCAAGTTGCTGATCAGCAATCCGCGCGAGACTTACGTTCCGGGAATGACCGCCGAAGTGCTTCTCCCGCAGCGCCTGTTCGCGGGTAAATAACGGAGCCCGCATGAGCATACTCAGCCGCAGCAAGGGACCGCAGTCGGGACACGAAGGGCAGGCCATCGCGGTGGAAAACATCGTGAAGAAATTTGGTGACTTCGAGGCCGTGAAGGGTGTGACCTTCGACGTGAAGGACGGGGAAATCTTCGGGCTGCTGGGTCCGAATGGCGCCGGCAAGAGCACGCTCATACGGATGATGACCACGCTCATCCCGATCACCAGCGGCAAGGCGTTTATCGCGGGCTACGACGTGAGTGTAAGCGCCGATGCGGCGCGCCGATGCATGGGGGTGATTCCGCAGGCGATGACCAGCGATATCGACCTTACGGTGGCGGAGAATATGAGTATTTACGCAAAGCTTTACGGGGTTCCCCGGGCCGAACGCGAGCGCAATATCAAAGAGCTGCTGGAAGCCGTGGATCTTACCAAGTGGCGCGACGCGCAGGTGAAAACTCTCTCCGGCGGAATGCGGCGGCGGGCGGAAATCGCGCGCGGGCTGGTGCACAATCCGCGTATCTTTTTTCTCGACGAGCCTACCACCGGGCTCGATCCGGTATCGCGGGTAGCGGTCTGGGAGATGCTCAACACGCTGAAGAGCCGCCGCCAGCTCACCATCCTGATCACCACGCATTACATGGATGAAGCCGACCGGCTGTGTGACCGGATTGCGATTGTGGATCACGGCAAGCTGGTGGCGCTGGATACGCCGATGTCGCTGAAATCGAGCGTTCCCGGCAACAACGTGGTGGAAGCCCAGTTCGTGAATCCGCCTTCGGGATGGGTGGAGCAGTTGCGCACGCTGGCTGGAGTGGAGAGCGTGCAGGACCAGGGTGGCAGCATGTATCGGCTGCTGACCTCGACCGGATCGCAGACGACTACCGGTCTGGTGGAGTTGTCAGTGCGCGCCGGAGTTGAGATTAAGACGCTGACAGTGCAGAACACCTCGCTGGACGACGTATTCGTTCACTACACCGGCCGTCAGCTACGGGACGAGCAGGTGAAAGCCTTCGGGTATGTGATGCCGCCGCGTCCGGGGATGCGGCCATGAACAGAATGCTGGCGATTATCGAGCGCGAGATGCGCAAGTTCTTCCGCTCGCCGACCCTGATGGTTACGGCGATGATTATGCCGCTGGTTCAGTTGATCATTCTGGGGAATGCATTCGGCGGAAAAATTCGGGATGCGCGGGTTGCGATTGTAGATGAGGATCACGGCACGCAGGCGGTGCGGGTGCAAGAGGCCTTCCGCTCGGTGGAGGCCAACATTCGCACCTTTCGCGCCGTGCCTTACACGGACGAGGTGCGCGCCCGGGAAGATGTTCGCGAGGGGCGTCTGGAAGGCGCGCTGATCATTCCGCCGCAGTTCTCGCGGCGTTTCTACGCGGGAGAAAATCCCCAGCTCGGCATGGTGGTGGATAACAGCGACCAGTTCATGGAAAGCTCGCTGCAAAGCAAAATGCAGGAGCTGGTGGACTCGCTGAATCAGCCGGAGGCCACGGCCAAGCGGATTTCGAGCGACATTGCGCTGGAGACGATCGAGCTGTATCCGTACGTCGAATATCTCAAGTATCTGTTGCCGGGCTCGATTACGCTGGCGATGTTTGTTTCGGTGATGATTGGCGGAGGGCTGCTCTACATCGACGACAAAGCCCGCGGGGTTCATGAGGGTTATCTGGTGACGCCGATCACCGGGTTGGAGATGGTGCTGGGGCTGAACCTTGCCGGGGCCGTCAAGGCGGTGATGGCCGGTTGCACGCTTACGGTTCTGGGCTCGCTGATTGCCGGGCTGGGTTCGTCGTTTGAGCCGTCGCGAATCCTACAATGGTTTTTGCTGATCTGCGCCACGTCGTTCGCGTTCAATGGGATGATGTTTCTGCTGATGGTGCGGGTGGAAGATCCGCTGGTGCCGCGCGCCATGTTTGGGATACTCAACACGCTGCTGTACTTTCCGAGCGGCGCCATTTATCCGGTGCAGGCGTTTCCCAAATGGCTGCAATACATCTCCCTTGTGGACCCGTTCAGCTATGCGGTTCACGGGCTGAAAGCAACCTTGCTCAAAGACGCCTCGTGGGCGGCGGTTTCGCATGATCTGCTCTACCTGACGCTGTTCGGTCTGATCAGCCTGAGCCTCTCGGTGGCCTTGTTTAAGCGCACGCTGTAGGCAGGGAGAAGAAATCTTGCGAAAAAAGGCTATGCTAACGCGGCGATGCGTTTCAGCATCGCAGGTGTCGGCTCGCTAGCCTTACACGGCATTGCAGGGGGAATCGATGGGAAACGTCATCTTTGCGGCTCTGCTGCTTGGCGCGATGGCCGCGGCGCAGACCACGAAGCCGAATCCCACGCTGCGGGCGTTCGTGGGAAGCTGGCGGCTGGTCTCCTCGGTGGAAGTTCTCCCGGACGGCAGCTCACGCCCTTACGGTTTCGGTCCGCACGCCCAGGGATATCTGATGTATGACGCGACGGGGCACGTGTGCGTTCAGGTGGCTGATCCCGACCGGCCCAAGTGGGTCGATCCCGAGCACCCCACCGCGCAGGAGGTCAGGACTGCCTACTATGGCTTCGGCGGGTATTGCGGAAGCTATACGGTGGACGAGAAGACACACACCGCCGCGCACATCCCCGAAGTTTCTCTGGACCCCAGCCAGGTGGGGCAGCCGAAGCCGCGCAGCTATCGCTTCGAGAATGAAAGGCTGATTTATTCCGGCCGCGAAAAACTGGACCCGGTGGGAGAAAGCAACTGGACGATGATCTGGGAGCGGGTGAAGTAGCGGGGAAAAGTCGATCGCTGGTGGAACGGCTTGCAACGGTGCGGGAAGTTGAGCAGTGTAGGGGTCCTTCACTGACGTTCAGGATGACACTTCAAAATCAAAGACAAAGA
>CAZLZA010000034.1:27724-47567 GCA_964563875.1 uncultured Acidobacteriaceae bacterium
TCAAACAACAAGATCAAACAACAAGATCAAACAACAAGATCAAACAACAAGATCAAACAACAAGATCAGACAACAAGAGGTGCATCTACTTGGATATCTAGTGATGCTGGGCCTCGGCTGTCAGTTGCTGCCAAAGCTCGGCTACTCGGTGGACGGTATCCTCGCGGCGGCCACTGTTGTCGATCACAAAGTCCGCGAGTTTGGCCTTCTCTTCTTCGGGCATCTGGGCGGCCATGCGGCGCTGCACTTCGATGCGCGCGGCCTCGAGGGTGATTCCGGTGCGTTCGGCAAAGCGCGAGATCTTCTGCTCCAGAGTGCAGGTCACCACGATCAATTTGTGGTAGCGGGGACGTGCCCCGGCTTCGATCAGCAGCGCGGCCTCGCAGATGGCCACGCCATCGGGGTCGGTCTGTCCAACCTGGCGCATCCAGTTATCCTCGAAGATCATGACATCGGGATGCACAATGGCATTCAACTCGGCAATGCGGTCAGGGAAGGCTGCGGAGGCAAGGCGTGGCCGCGCGATGGTTCCATCCAAGGCTAGAATCTGGGTGCCAAAGGCGGCGACGATGCGGTCATAGACGGGTTCTCCGGGAGCCATCAGGCGGTGGGAGACTACGTCGGCGCGCAAGGTGTGCGCTCCGAGATCGGCAAACATCGCCAGGATGGTCGATTTTCCGGAGGCGATTCCGCCCGTCAATCCAACCTTGAGCATGACAACAGTTTCAGCCTTGCTTCGGCAGAGCGCAAGTTGCGCTGTCCAGTTAACCGGAAAGGGCTTACAATGTCCCTCCTAAAGGGCAGCTACTCACTGATTCTGCCACGGAGATGAGGTGGATCGTGAAACGCACCGGCATGCGACCGATTTTGTTTGGATTGCTAACCCTGGCGACATTCTGCGCGCTGGCCAGAGCTGACAGCGGAGCGCGGGCTCCGCAGTTTACGGCGCAGACGCTCGACGGCGAAACCGTTACGGATACCTCCCTGGGCGGAAGGACGATTCTGCTGCAATTCTGGGCGACGTGGTGCCCACACTGCCGCAGCGACGAGGCTGCGGTGGACAACATCGAACGCCGGTTTGCCAGCCAGGGACTGGTTGTCCTGGCGGTGGATGAGGGCGAGTCCGAGTCGAAGGTGCGGAGCTACTTGGAAGGACACCCGAGGTCATGCCGGATTGCCCTCGACGAAGAGGGAGCGCTTTCCAAACAGTTTGGGAAGCACGGCATTCCTTACTACGTGCTGATCGACCGGGAGGGGAGAATCGTCGGAACGCAAAATGGGGCGGGTGGAGAAGCCTTACTGCTGCATCTGCTGAGCCGGGCCGGGTTGTCATCGCACTCCGATCCGTCGCATGGCGGTAGCCAGAGCCAGGCATCTGCGGCGGGCAGCGGCGGGGCAAAGGTGATCGAGTTGTCGCGAGCACAAAGCCCTGATGTACCAACCAAGCCCGGCGTGAAAACGATCTTCGTGCTGGCGAATGGGGAGCGCTTGGAGACGGATCAGTACACGGCGGTTGCAGGCTTCCTGCATCTGGCGGTGAACGGGCAGCAGCGCACGATCGCGCTGAACGCGCTGGATATGAAGGCGACGACCACGGCGAATCATGCGCGCGGAGTGGAACTGAAGATTCCACAGAACCGGAGCGAGGTGCTTTTGGCATTCTAACGGGGAGTTCAGTAGTCATGAGCCAGAATTGCGCAGCCGGGCGTGGGCCGCTCGGGGGCGCTCCGGAGAGTGGGCTCCCACCTTATACGCGCCAAGGCAGCGCGTCGAAGGTGGGGCACCTGCCAGAATCGCGCGCTCGGGCGTGTGTATTAAGTGGGGCATCAAAGTTGAAACATGAAAGTATGGGAAGCGATCAGGAAAGCTTGGGGAGCGGTCCAGGAAGCGGTCAAGAACGGACGCGTTTTTGATCCTCACGAGACGGCTCGGGCGGAGGCCCTGGCGGGAGCACCACTGGCTGAGTTCTGGCAACGTACCGCGGCGTTCGTCATCGATTTTCTGATCGTTCTCGCGGTCTATGTTCCGTTTGAACTGGTTCGGCAGTACCTCGTCCTTCGAGCCACGCATCATCCTCTTCACATCGCCCTACGCTTTAATTTGCATGAGTTAACGGACCTGGTCTGGCTGGTTGTCTATGCTGGAATTTCGGTGTGGTGGACGAACGGACTGACGCTGGGCAAGCGCCTGCTCCGTATCCGGGTGGTCTCACTGCTGCGTCCGCGGATTACGCTGTGGCAGGGGCTGGAGCGGGCGCTGGGGTATGGCGCTTCCGCGCTGGAGGGCGGCTTCGGGTTCCTGCAGTTTTTTCTGCAGCGCAATCGCTGCTGTGTTCACGACCGAATAGCGGAAACCATTGTGATTCAGGAACCGCGTCCGGTCCGCCATAAGCGCGGGACGGGCTGACGACTGCGGTTTGACACCGCCCGCCTTGCGCCCGTATCCTTGTAATCTGTCCTGAGGAAAGTTTCCTGCCAGGAGTATGGGTGGAGTATCGGCTCCGGTTCGAGCTGGCAAATCCCTTGCGTCTCATTCGCTTGCGTTTATTCGCTTACGTCTGATTAGCTGGCGTCTGTCGGCTGGCGTCAATTGATTGGCAAGCGAAACGGCGAGCGATCTACCGGGTAGGTTGGCTTCGGGAGCATGTGGCATCATGAAGATTCGTATTCAAGACTTGGAATTCCGGAAGCTGGAGTTCGCTCACCAGTTTCAACCGGGAGAGATTGATTTCGGCTCGGAAGTGCGGCAGGTTGGTTCACTTCAGACCGAAGGACGCGCCGAACTGATTCGTGAACACCACGGTGGCCACCAATCAATTGACGACATCCGTCTGGTGGGCAAGTTGGATGGACGGATCGAAGTCAGTTGCGCGCGTTGTCTGGAGCCGGTTGAGATTCCGATCGCACGCTCGTTTGACCTCTTGTACCGTCCGTTGGAGTCGGAGAGAGGCTCGGAAGAAGTGGCGATCAACGAGGCGGAGACCGAAATCGGGTATTACTCGGGCGAAGGCATGGAGCTGGAAGATTCGCTGCGTGAGCAGGTTCTGCTTGCGGTGCCGATCAAGACCCTTTGCCGTTACGATTGCAAGGGCCTGTGCGTCACTTGCGGGGTGAATCGCAACCAGCAGCTTTGCGATTGCGAGCAGGGAAAACCGGATCCCCGCTGGGCTGCACTGGGCGACTTGAAGAACAAATTGCAATAGCGCCCTCGGGCGGATTTGAGTTCGCGGCGATTGCGGCCGCACCGAAATTGAAAGGTAGTCGATCATGGCAAATCCTAAACGGCGACACTCCAAGCAGCGCACGGCCCTCCGTCGCGCGCACGATCACCTTACCGCACGCTCCATCAGCGAGTGCCCCAACTGTCACGAAGCCAAGCTGCCGCACCGGGCCTGCGCGAAGTGCGGTCATTACAAGGGACGCGAAATCATTGAGGTCGAAAAGGCCAAGTAGGCCTCCCTTCGGGACGATGTCAATCACCATTGCGGTCGATGCCATGGGTGCGGACTGTGCCCCTCAGCCGGAAGTCGAGGGCGCGATTCTTGCTGCGCGGCAATGTGACGTTCGAGTACTTCTGATTGGACAAAAGGATGTGGTGAGCGCGGAGCTGGCTCGTCACCCGGAAGCCCGAAGTCTGCCGATTGAAGTGGTTCATGCTTCCGAGTTCATCAGCATGGACGAGAAGGCGGCGCAGGCGGTCAAGAAGAAGCACGACTCTTCGATGCGGGTTGGTCTTCGCCTAGTTAAGAATGGCATTGCCTCGGGCTTTGTCACGGCGGGCAACACGGGCGCCGCCATGGTCACGGCCAAGATCGTTCTGGGAGTCATTCCCGGCGTCGATCGTCCGGCGCTGGCCACGGTATTTCCGACCGCTGCCAAGACCGCGACCATTATGTTGGACGTGGGCGCGAATGTCGATTGCAAGCCGCAGAATCTTCAGCAGTTCGCCATCATGGGAGACATCTACTTCCGCTCGATTTTCAGCGGACGCTTTCCCACTGCCAGCAATCCGCGGGTGGGGCTGCTCTCGGTCGGCGAAGAAGAGACCAAGGGGAACGATCTTACCCGCGATGCGTTCCAACTCATTAAAGCTCTGCCGCTGAATTTTCTCGGCAATGTCGAAGGGCGTGACCTATACAACGGACACGCCGACGTCATCGTCTGCGACGGTTTTGTCGGCAACGTTGCCCTCAAGGTGAGCGAAGGCCTGGTGGAGGCGGTCCGCGCCATTCTCAAGGAGACCCTCCAGTCCAGCATTACGCGGCAGATGGGTTATTTGCTGGCGCGGCAAGCGTTCAAGGAATTCAAAACGCGACTGGATTACTCCGAGTACGGCGGGGCGCCGTTACTGGGATTGAAAGGCGTTGCCATTGTCAGTCACGGATCGTCCAACGCCAATGCGATTAAGAATGCGATCCGGGTGGCGGCTGAATTTGCCCGCTCCGGCCTGAACCAGAAGATCGAGGAGCGTATCCAGGCTGCCCGCCCGAAGGTCGGCATCCCCGAGAGGGTTTAGTATTTGTGAGCCGGTTGGTAGACAGAGCAGCCGGCCTGAAAATCTTCGCCAGAACGCCGGGAGACCGCATCGGTCCGGTGTTCGATAGGAGTGCGAGTGATATCGCGGTTGCGCTCCCAGATAACAGAATCCTTGCACGGAGCCTCCATGGAACCATCGATGGCAAAGCGCATTCCCGGACTCGCATTTCTTTTTCCTGGCCAGGGCTCGCAAGCCGCCGGAATGGGCAAGGAACTTGCCTTCAATCACGCGGTTGCCCGCCAAACCTTCGAAGAGGCGAACGAGGCTCTGGGATACTCGCTGAGCACACTCTGCTTCGAGGGTCCGGACGAAAAGCTCCGGCTCACGGAAATCACGCAGCCGGCGATTCTCACGGTTTCCGTCGCCGCCTCGCGCGTGCTCGCCGAAGCCGGCATTGCGCCCAGTTTTGTTGCCGGACACTCGCTGGGCGAATATTCCGCCCACGTGGCGGCGGGCAGCATCAGTTTTGCCGATGCGGTTCGGACGGTACGCAATCGCGGCAAGTATATGCAGGAGGCAGTGCCGGTTGGAGTGGGCGCGATGGCGGCAATTCTCGCCCTGGCGCTCGACCAGATACGCGCCGCCTGCGGTGAGGCCGTTGCCAAATTTCCCGGGCAGGTCTGCGAGGCCGCCAACATTAATTCGCTTGGCCAAGTGGTGATCAGCGGCTCCAAGGCCGCGGTGGAGCACGCCGCCGAACTGTGCAAGCACCGCGGAGCAAAGCGCGCGGTGATGCTACCGGTCAGCGCCCCGTTTCATTGCGCGCTGATGCAACCCGCGCAGGATCGCCTGGCCGCCGATCTCCACGCCCTGACCTTCCATCCGCCGGAGATTCCAGTGCTGTGCAACATCGAAGCCACAGCGGTTTCGGATGGGGAGAAATCGCGCGACACCTTGATTCGCCAGGTGACCGGGACGGTGCAGTGGGAAGCCTCCATGCGGGCGCTGATTGCCCAAGGCGCCTGCCAGTTTCTCGAAGCAGGTCCGGGGGCGGTGCTCACCGGACTGTTGCGCCAGATCGACAAATCCCAGAGCTGCCTGAACGTTGACAACGAAGCCACGCTGCACAAGGCCAAAGCGCACTTTTGCAAGTGAAGATGGTGGAACGGCGAACGCTATTCAACCATCTCATCCGGCGAGAACCCCAGGGTTTTGTCCTTGAACTCCACCCGCACTGAGCACAGTGATTTGCGCTGATTCACGCGCACGCCGATGACGACTCCGCTGGCGTTGGGGCGGGGCTTTTGCGCGGCCACAACCTTGTAGCTATTGATTGGCCCCCATTCTCCGGACGGCCCCCAGTCGAGGTAAAACGCATGAAACGCGTAGCGTTTGTAGACCCCTGGATGCTGCTGCCAGTTCGGGTCATTCATCCAGATTCCGTAAGCGCCTTCGTAGTTTTTCGCCTCGAGCTGAGCAAAAAACTGGTTGACCCTGCGCTCTTCCGGGTAGTAGCGGTTGAACCACAGGAGGGCGGCAATCGCGATCACCGCAACAATGGCGACCGCAATCAAGATGTGGCGACGCCGGGCCCGGGCTTCGTCGTAAGGTTGAGCGTTAAAGAGTGAAGTGGACATGGTCAGCTACAAGCTAAGAATCCGGAGCGCAAAAGTCAACTCACGCTGGGGTTCGGTGGCTGATTTCGGGCTGGCTATTGCAGCGGTTGGGTGCAGTTGATACCGCCGGTGGGATCATACTGGACCGGATTCATATTGTCCGAGCAGAATCCGCGAAAGCCCGTAATCCCTACGCTCGTCGGTTTTCCCCACACGCTGTAACTGTTGAGTGAGCCGTCGGGGGAGGCAGTGCCGGGCACAATCGCAAAACTGTATCCGCTCTTCTCGCAAGGCTGAGAGAGGCATCCCAGAACCCAATCCAGGATTCCGGCGTTGGAGGAAGTGATTTCTCCTCCCGACGTGGGGGCGGCGAGCATGTTGAGCGCACTCGCATAGCCCACCGTGGGATAGGTGGTTGCATAGGTGACCTGAGCAGTATTGATGGTACGGATAGAGTAGACCGCCGAGGATTCATTGGCCGCCATCCTGCTGTGTAGGAAGCTCGGGATGGCGATGGCAGCGATGATCAGAATAATCGCGACCACGACGAGCAGCTCGATGAGCGAAAATCCGCGTTCCCGCATATTAACCCCGTAGTTGATAGGCAGGCGGAACACGCCAAAGCGCCTGGCCAATAATCTCATATGGTCAGGCAAAGCATCCCGGGGAGGGAGCTTTCACTATAGCAAGGTTTTCTGATTTGGCAAGGATTTTGAAAAGGGAAAGTTGACAATTGGACAAATAATTGTTGGCGAAAGGAAGAATAAGGAGTGGCCGTCCGGCCATCGGCGGCCAGACGGCTCTTTCGGAAAGTCTTCCACGACGCAGCGCTCTGCCCGCGAACGCGGATGGACGGCTATCCTTCGGTCCCGGTGCGCACTTGGTTGAAGACACGTCCGGCGGTGGACTTCACTTGCTCTACTCCTCGCTGGATACGGTCGCGGCCCTGTTCATAGCTGTCCCGCGCCGAGTTTTTCAGATTGCCGGCGTGTTCGCTGATGTTATCCCGAGTGTCCTGGCCGCTCATCGGAGCGAACAGCACTCCCAGTCCGATCCCAATTCCAAGGCCAACCAAAAAGCTTTTCATTGTGTCTCCTCCTGCTGATGTCTTTGCTCGAAGCGCCTCGTCCGCTACGGACGGCGCCGGTGCCGGGGCTTTCCTGATGGATGCACTGCAAACATTTCCGCGGACCCTACGTACGGTAGATGCGCCGGTCGCGCCAAGGTTGGCCGCGTCGCGGCGGCCCGCCCGGCCCGCGGGCCCGTGTTGACTTCGAAGCACCACGCGCTCGCCTGCAAAAGGAAAACCCCGGACTCAATCCGGGGTTGGATTCGGGTTTCGAAGTTGCGGAGCTACTTCAACTCATCCTGGTGCGATTTCGCGATCTGCCCGACGACATTCTTGGGGTTGTCCTTGGCAATCTGATCGTAGATTACCTTGGCTTTGTCGGGTTGGTGTTCGGAGACATAGATGTCGGCAATGGCGAACTGCGCGTTGGCCTTGGGAACGCTGACGGCGGGCTTGTCGATCAGGGTTTGCAAGAGGTTGATTGCATCCTGGTCGCGCTTTTCGTCGCGATAGACGGCTGCGAGGGAATACTTGGCCAAGGCGGCGAGGTCTCGGCGGCGGGTATTGCTGAGGGCGCGCAACTGATCTTCGGCAACCTTATCGTTGCCTAATTCTTTTTCGGCCAGCCCGGCAAGATAACGGGCGTATTGACCGGACTCGGTCCAGCCGTAGTGATCGCTGATGGCGTAAAAGGCGTCCTTGGATGCGATCAAGCGCTCCTGGTCGCTGTTGAAGGTGGTTGCCGAACCTTCCTTGGGAGTGCCTGGGGGGACGACTGGCGCGTTGTAGATCACCAAGGCCCGTCCGAGGGCATTCGTTGCCTGCTCCTGCTGCGAGGTGATGTACCAGAAAATGCCGCCACCGACGAGTCCGAGGACCACGAGAATGGCGACGACCTTGACGATTCCGGAACGATGCTCGACAACTCCGTGCACTGCCTCAGCAGCGGACGCGGCAAATTTATCCTGCTTCAATTCATGACGGGTATAACGCACGGGAGATTCCTTCGCTGATGGAGAAGTGCCTGGAAAATTTGATGGTATCAGCCCCAACCCGACAGGTCAACGAAGCGGCCGGTGGTGAGCCCGGTTTCGGTCCCCCACGTTCGCCAAGCGCGGGCGGATGCGGGCCGCCCGTCGTGAGTATTCCGTAACTGTGCTCACGGTTCGTGACCGCCTCTCGCTATGGTGGGCGCGAGTAGCAGCAAAGGGGCAGCGTGCTCGCACGCTTGCCCTCTTCTTTTCTGACTTCAGCATCGAACTGCTGAGCGGATTGCTAGTGGAAGGTGCGAAGCTCGGCTTGGCGGGCCGAGCGCTGGCGAGTGGACTGCTCCGCATGATCTTTCGTGTACCCGGAGGTGGATTGAAAAACTTGAGCCGCTTAAGCACAATAGCTGGGTTGCCGAGTTACACTCGGACCTATCGTTGCCACAGGACACCAATGGCTTTCACGCTGGAACTGGATCGTGTCACCAAGGCCTACGACGACTTTATTGCCGTCGACAATCTGTCCTTCAAGATTCCCGAAGGCGAAATCTTCGGTCTTCTGGGCCCCAATGGTGCGGGCAAGACCAGCTCTATCCGCATGATGATCGGCATCACCGTCCCCGACTCCGGTGGGGTGCATATCTTTGGACAGCCGCTGACCCGGCGATTACTCGACCGGGTTGGATATCTGCCCGAGGAGCGCGGCCTTTATAAGAAGATGAAGATCATCGAGAACCTAGTCTTCCTCGGCCAGCTCAAGGGGCTCAGTGTGGCGGAAGCCAAGCGCCGCAGCCATCAGTGGCTGGAGCGGCTGGAGCTTGGGCGCTGGGCCAACTCCAAGGTGGAGGAGCTCTCCAAGGGAATGCAGCAGAAGGCGCAGTTCATCGCCGCGGTTCTCCACGAGCCTGATTTCATGATCCTCGACGAGCCTTTCAGCGGTCTCGACCCGGCCAGTGCGGTGGTTCTGAAAGACGTTCTGCTCGATCTGAAGAAACAGGGCAAAACGATACTTTTCTCGACCCACCGGATGGACACGGTGGAGCGGCTGTGCGATTCCATCTGCCTGGTCAACCAGGGGCGGAGCGTTCTGCTGGGCTCGTTGCGCGAGATTAAGGCCAGCTACGGCCGCAGCAGCATTCAACTGGAATATGAGGGCGAACTGCCGCTGCTCCGTGACCCGATGCTGGTCGCCAACTCCAATGACTTCGGCAACTACGTGGAGCTACGGCTGGCGCCGGGCGCCGATGCGCAGCATCTTCTGGAACGTGCCATGCGCACGGCGGAAATCCGGCGGTTCGAAATGGTGGAACCTTCGCTCGAAGAAATCTTCATCGACACCGTGGAATCCACCAAGGTGGTGACCAGCAATGCGTAACGTCCTGCTGATCATCCAGCGCGAGTATCTGGTCCGGGTCCGGACCAAAGCATTCGTGTTTTTCACCGTGCTGATGCCGCTGTTGGTCGGGGCGGTGGTGGTGCTTCCCAGCCAGTTGCTGATGCGCGGCTCCAGCACCCGGCACATCGCCATCGTCGCGGCCGATAAGGGGCTCGCCGAATCGGTGAAGGACCAGCTCACTGCCTTGAGCGCCTCCGGCGATGGCGACCTGCCCAGCGATGGTGGGAAAAGAGACCGGCCGGAGTTCGAGGTGAGCATCGAAACGCCGCCGAGCGATATGCTGCGGCAGCAACTTATCAGCGAAGTCCGGGAGGGCAACCTCGACGGCTTTGCCTGGATTGAAGGCGATGCGGTGACGACCCGCAAAGGCGTCTATTATTCGCGCGGCACCAGCGATTTTGTGGAAGCCTCGCTGGTGAGCCGCGCCCTGCGTTTCGCGCTGAGCGGACGCCAACTCGCGGCTCACGGCTTCTCGGCCGCGCAGGCGAACACCCTGCTCGGCCCCGTCCATGTCGATACGGTGCACATCGATCGGCACGGTTCCAACAAGTCGAACGGCCTGGGAGCATTCTTTCTGCCCTTCGTACTGCTCCTGGCCATCTACATGACCGTGCTGATTTACGGCCTCTACGTGATGCGCTCAGTGCTGGAGGAGAAGACCTCGCGGGTGGTTGAAGTACTGCTCTCCAGCGTCAGTCCGATGCAATTGATGGCGGGCAAGATTATCGGGGTCGGCGCGGTCGGGCTGACGCAGATTGGCATCTGGGCCGCCGTGGGGTCGGTACTCGGGAGCGGCAGCTTCGCCATGGCGCACGAAATCATCGGCGACAGCATGAAGGACGCTCACATCTCCACCGCCGTGCTGATCCTGTTCCCAGTGTTTTTCATTCTCGGCTATGCCACCTACGCCTGTCTGTACGCCGCCATCGGGGCGACGGTCAACAGCGACGAAGAGGCTCAGCAGTTGCAATTCCCGGTCACGCTGCCGCTGCTGCTCTGCATGATTTTTGCCAGCGCCATCATCCGCGATCCCAACACTCCGTTTGCCTTCTGGCTCTCGATGTTCCCGTTGACCTCGCCGATCATTATGTTTGTGCGGGTCTCGGTGAGCATGCCGCCGGTCTGGCAGATCGTGGCTTCGATGGCGATCAGTCTGGCTTCGCTGTACGGATTGGTCTGGCTCACTTCGCGCATCTACCGGGTCGGCATCCTGATGTACGGCAAACGGCCGACGCTACCGGAGATCCTGAAGTGGATCCGCTACGCCTGATCGCGGGCGGGGTGGGTCGTTCGCCAAAGCGAAACAAATGCTCCCGGCGAGCCGGGAGCATTTTTCAGGACGGACGAGGCTGCGCTTATTTCAGCTTTGCCCGGGCTTCGGCGAGCATGCTCTCCACCTTTGGTCGGTCCTGGTAGGTTGGATCGATCTTCAGAAGTGACTCCCATGCGGCAATGGCACCCTTGGGATCATTCTTTCCATTCATCTTCACTACTCCCATGTTGAACAGGGTCTGCGCGTGCCGTGGGTCATCCCGCAGCGCCTGGTCAAATTCCTTGAGCGCGCGATCGGCGTCGCCGGAGTAGTAATAGGAAATCCCCATGTCAGTGCGCACGTCCGGATTCTTGGGAGTCTCGTTCAGGGCACGGGTGTAATAGCCGATGGCCGATGTCCACTGCGAAGCGTCAAAGTAAATGTTGCCCAACTCCGTCAAGGTAGAGACGTCCTTGGGATTAGTATCGAGTTTTTGCAGGAGCGGCTTCACCTCGGCGTCCAGCATTCGATCCGGTGTGCTGGCAAGCGAAGGCGGCAGATTGGTTGCCGTAGAAGGTGAGCTGGCGGGAGAACTATCTGACGGCGCGGAGCTATGCAGCAGGTAGCCCGCTATGCCGCCCACCACCAGCACGACCGCGATCGCGGTATAAACCTGTACGTTGGTCCATCCCGCTTTCTTCTTCGGAGTTACATTCTTCATTGCGATGGCTTCTCCCGGGGTCGCTAAGGGCCAGGCGGATGCGGGAGGTGCGACATCCGACGGCTTACGCGGCCAATCGAGACATAGTATCGCGAGCCTTGCGGCAGAACAAGGAGGGGCCTTCGGAGGGCACCAGGGAGGCGGGCGCGCGTTTCTTTACCTGCGGATTCTTTACCGATTGACGCGCGCCGCTTGGCTACTTCTTCTTACCCCCGAACAGACCACCTAATCCGCCGACCGCATTCTGCACCGCGTTTCCGTTCTGCTGCTGGTTGCCGGCGGCTGCTCCCGGCGTTTTTCCGGTAAGCGTATTCATCAAGCCGCCAGCGCCTCCGCCCATCTTGCCCATCACGCCTTGCGCAAGCTGTCCTGGGTTGCTGAAGCTGGGCAGCAGGTTGGTCATGCGCATCTTCGCCATCTGATTCAAATCCGGAGAGACCTTGGGACTCGGAATCGTTCCCGTCACCACGACCGGGATCACGATCTCACCGTTTTTGTTTTCCATCGCCGTCGACATCAGCCCACCGATGCCGTTTCCGCCCACTTGCTGCGAGCTGGATTTGGAGAGCACCGCCGTGGCTTGGAGATTCAGTCCTTGGTCGACGAGCGAAATCGTTCCGGTCGCGGCCATGGTTCCGGCGTCGGTCAGCGCCTTCAGGTCATTGGTGGTCGCCACCCCGTTTTTCAGGTCGAAGTCACCGGTCAGCGAGGAGACGTGGGTTGCTCCCTGGCTGACTTTGCCAGCATTGGTAAACTTTCCAATCTGGCCCAGCTTTTGCTGCATGTCCACGCCCGTGAGCTGACCGTCAGTCATATTGACAGTGACCCGGCCGGTCAGGGTGCGCACCAGTTCCGGTCCCGGAGGAGCCAGATTGAGATTGATCTGCAGCGCGTTGGCCACGACGCCGCTCACCTTCAGTTGGGTAGCCCGCAGCACTCCCGCCACCGCCGGTCCGGCGAGTGGCCCACGAGCCGTGAGGTCGGCGCTGAGTAGTCCGCTGGGCTGCATCCCGGGACTCAGCGACAAACCAAATGCTTCGGCCACCTTCACGAGGTCGGCCAACGATGCGTTCTGGGTATTCAGCTTCAGGTCGGCCAGGGCGGGCGTGCTCTTTCCATTCACGGTGCCGTTGATGACGAACGGCGCGGAGCCGATCTTGAGTTGGGTATTGTTGACCTGAATGACGTTGGCCGTGAGGTCGTCGCTGGCGTTGTAATCCAGCTCAATTGGATATCCGAGGGGCTTGCCGTGCGCCACCACGTTATCCATGCGCAAGTTGCCGGTGGTGGACACCTTGCCGGTCTCGTTTTTGAATTTCAAACTTCCGCTGATCACCGCCTCGACCCCGGCCATCGCCTTCGACTGGAGGTACTGCTGCGCATCGCTCAGCAGAACCTGGTCCAATTGCAGGGTTCCCTCGAACGGCGTGTTCACCATGGTTGCATCGGCGATCGGCCCACCCGTTCCATCCAACTTCACGACCTGCTTGCCGCCGCCGGGAAGGTGGGCGTCCAGCGCAATTTCAAAGGGTTTCCCCGGGGCAAAATCCTTCAACACCAGGTCGATGTGGTTGTACTCCATGCGGGGCTGATTCCTCTGCTGATCGGTAATCGCCACGGCTCCGTCGACGATCTGGAAGCGGTCCAGTTCGAGCGGCTTGGTCTGTCCAGCCTCCTGTTGTTCCTTGGATTGCTGCTGGTTGTGGGTTCCTATACTGGAGAAATTCCATGCCCCGTCGCTGCCGCGAATCAGCTCCACCTGCGGGCGCACCATCTGCAAGCTCTCCACCTGCACGTCTTTGTGGAGAAGCGGTTGCAATTTTAAGCGGATGTCCAGCTCTGCGGTCTGCGCAAACGGCATTCCGGAGTTGTATTTGGGGTCTTCTCCGATCACTGCGTTCTGCACTTTGAAGGTGGGCGGAAACAAGCCCAGATTCATCTGTCCTAACTGCACCTGGCGTCCAAGGCGCGTCTGCAACTCCGCCTGGATGCGGTCATGATAGCGGTTCACGTCAAACAGGCGCGGCAACAGCGCGAGTACGGCGAGTACCACTACCAGCAAACTACCTAGCACGATAAGTAGCTTTTTCATGGTTCACCCTCGGAAGCGAAATGGCAGTGGGGTAGGATGCGGCAGGGCAACGCGAGGTGATCTGCTAAGAGCGAGATTCAGCGGTAACTTAAGAGTTCGGTTCAGAGTGGGAACAACTGTTACCCACACATTCGCCGAGTTCCCACATTCGCCAACGGCGGGCGGATGTGGGGCCACCCGTGATCGGGCGCAGTCCGGCAATCCAGGCTTTGAACTCCGGCTCGGGCAGCGTACCATTGCGCACAGATCACACACGCCACGGGGACCTTCGAACGCATGATTGATCCGCCGACCCCACGCCTGGCCACAAAAAGCGGGAGCCCGAGCGAAGTCCTGTGCGCTTTTCTGCGTCTTGGCTGCACGTCCTTCGGCGGTCCCATCGCTCATCTTGGCTACTTCCATACGGAGTTTGTGGAGCGCCGCAAGTGGTGTGACGAGGAAACTTTTGCCGAACTGGTGGCGCTGGCGCAGTCGATGCCCGGACCGGCCAGCAGCCAAACCGGCTTCGCGCTCGGTCTGCTGCGCGCGGGATGGCTGGGCGGGATTGCCGCGTGGCTGGGATTCACCATGCCGTCGGCGCTGCTGATGCTGGCGTTCGCCTCCGGCCACAGGTTTCTTACCGGCAGGGCCGGAATCGGAGTTGTGCACGGTCTGCAATTGGTGGCGGTGGCAGTGGTTGCCCAGGCGATACTCTCGATGCGGAAGTCGCTGGCGCCGGATGCGCCTCGGATGGGACTGGCGCTGCTGGCGGCGGCGATTGTTTTCCTGGCTCCGCCGGCGATGGGCACCGTGCTTGCCATCGTCCTCGGCGCGCTGTTGGGCTGGTTGCTGATGCGCTCCGGCCACACGCCACCGGTACGCCAGCTCCACTTCGGACTGCCAAGACGGGCGGGGGTACTGGCGGCTGCAACCTTTCTGGCTCTGCTGCTGGGATTGCGGATTGCCGCCGCGCTTACCGGCTCGCAACTTCTGGCGGTGGTCAGCGCTTTCTACCGCACCGGAGCCCTGGTCTTCGGTGGCGGCCACGTGGTTCTGCCGCTTCTGGAAAGCGCCGTGGTCTCGCCCGGCTGGGTCGATCAGCAGAGCTTCCTCTCCGGATACGGCGCGGTGCAGGCGGTGCCCGGCCCGCTGTTCACCTTTGCCGCGTATCTAGGTGCCGAGATCCGCCCTACCACCAATCCGGTCGTGTATTCCGCCCTCGCGCTACTGGCAATTTTTCTACCCGGACTGCTGATTATCGTCGCGGTCGTGCCCTTCTGGAGCAAGCTGCGCCAGCGGCCCGGGGTGCAATCGGTTCTTCGCGGAGTGAATGCCGCCGTGGTTGGAGTGCTGATCGCGGCATTCATACGTCCGGTGTGCAGCAGCGCCCTGCACTCCGCCTTCGATGTGGCAGTGGCGGCGACGGCCTTCGCGCTGCTGGTGCGCTGGAAGCTTCCTCCGTGGATCATCGTGGTGGCGGTGGCATCGGTTTCAGCGATTGCATCGGTTGTATAAGACGTACGGACTCCCCAGAGGAGTCGCACGAAAGGTCGCAGCGAGACGGAGGGATGCTCTTACCGCGTATGGCGTACCCACTTGTGCTCTGGTGCGGGTGCATGGCATACGCTATGATGCGCACGTCACGTTATGATTCGCCGCACGCGCCCGATGACTGAGGCGCGCCGAGGTTCGCCCCGATGGCCAGTTCGAAGGAAGCTGTTCTGCCCGCCCGCAGCCGCAAACTGCCGAGCGCAATTTACTTCGAGTCCGATGTGCCGGCGCGCACGTTGGTGAGGCAGTGCGCGCGTATTCAGCACGCCAGCATGGAATCGTTGGACCCCAGCCGGTTGCGCGGTGAGAACGTTTTCATCCTCGCCGATGCGCAACTGTTGGAATTCCACCTGAAGGCATTGCGGGCGCCCAATGTGCGGGTCATTGCGCTCGCTGACGAGCGTTTTCGCGATGCCCGGCTTGACGGCACGGTCTACGCCTACCTTCCCGAAAACACTCCGGTGGCGCTGCTGGAGCGCATGTTCGACAATGCGATCGACCACATGCACCTGGTGCAGACGAGGCGCGAAGCGACCGACAAACTCGCGCTCGCGAATTCTGAGATTTACGAACTGAACCACATCGGAGCGGCGCTCAGCGCCGAACATGACACTCGCGACCTGATGGAATTGATCCTGACCAAGTGCCGCGAAATCACCCGCGCCGATGCCGGCTCGCTCTACCTTGTGGAAGAGGAAGAGCCGGATGACGAGCGGCGTCCGGTTCGCGACCATCGCAAGCCGAAGAAATACCTGCGCTTCAAGATGGCGCAGAACGATACCGTCCAGGTTCCGTTCCGCGAGGTCACGCTGCCGATCAGCGAATCCTCGATTGCCGGCTACGTGGCGAAGCACGGAACCGTGGTGATGATCGAAGACGCCTACGAGCTGGAGAGCTGGGTTCCGTACTCGATCAACAAACAGTTTGATATTGATTCCGGATACCGCACGAAGTCGATTCTGGCGGTGGCGATGATGAATCCGAAGAACGAAATTGTGGGCGTTGTGCAACTCATCAATGCCAAGCGCAACTGGCGTGCCCGGCTGAGGACGCCGGAAGATGTTGACCACGAGGTTCTGCCGTTTTCCACGCGGCAGATGGAAATTGTCTCTTCGCTGGCCAGCCAGGCGGCGGTCGCCTATGAGAACAGCCATCTTTACGAAAACATTTACCGGCTCTTCGAGGGTTTTGTAAAAGCTTCGGTCAAAGCCATCGAACAGCGCGATCCCACTACCTCCGGTCACTCCTTCCGGGTGGCAAACCTGACGGTGGCCATGGCCGAGGCGGTCGATCGCGATCACACCTACTATCGCGATGTGAAGTTTACCCGGTCCGAGATGAAGGAGATTCGCTACGCTTCGCTGCTGCACGATTTCGGCAAGGTTGGAGTGCGGGAGGAGGTGCTGATCAAGGCGCGTAAGCTGTATCCGGCGCAGATGGACGTGATTTCGAGCCGCTTTGATTTCGCCCGCCGGACCTTGCAGGCGGAGAGCGCCGAGCGGAAACTGCGGCACCTTCTGGAGAATGGCCGTGACGAGTTTCTCAAGGTGGCGGCCTGGTTCGACGCCGAACTGGATGGGCAACTCAAAGAACTGGATGGCTTTGTGAAACTGATTCATGAATCCAACGTGCCATCCGTGCTGCCCGCAGGCTCGTTTGAAAGGTTGAACGAGATTGCAAAGAGGAGATTTTCCGGCTGGGATGGGATCATGCACCCGCTGATTACGGAGGAAGAGGTGCGTCTGCTTTCCATCCGCAAAGGCTCGCTGGACACGCAGGAGCGCCAAGAAGTGGAATCGCACGTGGAGCACACCTACAACTTTCTCAAGCAGATTCCCTGGACGAGGGAGATTCGTAACATTCCGGAAATTGCGCATGGCCACCACGAAAAAATGAATGGCGAGGGATATCCCGGGAACCTGGTGTCGAAGGACATTCCGCTACAGACCCGGCTGATGACGCTGGCGGACATCTTCGATGCGCTGGCAGCGGCGGACCGCCCCTACAAGGATTCCGTCTCGATCGACAGGGCGTTGGCTATTCTGGAGGACATGGCGAACAAGGGGGAGATCGATGCGCAGGCGTACTCCCTTTTTGTGCACGCGAAGGTGTACGAGCAGTGGAAGATTGAGTGTTTCGCGTATTAAGGACTGCCATCAGAATCCAGACCGTTCGGCGCCGGGTTATGTGGTGCGCTCCAGAACTTCCGCGGGCAGGGGCGCGGCAATGGTCTCATTCAGCCGCTCCAGATCGAGCACGGCCTGCGAGCCTTCTTCAAAAAACATCATCGCAAACTTGCGTCCCCATTCCATTTCATGAGTGGTGTAGGAGGAACGGCTATACACGGTTTGTGAGTAGGTTTCGTCGACCGCGTTGAGGAGCACAAGAAACTCGGCTTCGGCTTCCTGTAGCTGTTCCCTGGTCCAGCCAAAGATCGGGCTCTGCGGCGAAATCGGATGCACGACGGTCCAGTTGGCGGGAAAGACGGCGACGAAATTACGCTCCAATTCCATGGTGTAAAAGCGCCGCACCCGCGCCCCATCGATGCGCTCAAACCGGCTGTGCATGACCAGCGCCTGCACGTTGAGCAACTGGCTGCGCCGCCCGTTGACAATGCGGAACTGAAAGCTGGTCTGATCGCGATAGGGCGCAATCAGCGCCGCGCGGCTGTACAGCACCAGGGCATTGGGCCGGGAAAAGCGCGCGAAGACCAATCCGGTGGCGACCGCCAGCGACAACAGGCCGAACAGAGTCTGCAAGGCCACCAGCGCATTGGCCAGGAAGCTTACGGGGACAATGTTTCCATAGCCCACGGTGGCGAAGGTGTGAACGCTGAAGAAAAACGCGCGCCAGAACAACGGGCCGTTGTATGAACCCTCCAACGCACCCGGGCCGAGCACAAGATAGCCGAGCGCAAACAGTGCATTGATGGCCATGTACCAGACACCGAGAAGCGAGAAAAACTTTATCCATCCCAGGTTGATCAGGGCGTGATAGCCAAACAGCTTGTCGAGCCGCCCTTCATGCAATCGGCGCACGTTGAACGATCCGTCGGAGTTGAGGAGGCGGTAGTGCGGGCGCAGGGCAAGGCTCCCGAAGCCAAGGTCGCGGTCCAGTGGGCGCTCGGACGGATTCGGCTGGGATGGGCTCAACCCAGTGGGAAGGTTCATGGCAGAGTCTCCGGCTAGGGTAGTGGATGCGGCTTTGATGCAAGGGGATTCGATGCCAGGAGAATTCGCGGCACAACTTGGCCAGCAGCTCCGGCCTCTAACAGGTGGGGCAGTCAAATGACAGACAGAGTCTCGGATTCCGCGAACCTCCTGCTGATCGCCGGGCTGGTGATCTATGGCTTTACGCTCTTCGCCGATTATGCCGCACGCGGGCGCTGGGCTAAGAATGTGACCTCGCTGCTGGCGTCGCTCGGGATATTTACCCTGGCACTGGCCTTGGCCATTACCCCCGCCAATGCCGCGATCGTGATCCGCGTATCACAAACCGCAGCGCCCAAGGTACTTCTCGGATTGAGCAGCTTCCTGCTGTTGCTGTCGATCGGAGCCTTTGGCACGATTATGTATTCGCGGCCGTTCCGGCTGCGCCACGAGAGAAAGATCGATCGTGAACTGAACCGCGACCTTCCCAAGATTCCATGATTGAGGTGCCAAAAGCGTGGGGCATGGCAAGGGAAATGCATTCTCCGCTGTGGAAAAGCTTTGGAAATGGGCTGACGCTGCACTGCCGTCAACAAATTTACAATCACCTATTCATCCAATGTTCACGCGGGTTGCGACGCGATTGGCAGGCCGAAGCACGGCGCGGGCGCTTGCAACGGGGCGGCTGGTTTGTTACAACAGTTAAGCACGGTACGGCGCTAGAGGCGCTGACGCGACGCAAGTCGCGGGTAGATTTTTCAGAGATTGCAAAACCTTGTAGACCGGATTGCCTGCGAAGAATAGTTTGCAGAGCGTTTTTCTGATTTGATTACAAGCCGACCAGCGACGGCAGCGTGGCTGCGACAACTGCGGGCGGCGAGTTGCAGAGAGAAGCGAAGTTTGGTATAACTGAAAAGTCGATGAGCTGACGCGACGTGATCGCGAGTGCAGCCATCCGGGTCGAGTTGCAAGACTGAAGCGGTTTTGATAGAGTGAGAAAGCCCGAGCGTGGTGAGAGAATCACGGCGCCGGACGATGAACTTGCCAAGAGCTAAGCGCTCTGATAGAGTGAGTAAGTCGAATGAATAAAAGGTGAGTGGCGCTGAGGTTGACAGAATCGAAACGGTTCTGCTAATCTGAGAAAGCGGTAAACGGCTCGGCCACGGGCTAAACGGGAACAGAGCTTCCTGGCAGGATTCAGCGGTAACGCAGAATACCTCAAACGATCTTTAATTTGAACGAACGGCTTTTTTCGATGCGCGATCAATCGCAGCACGGGAAAAGTCAGCAGTATCGCGCGCTCCGCAAGCAATCGAAGCGTCGAGCGAAGGATTCCTTAACCAACCAACCATACCTAATCATGCGCTAACAGTGCTGAGTAGGTTATGCGGTTGCGATTCGACGGAATTCCGAATAGCGATATTGTAAAAAAGTTTCGAGGACAGGCGATCGTAGCGAAAGCTTGATCGTCGTTCACCGAGAGCGCCGCCTAGTGCGGATAACGCGATCGGATCTTTGACAACAGGTTGAACGTGCCAGTCGTGAGAAAGATACTT
>CAZLZA010000035.1:0-46865 GCA_964563875.1 uncultured Acidobacteriaceae bacterium
GGAAGCAACTGCTTCAGCGTGTCGGTCAGCGCGTAGTCACGGAATTCCTGCTGCTCGCGTTGACTGCGTTTCCGGAAGTTTTCAAACTCCGCCTGCAGACGTGCCAAGCGGTCGAGATAAAGCGCGTTCTCCGATTTTAACTTCTCAACTTCGGATGGCGCGCAGGTGGTATCGTCGTTTGCATCGCCCGGCGGAAGCTCGTGCTCCACGTCCACCGGAGTGTCCTGCATTTCTTCTTTTGCCATGATTTTCTGTTTATTCCGAGTCATTTAATAGCTTGTCGAAAAGCCGCGCGATGTAGGACACGGCTGTTATGGTGTGCTGATAATCCATTCGCGTCGGTCCGATGACAGCCAGGCGTCCCAGTATCTCCTGACCGCAGCGGGCAGGAGCACCGATGAGCACAAAGCTGCTCAGATCCGGCATGGTTTCGTCCAGGCCAATAATCACGCGCACCGCTTCCTGGCGCGTATCCACATAGGAAGAGAGCAACTCGACGATGCGGGTCTTCTCTTCCAGAGTCTTCAGCAAAAGGCGCAGACGTTCGCTGTCATTCTCGCGGCGCACCAGGTTCGCCGTGCCTTCCACAAAAACTTCCGCAGCTTCTTCTTTCGTCGCGAGCGCGCCGCTCTGGTAAAGCTGCGCGACCGAGCGCATCAATTGGTCATACTCGCTGCGCTCTTGTTCGATGCGCCGCTCCAACTCGCGGCGCATGTCCTCGATCATCCAGCCGCGGAAATTATCGTTGATGTAACGCGCCGCTAGGTCGAGTTCGGACTGACTCACATCGTGCGGGAGCCGCAGCACCCGGTCGCGAACTACGCCACTCTGCGTAACTACGATGGCCAGTATCCGCTGCTCCGCCAGTCGCTGAAAGTGAACATGCTCCAGTGCCTTGCGCGGACCGGCCGAGGTGATCGCCACACCCACTCCCGAGGAGATGAGCGAGAGCACGTGCGAGGTGCGCTCCATGAAATCCTGAACTTCGTTTACACCCTGGAAATAACGCTGAATAGTATGTTCGTCATCCGGTTTCAAGCTCACTTGATCGGAGAGCTTCTCGGCGTAATAGCGGTAACCCTCTACCGAGGGCACGCGTCCGGATGAAGTATGTGGCTGTGCCAGCAATCCGGCTTCGGCCAGATCCGCCATGACATTGCGGATGGTTGCCGCACTGAGTCCTTCGCTGTTGCGCCGTGCCAGTGTGCGCGAGCCAACGGGTTCACCAGTCGAGATGTAGGTCTCGACGATTGCCGTTAGAATTTCCTGCTCACGTCTGCCAATGGTGGCCATTGCATGTACCTCACCGCTCCCTGTTTTCCAGAAGCGGTCATGTCATTTAGATGCAGCAGCTTAATCTGCGATGCGGTTTGTACGCCCGCTCTGGCTGTAGGGACTGCCTCAAGTTTAGCAAAGTCAGCTCAAGTTTGCGACGATGATCCGGTGGCGATGGGGCCTTAGAGGGTTTGCGGAGGCGAGGCTCTGCTTCCGGAGGGCGGTCTGCGCTGGTGGTTGGCTCCTGCCGAACGATTGCCGGAATGGTTAATCCCAGATGGTCCGACAGTAGCAGACTGAGCAATCCTTGCAAGCTCCCGCAAACCATTGCCTTCGCAAGAACTACCCCCGGCTCAAAGAGTGACCGAAAGGTTAATCGTTGAGAGTTGATGCAGCAGGTGAGAACATGCCGTAGAATTACCCACGCATTCCCAAAGCACTAGCGATTCGCGGGCAGGGGTGGTTACGGCTCGCATGAGGGTGGCATTTCTATGCTTTTCAAGACCCTGAGCGCAGCCGTGTACGGCATCGACGCCAACCTGATCGACGTGGAAGTGGATGTCTCCGGCGTCAAGATGAACGAGGACCACTTCACCACCGTCGGTCTGCCGGACACGGCGGTGCGCGAAAGCCGCGAGCGCATTCGCGCCGCGCTGAAGAATTGCGGCTACGATATTCCTCCCACTCACATCACCATCAACCTGGCTCCAGCAGATTTGAAGAAAGAGGGCTCGGGATTCGATCTGCCGATGGCCTTGGGAATTCTGGGTGCCTACGGTGGACTGCGGAAGCAGGATCTCGGTGAGTATGTGATTGTCGGCGAACTCTCGCTCGATGGCGGACTGCGTCCAGTGCGTGGTGCGCTGCCGATTGCAGTGGCGGCGCGGGCGCGCAAGATTCCGAATCTGCTGCTGCCGGAGCAGAATGCCCGCGAGGCCGCCGTGGTCGAGGGCGTAAAGGTGTACCCGATGAAGAGCCTGCTCGACGTGGTGCGCTTCATCAACACCGGAGAAGGTCCCGCGCCCCTGCTCGTGGACAGCCAGGCGCTGCTCGAACAGGTCGAACATTTTCCGGTGGACTTCAAGGACGTGCGCGGCCAGCACACTGCCAAGCGCGCCATGGAAGTAGCCTGCGCGGGCGGCCACAACATCCTGATGATCGGACCCCCGGGCGGCGGCAAGACAATGCTGACCAAACGGATGCCGACGATCCTGCCACCGCTGACATTTGAAGAAGCGCTGGAGACAACCAAGATTCACAGCGTGGCCGGAGTCCTGGACGCGGTCAATGGGCTGGTGGGCGTGCGTCCCTTTCGCTCGCCACACCACACCATCAGCGACGCAGGACTGATCGGCGGCGGAGCCGTGCCGCGACCTGGGGAAGTCTCGCTGGCGCACAACGGCGTGCTCTTTCTCGACGAGTTGCCGGAGTTTCCGCGCAACGTGCTGGAGGTGATGCGGCAACCTCTGGAAGATGGAACGGTTTCGATTGCCCGCGCCGCGATGTCGCTGACGTTCCCCGCGCGCTTTATGCTGGCGGCAGCGATGAACCCATGCCCATGCGGTTTCTTCAACGATCGCGCCCGCGAGTGCCGATGCACTCCTCCGATGATTCAGCGCTACATCTCAAAGATCAGCGGACCGCTGCTGGATCGCATCGATATTCACATCGACGTTCCGGCGGTGAACTACAAAGAACTGCGCTCCAACGTGCAGGCCGAGCCATCGGCGGCGATCCGTGAGCGAGTGTTAAAGGCGCGTGGAAGACAGTTGAAGCGCTTCCGCGAGGCTGGGGAGAAAGTGTTTGCCAACGCCCAGATGGGCTCGCGGCAGATTCGCGCCTTCTGCGATCTCTCGCCGGACTGCGAGCGCTTGCTAGAGCGCGCGATGACGCAGCAAGGACTGAGCGCCCGCGCCCATGATCGCATTCTGAAAGTTTCGCGCACCATCGCCGACCTGGAAGGGGCCGAGCAACTGGAGGCCAAACACATCGCCGAGGCGATTCAGTACCGCACGCTGGATCGGACGTACTGGGCATAAAACTGACGGACTACCCCACGGAAACGGAAGTAGCTATACTGGGGACCTTGAAAACCTTTCATGGGAGGCAATAGTGATTTGTCGAGAGTTGAGCACGAAGACGTGGGAGGAATTGGACGAGTTGGCGTCCAAGATTCGGACTCGGGGGGAAGCAATCAAGGACGATGAGATTTGCGGTTTGGCGAATGAGCTGAATACGCTTCTGCGGCGTCTCTCCATGCAGATTCTGATCGAGGACGAGCGGGGGACTGTTCTGGGCAATCCCTAGCAAGGACAATTATTCAACGATCGTTGCAGATTGCTTGCCACCTTAGCGTCGAAGGGTACGACGCGAAGGTGGGGCACCGGCAGTTAGTTCCACCCCGCTAACTTGCAACCTCATTACAGCTCAACACTGCTTCTTGAGCAACTCTTCAGCGGCATCCAGGATCAACTTCCAGGCTAGTTCGACGTCGGCGAGGCCGGTGGCGATGTTGCCAATGGCGATGCGGATTACGTACTGGCCGTTGAGCGCGGTATGGGAGAGGAAGATTCGGCCGCTGGCGTTTACTGTATCGAGCAGCAGTTTGTTCCGTTGGTCGCCGCCGCGCAGGCGGAAGCAGACGACCGAGAAGGGAACCGGGGCGACGCGTTCGAAGCGTTCATCGGCATCGACCCAGCCGGAGAACTCGCGGGCGAGCTGGTTGTGACGGCGGAGAAACTGCATCACGCCTTCGCGTCCGAAGTAGCGCAGGATGAACCACAGTTTAAGCCCACGGAAGCGATGGCCAAGGGGCACACCGTAATCCATCAGGTGCACGGCGCGCGGGTCCTCGGAGGCGCGCAGGTACTCGGGCACCAGGGACAGCGCTTGCCGCAGTATCTCGGGCTTGCGGGTGTAGAAGGCGCTGAGATCCATCGGGGTCATCAACCACTTGTGCGGATTGGTGACGACGGAGTGGGCGCGCTCGATGCCCTTGAAGTACTCGGCGCACTCGGGCAGTAAGGCGCAGGGGCCAGCGTAGGCGCAATCGACGTGCAGCCAGAGTCCGAACTCATCGGCGAGCTGGGCGCACTCGGCGACCGGGTCCACGGAAGTGGACGAGGTAGTGCCGATGGTGGCGACGATGCAGCAGGGCTGGAGGCCATTGCGCAGATCGGTTTCGATGAGAGTGCGTAGGGCGTCGGCCTGCATGCGGAACTGCGAGTCGGTGGGAACTTTGCGCACATTCTTCTGTCCGATGCCGACGGCCATGGCGCCCTTCTCGACCGATGAGTGGGCCTGCTCCGAGGTGTAGACGACGAGATTGCCGCGGTATCCCTCGACCCGGGTCTCGGGCTGGGCGAATTCGCGGGCGCAGATGAGCGCATGCATGGTGCTGGTGGAGGCGGTGTCGTAGATGATGCCGAAAAACTCTGGCGGCAGACCGAGCCACTCACGAAGCCAGCCCATGGCGACCTGCTCCAACTCAACCACCGCGGGCGAGGTTTTCCAGTGCAGGCCGTTGGTGTTCATGGCGGCGATCAGCATCTCGGCAAGGATTCCGGGAGTTGATCCGGAGGTGCCGAAGTAGGCCATGAAGCCGGGATGGTTCCACTGGGTTACGGCGGGAAGGATCTGGCTGCGGAAGTCATTGAGGATGGAGTCAAAGCTTTCGCCCTGCTCGGGCGCGTGGGCAGGAAGGGTATCGACAAGTTCGCCAGGGTGCATGGTGGGGACGACGGGGCAATCGCGAATGCTGCCGAGGTACTCTGCAATCCAGTCCACGCTACTGTGCGCCGACTGGCGAAAGTCTTCGACGTATCGAGTCCAGGCCTGTGGGTCATTGGGATCAGGCATATGATGGTATGACATGAGTTCTCCGGGAAAGCTGAATTTTACCGCAGTAGCAACATCCGGCGAAACTGTGCGCGCCATCACAGCCAAGCCGCTTATGAAAGATGAGAATCAATAGAGTGCCGGAGATTGTGCCGCACGCGGGTTGACGGGTAACGCTGGGCTGCCGGCGAATTTCAGGGGGATGGATGCACGAGCTAGCCATTGTTTCTTCGGTTCTGGACCAACTGGACGAACTGAAGAAGCAGCATGAGGGTAAGGTGTTCTCCAAGGTTGGACTGCGAGTGGGAGAGTTGGCGGGGCTGGACGTGGACTGCCTGCGCTTTGGCTTCGAGTGCGTGGTCAAGGACACTCCCTGGGAACAACTGAAGCTGGAGATTGAGCAGGTAGCGCGGCGGCAACGATGTCCTACGTGCAGCACGGAATTCAGGGCGGAGAACTGGGACACGGTTTGTCCCCAATGCGGCGAGGCCGCAACCATCATCATTGCTGGAGAAGAACTCCAGATTGCATACGTCGAGGTTGAAGAATGAGCCAGATCGCGGTTGAAAAGAAAGTACTGAACGAAAATCAGAAGATTGCAGCCGAGTTGCGCGAGAAGTTTCGCCAGCACAAAATCCTGGTGGTCAACATCATCAGCTCTCCGGGTTCGGGCAAGACGACACTGCTTGAGCGTACCTTGGAGCGGCTGGACAAGGGTAAGCGGGTGGTGCTGCTGACCGGCGATCTGCAAACGGAAAACGACGCCAAGCGGCTGGCGCAATGGGGATTCCCGGTGAAGCAGATTATCACCGGAGGCACCTGCCATCTGGATGCGAAGATGATTGAACGGCATCTGACGGACTGGCCGCTGGAGAGTTTCGACGTACTGATTATCGAGAACGTGGGAAACCTGGTCTGCCCGACGAGCTACGATCTGGGTGAGCACTTCAAGATCGTGATGCTGAGCGTAACCGAAGGCGAAGACAAGCCGCTGAAGTACCCTGCGATTTTCGTAAAGTCCGAGTTGATGATCCTGAGCAAGGTGGATCTGCTGCCGTATGTCCCGTTTGATGCCGATCTGGCAAAGAACAACGCAAGGTCGGTGCATCCGGGAATCGAGATCATCGAGACCTCAAGCAAGGGCAGCGGGCTTGACGAGTGGATGAAATGGCTGGAAGACAAGCTGGCTGCAGTGAAATCGGGCGAGCTGGTTTCCGCCTGAGAGCGAGATGTTAAAGAGGCCGGGGAGTTATCTCTCCGGCCCTTTTTGTGGCATCCAAGCGGCTGGACTCCCATACTTCCATAGTGGGAATATTTTGCGTCCGAGACCTCAAGTAACCGGCCCCAGAGTAACTCTGTCGAAAAGTAATAGAGTATACGCCCACTAACTCCGTACCCATCAAGAGGAACCATCAGGTCCCGCACTCCCTTGCGCGTCAGCGTCCAACTCTTTTTATGAATTGTTTAGGTAGGTTTTCGTAACTTTTTAGGCGGTTCCACCTAACATCCTGTAAAGGCGGGCAGCTCTGGGCTGAAAGCGAGCCTCCAACTGAGGACGACGTTAAATTCGTAAACGTGGTTTTTAGCATAGCTGCTCTATGGAGGGATGATGAGAACTCTGTTACGTAAGGAGTTAACGGTTGTAACTCACTCATTGATGCTTGTTTTGGGGCTCGCATTTATTCCATGTTATGCACAGACTCAGGCGCAACCTGATACTCAGACGAGACTAGTTTCCCAGCGCGGAACCTCGTCCGGTGAGGCCGACGGTAACGTCACTAACAGCGCGTCGCCTAGCCATCCGGCGGTGGTACTCGATCCGGAGATGCTATTGAAACAGATGGCGGCGATGGAAGCGCGCATCGCGCAACTGGAAGCGGAGTTGAAAGGCCGTACAACAGAAGCCGCACCCGCGGCGGTTGCGGTAGCACCAGCACCGGTGGCGCCAGCACCGGCACCAGCGGCGGCAAAAGTCAGTCCGGCGGTACCAGTTAGCGCTTCTGCCGAGCCAGGCACTGCGACGGCGCAGACGGCGAGTGAAATTCCGGCCGCACTGCCTGCAAAAACAGAGAAGATAGCACCTTTCTCTGACTGGGACTGGACGTGGCTCAACGGCAACCCACGTAACAAAGATGTTGCCTTTGATTCCAAGTTCTTTACTCCGGAAATCAGGGCCGACGTTACTTACACCTACGATTTCAACAAGCCGATTGATGATTCGATGGGAGGGTCGAGCGAACTGTTCCGCTCCAACGAGATCCAGTTGGAGCAACTCGGTGTCGGCGGCGATTTCCATTATGACAATGTTCGCGCCAGGTTGCTGACCGATTACGGCATGTATTCCACAGCAACGCCGCGTAATGACCAGAGCCCGGGAAAGGGCCAATGGAACCTCGCCCAAGCTTACTACGGCTTGGCGGAAGCCTATGGCGGATACCACCTGAACGCGTTGCACGGGATCAACCTTGACGCCGGTCTCTTCCCGTCTTACGTCGGGCTGTTCAGCTTTTATAACTTTGATAACTGGGCCTATCAACCCTCGTATGTCTCGTCCAATACGCCATGGTTTTTTGTGGGTATTCGAGTCCAGGTCTTCCCCACAGCACACTTGAAATTCGAGCCATGGTTCATCAATGGGTGGCAGTCGTATGGCTCGTCCAATTCGAGAAAGGGACTCGGCGGTCAGATCAAGTGGACGCCGAAGCCATGGCTTGACATCATCTCCAACAATTACGGTCTGGGCCACGACGACCTGTACATACCCAACCGCAGCCGCATCCACACGGATAACAGCGTAGAGATCAAGTACTACGACAAGCCGGCCAAGTTCATTGACAAGATGGCCTTCTCTTTCACCGGCGACTTAGGTTGCGAATTCGGCCCCACCACCACCACCGCGCAAGGCATATATGTCCAAGGCGTGGGATGCCTTGGTAACACCAAGGATAAAAATTCAGTTGGAGGAGATCATTTCGGCGCTGGAATCAATCCCAAGCAGAGCTTTGTCGGCTGGATGCTCTACAACCGGACGTGGTTCAAGAAAGACAAGTTTGGACTGACCGTCGGCGGCGGCCAAATTAATAATCCGGGACGTTATCTCGTTCTAGTTCCACCTATCAACGGGGAGACAGCTCCTTCGGCGGCGCTCAACTCTCCGTATTTCAGCTTTAATCCAAGCGATCCGTTTAAAGCCTGGGATAGCTCGATCACCTTTGATTACATGCCGCGGCAATGGCTCACCTTCCGCATGGAATACGATTACCGCCATGCGAATGTGCCCTACTGGAGTGGACATGGTGGAATAACACCACCGAATACATTTGGTTTCCAGCCGGGAACGAATAACGGCTATCCGCAATTCTTCGCATGTAATGACGGTACCCCCGACACTACCATCACCGATACGGCGGCGCTGGCCGCTACGTTTTGCGGCAACGGACCGATTGCGTCGGGCGGGCATGGCGGCCTTTGGACACCGGATCTTCGCAGAGATGAGTCCCTGGTCGACATCGATTGGATGATCAAGTTCTAGGATCTTGAGTTCGACCTAACTAGGAGGTCAACGATGTCTGAGAGACGGAAGATCATTCCGGTTGTAATGTTGAGCGTAGCGTTGTTTGCATCACAAACAATGGTTGCCGCAGCTCAAGGGGGCGATCAAATGCCCCCCAAAAACGAGAAGAAGAGTGCGCTTACGGCGGGGGAAACTTCAGCCAAGCAGTTGTTACTCCTGATGGACACGGATAAGAGCGGTAAGGTTTCAAAGCAAGAGTGGATGAGTTTTATGGAAGCGGAATTCGACAGGTTGGACAAGAATAAGGATGGGGAACTGGACGTTAAGGAGTTAGAGAAATCGCGCGTGCGGTCAACCACCCGCTTCTCTGCGGTGGGGAAGTGAGCTCGACTTGAGCTGACTTGGGTCCGAGTTTGTTTTTAGCGTGTAGCAATGACAACGGAATGGAAGGGTACGAGGTTCGTGGGATTGCTGGGAGTAGTCCTGGCAATCCCCAGTGGTTGTTCTCTGCTGGCGCAAGACAATGCTGCTGGAAAGAGTGATGTTCCCTCCTCGATGAGCGCGCCTGCAGACCTTGGCACCAAGTTGCGGACAGATGTGGATCTGGTGCTGATGAACGTCACAGTGCTGGATTCCTCGCAGAAGGTTCTGACGGGGCTTCGCAAGGAAGACTTTCAGATTCTCGACAATCACAAACAGCAGCAGATCCGTTACTTCTCAACCGAGGACGTGCCGATCTCATTAACGATTGTGCTGGACGCTAGCGGGAGCATGGAAGCGAGGCTGCCCAAGGCGATTCAGGCCGCAGTGCGCTTGTTTGAGTTGGCATCGCCGCGCGATGATTGCCGCTTGACGATCGTCCGCGGCACTCCGGGGCAGTACATTTCACCTGAGGATCTGGATGACGTTCACCGGTTGTTAGATACACTGAAGTCCAAGGGGTACACGGCACTTTGGGACTCGATGTATATGGCGGCGAGGGATCTTGAGAAGCGGGCGCAATATCCTAAAAAGGCCATGGTTGTTATCTCGGATGGGGGCGACAACCGCAGTCGGTATACGGAAAAAGAACTACGCAAATTATTGGAGGAGACTGACGTTCAGCTCCATGTGGTGGGGTTGTACAATCCGTATTCACGTATTCCGGAGGAGCGAGCAGGGCCGGTATCGCTTGACAAACTTACCAAAGTTACCGGAGGGCGCATGTACACGGCGATGAATCGCGAGGACTTGGTTTCGGCAGTTGAAAAGATTAACAAAGAACTTCGCAGCCAATACGTTCTGGGATATGTGCCAGATTCTCTGGGACGCAAAGGTGGGTGGAGGAAGGTCAAAGTCACGGTTCGAGGCGCGGCAGGAAGGCCGAAGGTACATGTAGATGCGAGGGGAAGTTACTATGTGCCGGGAGACTAAGCGACGCGAAAAGTGTGAGGAGAGAGCGCGGCGATGGCAAGAGATGTTTCTGCAATCTTACAGAGCTTGATCGACAAGCTGAAGAACCGTGGGCAATCCGAGGACGACATTCTTCGGGTTGTTGACGAGCAAGGCGATGGGCTGCTGGAAAAGATTGCTGATGCGATAACGGAGAATACGCGCAAGCCGAGAGAAGGTTTCCCGGTGATGGTGAATTATGACCTGCCGCTGGAAGAGGCGATCGATGCAGGAGAGTACCAGGGGGTGCATGGTTCCATCACGAGCCAGAACTTTCCACCGACGCGGCACGGTCAGGCAGAACTTGAGATCATTCTCACGCGCTACGACCGCCGCATGACATCCGAGGAGGTTCTGAGCGAACTGGGCAAGGAAGGTCTACGGCCGGCCGAACTACCCGAGTTTCTTGCATTCGGGGCGAAGTATCCGGAGGTGCAGCGCGAGTTCTCAGTGGTCGGTCTTGGTTCCGTGTGGCAGGACCGGAAAGGCTACCGCAACGTCCCCTGCTTGTATACAGCTTCCGAAGGGCGTTACCTCGACCTGCACTGGTGGAACGATGGATGGTATTCGTACAGCCGGTTTGCCGCGATCCGCAAATAACAAAAGTGCAGGAACCCGGCACTTCTAACTAGTTCAGGCAAATGTTAGGAACGTCTAGTTGTTATTCAGCTCAGTCAACGTCGAAGTCAATGGAGTTGAAAACAAGACGATAGGAAGGTGTCGCCAGCCCCTGTCTGGCTCCGAGGATGAACTGAACCACTGTTAAATATTGTTAAGATTGCAGCGCCGAGGTTCACGCCGCAAAATTCGGGGACTTCTATCTGGCCGAAAGATAGTCTTGGATTACTAAAGATGGCCTACTCCATTTTCCTGGAATCCGAGATCATAAGATAGTCGCGGAGCGCAATGAATACGAGCAGCGAGCCTCTTCGAAGTGACCCCCGCACGTATTGTCCCTGAGCCTATATCGTCCCGTAGAATGTTACTTTCAGGTGGGAGCACGATATTGAATTACCCGAGGGAGTGCACCGTACTGTGGCGGGATGCGTTTTGGTTCAGGAACCTCTCAGGGTCTGGGAATAGGGAACGAAGGTGGTTCGAGCGGACGATGCTATAAGTGGGTGGGTAGGTACCGTGAGGCTCGATCATCACCGGCGAGCATTTCAAGAATGCGAAGTTAATGGAGCAACGGATGCAAGAGCTGCGTTGGTGGTGCCGCGTGTTTGTCCTGTTCATCAGCGTGGGGGTTGTGGCTCAGACGCCGTCACCGATGACTTGGGAACAGGTGCGCCACCGCTTTGAACAAAACAATCCGACCCTGTTGGCTGGCAAGTTGAACATTGATGAGTCCAAGGCTCAGGAGATTACAGCGAATCTCCGGCCCAATCCGCAGTTCACGCAATCAACGGATGGGACTCAAATCGCGCCTTATAGAGGTGTGTGGCAGCCGTTCACCGGCACGCAGTTTGTGAGCAGCTTCAGTTACCTGCACGAACGGGAACACAAGAGGGAACTGCGGTTGGAAAGCGCAGAAAAGGGTACGTCGATCGCGGTCTCGACTCAGGCTGACTTGGAAAGGACACTGATCTTCGCCCTGCGCAGCGCGTTTGTGTCGACGCTGCAGGCCAAGGCGGTGTTGCAACTGGCGAAAGACAACCTGGCCTATTACGACCATGTGCTCGATATCAGTAGAACTCGCTTTCAGGCCGGTGACATCGCGCAGATCGACCTAGACAGGTTGGAGTTGCAGCGGGTGCAGTATGAGTCAGACCTGCAAACTGCCGAGGTTAACCTGCGCACTGCGAAGATCGCGTTACTTACGCTGCTGAACGAACGTACACCGGTGGAGCAGTACGATGTCAGTGGGCCATTTGATTTCAACGAGCGACTGATGGCGCTCGATGAGTTCCGGAAGATTGCACTGGCTACGCGACCGGACTTGAAGGCGGCCGTGGAAGCCGTGGACCAAGCCGAAAGCAACCATAAACTAGCGGTCGCGAACGGCTCGACCGACCCGACGTTCAGCACCTGGTATTCGTACAATCCATCGTTTAATAACCCGAATGCTCACCAAACACTGGGCGCCAGTGTTGGCGTTCCTCTGCGCATATTCGACCGCAACCAAGGCGAGAAACTCCGAACGCAGCTTGATATCACCCGCAATGAGAGATTGCGCGAGGCCGCGGAAGCACTGGTGTTCAGCGACGTAGACTCCGGGTATGCCACCCTGGACAGCACCGTGAAGTTGCTGCAGCCATACAAGGCCAAGTACCTGCAGCAATCGGTGCGGGTGCGTGACACGATCTTTTTCTCCTATCGCAACGGCGGGGCGTCACTGCTGGATTTTCTGAATGCCGAGAGCGATTACCGGGCGGTGCAGTTAAATTACGTGAATCTGGTCGGCTCTTATCTGACGGCGGCAGCCCAATTGAACTTGGCCGTGGGCCGGGAGGTAATCCAATGAAGACCAAACTTACTGGCCTGATCTTAATTGCGAACTTGTGTGTGCTCTCTACGGTGCTGTTAGTTAGTTGCAAGTCGGGTAAGGCAGACGAGAAAGCGGAGGCTCCGCCGAAGGCAGTGGTGGTTCCAGACATGGATGCGAATCACTTCAAGGTAGACCATCCCGAACAGTTTCCGCTCGCTACCGCGGTGGAGCGCAAAGCGGCTCCGGAATTGAATGTAACTGGGGTTGTAAGTCCCGATGTCTCGCGTACCGTGCCGGTCATCTCGCTTGCCACGGGCCGGGTTGTGGAGATACACGCACGGCTCGGTGACGTGGTGAAGAAGGGGCAGTTGCTATTGCGGGTTCAGAGCAGCGATGTGTCCGGAGCATTCTCCGATTATAGAAAGGCGGTGAACGACGAGCGGCTGGCGCGGGTGCAATTTGAACGGCAGCAACTCCTGTTCGATCGCGGAGCGGTGGCGAAAAGTGTTCTGGAGAACGCCGAAGACGCAGAGCAGGATGCCAAAGTTACTTTGGAGACCACGCTCGAACACCTGCGATTGCTTGGCGTAAACAAGGATCACCCTAGTGGATTGGTCGACATTCATGCACCGGTGTCCGGCATGATCACCGACCAGCAAGTGACCAACGCGGCAGGCGTGCAAGCTCTAACCGGCCCAAATCCTTTCACCATCTCTGACATCTCACACGTGTGGATTGTCTGTGACGTGTACGAGAACTCTCTTCCGCAAGTGCAAGTGGGCGACTTCGCCGACATTCATCTGAGCGCCTATCCGGATAAGGTTCTGAAAGCCAGGGTCAGTAACATCGGAGCGATTCTTGATCCTACTCTGCGGACCGCGAAGGTTCGTCTTGAGGTGGAGAATCCTGGATTGATGCGTATTGGAATGTTTGTGACGGCCACGTTCCATGGTAAGGAGATGGAAACTCGCGCCGCAGTGCCTGCAAGCGCGATACTGCACATTCAGGATCGCGATTGGGTCTTTACTCCTCTGGGTGATGGAAATTTCCGACGGTTGGAAGTGGTCGCCGGGGGCACGCTTCCGGAAGGGATGCAGGAGATTGTCTCCGGGCTCAAGCCGGGAGCCCAGGTGGTTCAGAATGCGCTGGTGTTGCAGAATACGGTGGAGCAATAGATGATCCGCCGGATTGTAGACTTTGCGCTGGACCAGAAGCTTCTGATTCTTGCATTCACTCTGCTGCTGACCGCAGCGGGGGTCGTCGCATTCCATCGTCTGCCTGTGGATGCGTATCCCGATGTGGCGGATAACTATGTCGAGGTCATCACCCAGTGGCCCGGGATTTCGGCGGAGCAAGTCGAACAGCAGGTTACGGTGCCGCTGGAGACGGTGTTAAACGGCATTCCGCACGTGGTGCACCTTCGTTCGTTCTCGATCTTCGGCCTGTCCGACATCAAGATGATCTTCGATGACGATTCCAGCAACGACTGGAACCGTGAGCGGGTCCTTGAGCGGTTGACCCAAGCCACGCTGCCGGCAGGGGTAACCCCGCAGATGGGTACCGACTGGAGTCCGGCCGGACAGATCTACTTCTTCACCCTGCACAGCACCAATCCGCAGTATGACGTGATGGAGTTGAAATCGCTGGAAGACTGGGTGGTTGAGAAGAACCTGAAAGCTGTGCCGGACATTGTTGACGTGAACACGTTCGGCGGGCCCACGCGGGAATACCAGGTTCGAGTTGATCCGAACAAGTTGATCGCTTACGGACTCAGCCTCGCACAGGTGGAGCAGCAACTCACCAATAACAACACGAATGCCGGTGGCAGTTTCGTGGAAGCCGGACTGCAACAGATCAATGTCCGGGAAGTTGGCCTGGTCAGGAATGTAGCCGATATCGAGAACACGGTGCTTTTGACTAAGACCGGAACGCCGATACGGGTAAAAGACATTGCGGTGGTTGCGCAAGGGCCGAAGATCCGGCTAGGCCAGTTTGCCCGGGCGATCCGTCGCGAGGATGGAAAGATCGTCGACAACGATGATGTTGTGTCGGGGATTGTGCCGATGCGCAAAGGCGCCGATGCGGAAACCGCGCTCAATGGGCTCCACGAAAAAGTAAAGCAACTGAACGACCATCTCCTACCGCCCGGAGTGAAGATCGTTCCGTTTATTGACCGCAGCGATCTGATTCGCTTTACCACCCATACGGTTCTACACAATCTTACTGAAGGTTTCATCCTGGTAACGCTGGTGCTACTGCTGTTACTGGGTAACGTTCGTGGCGCACTCATTGTTGCCCTGACGATTCCATTCTCACTGTTGTTCGCCTCGATCTGTCTGGACCTGCGTCATATACCTGCCAATCTGCTGTCACTCGGAGCGCTGGATTTCGGCATGGTTGTGGACGGCGCGGTGGTGATGGTGGAAAACATCATTCGCCACATCGGGCAACACCAAGACCACAAGCCCGTGGCAGATAGGATTCATGACGCCGCGCACGAGGTGCAGCGGCCAGTCTTTTACGCCATTACCATCATTATCACGGCCTATCTCCCGATCTTTACATTGCAGCGGGTGGAAGGCAGGTTGTTTCGTCCGATGGCCTGGACGGTGGCTTTCGCACTGCTCGGCGCGGTTATCTTCTCGATGACGATTGCACCGGTTCTGGCGAGTTTTCTCTTCCGCAAAGAGGCTCGCGACTGGCAGAATCCGGTGCTGGTCTGGTTGACGGAGCGTTACCGGCGGGCACTGTCGTGGACGGTCGATCATCGCTGGGCGATGATTACGGTTGCGCTGGTTGCGATTGGCATCAGCGGGTTCCTGGTGACGACCGACACGATCGGCTCCGAGTTCCTGCCTCATCTGGATGAAGGCGCACTGTGGGTGCGTGGCACGCTGGCGCCCAGCACGGGACCGACGGAAGGAATTCGAGTATCAAACCAGGCACGAATTGTGCTTTGTTCTTTCCCGGAGGTGACGGAGTGTACGAGTCAAACCGGGCGTCCGGATGACGGCACGGATACCACCGGCTTTTTCAACACCGAGTACTTCGTCGGGCTAAAGCCGAAAGATCAGTGGCGTCCGGTATTCCATGAAGATAAGGACGAATTGATCGCCGCCATGCAGCGCGAATTAGACAAGATTCCGGGCGTGGTCTGGGGCTTCTCGCAGCCGATTGCGGACAACATGGAAGAGGCGGTCAGCGGGGTGAAAGGGCAGCTTGCGACCAAGGTGTATGGCGACGATCTGCAGACCCTGGAGGATAAGGCCAGCGAAATCGCAGGCGTGATGCGCCAGGTAAATGGAATTGAGGACCTGGGAGTCTTCCGGGTGCTCGGACAGCCCAACCTGAACGTGACTGTGGATCGCCTGCAGGCGGCACGCTATCAGATCAATGTGGCTGACGTGCAGGATGCGATCCAGACGGCGGTGGGCGGCAATGCCCTTACTCAAGTTCTGAAGGGCGAGGCGCGATATGACCTGGTGTTGCGTTATCAGAAGCAGTACCGGGACCAGAAAGAAGCGATCGAGAATATCCGCCTGCTGTCGCCAAGTGGGGAACGCGTCTCGCTGGCGCAACTCTGCAAGATCGAAGAGCGGGATGGTGCTTCCGAAATTTACCGGGAAGGCAACCAGCGCTATATCGCCATCAAATTCAGTGTTCGCGGGCGCGACCTTGGAAGCGCGGTCGAAGAGTCTATCAAGAAGGTGAACGCCCAGGTCAAATTGCCAACCGGCTATCACATCGACTGGGAGGGCGAATACGAGAGCCAGAAGAGATCCACTGCGCGGTTGATGCTGATTGTGCCGATAACTATCTTGCTTATCTTCATGATCATTTATGCCGCTTTTGGTTCGGTGAAGTGGGCGTTGTTGAACCTGGTAAATCTTTCGGTAGCGCCGTTTGGAGGACTGCTGGCGTTGCTCTTCACGGGCACGCATTTCAGCGTGTCTTCGGGAATTGGCTTCCTGGCGTTGTTCGGGGTATGCGTCCAGACGGGAGTCATCATGGTGGAGTACATCAACCAGTTGCGCGCCAGAGGCTTGCCGGTGAGAGCGGCGGCCATCGAAGGCGCAACCCGCAGGCTTCGTCCGATCATGATGACGATGCTGGTGGCCACGCTCGGCTTGTTGCCGGCAGCCACCTCCCACGCCATAGGATCAGATTCGCAGCGGCCCTTCGCCATTGTGATTGTGGGCGGACTGATTGCCGACCTGCTGATGAGCATCTTCCTGCTCCCGACGTTCTACGTGTGGTGGGCGACACCGGACGATCATCTGCCCGCGCCGGAAGAATCGAAGAGCGTTTACGAGAATTAGGTGGCGGTGCGGGCACGATCGCCCGTACGATAGCCGGGCTGGAAATCGCGCCACGTGGGAGGCGGCGAAAGGATAGGCACTTGACCAGAGAAGAGATTCGAAAGCAGATTCGGGCGACTGGTTTAATTCCATCGATCCGTGTGGACTCGGCTGAGTCAGCCATCTTTGCTGCCGAGAATGTAGCGGCCGGGGGCATCCCGATTGTAGAAATCACTGCCACCATCCCAGACTCGAGCCGGGTAATTCACGATCTCACGCGCCGATACCCGTCGCTGATCGTGGGGGCCGAGGTCCTTTTCGGATTGGAGGAGGCGCGCCGCCAACTGGACGCTGGAGCCATGTTTATCACCGGGCCCGGGTTCGACTGGGAGATTACGAAAGACTGCGTCGAACATAAGATCGTCGTAATTCCCGGAGCACTCACCGCTACCGAGGTCATGCTGGCACACAAGGCGGGCGCTGATTTTGTAAAGGTCTTTCCCTGTTCGTATGTTGGCGCAGAAAACTATATTCGGGCTCTCAAAGCCCCGCTGCCGCACGTGCCGCTGGTAGCGGCCGGTGGGATTACGCAAAGCTCTGCTGCGCGATTCATTGCGGCGGGCGCGGATGCTCTTGGGGTGGGCGAGGACCTGATTCCACGGGAGGCGGTTCGCATCAGGGAAGGCGCGTGGATTCGCGAACTGGCTTCGCGTTTCGTGAATTTTGTGCGCCAGGCTCGCGCCGGGATGGAGTGATTGCCAGAGGCAGTTCTGAGCGTGAATCTCTCAAATCGCGCGGTGGAGTGGCGGTTGGCCGCGGCGCAGACGTTCGATGTTTTCTACCACCACTTTTGCGATCTCGTCGTAAGAGCGGTCGGTAATGCCCGCAATGTGCGGGGTGGCAATGACATTCGGGAAGGCGAGCAGCGGGTCGTCGGGAGCAATGGGCTCCTGCCAGTAGACGTCCAGTCCGACGCCGCCCAATCGGCCTTGGGTGAGCGTTGTGTACAGGGCATCGTAGTCGACCAGGGCTCCTCGCGCTGGATTCACCAGGAAAGCTCCGGGAGGAAGGGCTGCGAACGCATCGTCGCCGATCACCCCGCGGGTTTCCTCTGAAAGAGGAAGGCACAGTACCAGAATGTCAGTTTGGGCCAGGGCGGTGTCGCGGTCCTGGAGCGAATAGGCGGCATCGAGGGCTAGTTCGCGAACTTTCGGAGCAGCGGGATCGCGGGTTATGCCAACCAGGTGCACGCCGAAAGCACGCAATCGCCGTACCAGCGCCCGCGCAATGGCTCCCAAGCCAAAGAGAGTGACGGTACGACCGGCGAGCATGGTACCCAAGGGGGCACCTAGCACGCCGCGGCGCAGGTTTGCCTGGGCGCTGGTGAGCTGCCGCAGGGTAGCGAGAATCAGCAGGATGGTGTGTTCGGCCACGGAGTCGGCGTTGCCACCCGAAGCGGGCACATTGGCGACCCAGATGCCTCTTGACCGGGCCGCGTCCAGATCGACGCCATCCAGGCCTGCTCCCCACTGCTGGACCAGACGAAAGCGCCCCGCGTCCATGAGCGCCGCATCGACGCGGGACATCAATGGCACGACTACGTCGACACCGTCGAGCGCGGTAGGAAGCGCCGCGCTGGGCGAGACCGCGATCTCATCGATGCCGCTAACTGGCAGAAACTGCTCGAGCAACCTGGGAGCGGCGGGAAAAGTTTCACCACAGAAGAGGATTTTCATCGCTTGCCCGTATCAATAATCCGCGAAGATTGAAAGCTCAATTCTAATTCTTCGGGCGGCTGAGGTGGACGTTAAGAATCCAGACCAGCAATGTTGCGGGGAGTGGCGTTTTCGCTGGCGAGGGTGCACGCATCCCCTCATTCGCCAAAGGAAGGCGGATGTGGGCCATCCGGGAGCGGATTTCCCGTTCCGGTGGTATTCGGGTACATGGAAAAATTGCTGTTACCTTCCCAAGTAGATTCGCAGTAACATCCAAATTTAGCGGGAGCATTGTTCAGTGGCGCAGAACCAGTGGTCAGGGGCATTGACGCAGGACGAAATTTTCTTGAAGTTGGAGCGGCGCCTCGGACGAGTGCACGCGCAGCAGCGGCTGGGAATAGAGAAGGACCACGAAGACATTTTCGGTCACGGCATCAACTTCTTTCACCCGGAAAACTGGTATTCGGTTCATTCTTTGATTCGCAATACGCTGAAACTGACCGGGTTGTACCGGCGGGGCTGCAAGAACACCGAGCGCATACAGGTCCGCCACCACGAGATTAAGGCGCAGAACCTTCCGCCACTCTTTGACGGGTTTACGATCCTCCACATTAGCGACATGCACGTGGACATGAACCCGGGCTCGATGCGGCGATTGATCGAATGCCTGGACGGAGTGCAGTACGACATTTGCGTCTTGACCGGGGATTACCGGGGCGAAACCTTCGGTCCGTTCGAGGCGGCGTTGGAAGGGTTGACGCAGGTGCGCTCCCATCTCAAGGAGATGGTTTACGCGGTGTTGGGAAATCACGACACAATCCGGATGGTTCCGGGAATAGAAGAGATGGGAGTACGGATGTTGCTCAACGAATTCGACTCGATTGTGCGAGGCGATCAGCGCATTCATCTGGCGGGCGTCGACGACGCGCACTATTACCGGGCTGACAACCTGGAGAAGGCAGTGGCCGGGATTCCGCATGACGAGTTCTCCATTTTGCTCTCGCACACGCCGGAGATTTACCGTCAGGCGGCCCATGCGGGGTTTCAGGTGATGCTGAGTGGGCATACTCATGGGGGACAGGTGTGTCTGCCGGGGTGCATTCCGATTACGCTGGATTCCGTTTTGCCGAGGCGCATGGGTGCGGGGGCTTGGAACTACCATGCGATGACGGGTTACACTTCGGTTGGGGTTGGAGCAAGTATTGTTACGGTGCGCTTTAACTGTCCTCCGGAAATTACCCTTCATCATCTGCGCCGCGGCTAGTATGGGCGGTCGCGGAGATGCAACTTGTGAAGCAGACGAGACACAAGGACCTCACCAACAAAAAAGATGACGACGGTGACTGCGATTCCCGAGGCCGTAAGGGACAGCCAGTTACGGCAGGCGAGAAGTGGGAATAACGACTCGGGAACCTGATCGAGGCCGGTCGCGCGGTCTCCCGACTGCAAGCGGATACGGCGCTTCAGGAAGCTGGAAAATAGGTCGCCTGCCATGGCGAGGGCGGCAATCAGTGCTCCGAGTTTCCACGGCAGTCCTAACAGAGGCGCACCGGCTGAGGTGACCAGGACTGAGAGAACGACTCCACGGATGGTTTTCGATGGGCCAAACAGCGGCCTACCATCGATGAACTGGAGGCCGCCGTCCAGCGGATGCGCCGTGTGGTCGCGCAGAATATTCTTCGCCATCACGGGTGTACCATTGGCCAGCGTCAACAAAGCCAGTAGCTTCAGGACTACCCGAATCTGCATATGCGCCCTCTATCTCGCCACTTTTTATATGTCATCGCCACAAACTTGTTAGCAGGTGATATGTCCGGTTGAGATAGCAGGTGATGGATTTTCCGGGGGCTCACCCTCATCGGACCAGAAAGATGGGGGTGCCCAGATGATGCAACAGCAGCTTCACGGTTTCGGTCGAGCAAGCCGACTCGCTTATGGCAAGGATACCGCCGCTCTCGGCTTGCACGGCGTGAGCAACGGACAGGAGATCGATTCCGCGTATTTGGCGAAAATGCACGTGCAAATGTTCGGATTCCTGTTTCAACAAGGCCGATGCCTCGTGCGAGAGCTCTTCGGCGATGCTGTGCCTGGTAGTCGAGAGCAGCACGACAAGGCGGTTGCCGTAGACCTGCGCCAAGCGTGCGGAGACATTGAGCGTTGGCTGGAGATTCTCCGCGCTGCTTACGACGGCGAGCACCTGGCGCCGGAATGGGAGTCCTTGCTGGACCAGGAGAAGGGCCTGGGGTGAGTGTTGAGAAGCGGTCGGTGCGGTTGGGCTGGGCTGGGCTTGAGCTGCCAGTGACCAACCGGTTTTGCCGAGAGCCAAAACGTCCATCTCCGCGGCCGCCGCCAACACCTCGGCGTTGACTTCGCCGCGCACCACGCGAAAGGACCATCGCACCTGGGCTGGATTGGCAAGGGACGCCATCGCTCGCCGGGCTTGCTCTCCCTGCGCGCGCAGCCGTTGTTCCATGGTGGCGAGGGTCAGTGGGCGCTGCTGAGCCGATGGATACAGCACCTCGCGTGCTTGCGGCGACTCGGCAAGGCGTAGAAGGTTAGCGTCTTCCACGAACAGGCCAACCAGCTCGGCTTTGGCGACAACTGCCAGGTCGAGGGCCATCTCCAATGCCGCCAAGCTGTGCGCGGAGGCATCGAGCGCGACGAGAACGCGACGAACTGTAAATTCAGTGCTTCGTGGGTTCACCCGACTTCTCCGCTGCTGCGGCGGCGAAGGCCAGGTATTCCCTGGTGAACTCCGCTAGCCGTTTCTCGATGAGGTAATTGATGGTGCCCTCGGGGAAGTTCCCGGAATGATCGCGTTCGCCGGCAGGCACGCCGGTGAGAACCTCAATTCCCTCGTCGATCGTCTGTACCGGGTAGATGTGGAATTGATCCGCCTTTGCTGCCTCCACAATGTCGCGGCGCAGCATGAGGTGCTTGACGTTGCTAACAGGGATTGCCACCGCTTCGCTGCCTGTGAGACCTTTCGCCTTGCAGGCATCAAAGAATCCCTCGATTTTCTCGTTGACTCCGCCGATGGGCTGTACCTCGCCGTATTGGTTGACCGAACCGGTTACGGCGATGGACTGCCGAATGGGTATGCCGGACAACGCCGAAAGCAGGGCATACAACTCGGCAGATGAGGCGCTGTCTCCCTCCACGCCACCGTAGGATTGTTCGAACACTAAACTGGCGTGGAGCGAAAGCGGGCGGTCAGCCGAATAACGTGCGCCTAGAAAGCTGGAGAGGATCAGCACTCCCTTGGAGTGGATTGGCCCGCCCAACTGGACTTCTCTCTCGATGTCGATGACTTCGCCCTTACCGAGTCGTACGCGCGCCGTGATGCGGTTGGGTTGACCGAAGGCGAAGTGCCCTAACTGAACCACGGAGAGGCCGTTCACCTGACCGACCCTCGCTCCGCTGGTGGTGATGAGAAGCGTGCCGCGCTGAATTTCTTCCATCACCCGTTCGCGCACGCGACTTGCGCGACAGAGCTGAGCATCGATTGCCTTCTGCACGTCGCAGGCGGTGACCGCGGTATGGCCTGCTTGCTTCGCCCAATAATCGGACTCGTGCAAGAGATCCACCAGAGCCATGCGCTGATGGGATAGCCGCTCCGCATCTCCGGCCAATCGTGCACTCTGCTCGATGGTTCGTGCCACCGCGCCAAGATCCAAGGGAAGCAGTTCTTCCGAACGCACGATGCTGGCGATAAGGCGCGCATATAGCAGGTGGTTTTCGGGGCTGCGCTCCATCTGGTCATCGAAGTCGGCCGCAACCTTGAACAAGCCGTTGAATTCCGGATCGTACTGGCAGAGTAAGTAGTAAAGCGTCCGATCTCCGACCAGGATGACCTTGACCTGCAGCGGAATGGATTGCGGCTCGAGCGAGGCCGTACTGATGAGTCCCAGCGCCTGCCCCAGCGGCTCAATCCGGATCTGTGAGGATTGCAAGGCGCGCTTCAATCCGTCCCAGGCATACGGTTGGGCGAGCACTTTGTAGGCATCGAGCATGAGGTAGCCGCCGGAGGCGCGGTGCAACGCCCCTCCCCGGATTAGATTGAAATCGGTTGACAATGCGCCGAGCTGAGCCACATATTCGCTTTGGCCGATCAGATTCTGATACGTGGGGTGGTCCTCATAGACAAGCGGCGCGCCTTGCGTCGCACTGTGGTCCACCACCACATTGACCCGGTAACGCCGCAGGAAAGGCGGACCATCCTGGAGAGAGTGCGATGCGCTCATCCAGTTGGCGACGGTGCCCTCAGGCGGGGTTAGAAACTGGTCCACATTTTCGATTACATCTTGCTGGAAAGCATTCAGATAAGCCACTACTTGTGGTGATGCCACGTACTTCTCCCGCAAGGTTTCGATGCGATGACCGACCGCGAAGATCGTAACGTCGTGCGTGAGTGCTTTGAGCTTGTCGCGGCCTTCCTTATCCAGTTGCAGGACTTGATGGGTCACCGCCTGCAGCAACTCCTGCACGGTTGTCATCGCGGATTCAATGCGCTTGCGCTCTTCTTCGGGAAGCGCGGTGAACTGCTCGGGAGGTATGACCTCGCCGTTTCGCAAGGGAGCAAAGACGAAACCGGCGGGGGTACGCGCCAGGCCGATGCCCTTGGCCTGTCCCTGATGGGCTAGTTCCTCGAAGGCCTTCGCCTGCTGGCTCTTGGTTTCGATTTCAATGGCCTGCTTACGAGCGCGATACTCTTCGCTCTCAAAGACGGCAGGGATGGTGGAGCGGAGTTCTTGTACCAAGCGCTCGACGTCCTGATGCAAAACTACGGCCTGACCTGGGGGCAACTGCAAAGCCAAGGGGCGCTGCGGCTCCGCGAAGTTGTTGACATAGCACCAATCGGAAGGCGTGGATTCGCCGGCTGCCCTTTCCTGCAAAAGATGACGCACCGTCCAGCGTTTGCCGATTCCAGTTGGACCTGACACAAACAGGTTGTAGCCCTGCTGCCGGATACCGATACCGAACTCGACCGCGCCAACCACGCGAGTTTGTCCAACGATACCGGTCAGATCCTCGAGTTCATCCGTGGTCTGGAAGGAGAATTGTTGTTGATCACAGGCACTGTACAATTTTTCCGGCTTTAGAGGATCGATCATGAAAACCTCGAACGAGCTTGGCTTTACAGCTGGTGCAAACCGCGCTCCCGTTCTTCTCCACCACGCGTTCAGCTCCGAACGGTTAGGACTGGGCAATGAGCCTGGCAGACTACTGCGGATGCGGTGGCCCAAGGTAAATGGGTAGCGATCGAACTGGCCGATGCGCGGTGCGCGCCCATCACGATCAGATCCGCCTGATTGCTTTTTGCAAGACTGAGGATCATATCCGACGCTGGTCCACATTCAACGATGATCTTGGGGTGAAACTCCCGCATGAGTTCGTCGGAAAGCAGCTTTGCCATCTGCTCCCGGGCGTGCGCCAGAGCAATCGCAACAAGCTCCGCGGAAACTTCAACTTCGACCGGCACGGCATCGATACTGGCCGGCACCATTTCCATGGCGGGAGACACGGCATGCAGCAGGATGAGATGCGAGTGGTTAGCTCGCGCCAGCGACAATGCGTAGGGCAGGGCATGATGGGAGCCGGAGGAGAAATCCGTGGCGTAAAGTATCGTCGCAACACTTGCTTGCGCCATTCCCGCGTGGGGTGCTTGCGGACCAACGGTGAGCACCGGGCACGACGCGTGGCGATACACCTGTTCGGCCACAGAGCCGAGTACCAGCTTCTTCAGCCCACGGCGTCCATGGGTGCCTAACACAATCAGATCGATGCTTTTCTCTGCGATGAGCGCGGCGAGAATCTCCCACAGCGGTCCTCGTTCAATGGTCGCGGAGTGTGCGATGTCTCCGAAGTAATTGCCGGCCAGCAGAGTTTTCATTGCGGATTCGGCGGCGATTTGGTCGGAGTCCAGTTCTGAAAACTTGTCCATCGGCACCGCGGTTCGCGCTTCGAGAGGAAGCACGTGGACCACATGGACGGTGGCGCCGGAGCGCTCGGCGATGGCACGCAAATAAGGGAGTGCGGCCTGCGAGCACGGTGAGAAGTCAGTGGCGTAGAGAATGTTCTTCAGCGCTGGGACGGGAAGCATTTGCGCAGAGCCGGGCATGGAATACCTCCTTGCGGAGACGGATTCCCATGCGCAGCTTACATGGGAGCAGAAAGCAAGGCTGTGATATGTATCACCCCCGGAACTCTCATGTGACCTTGAGCGGCGTGCGGGGCGGGCACCGGGCGTCGCTGCGAAGGAACTCGACGCGAGCCGAAATTCATTACTGGGCGGAGATTCTGGGCGGAGATTCCGGCACGATCAGAGCGTTGGCGGTGAGGTTCACCAACTGCACGACTTCCATATCCAACTGGTAATGGCTGATCACATCAAGCAGGCCCTCGACGCAGTTATGGCACGAGGTCGCGACGATCTTGGCGCCGGTGGCCTGGAGTTGTTCGGCCTTCACCTTCGCCGATTGCAGACGCCGCGAGGAATACTCGGGCATCATCAGCGCTCCGCCGCCGCCGGTGCAGCAATAGTTCTCCGCCCGGTTGGGATACATCTCGCGGAAGTCAGTGCAGATAAGCCGCAGCAGCTCCCGGGGCTCTTCCAGTAGTCCGCAACTCCGCGCCAGGTTACAGGAGTCGTGATAGGTGATGGGCAGATTGTTGCGGGTTTTGTCGACGCGAATTCGGCCCGATCGAACGTAGTTCAGCATGGTGACGACAATGCTTTCCATCGGAGTATGGACGGTGCGCTTGGCCCAGTTTGGCCCCTCCCATTTCAACGAGCGGTAGCCGTGTCCACATTCGGTCATGACAATCTTCTTCGCGCCTAAGCGCTCGGCGGCATCATAGACCCGGCTCGGTAAAGCTGCGGCAAGGTCATCGTCACCGGTGAAGAATCCGAAGTTGGTCATATCCCATCCCTCGCTGGGCATGGTCCAGTTCTCGCCGGCGAAGTGGAAAATGGTGGCCGCTTGAGACAGACTTCGGGGATCGAACTTTACCTCCCGCGGATTGATGGTGTACATCACGTCCGCGCCGGGCTTGTCCACTGGAATTCTAAAGCTAGGATCGTTGTATGTGGACTGGAGATCTTCTTCGAGCCACTCGAGGGTCTCCAGGTAATCCTCGGGGGAAACCGCCATCTGATTGCCGGTCTCCCACTGATCCTTGGAGACGTGGGCCAATCCCTCCGGCAGCATGCCAACGTAGGCCAGCAGGCCTCGCGCCATACGATTGAAGGTTGCCAGGTCCACGCCCATCGGGCAGTTCAGCGAACATCGCCGGCAGTTGGTGCACTTGCCGAAAACAACATCTTTCAACTGCTCCAACTCGGCATCGGTATAGACGCTGCGGGCTCCGACCCACCAGGGCACAGCGCGGCCGGTCCAGTCGAGATGGGCCTTGAAGAGCTTACGGATGCAATCCGCCTTGTAGGCCGGGGTATAGGTGGGGTCGCCCGGGTGGGAGATTACATAGTGGCACTGTTCGTTACAGATTCCACAGTGCGCGCAGGCAGACAGAGAGACGACCATCTGGCGGGTCAGCTTCTGCTGCATTCGCTCGATCAACTTCTGCGCTTTGTACGATCTCGGGCTTGCCATCGGTCAGGCTCCTTTCAGGGGATACACACCGCGATGCCCCAGAGTTCGACCCAGGTACCAGCGCGCCAGAGGGTAGTACAGGTAATGCGAGATCTTGCTGAATGGAACGTACACCAAAAAGAACGCCGTCAGCAGAAAGTAGATCAGCCGGCAGGTTTCACCATGATTGGGGGCGGCCAAGGCTGCGAACAGGAACCAGAAGATCAGCATGATTAGAGCGAAATAATCGTCCGGCGAACTGATCGCACGGAGATAGGGGTCCGCCGTCCGGCGGATCAGCCGAACGATGCCGACGGCCGCGGCGGCGACGAAGAGTACCTGCAGTGCCACAACCACCATGCTGCCGGCGATCCATCGGGGAGCGTAGGGGATGGCGAAAGACATGGCGATGGAAAGCGCCACCGCGAGATGAAAGATTACGAACTGGGCATAAAGGAGCGGATGCCGGCGGTTGCTTCCGATGGTCCAGGGCATGGCAACGGCCAGCAGCGAATATCGGGCTCCCCGCGCTCCGTCGGTAAGGGAAGGGTTCGCCGGCGGCTGCCGGTCAGTGCTGGCCGGGAAACGGAGAACCCAACGTATCTTCAGGGCGTACAGGATTGACATGAACGACAACGCGATCAGTTGCAAATCGTTCTCGGCAAAATGTAATAGCGGACTGGTGGAAACCATGGCAACTCCTCCGCTCAGGCCGCGGCCAATCCAGCTTCGAATGCCCGGAACTCGCGGTCATCGATCGCGTAGAGGATCACTTCCTCAAGCGAGGAGGGTTGGGCAAGAAAGGCGCTTATGACTTCCCGCATCACCTTGGCGCAGAACTCCAGCGGAACGCCGTAAAAGCCAGCGCCCATGGGGGGAAACGCGACCGTCTTGAAGCCCTTAGCGGCGGCAGCTTCCAGCGACGATTGCAGGCACTTCCGTAGTTTGGCTTCCATGTCAGCTTCCTGGAACTTTGGGCCGCAGGCGTGAATGATACTGCGCGCGGGCATGGACCCGGCCGAGGTAACCACAGCTTCCCCCATGCCGATGTGTCCGATGAGGTCCAACTCCTTTTGGATGGTAGTGCCGCCGCGCGATAGGATCGCGCTGCCAAAACCACTCCCCAGTTGCAGATCTTCACGGGCGTAAAAGACCACGACATCGACTGGTGCGGCGATCAAATCGCCCTTCTCCAGTCGGATGGTCTTGCCATTTGCCCGGAGCATGACCGGTGCGCCCGAAATCGTCATGAACTGACTCCTGCTTAGCCCGAGAACAAACGTAAACCAGAGCGCATAAAGCCAAGTTGCTGCTGCCTGGAACCAGCTGCGCTACTTTAGCGCGGGCCCCCAGGAATGTCCAGAGTGCTTGACACTGTCTCGGAAAAATGATAACTCATGCCAAGGCTTCTGGAAGTTCGCAGCTTCCGGTGCGGCGGCTGTTGAAAGCGCGCAAGCGGCTGCCACATCAAGAGTTGCCGGAATCGCGGGGTTCTCTCCGCGCTTCCAACTATGGAGCCGTGAAATTGTTGAACTGATGAACTGACAACTTGTTGATGAGGTGCAAAGTTGCCGACAGTGTTGGTAGGACAACGGGAGTACGAAGTAGACCAGAACGGCTATCTGCAGAATACTGCGATCTGGAATGAAGACGTGGCAAGGGACTTTGCGCAGGCGGAGAACATCGCAATGACCGACGCGCATTGGGCTGCGGTTCACTACATTCGCAATTATTACCTGCAAAACGGTGTTGCTCCAATGATCCGGAAGCTGTGTAAGGATACCGGCATCAAGTTGGGTCAGCTTTACGAGCTTTTCCCGTCGGGCCCCGCGAAGGGCGCGTGTAAGATCGCGGGGCTGCCTAAGCCCACGGGGTGTGTGTAGAGACGAACCCAGGTGCATCACAAAACGTCATCACCAAACAAGGAGAGCACGGATGAGCAGTGAAGAAGCATTTCGCGTAGTCGAATTGTCGCTCCACGGGTTTAGTTGTAGTCAGATTCTGGCGCTGATGGCTCTGGAAGCGCAGGGGAAGAGTGCGCCTGAAGTGGTGCGGGCGATGTCCGGGTTGGTGTCAGGATGTGGAGCGGGCAAACTCTGTGGCGCGCTCACGGGCGGTTGCTGCGTGCTCGGGATGTATGCCGGCAAGGGCAGTCCAGAGGAGCAAGAGAATGTCCGGTTTCCCTTGATGCTAAGCCAATTGGTGGAGTGGTTTGAGAGCCAGTACGGTCCGCAGTACGGCGGCATCAACTGCAGCGAGATTATCCAGGATGATGCCATGCTGAAGATGACGCGGTGTCCGCAATTGGTCGCTGAGACCCTGGCGAAGGTGAAAGAAATATTGGCAGAGAATGAATACGACCTGTCGCAATGCCCCACGCCGGGACAAGGCTGAAGCTGTACGTTCTTATCTTGACTGTCGAACCGCGAGTCCATGGGCGAGGCTGGCGCCGGGGTTCCGCGTTTAAGAGAGCAATACCTGTATCGATATGATGGCGTCGAGGTGAAGTGTGAATCAAGCGAAGTTGTACCGGAAGATGGCGGAACTCTTACAACAAGGGGAAAGCTTTGCGGTCGCGACGATCTTTGACAATATCGGGTCAGCGCCGCGTACGAACGGTGCGAAGATGCTGGTACAAGCCAACGGATCGATTTCCGGTAGCATCGGTGGAGGGCGCCTGGAAGCAGATGCCATACGTCTGGCGCTCGAGGGGATATCCGCCAAACAAACGGCGATTCAGTCGTTTGACTTGACCGGCAAAGATGCGGCCGGGATGGACATGATTTGCGGCGGCAGGGGCGAGGTGTTAATCGACTTTGTGGATGCTGGTGATGAGAATAGCCGCCTCGTCTATGAGGCGCTTGCAGAGGTTTATGAGCGGGGAGAGAAAGCCTGGCTCATCACCATTTTAGACAGTGCTCCTGACGGCTCCGGGCTGAGAAGGCAGCAGGGTCTGGTTAAGCCGGACAAAACGCTCACCGGCAAGATTGATTGCGATCCGTACACGCTGGAGAAGCTTCTCTCCGGTCCTGCCAAGATTTCCATTCACGCGGAGGTACTCGACAAGCAGCGTTTCCTGGTGGAACCTTTGCGGCCGGCAGGTACGGTCTACATTTTCGGCGCAGGTCACGTTTCACAAAGGATTGCGCCGCTGAGCGCGAGCGTCGGTTTCAGAACTGTCGTTTTCGACGACCGGGCAGAGTATGCCAATCGCGAACGCTTTATCGAGCCGACCGAGGTTGCGGTGATCGACTCATTCCGCAAGTTACCGGAGCTGGCGATTGACGAGAACAGTTACCTGGTTATCGTAACCAGAGGGCATCTTTACGACAGTATCGTGCTGGAACAGGTGCTGCGAAGCAAGCCCGCATACATCGGCATGATTGGCAGCCGAAGCAAGCGCGATAAGGTTTTTGATGAACTGGTCAGCCGGGGATATGGGAAAGAAGAGCTGGCCCATGTTTATGCGCCCATTGGCACTGAGATAGGCGCGGAAACTCCGGAGGAACTGGCGGTCAGTATTGTGGGTGAGCTGATTCAGGTCAGGGCTGCGCGCGAAAACTCGGCGCAGGGCGAAAGGAGAGAGTCTGGTGCTTGCTGTCGAATCCTCGCGCCGGAGGCGGGAGCCTAGGCTGGTTGATCGTGCACGTGAACAGCGCGTATGATCTCCGAACGCAATCAGTGATCCGGAGTAGTTATGAACTTCTGGGAACGAGTGTCGCTTGCGTTTCGCTGTTTCTTTTCCATTCTGTTCCACGCTGAAATTCCTAGTGAAATCACAGAAAAGCTGGTTAGGCCTTCCGTTCCTGTTCCTGAAGCGGCGGCCCCAGCGGCTCCCGCCTCTCGTCTGAAGGAAGCCGGACCGCCAGCAGCGGATAGCTTCGATCGGGCGGTGCAGATGCTGGCGCTGCTGCAACGCGATGGGCGGCTCATCGATTTTCTGGCGGAGAACATCTCCCCTTATCCCGACGCGCAGCTTGGAGCCGCCGTCCGCAGCATTCACGAAACCTGTCGCAAGGTGCTCGATGATTACGTGAAGCTGGAACCGGTGCTGAATTCCGAAGAAGATCAACCGGTGTCGGTGCCGGCGGGTTTTGATCCGGCTGCCATCAAACTGATCGGTAACGTGATGGGAGAGCTGCCGGTTCGCGGCCTCTTACGGCACAAAGGCTGGCGCGTGAAGGAGATAAACTTACCCCCGCTGCCGCAGGGTACCGGCCGGGTGGTGATTGCGCAGGCCGAGGTGGAACTTTCTTAGCTTCTTAGCTTAGCTTCTTCACACTGGTCCACATTTGCGCGGCAGATAGGGATTCTAAGTAAGGGGAGATTTGGGTTGGCGGCCAAATACATCGTCGGCATCGACCTGGGGACCACGAATTCCGCGCTGGCGTTCTGTGATGCCACTGCCTCAATTGAGGAAAGCCGCATTGAGCTACACCGGATTCCGCAGCTCGTGAATCCGAACGAAGTGGCGGAACGCAGCTTGCTGCCATCCTTTCTTTACATTCCGGGTGAATTTGACTTTCCTAGGGGCAGTCTGGCATTGCCATGGGATGCCGAGCCGAAGCTTGTGATCGGCGAACTGGCACGCAAACGCGGCGCGGAGAGTCCCAACCGCCTCATCGCCTCCGCGAAGTCCTGGCTGTCGTACGCCGCGGTGGATCGCAATGCCCCGATTCTGCCGTGGCAGGCACCCGGCGAGGTGCCAAAGCTGTCGCCGGTGGAAGCGTCAGCACAGTTTTTGCAGTACTTGCGCACGGTGTGGGAGAACGGCGAGGCGGGGGAGCAACACGCTCTGGCAGATCAGGAGGTGCTGCTTACGGTACCGGCTTCGTTCGACGAGGCGGCCCGTGAGTTGACCCGGCGCGCCGCCGAACAGGGCGGCTTGCGGCAGGTCACATTGCTGGAGGAGCCGCAGGCAGCTTTTTACGCATGGCTCGAAAGCCAAGGCGATGGCTGGCGGCGCCGAATCAAGGTCGGCGACTTGGTACTGGTGTGCGATATCGGCGGCGGCACCACGGATTTCAGCCTCATTATGGTTTCCGAAGAGGACGGCGAATTAACCCTGAAGCGCGTCGCCGTCGGCGAACACATCCTGCTGGGCGGCGACAACATGGACCTGACCCTGGCGCGGGTTCTACAACAGCGGCTTACGGCCTCGGGGCAAAACATCGACACCTGGCAACTGCACGCCCTATGGCATCAGTGCCGCATGGCGAAGGAAAAGCTGTTCGAATCACCGGACGCACCGAAGCAGCCGATCACGTTGCTGGGCAAGGGAACGAAGCTCATCGGCGGCACCATCAAGACGGAGTTGGGGCGCGAAGATCTCGACCAGGTTCTGGTGGAAGGATTCTTCCCCAAGGTCGTGAGCGGTGAATTACCTGCGCGGCAGCGAAGGACCGGATTTCAGGAGTTGGGATTGCCGTACGCGGCCGATCCGGCCATCACCAAGCACCTCGCGCGCTTTCTGTCGGAGCAGGTTTCGAACAGTCCCGAGGCGGCGGGCATCCGGCGCGGCAGCAGCGGACTGGCTTGTCCCACGCACATTCTGTTCAACGGCGGAGTGATGAAGGCGGCGGTGCTGCGCGATCGATTGGTGGAGGTGCTGAACAGTTGGTTGCGGCAAGAAGGGTTCGATGCGTTGGGGGCGGAGCAGATTTTGGAAGCGCCCGACCTGGAGCACGCGGTAGCGCGCGGTGCGGCCTACTATGGCATGGCCCGTCGAGGCCGCGGGGTGCGTATTCGCAGTGGGGCATCGCGCACGTACTATATCGGAATCGAAAGCGCCATGCCCGCAGTGCCCGGTATGGAAGCTCCGCTCAAGGCGCTTTGCGTCGTTCCCTTTGGCATGGAAGAGGGTACCGAGGCGACGATCTCTAATCGGGAGTTCGGCCTCGTGGTCGGCGAACCAGCCGAGTTTCGCTTTCTCAGTTCCAGCCTCCGCAAGCAGGACGAGGCCGGTAGTCTGCTGGAGGACTGGGGCGGCGACATTGAGGAACTCAGCCCGCTAGAGGTTACGCTGAAGCTGGATGGCCAGCAGGGAACGGTGGTACCGGTGCGGCTTGAGACTCGCGTCACCGAACTGGGCACGCTTGAGGTTTGGTGCGTATCGCGCGACGGAGAGCACCGCTGGAAACTCGAATTGAACATCAGGGAAAAGACCGGGAGGTGAGATCGCCGGTGGCTTCCCGTTATCTGATTGGCATCGACTTAGGCACGACCAACTCTGTGGTAGCGTACCTCGATACGCAGGAAGCAGCCGAAGCGGGCTCCGCCATTCGCGTCTTCGTCGTGCCGCAGTTGATTGCACACGGGGAGATTCGTACACTTCCCACACTGCCTTCCTTCCTTTATTTTCCCACTCAGGAAGAGTTGTCGGCCGGAGCCGTGAGCGCCACCTGGGATGAAGACCCGCCCATGGTCACGGGCGTGCTCGCCCGCGATCAAGGCGCACTCGTGCCAAGCCGGCAGGTATCGTCGGCCAAGTCGTGGCTTTCGTATCCAGGGGTGAATCGCCGCGCCAGGATTTTGCCGTCGCAAGCCGAAGCGCCGCAGCCGATGATTTCCCCGGTCGAGGCGTCGGCCCGCTACCTGATGCATCTGCGCGACGCCTGGAATGGCGCACTCGGGACGGATAGCGAAAGCCGCTTTGAGCATCAGGATATCGTCCTCACCGTGCCAGCTTCGTTCGACGAGGAAGCGCGTGAGTTGACGGTAGAAGCTGCGCGCATTGCGAAATTCGACCAGCTCACTCTGCTGGAAGAACCGCTGGCCGCGTTTTATGCGTGGATCGAGGCGAATCGGCAGGAGCAGGCAGGTGGCTCATCTTTGCCTCCGGCGGGGAGCGGTGAAGAACTCCGCGATGGCGAACTGATTCTGATCTGCGACATTGGCGGCGGCACCAGCGACTTCAGCCTGGTGCGCGCTCACTTGGTCAACGCTGAGTTGCAGTTTGAGCGGACCGCCATCGGCGAGCACCTATTGCTTGGCGGCGACAATCTTGATTTTGCCCTAGCGCGCCGCATAGAAGAAAAACTGGAGAAGCTCAAGGAGATCAAGCTTACGCTGCGGCAGCGGTATGCGTTACGCCGGGCCTGCTGTGCGGCGAAAGAACGGCTGTTGAGCAATTCGTCGCTGGAACGCGTGCCGGTGACGCTGCTGGGCAGTGGCCGTTCCGTGGTCGGGCAGGCGCTCAGTGTTGACCTGACGCGCGAGGAAGTCTTGCAGATTCTGACAGACGGATTTTTGCCGATCACGGCGCCGGACGCGATGCCGGCACGGGGGCGGTCGACCGGCCTGCGCGAACTCGGACTGCCTTACGCTGCCGATCCCGCCATCACCGAGCATCTCGCCGCTTTTTTGACGCAGGCGGCGATCACGATGAATACTTCGTCCGCGGGACAGCCAATGGCTCGGCCCGATGCCGTGCTTTTCAATGGCGGCTTCTGCACGCCGGCGGTAACTCGCGAGCGGATTGTGGAGGCCATCGCCGCATGGTTCGGCGGAGCTCAAAGCGGCTGGCAGCCTAAGCTGCTCAACAACGAAGCGGTCGAGAGTGCGGTGGCTCGTGGTGCTGCCTACTATGGCCGCGTGCGGCGGGGCAGCGGTTCTCGTATCAGGGTAGGCAATGCCCGCACGTATTACATTGGATTGACCTCCGGCGACGGGGGTTCGGACGAGGGCTTGCAGGGCATCTGTATTCTGCCCGCTGGAGTCGAAGAGGGAACGACGCTGCCGCTGCTAAGCCGCGAGTTCTCGGTGCTGGCCAACCGTCCGGTGTCGTTTACGCTATACAGTTCGCGTACCCGGCACGATGCCCACGGCGAAGTCGCGAGGTTGGACGAAGCGGACGTGCACCGCCATGCTCCGCTGGTGAGTTTGTTGCGCTACGGCAAGAAGATGCGCGAGCTTTATCTGACGGTGCGTCTCAGAGCCAGTTTCACCGAGGTTGGCACGCTCGAACTCTGGTGTGAATCGCGGGATACGCAACATCGCTGGCGCTTGCAATTCGAACTGCGCGGCGAAGAGGCGCAGGCGCAGCAGTTCGACACGGAGAATCCCCGAGCGGTACGAACGCGTTCCACCGTCGTTACGGCTTCCGATGCGAAGGTCGAATCCGGTGCGCAACTGATCCGCAATGTATTCGCCACACCTGGCGGCGATGGCTACGCGGATGGCGACGCGTCCGAGGCTCTTGTCAGCCAGATGGAAGCGGCGCTCGGTACGAAGAGAGATTCGTGGCCCGTTGCGGCGCTGCGCCGTTTCAGCGACGTGCTCATCGAGGTTGCGGCCGGGCGTAAGAGGTCTCCGCGCCATGAGTTGCGCTGGCTCCATCTATCCGGCCTCTGTTTGCGGCCGGGCTTTGGCGCGCCGGGGGATGATGCGCGCGTGAACGGCCTGCTTGCCGCGTCGGGCGAGTTGGCATTCGCGGACGATTTGCAATGTCAGATCGAAAGGCTGATGCTGTTGCGCCGGATCGCCGGTGGCATCAATGCCAGCAGGCAACAGCAGCTGTATCGCGAGCATGTCAGCGGGGCAGACAGCAAGAAGAAGAGCCGCAGGAACCGGCAGCTCCAGTACGAGGCTTGGCGGCTGGTGGCGAACCTGGAACACCTTTCCGCCAACGCCCGTGCCGCGCTTGGTCATGAACTGCTGGCGAAGATCAAAAAAGAACCGGGAGATGCAATTTGGTTGTGGTCGCTGGGCCGGTTGGGCGCGCGTATTCCGCTGTACGGGCCGCTGCATTCCGTGGTGTCGGCTAAAGCTGCGGGCGAGTGGCTGAAAGCTCTGCTGGAGTTATCCACGTTCACGACGATGACGGCTGCCGCAGTTGTGGAGATTGCGCGGCGCACTGACGACTCCTCGCGTGACATCGAGGATGCAGTTCGCGAGCAGGCAATCTCGCGGCTAACTGTGCTTGGCATCACCGAAGAAACCATCCAGCTTCTGTCCAAGTACGTGCCGCCAGAGCGGGCGGACGCGGTCCGCAGCTTCGGGGAGCCGCTGCCACCAGGGTTGCAAGTTGTGAGCTCTTCGAACTGCTTGCTGTCGGTGCCGGCGTTGCATAGTTCCAGTCCAGCTATTTCGAAACCGGTGTGATGCGCAGAAATCACGAGTAGCCTGAGGGACCTTCACCATAGCGCCGCAGTTGCGGCATTGGCGAATCAGACCGGCCGATTGTGCTGCTGATGGGGCGGGGCGGTATTCTGAGAACGGCAAACACTTGAGTGATTCAGGCGAGCAACGGAAGGACGGGGCGATGGCGGAGGATTCCGCACGGGAGAGCCGTGTCTTACCGGGGATGTCGCATGCTTGGCGAGCCCTGAGTCATCGCAACTTCCGTCTGTTCTTCGGCGGCCAGAGTATTTCACTGATCGGCACGTGGATGACGCGGGTTGCCACTTCCTGGCTGGTATACCGTCTGACCGGTTCGGCGATTCTGCTGGGTACGGTGGGGTTCGCTGGGCAGATTCCTACCTTTCTCCTGGCACCGTTTGCCGGAGTGTGGGTGGACCGGTGGAACCGGCGACGGGTGCTGCTGGCGACGCAGACGCTGGCGATGGTGCAGTCGTTGGCACTGGCCGCGCTGACGCTCACCCACCGGGTAAGCATCCATGAAATCCTTTGGCTGAGCGTGTTTCAGGGGGTTATCAATGCGTTCGACATGCCCGGACGACAGGCCTTCCTGGTGCAGATGGTTGAGGACAGGAACGATCTGGGTAACGCCATTGCCATCAACTCATCGATGGTGAACGTGGCCCGGCTGCTGGGGCCTGCGCTGGCTGGTTTGCTGATTGCCGCGACCAACGAGGGCTGGTGCTTTCTGATTGACGGGGTGAGTTATCTGGCGGTATTGGCATCGTTGCTGATGATGCGGGTGCATGTGACGGCCTTGAGGCGCGCGGGCACCTCGATGCTGGAGCAACTACGGGAAGGCTGGACGTACGTCTCAAGGTCAGCCCCGCTGCGAACGATTCTGTTGCTGTTTGCGCTGGTGAGCCTGATGGGCATGCCGTTCACCGTGCTGATACCGGTGTTTGCGTCGAAGGTGTTGCATGGCGGGCCACATACGCTGGGCTTTCTGATGGGAGCCTCGGGCGTGGGGGCACTGGCGGCGGCGTTGTCGATGGCAGCGCGCCGGAGCGTGCGCGGGCTTACGAAGATGATTCCCATTGCGGCGGCGGCATTTGGCGCGGGTCTGATTCTGTTCGGGTTGTCACAGTCGCTGTGGATCTCCTTGGCCATGATGGTGCTGACCGGCTTTGGCATGATGCAAGGCATGGCGGCGAGCAACACCATCATCCAGACGATTGTGAGTGAGGATAAGCGCGGGCGGGTGATGAGTTACTACACCATGGCGTTCGTCGGCATGGCTCCGTTTGGCAGCCTGCTGGCCGGAGCCATGGCACATGCGATGGGCGCCCCGTTGACGGTGATCGTGAACGGCAGCGTGGTGATTGCGGGGGCGCTCTGGTTTACGACCCGGCTGAAAAGCGTGCGGCGGGAGATCAAGCCAATTTACCAGGAACTGGGAATCATGCCACCGCCGGAGATCGCGGTTGTGGAGACCAACGGGAACTAAATCGACGAGAAGATCGCGTTCCGCTGATTTGCACTGAGCCGTGCCTCTGAATTAACTGAACTCACCGCGAATGTAGTCCTGGGTATGCTTGTGGACAGGTGCTCCGAACAGTTGCTTGGAGTCACCGAACTCGACGAGGTAGCCGGTGCGTCCGCCTTGCGTGGTATCAACGTAGAGGAAGCCGGTATAGTCGGCCACGCGCTGGGCCTGTTGCAGGTTGTGGGTGACGATGGCTATGGTGAAGCGCTTGCGCAGTTCCAGCATCAGTTCCTCAATCTTGCGGGTAGCGATGGGGTCGAGCGCGGAGCAAGGCTCGTCCATCAGCAGAACCTCGGGCTCGGTGGCAATGGCACGTGCGATACAGAGGCGCTGCTGTTGTCCGCCCGAGAGCGAGAGGCCACTCTTGTTGAGCTTATCTTTTACTTCCTCCCACAGGGCAGCAGCGCGCAGAGCCTGCTCAACCTTCTCCGCCTTGTCGCCCTTGTAGCCGTTGAGGCGCAGCCCAAACGCAACGTTGTTGTAGATGCTGGTGGCAAACGGATTGGGCTGTTGAAAGACCATTCCGATGAAGCGACGCACCGCGACAGGGTCGATGGCGGCATCGTAAATATCGCGTCCGCGATAGCGCACATGGCCCTCAAAGCGGAAGCCGCGCACCAGGTCGTTCATGCGGTTGATGCAGCGCAGCACGGTGCTCTTGCCGCAGCCAGAGGGTCCGATGAACGCCGTGATGGAGTTCTTCTTGACCGGGATTGCGGTGTCGCGAACCGCCTTGAAACTTCCGTAATAGAGCTCACGGATATGGCAATCGACCACGACATTATGGTCGTGCGCGTGGGGGACGCTGATATTAGAATTCGAATCGGGTTGGGGGATCGCTTCCGTTGCCATCACCATATCTCCTAAGACTGTTGAACCTGGCGTCCGGAGAAGCTCCGTCCGATCAGATTGGCTGCCAACACGAGCAACACGAGGACCAGGGCTGCGGCCCACGCCAGTTCCACTTGGTTATCGAACGGCATTCCGGCAAAGTTGTAGATCAGAACTGCCAGCGAGGCGGTGGGGCGCATCAGTTGCGCGTGGCCATGTGACCAGAGCCAGTAGTTGCTGAACAGCGCGGTGAACAGGAGCGGTGCGGTCTCGCCTGCGGCGCGCGCCACGGCCAGCATGACCCCGGTGAGGATTCCCGGAAACGCCGTCGGTATGAGCACCATCCAGACCGTCTGGGTAGGTGTGGCGCCCATGCCGATGGCCGCTTCCTTCATACGCGAAGGCACCATCCGTATGGCATCTTCCGAGGTAAGAATGATGGTGGGCAACATCAGGATGGAGAGCGCGACCGCGCCCGCAATCGCCGAGTAACCTCCCGTGGTCAGCACGATGGCACCATAGGCGAATACGCCAGCGAGAATTGAGGGAAAGCCGGTGAGCACCTTGGCGGAAAAACGCACTGCTTCCGCGAGTTTGCTGTGACGGTTCTGAGCAAGATAGATGGCGGTCATGATGCCGCCCGGAACCGTAATCACGACGGCGAGAGTAACCATCAACAGAGTGCCGACAATCGCATTGCCAAAGCCGCCACCGGCTTCCATCGCCGAAGGAGGCAGTTGGGTGAACACTGCCATGCTCAGTCGCCGTCCTCCACGCCAGGCCAGCATCCAGATCACACTGAACAAGGGCACCAGCGCCGATAAGGTCGTCGCTGTTACCAGTCCGCTCAAAAGAAAATCCATGAGTGTGCGCGGCCTGCGCAAGGAATGTTCGAGTTGTCTGAAATCGACTCCGGCGAACGGATCGGGCACACTCGACGTTGGATTGAGCTTTGTCACTGACATAGGCGCTTACTCCGCCGCGCTGCGCGAGGCGCGCTGCAGGATGAGAGCACCAAAGATGTTGACGACCAGCGTGATCGCCAGCAGCACCAGCGCTGCGTACATCAGAATGCCAACCTCTTTGGGTCCCGCTTCGGGGAAGTTATTCGCCAGCAGTGCCGCAAGCGTGTTGGCGGGCGAGAATAAGGAAACACTGATCTGGTTGGCGTTTCCCACGAGCATTGCCAAGGCCATGGTTTCGCCGAGAGCCCGGCCGAAGGCCAGCACCATGCCACCGAAAATTCCGCGTGAAGCGGTGGGTAAAATAACGCCGGTGATGGTCTCCCATCGGGTAGCTCCCAGCCCGTAAGCCGCCATCCTCAGCTTTGGTGGAACCGAGACCAGTGCGTCGCGGCTAATCGCGGTGATCGTTGGCAGAATCATGATTGCCAGCACGATTACGGCAGGGAATACGCCAGGGCCGCTCAAATCCGTAGAGAACATCGGCATCCAGCCGAGTTTAAGGTGCAGCCAGTTGCACGCTGGACGAATCAGCGGAATGACCACGAACAATCCCCACAGCCCGTACACTACGCTCGGGATTGCCGCCAGCAATTCGATCAACTGCTTCAACAGGTCTTCCACCTTGTCAGGAACTTTCGACCAGAAGGGGTGCAGGTGAAGATGGAAGGTCCGCAGAAGAGCAAAAATCGCCTGTCCCATGTAGCCTTCGCTGAGGAAGAGAGCGGCAGCCAAACCAAACGCGGTGCCGAGCGCCAGGGCGAGAACCGAGGTATAGAGTGTTCCCCATATCTCAGCGGCGATTCCGTGCTGTCCGGTGTTCGGGTCCCAGACGCGCCCGGTAAGAAACGACAACCCGTCATGCCGCATGGCAGGCAGCGCCGAAACGGCGATGCGCAGGACGATGAAGGTGACCAGCAGAATGGTGCAGCAGGCAAACCAAAAGCTGAGGCGACGAAAGGCCACGTCAACTAACGATTGAACGCGCGTCGGCGCCTGAGTAATTTCGCCGGGTCGAACTGCGAAGATGGTTTCCCGAACCGAAGCGTTGGTCGGTGCCACTTGACTGTTACTCGCCATCAACTCACCCTTCAAGCGCTAATTCGTGATTGTCTGCACGGCAGCCAAATCCTTGCTGGTTACATTGGCAGGAAGCGGAATATAGCCCAATGCTTCGGCGTCCTTCTGTCCGTCGGTGAGGCCGTACTTCAAGAGATCCTGCATGGCCGCAACCTTCTTGGCATCGGGATACTTCCGATAGCAGATCAACCAGGTATAGGTCACGATGGGGTAGGCGTCAGGAGCAGCAGGATCGGAAGCCCAGGCGATCAGGTTGTCCGGCAGAGTAACCGAAGCCAGCGCGGCCTGACCGGAGGCAGTGGAAGCGGTCACGTACTTTCCGGCTTTGTTTTCAAGAGCCACGGTATTTAGTTTCTGGCTATTGGCATAGCCGTATTCGACATAACCGATGGCGCCGGGAGTGGTCTTGAGGCTCGCGGTCACGCCTTCATTGCCCTTGCTCTTGGTACCTACTGGCCAGTTCGGCATGGTGTTGGCGCCGACCGACTTGTTGAAGTCTTCATTGACGGCGCTGAGATGTTTGGAGAAAACGAAACTGGTGCCGCTACTGTCGGCGCGGACCACTACGTTGACCGGCAGGTCGGGCAACTTTGTTCCTGGATTCGACGAGGCAATTTCCGGATCGTTCCACTTCTTAATCTTGCCGAGAAAGATGCCCGTATAGGCCTTGCGGGAGAGCTTCAACCCGGTCACGCCGTCCACATTGTAGGCGATCACGATGGCTCCGGCAGTCATAGGAAACAACTGCACTCCGCCGGGTACGCGGGCCATTTCCTCATCGGTCATCGCCGCATCGCTGGCGCCAAAATCGACCGTGTGGTCGATCACACTCTTCTTGCCGCTGCCGCTGCCCACCGACTGATAGTCCACTTCTACATCGGGGTGTGAGGCGCTGTAGCTCTTAAACCACTTGTTATAGAGAGGCGCGGGAAAGCTGGCGCCTGCTCCCTGTAGTTTGACGCCTTCAGTGGAAGCAGCGGACTTGCTGTTGCAAGAGGACAAGAGCGCGGAGAATAACACGATCACAAATGCTGCAGTCCAGAAGCGAAACTTCACGGCGATCTCCTTGGGGGACACGCAAACTGAAATTCAACTGGGCTGGGCGTCCGCTTCCGCCGGGAGGTGCCGGAAACAACGCCCCGATTTTGCGCACTCATGCGAAAAATAGGCATGATTACTTTGTGTACTCGGCCAAGTGAGGCCGAAAAAATTGGTTAACCAAACTCTAGTGGGGGAACATTACAGGGAAGTTAAAATCAGATCAAAAGTCCAGCCAATCTGAAATACTCCAATGGCTTTCACAACCGGACAACCTGGCGTAAGGAGGGCGCATCAAGCGCGCGGGATTCCGATTGCATTGCGACGACGATCAGATAGAGGTCTACCAGTGAACTCAGCGCCTTCGAATCGCTTAGCGGCTTTCGGAGATGAGGCTATGCGAGGCGGCCAGCAATTCGCGAACTTCTTCGTCAGTGGTTTGGGAAAAGCTGCGATAGTGGGCTCCGACGGCGGAGAAATGGGCCGGTGTCGCCGCGCAGACCACCTGATCCACATCCGCTTGGAGTTCGCTGCAAGCCTCTCGCGATCCGACCGGGACGGCGACAATGAGACGTTCCGGCGAACGTGCTCGAATGGTCTGCGCTGCCGCTCGCATGGTTGCGCCGGTGGCGAGACCGTCGTCGACAAGAATCACCACTCGCCCACGAACGTCGGGGGCGGGACGGTTGCCGCGAAACTGCTCTTCGCGGCGAGCGATCTCAATCCGCTCGCGTTTGACGACACGCTGAATCTCTTCTGCCGAAAGGTGCAGGGCACGAATCACCGGTTGATTCAGGACGACTAAATTCCCACTAGCGATTGCGCCCATGGCGAGTTCTTCCCGCCCAGGAACGCCGAGCTTGCGAACGATCAAAACATCCAGTGGGAGATGGAGACGCTGGGAAATCTCAAAGCCTACGGGTACTCCACCACGCGGCAGCGCGAGCACCATGGCACCGGGAGTCGCACGAAAGTTGCTCAACAAGCCGGCCAGAACGCGTCCGGCTTCGGCACGATCCGCGTAGATTGCTCCACCTTCGTGAGTCATGGACGGTCACCTGAGATCACTACACAAGTGATTGGATGAATTGCGCGAGGCGGCGGCCTACTTGGTTCGAGGCCGCGAAAAACCGTCGGTGCATTCTTCGATGCCGATCTCACCGGCGTCGCTATCAACCGCGCCAAAGATGATAGAGCAGATAGTAGATCAGCACGCCGGTTACGGAAACATAGAGCCAGAGCCAATAAGTAAGCGGAGCGATCCTTACGTGCCTGGCATCCTGACGCTTGAGACCGCGACTGAGGCTGAGCAGGATCAGAGGCACGATCACAACCGCGAGCAGGGTGTGGCTGGCGAGCAGAGTGAAGTACACGGGACGCCGCCAGCCCTGTCCGGCAAAGTGCAGGACGCCAGCGTGGGCATGGTAATAGAGGTAGCAGGTAAGAAAGACGACCGAGGTGGTGAAGGCCGCAATCATGGTGCGCTTGTGAGCTTCGATGTGCCCGCGGCCGATGAAGCGTTTGGCGGTGAGCAGGAGAACCGCGGCGGTACCGTTGAGGGTTGCGTTGATAGCCGGAAAGTAGGAAAGGGCGGGCACTTGCATCTCTCAATCCTCAGGCTGCCGGTTTGGTGCTGCGGCGATTGGCTACGACAAAGGCCAGGCTGAACATGACGAGGGTGAAAATGACGAGCACCGCAAGGCAGGTTGCGAGCGGGAACTCAGGCGAGGCGGTGGCCGGAAAAAGCAGTCCGCGCAGAGCCTCCGTTCCGTAGGTCAGGGGATTGATCCGCATCAGGAAGGCCATCCACGGCGATGCCGAACTTACAGGGAAAAGCGAGCCAGAGAGCAGCCAGAGTGGAATCAGGAAGAGGTTGATGATGGCATGGAACCCGGAGGTCGAGTCCATGGGCCAGGCGATGATGAAGCCTAGTGCAGTAAGTGAGAACGAAACGAGAAAGATGTCCAGAATCACCAGGAGCAATTGCACCAAGCCGAAGTGAATTCCGAGTAGCGGCGCGATGACCAGGAAGAGCAATCCCTGCAGAGTCGCAAGCGTGGTGCCACCGAGGACCTTCCCCAGCACAATCACCGAGCGATGCACTGGAGCGACCAGCACGGAGAGCAGAAACCCCTCGTTGCGATCCTCGATCAGCGACATCATGGCGAAGATCGAGGTGAAGAGCACGATCATCATGAGCGCGCCGGGGAAGAAAAAATCGAGGTAGTTCTGGCCGTTGCCCGTGGTGGGATTGCGGAAGGAGTTGCCGAATCCCGCTCCGATGACCACCCAGAAAAGCAGTGGCGACGCAATGACGCCAACCACGCGGCTGAGGTTGCGATAGAAGCGCACCACCTCGCGCCGCCAGAGTGAAAGGGCAGGCATCACTCCGAAGGTGGTTCCCGTCATGGTCGCCGGATGCCCTGTTGCCGGATCTAATGTGGTATGCGTTGCCAAATTCTTCCCCAATTCTGGTTAATGCTTTTTCTTTTTTGTGGTTTCGGCGGCGCGTTGCTCCAGCCCTTGCGCATCCTCGTTCCAGAAGCGATGCCCGGTGCGGCGGATAAAGACATCCTCCAGGGTTGGCTTGCTGACGCTGACCGAATCGATCTCGCCCGGGAAAGCTTCGACAATATCGGTGATGAAGCGGTGCCCCGCCTCGCGTTCAATGCGCACGCGGCCATCGTCGAGCACGGCGGCCACAACGCCGAATCGCGCGGTGATTGCCGTAGAGAGCTTTTGCGGGTCGCGAGCGTCGAGCAGAATCACGTCGCCACCAATCTCGCTCTTCAACTGCGCAGGCGTGCCGAGGCCGACCAGATTACCGTGGCTCAGGATGGCGAGCCGGTCGCATTTTTCGGCCTCTTCCATGAGATGCGTGGTCACGATGATGGTTACGCCTTCGTGATCCCTCAGGACTTGCAGGTACTGCCAGAGGTCGCGGCGGGCGCCGGGGTCGAGGCCGGTGGTGGGCTCATCGAGCAGAAGAACCTGGGGACGATGGAGCAGTCCCTTGGCCAGTTCGAGACGCCGCTGCATTCCTCCGGAAAAGGTTTCAGCCCGGTCGTGGGCACGATCAGTGAGGGAGACGCGCTCCAGCATTTCGGCCACGCGTTTCTTGAGCACGGAGCCGGTGATTCCGTAGAGATGGCCAACGTGAATCAGGTTCTCCTCGGCCGAAAGCTTCACGTCAATGCTACGCGACTGGAAGACCACGCCGATATGGCGGCGCACGTCACTGGGTTCCAGGGCTACGTCGTGGCCGAGGATCAAGGCACGTCCGGCGACGGGTAACATCAGGGTGGTAAGAATGCGGAACATGGTGGTCTTACCGCTGCCGTTGGGGCCGAGGAGACCAAAAATTTCAGCGCGCTTCACGGTGAACGAGACGCCGTTGAGGGCCGTGCGATCACCGTACTGATGACGTAGACCATCGATCTGAATGACCGTGTCAGGGCCGTTGCTGGTGGAAGCGTCGAGTTCTCGTTCTTGTGTCCGGGTGGTCAAATCAATTCGGTCCTCAGCTGGTACGAGCCGGGCGTGGATCAAGCCGCGCTGTTCAGCATCATGAGTGCAAAGAGCAAGGGAAGGTAAGTGACGGTCGCCTTAAGCAGAGCCCGCGCCAGAGTTTTAGAGCGTGGCGTGGAGGGCGGCAGGCACTCACTCCAGATGCGGGCGCAGAAGTAGAATAGCCCCAGACCAAGCACCGCCGCACCGATAAAATAAGAGAGTCCGGCCATGCCCAGCATGGTGGGCGCGAGCGTGGTTGGAAGCAGCGCTGCTCCGTACATCAGAATCTGGCGGGCGGTGGAGCGTCCGTCACTCTCGACTACGGGCAACATGCGAATGCCGGCCTTGGCATAGTCGTCGCGGTAGAGCAGGGCAATGGCGTGGAAGTGGGGAAACTGCCAGAAAAAGACAATCGCGAAAAGCACGAGTGCCTCGTACTCCAGCTTGCCACGGGCAGCGGTCCAGCCCAGAACTCCGGGCATAGCTCCGGGAAATGCGCCGACGAAGGTACACAGTGGGCTGACCTTCTTTAGCGGGGTGTACAGGAGCAGGTAGGTAGCGGCCGTCAGTAGGCTGAGTAAGGAGGTCAGTGGATTCAGTTCGACGGCCAACAGCGTTGCGCCGCTGACGGTCAGAGCCGCCCACACGGCCAAGGCATGGCCCAGGCTCATGGAGTGGGTTACCAGCGGACGACGCGCGGTGCGCCGCATCAGGGCGTCGGTTTTGCGCTCGAGAATTTCATTCATGCAGGCGGTGCCGGCCGCGACCATGCCGATTCCGACCAGAGCACAGAACAGCTTGATGGTGAGCACAGGAAGACCGGACTTGCGCTGGCCGAAGAAGAATCCGCACCAGGCAGTGACGACGACCAGCGTGGTCACCCGAATCTTGGTGAGCTGCGCATAGTCGCGCAATAATTCCAAGGGGCCGCGGGCACGCGGGATGACGGCCAGGGGCGGCGGGGGTGCGGCGGGCGCGGTGGTCACGCGCGTACCGTTCGGCCTTCCCTGGGCGCTGGCGAGACCGGCACCGATGTGAAGTCCGGCAGGGCATGGCGGTGGATCTGAATCGCAAGGACGACCGAGGTGGCCAGCAGCAGGGCTCCACAGGCGACATGGGCCACCGTCGAGATCACCATGCTGGCAAGGGGGACCGCCGCAGCCTGGCTCCAGAGTACGCGGGTGATGTAGCTGGCGAGACCGAGTGTGATCTGCACACACAGCAGGGCGAGCAATACCGCCGCAGGAGTCGCGAGTTGCGATATCGCGCGATGGCGCTTGAGGGTGGCAATGACCAGCCAGTTCACCATGCAGAGGACCAGGCAGGCTCCGACGATGTGCGGAAGGAGGCGGATGCCTGAATGACGGAACGCCGCACCCATGATGAGTTGTAGCCAGACGGCGGCGACGGTCAGCATGGAAAGGGTAGTCAGTCGGGGGCGAGTGTCCGGGAGAACCACCGCGGCAGGCGTCTCTACCCAACTTCTGCTGGTGAAGAAGGCGATGCTGACCATGATGCAGAAAAAGGTCTGGGCGAGAGTTGCATGGGCAGTGGAGATCGCCGGCGGCAGGTAGAAAAGGACCGTGAGTCCGCCGAGCACGCCTTGCGCAATGACTATCCCCAGCGCGCTCCAGCCAAGGACGCGCATCCAGCGGCGCTGGTCCACCTTCTGGGTCCAGACGGCAACGCCAATGGTCAGCAGGCCGATGAACTCAGCCAACATGCGATGACCGTGCTCGAATTTCACCCCTCCGACCAGCGGCGGAATCCGGTAGAGAGAGCCGAACGAGGTGGGCCAGTCGGGCACGGAGAGTCCGGCGTCGTTGCTGGTCACCAGGGCTCCGGCAACGATCAGCAAAAACACGCAACCGGCTGCCAGCACGGTAAAGCGATGGTGCGCGCGATGATAGGGAGTGCTTGGTGCATTTAGAGATTGCGTCATGAGTTTCAGAGAGCTCAATTGGCTACGGACTGACCCGATATTCCCGGGTGCGCCGGAACCTCGTCCCGGCAAACGTCCTATTCTAACAACCTCATTAAGAGAGAAGATGATAATTTAGCGGCTGGCGATGCAGGGCGAGTGCGGGTCTGGCGAGATTTTCCCAGAAAAGTTCCGGGACTGCCAGAAAGTTCGGGGTGCCTAGACCGGATTGGTTTCCTTGGCGGCCTGCTCGCGCCAGGCAGCGCTTTCCATCGCCGCAATAACGGCATCGGCAAACTCGTTGGTGGAGGCCATACCGCCCATGTCGCGCGTGATGTGCTTACCCTCGCGATAGACCGAGTGGACGGCGTACTTTACCTGGCTCGCCGCATCCTGTTCGTCGAGGTGGCGCAGCATCAGGATGCCGGAGCGGAGCACCGCGGTAGGGTTGGCGATGCCTTTTCCGGCGATGTCCGGGGCAGAGCCGTGAACGGCTTCGAAGATGGCGCACGCGGTGCCAAAGTTTGCGCCGGGAACCAGTCCGAGGCCGCCGACGAAAGCGGCGCAGAGATCGCTGACGATGTCTCCGTACAGGTTCTCCATCAGAAGCATGTCGTATTGGTAAGGATTGGTGACCAACTGCATGCAGGTGTTGTCCACAATGTGCTCGCCATAGGAGATCTCCGGGTATTCCTGGGCGACTTTGCGCGAACAGCGGATGAACAGTCCGTCGGAGAGCTTCATGATATTCGCTTTGTGAATGGCGTGCACCTTTTTGCGTCCGAACTTGCGGGCGTACTCAAAGGCCC
>CAZLZA010000036.1:0-45272 GCA_964563875.1 uncultured Acidobacteriaceae bacterium
AATTCTTCCGGCGCAAGAAGGTCTGCAAGTTCTGCACCGAGAAGATCGACAGCATCAATTATAAGGACGTACGTCTGCTTTCGGGCTTTGTGGCCGAGAGCGGCAAGATCGTTCCTCGCCGCCTGACGGGTGTTTGCACGCCCCACCAGCGCCGCGTCACCGAGGCTATCAAGCAGGCGCGCAATATTGCTCTGCTGCCGTTCGCGGCCAGCCGCTAAACGCCGTGAGCGCCGCCCGATGGCGGCGCAGCGGGCGGGCGCTGAGATCAGGGCTGAGATCAGAGAGGGATTGAGTCATGGAAGTTATTTTGAAAGAAGATGTAGCCAAGCTGGGCGGGCGTGGCGAAGTGGTGACGGTGGCTGAAGGGTATGGCCGCAATTACCTACTGCCAAAAAAGCTCGCCGTGGAAGCGACCAAGGCGAACAAGGCCGTAATCGAACAGATGAAGGCGTCGTCGGTTCGCAAGGTCGCGAAGGAAAAGGGCGACGCGGAGCTTCTGGCAAAGCAATTCGAGGGCGTAAGCCTCCACTTTACCCGCAAAGCCGGCGAGCACGATGCGCTGTTCGGTTCAGTTACCTCGGCCGACATTGCGCATGAACTCGAAGGCCGGGGGTTCAACATCGACCGCCGCAAGATTGAGCTGGACCAGGCGCTCAAGTCGTTGGGCGAGTTCAACGTACCGCTCAAGCTGCACAAGGAAGTCACCGTGCAGATCAAGGTTACGGTGACCAAGCAAGCAAGTGAAGAACAGTCCGCGTAAGCTGCGGCAATTGGTTTGCGGGAGGCCGGCGTCCGAGGACGCTGGCCTTTCTGCGTTTAGGATTGCAAAATAGATTGCTAACGGAGTGAGCTTTGGCCCGTCCAACCCATAGCAACGTACTCTGCGGGGCAGAGTTCGGACTAGAAGGACACGGGCGAAGCAAAAGATTCCCCAAAGGAAAGCATAGTGGGGCAAGGCCCGAGTCGGGTAAATGATGCCGAACTAATTCGCGCCGCGCAGCAGGGCGATCACGCTGCGTTCGAGGAACTGGTGCGCCAGTACGATCAACCGGTGTTGCGGTTGGCCTTACATCTGACCGGCTCCGAGCACGAAGCAAAGGATATTTACCAGGAAGCGTTTTTGAAGGTGTACCGCAACCTGGGGAGCTTCCGTTTCGAGTGTTCGTTTTACACGTGGGTGTATCGGATCGTCTCCAACCTGTGCATGGATTATTTGCGGCGCAGGCAGGTTCGCAAGGAAGATCCTTCGGTGCGGGTCAGCTCGGAGGGTGAAGAGTTTGACCTGCTGGAGCAAGTTCCGGATGAGCGCGCCGGGGCGAGTCCGGAGCAGGATCTGATGCGGCGGGAACTGGGCAAGCGAATTGCCAAGGCTTTGACCAAGCTAAGTCCGCGCGAGCGCATGGTGTTTGAGATGAAGCACTACCAGGGACTGAAGCTGCGCACGATTGGCGAAGCCCTGAACACAACGGAAGAGACGGCAAAGAACACACTGTTTCGTGCAACGCAGAAATTAAGGGCGGCCCTGGCCGACCTGAAGTCGAAGTGAAGAAGGCAATTATGAACTGCGATTGGGTCCAGGAAAACATTCCGCTGTATCTCTACGACGAGCTGGCCGATGATGCACGTCATGAGTTTGAGGGGCACGTCGAGCGTTGTGCCGAGTGCGCCGCCGAGTTGAAAGCGTTGCGCGTATTTCATGGCGAGATGACCGGGGTGCCGCAACTGGAAGTGACGCCCAATCTGCTGGCGTCGGCGCGTATCCAACTCTCCGAGGCCTTGCAGACGGCAGAGCAGCGCCGCGGCTGGCGTTGGGCGCTGGACCCGATGGCCTTGCTGCGGCAGATGCGTTTCTCGCCTGCCCTGGCCACCATCATCTTCATCGCAGGCTTTGGCGGCGGCATTGGCACCATGTATCGCATGAGTGCGTCGCTGCATGGCGGCGCGCTTTCGGTGGATCAGCAGCAGGAAGCTTCGATTGCGGGCATTCGTAACATTGTCCAGGAGCCGGGCAGCAACCGCGTGCGCATTGACTACGAGCGAGCGTTGCCGGAAACGGTGCAGGGTTCGGTGAACGATCCGCAGATTCAGGCGTTGCTGGTGATGGCGTCGCGCAGCACGGCGAATTCGGGGCTGCGTATGGATTCCGTCGATCTGCTGCGGCAGAAGCCGGACGATCCGGCGGTACGCGAGAGTTTGGTGTACTCGCTGCAATCGGATAGTAATCCGGGGGTGCGGCTCAAGGCCGAAGAGGCATTGACCCCGATGGTGAAACAGGACATCCGGGTACGCAACGCTATGCTGGAGTCGCTGCTGAATGACAACAACCCCGGCGTTCGCTCTGGTGCGCTCAAGGCTCTGGCGACGGTGCGCGACGATACCAGTGTCCGGCAGGCCTTGACCCAGCTGGCCAAAGAAGACCCCAACGAGTTCATCCGTCAGGAATCCTCACGTGTACTGGCGCAGGCGGCGGGCGCAGAGTAGATGGATCGCCAGATGAAGATGGATGGTACAGCAACGGAGACCGTTAAGCTGCGAAGCGCTAGGAATGAGGCCCACAAGCTGTGAACATGACCGGCACACGGCGAGCGTGGACAGGTTATTTCCCACTGATTCTGGCATTGGCGCTTCCGGCGCTGGCCATGCAGCACGAGCAACAGGTAGTGCGGGATGGCAGCGGCTGGATGCAGGTGAGCACCGGCCCAGTGGCTAGCGAGAAGTTGCTGCAGGTGACGCGCTTTGTGGGCTCAGTGCGCGTGGTTACAGGGGCCAAGTCTGGCAGCTACACGCTGCGCTTACATTCGCAGCAGCCGCTCGAAAAGGACGCCCGCCGGCAGTTTGCAAATTTCCACCTGGGAGTTGGCAGCACCCGCGGCGAGGCTCTGATTCAGACAGTAGGGCCGATTGAACTGGCGGTTCGTCCTGAACTGGAGCTAGAGATTCCAGCGAGCACGGACGTGGTGCATGTCGACACCCTGGTCGGCAGGATCACAATCCACGGTAAGGTAAACCATCTCGATCTCCAGACTCATGGGGGAGATATTGAGATTGACGATGCCGATCTGCTGCGCGCTGTGACCATGGGCGGCTCGGTAACCGTCAACCATAGTTTGGGCGATTCCTTCATTCGTACCGGTGGCGGCGACATCCGCGTCGATGCCTCGGTGGGCGATCTGGCGATATCTTCGTTAGGTGGAAACATTTTCCTGAAGGCGATCGCCAAGGGACGCGTGGAATCTGGTGGTGGAAATATTGAAGTTGTGCGTTGCTTAGGGGGGTTGCTGGTGCGTACGGCTGGCGGCAACATCAATCTGGGCGAGATGGGTGGCGCGGTCACGGCCGAGACCGGCGGCGGCAACATCCGCATTGGGGTGGCTCACGGACCAGTCGTGGCCAGCACCGCACTGGGCAACATTGAGCTCTGGAAGCTGGCACAGGGAGCTGACGCACACACGGGTATGGGGCGGATTACCGCCGAATTTGTTGGCGACCGGAAATCCATGCGAGAGTCACAATTGGTGACCTCGATGGGCGATATTGTGGTGTACTTTGCCGGTACAGTTCCGGGCAATCTTCATGCCGTGACCGGGAAGTGTCCGACGCGGCACATTCTAAGCGACTTTCCGGGTTTGAAAATTTTGAGCGGCATTCCCGCGTATGGGCCGCGCAGCGTGGTCGCCGATGGAGCCATTCACGGCGGTGGGCCTGCGATCGAATTGCGAACCATGATGGGCCAGATCGAACTGCGCAACGTCAGGTAGCGCGGCCCACAAATCATTATTGCGAGTCGTCCTCATTCGGATTCCGCGGTTGCCGGTTTTCTTGTGGAGCAACGACTTCCATGTTTAGTCTCTCACTGCCGCTTTTGCCTTCCTTCTTCATGGCCGTCAGGTCCACATTCCAACCGCCTACTGTCTCGACCTTCACCTTGCTTTCGTAAACACCGTTGCCTTTGCCATGCAGGATCGAATGCTGAGCTCCGTGATCCATACCGCTCATGGAGACGGTGGCCTCAACCGCTAAGCCGTCGGCGGGTTGGCCAGCAGCGTCGGTGACATGGACCCGCAGCACTATTGGGGAATTGTAGCTGGGCGGCTCCGGATCGGTGTTGAGAGTGAAGCGGAATGGCGAGGCTTGGCCACGTATCTCGCGGATGAGGGCGGCGGAATCGGGCGGAGCTGGCAGCGCGGATTTGTTTTGGACGACAAAGTACGCCAGCCCGGCAACAATGGCGATGGCAAGAATGCGAAGGCGCATGACAGGATTCCTTATTGCGAGCTTTCCGGCAGAAGCGATAGCTCAGAATTCGGTGTCCAGATCCTTACTCCGCGATCGGACATTTGTTTAGTACCATCGGCTTTATCCGCCAACCTCGATACTGAGTTTCTGCTGACGACTTTTGCCATCCCTGGTGGCCGTGAGATCTACGTCCCAACTGCCAGCCATCTCGAGGTTCAACTGTCCCTCGTAGTCGCCGCGGCCCTTACCGCTCAAGGTCAGGTGCTGGGCGCCGTGGTCCATGCCGCTCATCGAGATATCCACGTTGACCGTGACTCCATCAGCGGGTTGATTGGCGGCGTCGATGACGTGCACCTTGAGCAGAATGGGAGCGTTGTAGCTCGGCGAGGCGGGCTCGGTCGCGAGGGTGAAGCGAAAGGGCGTGAGCTGGTCGCGCACATTGTTGATGACCGTGGTGGGGTTCGGAGGCAGAGCGGGCTCGGACTTGCATCCAGTACAGGCGACCGCGAGCACGGCGACTGCGGCAATCGTAAAGGTGTGAACACGCATGGATCGGCTCCTCATTCCGGCTTTGGTTTGCGAGCTGGTATGAGAGACATTCTACCGGTGTTCGTGGTGTACGGGTAGGATGCAGCCATGGGCGAGTTCGCAGTTGGCGCTCTCAAACTGAATTGTGGTGTGGTGGATTTGATGCCGGGTGGCTAGCAGTTGGCGCAACTCGGCAAGGATCGCGTTGCTGGCCGAGGGCGGAATGTCCTGAATGATGATGTGCGAGGAGAGCGCGTGCGTGTCGCTGCCGATGCTCCAGATGTGCAAGTCGTGGACGTCGATGACGCCAGCTACGGCGCGCATTTCAGAGATGATGGTCTCTAGTTCCACACTGCTGGGCGTGCCTTCCAGCAGAATATTCAAGCTCTCGCGGACAATGCCGATCGAGGACCACAAGATCATGGCGGCGATAGCGATGGAGAGAGCCGGGTCAATCCAGCTATGGCCGGTGACCATGATGGCCCATCCTCCGGCGATCACCGCTGCGGTCGAGAGAGTGTCGCCAACCTGGTGAACGATTACCGAGCGCAGGTTCAGGTCGCGACGGCTGCGTAGCAGCAGCATGGTGATGGCGCCGTTGAGCAACACTCCGGCCCCGGCGACCCACATAATCAGCCCGGCGTGTACGGGCACAGGGTGGGAGATACGTTGGATAGCCGAATAAAAGATGAGGACGGCAATGACGATCAGGGTGGAGGCGTTAACAAAAGCGGCCAAGACTCCGGCGCGGCGCCATCCGTAGGTCTTGGTGCTGGTGGCGGGTCGCTCACTGAGATAGGCGGCAACCCAGGAGAGGAGAAGGGCGAAGAAGTCTGAAACATTATGTCCGGCTTCCGAGAGCAGCGCCAAGCTGTGTGCCCGAAACCCTGCAACCACCAGCAGAACAATGTACGCCAAAGTAAATCCCAGGGCAAGACGAAGCATCCGGGCGTTGAGGGCGGGATGACAGTGGCCTTGGTGGGAGTGTCCGGTGTGGGACTGCATGGTGGGAGTTTACGGCGGCCCGCGTTTGGCAGCAAGACGCAGGGCAAAAAAACTTTCTGGCGGTGCGGTATGCCAGGTGAGGCCGGACTTTCCTGGGGGCAGCAAAGGGCAGGTATCCGGCATCTTAAAACAGCAAACGGGCGGGATGGCTGCCCGCTGCCGCAGGAGCGAACCATGCGCAAAGGATCTCCGGTGCTGATATTGGGAATTGCGATGCTGACCGTGGGAGCGATCGCACAGGAGATTGTGATTGAGCCAACGAATGGACGTACGCAGGCAACTCATCGAGTTTCGCGTCCGGCGGCAGTGGAATCAGCGCCGCGAGAGCAAGGAAAGGCTGCGGCCAGAGCAGGTGTACCGATAAGCGCGACGAAGGAATCGGCGAAGAAGGCTTCTGCGGAACAGGTCGCAAGGCTGAAGGCCGCTCCGGTGAAGACTAAGCCATCGGCATTGTCTGCTGCGGAGACAAACGCTGACGCTGTGGAGACGAAACCAGTTCCGAAGATTCCGGCAAGGCCGGAGTGGGCGATGGCTGACACGCGCGATGCCCACAGTTTGCAGATGGAGATTGCCAGCGCCCTGGCTCGCGATCCCAAGCTGGCAAGTTCGGCAATTCGGGTGGACGTAGATGACAAATCAGTGACGCTGGAAGGTCGTGCCGCTGGAGGGGAAGAGCATCTGCAGGCGCAACGCCTGGCGCATAGCTACGCTTGGAACCGCAAGCTGGTGGACCACATCGAAGTCGTGCCCAGTGTTTCCACGCAAAGGTAGCCGCAGGTCTTGGGCGAGTCTCTGTCCTAGTTTTCTCTACAAAACGGCAAGTTCACCGAAGAGACTGGCCTGCTCAGGGAGCGAGGGACGAAAGCGCGCGCCTTCCAGGTTGAGCAGGAATTCCTTAGCCGCTAGGCCTCCGCCGAATCCGGCTAGGGTGCCGTTGGAGGCGATGACGCGGTGGCAGGGAACGATGATGGCAACCGGATTGTGGTGGTTTGCCTGGCCGACAGCCCGGGAGGCCAGCGGTGAGCCGACTTCGGCGGCAAGCTGAGCGTAGGACCAAGTCTGGCCGAAGGGGATACGCAAGAGCCCCTGCCAGCAACGCTGATGAAACGTCGGGCCGCGCAGGTCGAGTGGCAGATCGAACTCACGCCGAGCTCCGGCAAAGTACTCGTCCAGTTGACGAGTCACCTCGCGAAAGCGATCCTGCTCTTCAATCCAACGCACATTGGCTGTGCCGTAGGGAGTGATCCAGCGTCCGTGGAATGCGACCACGGCGAGGCCACGCTCACTCATGGCGAAATCCAAGAGGCCGACGGGAGAGTCGTAACCACCGGTGAAAAAGAATTCGGATGGCTCGGTAAATAGCATTCGTTGGCGCAAAGATAGCATGAATGCCGCGAAAATGCGCGTCCCTGAAACCAATGCTGGAGATTGGGGGCGCAGAAGCAACAGGCGCGAACCTGAATGGCCCGCGCCTGTGCCGCACTTGCGTGGTTACGAAACTACTGAGGTTGAGACATGGACGGCGTCTGCGGGGTGGTCTGCTCGCTCAGTTCGCCAACTCCGTTCTTGAGCAACGTGACTTCAACGCGGCTGCCATGCGAAGTCTTGGCGGTGGTGTCGTCGGAAGCGGTCTGCACCTTGGCATTGCCCAAGCCAAGTTCATAGATGCGATAGACCGGAATCTGGTGATTGATGACCAGGTAACGCACTACCGAGTCTGCCAGATGCTGCGACTGCTGGATGGAAGCAGCGCCGCGGCCCGGGGTAAAGCCCTGAACCTCTACGAGATAGCCCTTCTGATCCTTCATGGTTTCGGCCAGTTCGTCGAGGGCTTCCTTGGCGTTCTTGCTCAGCACGGCCGCGCCGGGACGGAAGCGAATTTCAACCTGGTTGGCACTCTGGTACTGGTCAAGGTTCTGCACTACATGGGAGACGGACTGCAGATGGGTGCTGGCCTGCTGGGCGGTCTGGTTCGCCATCTGAGCGCGGTTGGCGGCATCGACGGCGTGCTGATCGGCGAGGCTGGCGTGGGCATCGGCGCGCTGGATGCCTGCGGTGGCGCGGGCGTCCACGTCCTTCAACATTCGGGAATTGCTCGCCGTGAGCTCATCGAGTTCATTGGCGCGGTCGCGAATCGGGGCAAGCTGGCGCTGCACATACTTTTTACGCGCAAACGGATTCAGATGTCCCCAGAAGCCTTCGCGGGTGTCGGGCTTGAGCGGCTCAAGCTGCTGGTCAGGATTGGCCATCGGCGAGTTGACGTCGGTGGCTGTCTGCGACTGGGCAACAGGCTGCTGATCTGGTGCGGCGCCGCTTTGCTGGGCAACGACCGGCAGGGCGAGCGTGGCAATCAAGGGCAAGGCAAACAGGAAACGGTTCTTCATTTAACATTCCTCCGGCGGGAGTAGCCCGCTGTCAGGCTGCGTACCGCATTAAGGCGATAGCGCGACGCTCTTACTAGTACAGTTCAGATGCCAAACTTGAGAGTGCAGTAACTTACTTATTATCAACAGTTAATCAAAGCAGAGTGGAAGATGTGAGCGGTAGGAATGGGTGCGGTAGGTAGGAATTACAGACCACGACTCCAGTTCCATCACTTCGAAACGCTCCGTTCCGCCAACTTCCGGTGCTGATCCATGATGTAGTTATCGGTCATTCCAGCAATGTAGTCGCAGATGACACGAGCCCGGGGTTCCGCCTCCATCTGGCGCTGGTAGCTGGTCGGCAGGCTGGTGGGGTGCTCGATCCAGTAGTCGAAAAGGTCATTGATAATCTTTTCCCCGTCGGCCTTCTGCGGGCGGAGCGACTCGCTGTGGTAGAGGTTCTGAAAGAGGAACTCTTTTAGCTGAGCGCGTTCTCCATCGGCGGCGGGACTGAAGGCGGCGAGACGCTCGGGATGACGGCGGATGTCATCGAGGGTCTCGACGCCAGAGGCCAGGAGCCGGCACCGGGTGTTCTCAAGCAAGTCAGTGACCAGGTGATTCAACATGCGCTTCAGCGCCTCGTTGAACTTGAGCTTGTCGCGGACGCCCGCGAATTCCTGCTCAATCTGACAAAAACAGCGGTCGAAAATGGTGACATCGCGGCGAATATCGCTGAGTTTGAGCAAGTGCGCCTCGTAACCGTCGTCAAGGTCGGCGGTGTTGTAAGCGATCTCGTCGGTATGGTCAATAAGTTGAGCCTCAAGCGGCGGACGCTGGTCGAGCAGGTATTCGGCCAGCTCGGGATGATCCGCGGGTGAGTAGTCGTGCGAGTGCTTGATGATGCCTTCGCGCACTTCGAAGGTGAGGTTCAGGCCGGGATGGGAGGCGTAACGCTGCTCGAAGTGCTCGACGATGCGCAGGGCGTGAAGATTGTGATCGAAGCGCTCGCCATGCTTGCGCATGACCAGGTCGAGGGCGCGTTCGCCGGAATGTCCGAACGGAGGATGGCCGAGGTCATGCACGAGAGCAAGGGTTTCGACGAGGCTTTCATTCAGGTGGAGCGCGGCGGCGATGGTGCGCGAAATCTGCGCTACTTCGATGGTGTGGGTGAGCCGAGTACGAAAATGATCCGAGAGACGATGGGTGAAGACCTGGGTTTTGTTTTCCAGGCGGCGGAAGGCGCGAGCATGAATAATGCGGTCGCGGTCGCGCTGGAAATCGTCACGATAAGGATGCGGCGGCTCGGGATAGCGGCGTCCGAGCGAGGACTCAACCCGCACTGCGTACGAAGCCAGCATGGGGGAAGTGTAGCACCTGGCGCGATGCGGCGGGGGCGTTGCTTCGACTCGGCAGAAAACAAGAGCCGCCGGGCTGTGGTCAATGCCGTCCGGCGGCTGCGGATTTCGGTGCTGAGCAGCTTGTCCGGTTATCGGGCGCTGTTGTCTTCCTGTTTGGCGAGCTTCACCTTCGCCCCGTCGAGTTTCTTCTGAACCTTCGCCACGTCAGCGGCTTCGACTTCAGCAGGAACGGTCTTTTTCCACTCCTGTAGCGAACGCTCCCACTGGGTCACGGCGAGCTTCAGACGATTAGTTTTCTGATAGACGTCGCCAAGATGTTCGTGCACGGTCGGATCGTTGTCAATGCGGTCGACGGCGCGCCGCAGATCGTTTTCGGCGAGATCGTACTTGCCCATCTTGAAGTGGACCCAGCCGAGCGAGTCCAGATAGGCGCCATTCTGCGGATCGAGCGCCACGGCACGCCGAATCAGAGAGAGCGCTTCATCGAGGCGGGTGCCGCGGTCGGCCAGCATATAGCCCAAGTAGTTGAGGGCGGTGGCGTTTTTCGGATCGGAGGCAAGCACCTTGCGGAAGTAGCTCTCGGCCTCGTCGTACTTCTTCTGGCGCTCATAGATTGAGCCGGCGATGAAGTTTGCGTAGTCCTTTTCTTCCTGTTTGGTGGAAAGCTCCAAGGCTTTGGCCAGGGCCTTCTCGGCTTCAGGATAGTGGCGTACGCGGCTGTACATCTGGGCAAGGGCGATCCAGACCTCACGGTCATCAGCGGAACTGCCCTTGATCATGGCCTTGACGCGGGCAATTGCGGCATCGGCATCCCCGCTGTCGGCTTCCTGCCCGGCCAGAACCATCTGTAGTTCGCGGTCCTTGGGAAGCTTCTCTACGGCTTCGCGCGCGGTGGCCGTGGCGGCGGGCCAGTTCTTGGCGTCGCGGTAGGTTTCAATAATCTGCTGATAACCACGGGCCACGGAGTCATCGCCAAGGGCGATCATTTTGCGGAAGGTGTCGACGGCTGATTGCGTCTTGTTCTGGTCGCGATAAACGGTGCCGAGGCGTTCCAGAAAGATGGCGCGATTGTTGCGCTCAGGGGCAGAGTACACGCCATTGGGCTTCGCGCTATGTTCCAGCAGATCTTCCAGTTGCTTGGCCGCTTCGTCGTACTTACCGAGCGCTTCCTGGATGACGGCGCGGTTGTACTCGATCTCCATCGAGTCAGGGGTAATCGCCTGCGCTTTGTTCAGCGTATCCAGAGCTTTCTCAAACTGTCCGTCACGGCGATAGAGTTCAGAAATGTGCAGCAATGTCTGGACATCCTGCGGATCGGCGGCCTCAATCGTCTTATATTGCTCCAAGGCGGCGTCGGTCTGATTGTCATTGAGCAGGTTCTGCGCTAGTCCGCGCACGGCGTCCAGATTGTCTTTGTCTTCGTCGACTGCCTTGCGATAGGCCGCTATGGCGAGCGGATAATCCTTCTTCTGCTCGTAGGTGTAGCCCAGGACTGAATCGACTCGCGGCGACCGGTCGGCCTCCGGCACGGACTGCAGAATCTCCAGGGCACGACTTGAGTCACCCTCCTCGTTGTACAGTAGCGCGAGGGTGGTGACGGCGTCTTCCGACGAGGGCTGCAATTTGACGGAGGTGCGGAACTCGGCTTCCGCTTTGCCGGTCTCATTATTCAGACGGTAGAGACGGCCGAGCAGAAGATGATCCTCAATGCTGGCGGGATCCAGACGTACGATTTGTTCGTACTGCTCGATAGCGAGGTGGAGCATGGTCTCAGTGTCGGTCTGCGTGCCGCCTTGCAAGTCACCGATGGAACGCAGGTAGATTCGGCCGAGCAGACGGCGGGCATCAAGATTGTCCGGGTCCCGGCTGATGACCTCCTGGGCCGCAGCGATGGACTCGCGGATATCTCCGGTGCGGGCGTAAAGCTCGGCAAGGGAGGTGGCAAGGTAAGTCGAGGTTGGATCTGCCTGCAGCGCTGCTTTGTACTCGTCAACCGCTTTGGCGACGTATTCCGTGCGGCCGGTGGAGGCCACCATATCCTCATACATATGACCAAGCTCGAAATGGTAGTACGCATCTCCGCGGTTGGGTTGCTTCGCAGGGGCAGATGCATTCGCGGCGCTTGCCGAGGCTGGTGGGACCTTGTTTGCCGGAGCCACGGCGGGGCTTGCCGGAGCTGCGGCGGGCTGGGTCGGCTGCGGGGTGCTCGCAGGTTGCTGTGCGAAGGCGGCAAGTGAAACCACCAGAAGGGCGAGAACGAGCGAGCTGTTGAGAATTTTCATGTTCACCAAACCAATGGTACTTGGATGCGCTAAGGCTTACCACCGGAGCATTTTCTATTCTAGGCTAAGAAACAGAGCGGGATGGGCTAGGACCAGATTCCAATGGGGTGAATTTGGCGTTCTCACATTGCGAATCTCGCGGTGGCTACTCTGACGATGGCTCAACTTGGAGGAATTTCCTGCAAAATCCTGACCTTCCAGCTACTTTCGGCCGGGGTAAGCAGGAGAAGGTAGTGAGCCTGGATGCGCTCGGAGGAGAGAAGCTTGCTACCCTCGCGGTACTGAATCTCTAGATCGGCGGTGTCAATCGCCTCCAGCGCGGAACCATCAAGAGAGTAGAACCGGACCCGCACCTGATGGCCATGATCGACGATACGGCGGCTGAGACCGTTCTTCTGCTGGGCATGGATTGCATCCTGCCATTGCTGGCGCGCGCCGCCGGTAAAGTTCTCATCGAGCATTTCGGCACGATTCTCCTCCAAGGCTGCAACCAGCGACTGCCAAGCCTGGGAGTAGTCGCGCTGAATGGCGAGAGCGGTAGTTTCTTCCACCGGGCGCGGCACGGCGAAGTCAATATTGAAGGATTGAATCGGGGATTGAACCGGCGCGGGCGGTGCGGCGTGAGTCGTTGAGGCGAGAGCGAGCAGAATGGGCAAACCCAGAGCCGCTAGCCATACAGATGCTCTCCGGTAGCCGGGGGCAGGATCGATCACTGGCCACCTCCCCAGTGGATTTCATTGCCGAGGACCACTCCCGCCGCAACCGAGAGCGTGGCGGAATGTGAGGCGGGCAACTCGGCCCGGGCAAAACCGCGCTTGATGCGAGCGTCCACCGTGCTGCGTCCTGCGGCATCGACCGAGGCGAAGGTAACGATGGTGCCATCCGGCACGGCGTTGCCGGAGCAGTCTTGAATCGGCGTGGTTTCAACCAGAATATTGCCGTCGGGAGCTCGCCTGGCGCTCATGCGAAGAGAGCAAGGATCGGCCGCGACCTGCTGCACGATACGGCGTACACGAACCTCACCCGAGCCAGCGATGAACTGGGCGGGGCCGCTGCGGCGTCCTGAATTCAACTGCACCCAGGCAACTCCATCCTTTGCGCTTACGCTACGCTCTTCTCCCGGGGTGCCTTCCACGGCCAGCCGGAAGCTCACCGGAGCCGGCGTGAGTACAAGGTTCTGAAAACGATCGAAGAGGAAAGCCGAACCCAGCACCGCGCCGCTGGCGGTAGCAGGCACCCGCGAGGGACGGGCGATGAAAGAGATCGCTTCCAACTTTGCCGCGTGTACGAAAAATGATGTGCTGCTTCCATCGAGGATGGCGGTGTAGCGTCCGGCAGTTTTCAACTCGTCTGCGGAGAGCGCAATGGCGCCGCGCTGCACGGGCCGCTTGCTGGCGCCGCCGGGTCCGAACAGATACAAGGTCGTGCTGCCGGAACCGGGGGCTTGCAAGGTGGCAACCGAACCGGCTTGCAACGGACCGGCGACCTGCAACTGTGCCCAGCAGAAACCGGAAGCGCAGAAAAAAAACAGGAAGAGAGATCGCCGAAGTGAATTCATGGCTGCCCCTCACTGCACACGGTCGCGGCTGTACTGGTTCACCGTGACCCGGTAGCTGTGAATCTGTGGCGCGAGGTCGTCGCGCACGCCGAGGCTGAAGGCTACCGGCGTTTGCGGAGCCAGCGCCTGATCGCCATAGCCGTCCGATACCCAGATCACCTTGCCTGCATTGTCATAAAACGTGGCTAGCACGTGCGGAATATTTACCGTCTGGCCGCTCTGGTTCACGAGTTCGCCGGTGAGCACAGAGTGTCCGCGAGCATCCTTTTGCAGCGCCTGATGCATGACGCCGATCACCGGATCGGCCGATGCCGGAACGAGCATTGCGTTGGGTTGCATATGCACGCTCTGGATGTGTTCGCGGCGTACGTTGGGGAAATCGATACGGAAAGGGGAAATCTCTTTGGGCAGCAGGACGTGGCTGATCTTATCAAAGCTCTCCTCCTGCGCCATGATCTGCCCATCCTTGCCGATGAGAGTTGCAGCCACGGAGACAAATCCCGGTACGGTGTCTTCATTTTCAATCTCGCCGAGAAGGATGAAATTGCCGTCCTTCTCAACCGGGTTCATGGAGATGATTCGCACTCGCGGAGCATCGACGTTCTGTGCGCCCCAGTCGTCATTGTCGCCGCGCGTCACGATGTCCCAGCGCAGGTAGTTGACTGGAATCACCTGTGGCGGAACCTTGGCAGGCGGCTGCACCGGCCACACCACCTTCCAGGTATTGTCCTCACGCACTACCTTCAAATCACGCGAGTCATAGACGGCGCCGACCGCCGATGCCCATTCCAGGGTGGCGCGGATCGAGGCTTGCTGGTCGTCCTGGCGGAGTACCTTGGTATCAAAGTGCTGCAATGCCGAGTAGGTGCGCAGGTTGCCTTCCTGACCGGAGACGTCGCGTGCGAAATCCTCCGGGGCAGTGTTGCTGGCCTTGGCCACATAGCGATAAGCTCCTTCGGCGTCACGGGTCTTTACATGGTTGAGCAAGGCCAGCACCGCGCCCTCGGGCGTGGTGACCGAAGCCAGCGATGAGGAGTGCAAAGTGGCGGCGGCTACTAGCGCGGCAGCTAGAAGAATGAGTAGAACCGGCAGCACCTTGTTCATAGCTACTGTGCCTCCCGCAGTGAAACCTCGCTTGGTTTGGAGGACGACGGGAACTCTATCGCCTCCGCACGCCGGCGCCGATCCGGAAGGCAAACGACGATGATCGCAAACAAGCTCGCACCCACGGGAACCAGTCCCCACATCACGCCCTGCCAGAGGGGCGGGACGGCATTTCCGAAATTGATAGGTTTTGCCGGGGGCACATCGTCCTTGGTCCACAGGGTAGTGGCACCGTAGTCATAGGTTTCCGTCGGCCGCCATCCAGCAAAGGCCAGTAGCGGCTCATAATAGCGGTCCCGCACAAAGATGTAGCGCAGGCCGTACTGGTCCGCGTGCTTTAGAATTGCGCGCAACGCCTCCATCCCCGGAGTTCCATAGTACTTGGAGTTGTAGAGCTGGCCGGCACCGTAGGCGGTTAACTCAGGCAGCAGGCGGGCGGAGTTGTAATCGCCGTCGAGGCTCCCTGCATGCGCATAGGTCGAAACTTTCGCGAACTGGTTGCCATAGCCGAGGGTGATGTAGCGATACCTCGAGTGTCCTTCGCGATTCAGGAAGTCGATAATCGGCTGCACCTGGAAAATTCCTGTATTGATCGGATTGAAGACCACCCAGGCCACTGCCATCGCGCAACTGTAAACCGCGGCAGCGCCCAGCAGCACAACCGCGGGACGGCCCCAATGGTCCACCATCCACGCGGCCAGCAGACCGACGAACGGCAGCGCCATCAACGTCGCCCAGAAAGTGAAGCGTTCGTAGGTCAACACTTCGTAGGCTCGGCCCAGCAGCAGACGGCCAATGGGAGTGGTCCCGCCGAGGCCGAGCAGAGTAGTCAGGTACCAGCCAAAGAGCAGCGGTCGAAGACGGTGCTCCGCCGAACCCTTGATCAAGATGTACGGGATGGCTAGGACCAGTGCGCCCATCGGAATCACCCAGAAATTCATCCCGCTATGGGGTCTCAGGATGTAGTTGTCACGCGACGCGTGCGGAATGGGCAACTGGGTGATCGGGTTCTGATGCAGAGAGATGAAATACGGCAGCAGCACCAGGATCGCCGCGGCGAGGACGATGACGGCAAAGACAGCGGCGCGCGCCAGCACAGCCACCGCAGAAGCTTTGTGCGGACTCTGCTCGCGGTCGAGCAAGCTGAGCCAGAGCACCGGCAGCGCGAACAGGACGGCTCCGAAAAGAAATGTAACGTGATGTGCCGCGGCGCCAGCCATGGAAATCGCCACACCTTTCAGCAATTGCCTCACACCACCGTCGCGCGTCCAACGGTAAAAGAATGGCAACGCGTTGAGGGTGAGTGCGGCCGCCGTGGTGGTGGGCAATTGACCGGACTGATAGACCAGCATCGCCAACGATCCCAGAAAGACCGAGCCCACCGCCGCATAACTTGCTTCGCGCTCAGGAACCCAGAGCAGCGCGTAGCGGTACATCCCCACGGGCAACAGCAGGATCACGATCAGCTGGACAAACATGTATGCGCCGGTCAATCCGAAGAGATGTGAGAACAACGCGATCCACTGGTGAGTCAGCGGAGGATAGGTTGTCTGCGACATTCCGCCGAACCACTTTTCATTCCAAGGAGAAAACCAGTGATGGGCGTAATGACCGGCGAAAAAGATGTGAGTATTCGCGTCATAGGAGTTGGCAGGAAGCTGCATGAGTAACAGCGGTCCGTGAACGGCCAAAGCCAGTAGCACGATGGCGAGGAGCGGAATACCACGGCTTGAAACGGGATTCGACTTAGCAATCAAGGGAGTCATCTCCACTTTGTGAAAGGTCTGATTCGCAGAGCTGCACATGGGTTTGCCAGAATTTTTGTGAGTCGTGCGCAAGAGTGGTGAATGACTCAACGTGAGCAGGTGTGTACTTCAGATTGGCAGGATATAAATCGGTGCGAAAACTCCCAACCTTAGACGGAAGACATTTCGTTGTTTTGTCGCATCCTAAGCAGACGGACAAAGTTCGCGATCTGCGATTGGCACGGATTCCAGAGTGGCACAGGGAAAATGAAACTATTACTTCTACTTCTATTTTGTACTCTGCTGTTCTCATCGCAGTCGTTGCGCGCACAGGATATCGATCTGGACAGTGGCGCGCGCGGCACGCCAAGGAATCCCAAAAAGTTTTCGGGCGAGGCGATGGGCTGGGGCGCCAGTATCGAAGTAGGGCGCAATGCGCGCGCTGCCGAGGACGAGTTGAAACGCGGTAACCCCGCTGCCGCGGCGGCGGCCGCTGAGCGCGCGGTGAAAGCTGCGCCGCAGAACGCGCGGCTCTGGTTTCTGTTGGGCTACGCGTCACGACTTGCAGGGCAGTACGCACGGTCGGTGGATGCATTCGAGCAGGGATTGAAACTTGAGCACAATAACCTGGATGGACTCAGCGGCCTAGCGCAGACCTATATGCGCATGGGCCGCCTTGACGATGCCAAGCGATTGCTGATGCAGGTGGTGAACGCCGCACCCAAGCGGGAGAATGACCTGCTGATGGCAGGTGAACTCTTCCTGCAAAGCGGCGACTCGCAGCAAGGCATCGCGCTACTCTCGCGGGCGGAATCGCTGCACCCTTCGTCGCACGCGGAAGTAATGCTGGCGGTCGCTTACGCGAAATTGAAGCAACCCGAACGTGCCAGGCAGATGTTGGATCGGGCGCGCAGTCATGACCCGAAGAACCCGTCGATCTTCCGTGCGGTGGCGAATTTCTATCGCGAGCAGCACGATTACAAGGCCGCGATCTCGGCGCTGAAGAGTGCCCCCGGACCCAACCCTGAGGTACTGGCCGACCTCGGCTACAGCTATGAGTTGGACGGAAATCGGCAGCAAGCGGCGGAAACCTACGCGAAGGCTGCCAATCTTGCGCCACGGCAAATCGGATTGCAGTTAAGCGCGGCGCAGGCAGAGTTGCACGTTGCAGAGTTCGATCGCGCGCGAACGTTTCTTGCCCGTGCGGCACAGATCGATCCGAATCACTATCGGCTGCACGCGCTGAAGGCACAGCTTGCCCGGACGGAAAATCATAATGCGGAGGCCATCCGCGAATACCAGGCGGCGGTTGCTAACCTGCCCCGCGCCGCCGTGCCGGAGGGTCAGCTCTACCCCATTGAGCTTCGTTTGAATCTTGCCGAGATCTATCGCGAGGCGGGTGACGACGAAGCGGCGCGCCGCCAGGTTTCCGAAGCGGAATCGCTGGTTGATCAATTGCACATCGAAGGGACTGCCCGTGCCGAGTTCCTGCGGGTGCGCGCTTCCATACGCCTCAGTGGAAATGACATCGATGGGGCGGAGAGCGACCTGAAGGAAGCCATGCGGTTGGATCCGAATAATGGCGCCATCACTTTGCAATTTGCCAACCTACTCTGGCGCGCCAAGCGCGCAGCGGAGGCACGCAAGATTTACGAGGGAGTGTTGCGGGCCGACCCGAAAAATCGTTACGCGCTAGAGGCGATGGGGTATATCTCGCGGGAGGAAAACGACAACGCCGCCGCCGGACGCTTTTTCAATCAACTCGCCTCGGATTACCCGGATGACTATGTCGCCTATCTTGCATTGGGCGATCTTTACACGGCCACCATGCAACTGGATCGCGCCAATGATTTCTACGAAGAGGCATACAAGCGCGCACCGCGCAATCCGGTTGTGATCGCAAACGCCTCCAGCGCGGCGATCCAGGCTGGACACTTCGACATCGCTGCCGCTTGGGTCAGCCGCGCTACGGGAAGCATGCTGGACGATCCGCGGGTGATGCGCGAACGTGAGCGCGTCCTGTTTCACGAGGGGAAGTACGCCGAGTCGGCGCGGCTGGGCTATCAGGTACTGTCCCAGTTGGAGAAGGACCGCAACGCGTCGGTATATCTGGCATACGATCTGTACAACCTGGGGCGGTATGACGAAACCCTCACGCTTACCGAGCGCTACGCGAGAGTGTTGCCGACGGAGCCGAATTTCCCGCTGCTCACCGGTCACGTTCATAAGCAAAACCAGCTTCTACAGCAGTCGGTACAGGACTATACCGAAGCCCTCGTGCGAGATCCCAAGATGGTGGAGGCTTACGTAAACCGTGGTTACGTGCTCAATGATCTGCAGAATGCAGAGGCCGCGATTCACGACTTTCACTCCGCGCTCGACCTGCAGCCCTCCAACGGTGTTGCTCACCTCGGGCTTGCTTTCTCTGAACTGCAGCTTCGGCAAGGGCGCACCGCGTTGGATGAGACCGACCAAGCCGAAAAGCTGCTCGGCGAGTCAGGAGCAATTCACTTGGCGCGTGCCACCGCATATCGAATCCTGCACCTTCGCGACAAGGCGGAGCAGGAATATGTAGCGGCGCTGAAGTACGCACCGGATGATTTGGAACTTCATCTGGCATTGGCGGACGTCCAGTTCCACGCCCGGCGCTACACCGCGGCGATCGAGACACTGAATGCAACGCTTGCGCTTTCGCCTGACGATCCGGAAATTTACGCCCGGCTGGCCAGCGCGCATGCCGAACTGCATCAGCGCGATCAGACCTTACGCTACATCAGTGCGGCGGAGAAACAGGGTCCGGACTCTTCGTCCATTCTGCTCAACACCGGCTCCGCATTGCTCACTCTCGGAGACCAGAATGGGGCGATGCAGCGCTTTACTCGGGCGCTGCAGGCCCCGGACGCCAACCGGGTCCAGGCCCGATTACTATTCGCGCGGATCTTCGTCAATCAGCACAAGTTCGGCGCAGCGCAACAAGAAGTTGGGCTGGCCTTTGCCGAATCGCGCGTCGGCGAAGCTTCTCCGGTGACTGCCGATGATTTCATTGACGCCGCGAATCTTTTTCTCGCCATGCATGATTTTGATCTGGCTCGCCGCTACTACGAACGCGCCCGCCAGGCAGGTGCGGCGGATGAGGTGGTGACCATCGGCAAGGCCAACACGGAGATTGCCGAAGGCAGGACCAGCGAAGCGCAGGACCAGCTTGCGAAATTGGGCAACCCGGCGGAGTTCGCAAACAATTTCGAGTACACGCTCGCGCAGGCGAACATCTACAGGCAACAACATCAGCAGTTCCAAGCCATGACCGCATTCGCCCGCGCCAATCAACTTGGCGGCGAAGATGATACCGCTGAGTTAGCCATGCAGCAGGTGGCCGGGGAGCAGGGTGTGCAGATCAGTCAGAGGATCAGCCTCAAATCTGATGTCCTGATGCATGGCATCTTCGACGATGCCACGATCAACGGGCTGGACCGCCAGATCTTCCGCAATCCTCAGACAGGAGCCATCCCGCCGCCGATTTCATCGCTCGAAACCTTATGGACCAACGGTGTTCGCACCGATCTCGGCAAGTTCCCTGCACTGACCGGATTCTTCCAGGTACGAAATGATCGCGGTCAGATTTCATTGCCGAACGAGGAACTGATCCTGAATAACGACACTTGGGATTACACCATGAACGCTGGCCTGAATCCGGTGCTCAAGCTAGGCTCTGCCACGTTTACGTTCAACACAGGTTTGCAATACACGCTGCGCCGCGACAGTGACAGTCCTGTCGAACTGAACCAGAATCTGTTCCGTCAGTTTGCCTATGTATCTACCAATGCGTTGGGAAATTGGCTTACGGTGCAAGGCCAGGGATCCCATGAGACCGGCCCGTTCACAAATCAGAACTTGCACTCGCGCGAGGTCGGTGCGCGCCTGCAATTCGTCGTGGGTCGTCCTTGGGGCCGCACCCAGTTCATCACTGCCTATGGCGTGCGCGATCTGCTTTTCCGCCCGCTGATTCGCGAGTTCTACTCGACCTCAACCTCGGCCGGCCTGCAGCATGAATTTAGTGACTCGCTGCGCATAGCCGTGTTGGGCGAGTATATCCGGTCATGGCGTGTGCAGGACCAGAGTTTTTGGATTGCGCAGGCACTTCGTCCCGCGGCAGAGATTGAATGGAAACCATCGCGGCGATGGATTGTGAGCGGCAATTTTGCATTTTCGAGGGGGGAAGGAATTCACGACTATGACAACGTGCAGAGCAGTGTCCTCATCTCTTACAACAAGCCATTGCGGCGGATTGTGAGCGATAGCGCCGGGCTGGTTCCGGTGGAGTATCCCGTTCGGTTCTCCATCGGGGTTGAAAGCGCGAATTACTTCAATGTTGCTGGCCACAGCCAAACGATTCTGCGTCCGGCAGTTCGTCTGACTTTATTTTAGGCCAAAGGCTCGCCATGAAGATTTGTCTGGTAACTGCATTTCCGCCTTCGCGGCGGGGGCTGAACGAATACGGATTTCACATCGCTCGCGAACTGCAGAGTGATCCGCTGCTCAGCCTTACGATTCTGGGCGATGTTCTAGATACCGCCCAACCAGAACTGGAAGAGTTTCACGTCATCCGTTGTTGGGACTTCAATAGCCTCGCCAATCCGGTTCGTGTGCTGCGCGTGCTCCGCGAGTTGAAGCCCGACGTGGTGTGGTTCAATCTGCTGTTCTCGACCTTCGGTTCTCATCCGTCGCCTGCCTTTACCGGTCTGACCTTACCCTTGCTGGCGCGGCTGTCCGGAACCTATACCCACGTTACGCTGCACCACCTGATGGACAACATCGATCTGCAACACGCAGGCATTCGTTTTCCGCGCAGCTATCGTGCCGGAGGTTATCTGGCAACGCGACTGTTGCTCATGGCGAATTCGATTTCCGTTTTGCTGCCTGCGTATCGCCGCACGCTGATGTCGAAGTACAACGGAGACAATGTCCACTGCCGGGCGCACGGTATTCTCTCGGCGCGTCCCGAGCCGCCAGCCTTCGAGAAGCGAGGCAATCCCGAACATCGCATCCTGGCTTTCGGTAAGTGGGGAACATACAAGCGGCTGGAACTGCTGATCGAGGCCTTCGCGGAAATTGTCGAACGCTGTCCGCCGGCTCGCCTCGTCATCGCGGGAAGCGATCATCCGGCCACCGAAGGTTATGTCGAACGAGTCGCTGCCCGTCATGCTGACAACCCGTACATCCGGTTTACCGGATACGTCGCGGAGGAGGATGTCGCCGAACTGTTTGCCTCGGCGACCCTGCTGGTAATGCCGTACTCCTCTGCCGCGGGTTCCAGCGGGGTGGCGCATATGGCCTGTGAATACGGATTGCCCATTGTCTGCGCGGACATAGCCGACTTCCGCGAAATGGGCGCCGACGAGCAGTTTGCCATCAGCTTTTTCAAAACCGGAGATGCGCACAGCATGGCTGAGTGCATCGTGAGCCTGTTGGAGAATCCTGCGGCGCAACGCGAGATGGGCGAAGCAAATTTCTCGGTCGCTCTGCGCCAGACCATGCCAATGATCATTCGTCAATACCTGCGTTCTTTCACCGTGCAGCAACGCCAGAGTGCGCTGCGTTCCTTCTCGCGTTTCCGGAGGTTGCCGGGATGGGTGCCGCTTCGATCGGCAATTTTTCGCGCTGCCGCGCCTAGGTGGTCGCCATGGACCTAGGCGGCAGGAATTCTGAATCCAGTGGCTTCTCCGACCTAACACCGCCTGCATCCGGCCTCCGCGGGGTTCGCGCGCTGGTGCTGGTAGGGGGAAAGCCGGAGATAGAACGCTTTGGCGAATTTCCCTTGGCGCAGTTCGACGTATTAGGGCGTAGCGTGCTCATGCGCACACTCGACCGTATTCGTGCTGCCGGAATCGGCGAGACTGCCGTGCTCAGCGACACCGAGCCGCTGCCGCCCGGTCCGGAATCGGTTTCGTGCAAGTTCAGCGTGGCCAAGCCGGAATGTTTCTGGAATGAGGCGTTGCGGCTATTCCGTAGCCTTAGCCGGCATTCGGAGTGCGTCTTGGTATTTCGCCTTGGCGCTTGGGCTGAGGTGGATCTCACCGCGATGTTGAACGAACAGCAGCGCTCGGGAGCTGCCATCATGCGCGCGCATTCGCGGCGCGGAGAGGCGCTGGATGTGTTTGCAATCTCTTCCGGCAGCCAGTCCGAGGCTGCGGCACTGTTGCGCGGAGAACTCCGCAACGAGCGGGTGGCGGTGGCAGTGCACAAGAGCTATGGCTATGTGAATCTGCTGTTGACGCCGGCGGACTTGCGCATCCTGACCCTCGACGCCTTTGCGAGGGACTGCGAAATTCGTCCTTGTGGCCGCGAACTGCGCCCAGGGGTGTGGATCGGCAGTGGTGCACGGGTTCATCGTCGCGCGCGGATTCTCGCGCCCTCCTTCATCGGGCGTTTCTGCAAGGTGCATCGTGCCGCCATCGTCACCCGCGGCAGTTCTCTGGAGCACCATGCGGAGGTGGATTGCGCCACGGTGATCGACAACTCCAGCGTGTTGGCTTACACGCGAGTAGGCGCGGGCCTGGATGTGGAGTGCTCTCTCGTGGGATTGAATCAGGTGCATAGCCTGCAGCGCAACACAACCGTGGTGATCGAAGATCCCCATCTGATCGGGACCACGACGACGCACTTCTCCGCGCCTCTGCTCAGCGCGGCAAGGTGGTGTGTCAGTCTCATGCCTGGCATGTTGCGAAAACTGCTCTCCGAGCCCAGAACCGAACCTGTCGCGCGGGACAGACCCGAGGCGATTGTTCCTTCCACTCCAGCTCTCAGTGATTCGTCTTTGGCGCCTGTCGAATCACAAACGGATCCCTACCGGGAAATGGCGGAAACGAGGAGATATGGAAACGAGTAGACCTGTCGTCGTGAAACGTGTTCCGGAGAGCCTGAACTTGAAACAGGCGCGCGTCTTCCTCGAAGAAGTGCGGCCGCTGCTGGAACACGATCGTCCCCAACTCGTGTTTGATCTCTCGCTCGTACACAGGATTGATGCCGCCGGAGTGGACTTGCTGTTGTATTGCATGCAGGAGGCGGCGCGGCGGGATGGCGACTTGAAGTTGGCTTCGCTCAGTCCTCACGCTCAAGTGGTGCTGGATCTGACGCGGACAGGCAGGCTCTTCGAAATTTTTGCCAGCTCAGCCGATGCCGTGCGCAGCTTCGGCGGATATCTACCAAATATGGTTCGGCAATTCCACCCTGATCCCGAACTGGAGGCAAAAGACGGAAGGAAAGCCGCATGAGCGTCCGCGAGCAGGCGCTGCGTCCCTGGCCGCAGTCCCGGATGCGTACGGCGTTCGAGACCCTGAAGGCGAGCGGTTCCGAGGGCAGGGTGTTCACCGGCGGCGTAGTCATGCTGGCCGGTTCGGTCCTGGTGTCGCTGGCCAACTTCGGCTACAACATCGGAGTCGCACACCTGCTCGGTCCGGGAGACTTCAGTGAGGCCGCCGCTTCCGTCACGTTGCTGATGCTCGCCTCCTGCATCAGCCTTGCCTACCAGCTGGTCACCGCAAAGTTGATTGCCAGGACCACATTACCTGCAGAGCGCGCCGCCGTCTACCAGTTCTTCATGCGCCGGGCGTGGCTGGTCGGCTTCGGACTCTCGGCCATCTTTGTAGGAGCCAGCCGCTGGATCGCCGCTTACCTGCGAATGCCATCGCCGACTCTCGTCGTGTTGTTCGGCCTCGGCATGCTTTTCTACATACCGCTTGGGGTACGGCGCGGCGGGATGCAGGGTACCTGCCAGTTTCTCCGCCTCAGCCTGAACCTGGCGGCCGAAGCCTTTGTAAAGCTGATCGCGGCGATGATCCTTGTGCTTGGCGGTGCTGGAGTTCTGGGCGCGGTCGGCGCAATTTCGCTTTCGGTTTTCGCGGCCTTTCTACTGCCGGCGGGCGACGGTGAGCTGCGTCAGGCTCCCGCGCTGTTTCGGCCGGGCTCGCTTCTGGAGGGCATCCAGGCAATCATATTCTTTGTTGGCCAAGTCATCATCAGCAACGTTGACATCCTTATGGTGAAGCACTATTTCGAGCCCACCGAGGCCGGAATCTATGCTGCCGTCGCACTGGTCGGACGCCTCCTGTACTTTGCTACCTGGTCCGTAACCAGTGCCATGTTTCCGATTTCGGCGGGTAGCGCGGCGGAAAGCGATAGCCGCCGGGTGCTGGCTGTACCGCTATTGTTTATTGCCGGACTCTCCACGCTCTTTGTGGTGTTTCTTGCCAGTTTCCCCGGCCTGATCATTCGAACTCTGTTCGGCAGTGACTTCCATCGCGCTGGTGCCGGGGTGGAGCAACTGCTGGTGATGAATGCGATTGCCACCGCTGTTTACGCCGTCTGTGTCGTGTTGATTACCTACGAGATGTCGCGCCGGATTGCCAACACCGGATGGCTGCAACTGGTGGTGAGCCTGCTGATTGTTCTTTCCATCTCCGTGTTTCATGCCTCTCTGATGCAAGTGATTGTGGTCCAGCAGGTGCTCCGGGGCCTGTTATTGATCGCGATATCGATTCCATTTTTTCGCTCTTCCCTGAGTCTGCGAAAGGAGGCAGCATGAGAAACCTACGGCGTTCCACAGAGGCCGAAGTTATCTCCGAGTTCTTGAAGAATGAGTTTTATCAGGAAGAATTTCACGCTGACCGCGAGAGCTTTGAACACCTTGTGCTGGAGGCTGATCTCACCAGTGAGGACGAGAACGCGTTGCGGCGCGCCCTGTTGTTTCGCCGCCGGGGCCACATGTGGCGCGAAGTTCCGCGCGATACCCAATGGTGGGAGGTGGAACTGGAGCCGCAAGATCTTAATTTCCTGAGAGTATTTCCGCGCGCGCAATGGCGAAAAATTGCGGGCGGGAGTTTTCTGCTTCGGGACATCGTGGATCGCATGCGCACTGTGCAATTCTCCGGCTCCAAACGCGATTTTATCGCTTGCCTGCATTTGCTGAGTGACCGGTTGCGTACGGAACACGATCGTAGCGCCGTGCTCCTGATCGGGGTGGACGAACAACAGCCGCTCACTATTTTGGAAGGAAATCATCGCCTTACCGCGGCTCTGCTGGCCGACCCGGCGATGTTCGGCCAGCAGTTCCGCGTATTCTGCGGATGCTCCCCCCACATGTCGCGCTCCTGCTGGTATGAGACCAATCTACCCAATCTGTGGCGCTACTCGCGGAACCGGCTGCGCAACCTCTTTTATGATCGTGATGCCGATGTCAGTCGGGTGCTGAGCCAAATGGCGGACGCTTCCCAGACCCCGCCATCGGCATTGGAAGGTGGCATGAATCCTGTACGCGCCGGAAAAATCCTGGGTGGCTCGAAGTGAACCAAGGCTCGACGCAAGCCAAAGAAGTTACCAAGCAGTATGAGGAGTTTTCGAGATGCAAGCGAAACCACAATCCGCGAGGCTCGATGTCAGATTGTTCATTGCTGTACTCTTGTTTTCGGTCAACTTGAGCGCACAGCAGCAAGTCTCGCAGAGCAGTTCGCAACCGGCGCAGCCCGGCGTTATGATCGATCCTTCTGCTGGCCCACTCAAACCGAGTGAGCCGCCGCCTGCTGCAACCCAGCCCGTTGAATCTCCATCAGCACAGCCTCCGGTGCCCGCGCAAGCGCAAGCTCCTGAGCAACCAGCCCCCCAGTTGCCGGTCGGCGCGGCCGCAGCCGAGCAGGTAAAAACGGCTGGCGGTGGCGCATCGCGTCCGGCTGGGAGCGCCATTGCGCCCGTCAAACAACACCAGTATCGCTCGATTCTGATTAAACTTGGCGCGGCAGCCGCCGCCGGAATCGCCGTGGGCACCGTGTACGGGCTCAGCCGTGCGACTCCCAGCACACCGCCGCACGCCACGACGGCGGCCCCAAGATAATCGCTATGTCATCGAACGAGAATTTTGGCAAGCCGATCCTAATCAGCTTTTCCGGGCTGGACGGCGCGGGCAAAACAACGCAGATCACCGCGCTGCGCGAAGCCATCTCGCACCTCGGGTTGCGTAGCGAACTCCTCGTCTTCTGGGACGATATCGTGGTCGGCAGCCGCTGCCGGGAAGGCTTTGCGCACAAGGTGCTGGGCAGCGAACGTGGAGTGGGTGCGCCCGACCGGCCGGTGGAGAGGCGTGACAAGAATGTGCGCATCGGCTACCTAACCTTGGTGCGTCACCTGCTTTATCTGACCGACGCCCTGCATCTGCGCCTCGTTGTTTTCCGCGCCCGCTACCGAGGAGCCCAGGTGATCATCCTGGATCGCTATCTATACGACGAATTGGCCAATCTGCCCATTGAGAATCGATTCTCGGCAGCCTATGCGCGGCTGCTTGCATGGATTTCGCCGCGGCCGGAAATTGCGTTTCTGCTGGATACCGATCCCGAGATGGCGCGTGCACGTAAGCCGGAGTACCCGCTGCTTTACATGCACCAGTCACGCCGTACCTACTTCCGTCTGGCTCGTCTCCTGGACAATTTCACGATCGTCCCTCCACTTGCCCTCGAAGACACCAAGTGTGCCATACTGACCGCTTTCTTGCGGGTTCTTGGGCGGCGAAAAAGCGATCTCGCCGGAGCTGCTCCCGCCGCGTAAATCGAAACCAGGCAGCGGCAGCGAAGCCGTCGTGCTATTTGCTATGGCTGTCGCGCCGTGCGAGGTTCTCCTGCAGTTTGCGTGATTTTTCTTCCACCCCGTGCGCCAGCTTCTCTTTGTAGACTTCCAACTTCTTGGCCAAGGCGGTGTCGCCGGTGGCGAGGATCTGGGCGGCGAGGATGCCTGCGTTGGTGGCTCCGGGTCTGCCGATGGCGACGGTTGCGACCGGAATGCCCGCAGGCATCTGCACCATGGCCAGCAGCGCGTCTAACCCGCCCAGCGACGTAGCGGGGATGGGAACGGCGATGACGGGCAGGATGGTCTCAGCGGCAATCACTCCGGCAAGATGAGCGGCACCACCGGCTCCGGCAATGATGACGCGAATGCCGCGCGCGGCTGCCTGACGGCTGAATTCGCTGGTACGCGCCGGGGAACGGTGCGCCGAGCAGATATCAATCTCATAGGAGAGGTCGAATAGATCCAAAGCCCTGGCGGCTTCGCTCATGATCTCAAGATCGCTGTCACTGCCCATGATGATGGAGACGACTGGCTTTCTTTCCATTTCTTTTATCCCTCCGGAGAATTCCGGATTCTTCCAAAAGATGCATCGCCGCACAGATATCAGCCTGGGCTGGCGGTTTATTTGCTTCACCTGAAAAGTGCCTCAGCGTTTCAGCCGCCGATGAGCGATGTCACTGCGGTATTGCATTCCGTCAAAGCTAATGCATCGCACGGCCTCGTAGGCCCGCGCAACGGCTGACTCCAGGGTGGTGGCGCGGGCGGTGACTCCAAGGACACGTCCCCCGGCGGTTGCAATCTGGCCATCGACAACGCTGGTGCCTGCATGAAAGATCCTCACGCCGTCGAGTGCATTAGCGCGCTCAAGACCGGAGATTGGCTTGCCCGATTGCACCGGTCCGGGATAGCCGCCCGCAGCCATCACCACGCAGACACTGGGATCAGGACTCCAGCGGAAGATGCCATCGCTGACCCTTCCCTCAATGCTCGCCTCGAATGCTTCGAGCAGGTCGCTGTCCAAGCGCATAAGAATCGGCTGGGTTTCCGGGTCGCCGAAGCGGCAGTTGAACTCAAGTACCTGTGGGCCTTTGGCGGTCATCATGAGGCCGCAGTAGAGGATTCCCGTGTAGGGCGTGCCCTCCTCAGCCATACCGGCGATGACTGGCCGGGCGACGTGGCGCAGAAGCCATTCACGCATATTGTCATCGATGAGGCCTGAGGTGGAGTAGGCACCCATGCCTCCGGTATTTGGGCCGGTGTCGCCATCGCCGATGCGTTTGTGGTCTTGCGCGGCCACCAGTGGGGCTACGCGTTCGCCATCGCTGATGACCAGAAAGCTGATCTCCTCGCCCTCCAGGAACTCCTCGAACAGAACGTGGTGTCCGGCGTCTCCCAGGGAGCCTTGCAGCATGGCGGTCGCAGCTTGGGCGGCTTCCTCCTTGCTGGCGGCAATAATCACGCCTTTACCCGCAGCCAGACCATCCGCTTTGACGACGATGGGGGCGCTGAAGTGGGCCAGCGCATCCTTAATCTCCGAAACCGCGTGCACTTGGACATAGAGCGGAGTGGGGATGCGGTGACGGGTCATGAAGGCCTTGGAGAAGCTCTTGCTGGACTCCAGTTGCGCAGCTGCCTGGGTTGGTCCAAAGACCGGAATGCCACGACGGCGAAGCTCATCGACGGTACCGAGCATCAGCGGAACCTCCGGGCCAACGACGACGAGGTCCGGGCCGGCATTCACCGCCGCTTCGATAATGGAGTCCAGACGGCTGAGATCACAGGGCAGGCAGGTTGCCTCCTGCGCCATTCCGGCGTTGCCGGGAGCGCAGAAAATCTGGCTCACCCGGGGCGACTGCTTCAGCTTCCAAACCAGCGCGTGTTCGCGGCCTCCGCCGCCCAGCACAAGAACCTTCATGAGATCTCCAAGATGATATCTCCAACCGCAAAGGGTATGAGTTCACTATAGGATAAGTCAAACGTTTTGAAGTGGACTACCGGGGGGCTGGGTTCTGACAGCTTGGTCCAGACTGGCAAATGCGATTGAATCGAATCCGGATTTCGGCCCGAATGGAACCGCGAGACGCCCACTTCCGTATTACTCACAGGTGGGCGCACGGCCCTGAGGACAAACTATGACGACGAAGATGCTGCAAATGGTATGCGCGGCCATGGTCGGCGGGGCGCTGATGATGGCGGGTTGCAAGATCAGCCAGCAAAATCATGGCGACGACAAGAAAATCAGCATTGAAGCGCCAGGCGCGAGCGTGAAGGTGGATACCGGAATATCCGCGAATGATTCGGGAATACCGCTCTATCCGGGAGCGCAGCCGAAGCAGAGTTCGGGGGACGATAAGAACCGCGCGCACGTGAATTTGGAAATGCCATTTCTCAAGGTGAGGGTTGTGGCGGTGAAATTTACCTCCGATGATCCACCGGAAAAGATTGCGGCCTTTTATCGCAGTAAACTGGGCAGCTACGGCACGGTGCTGGAGTGCAAAGGCCAAGGCGATGACATTGCGATGGGAAGCGGGCGCGGTCTGGATAGTCCGGTGACCTGCGGCAAGGAGCACGGCCACCCGGGCGAGATCAGCCTAAAGGTGGGGACGGAAGGCAATCAGCATCTGGTATCGGTAAAGCCGAGCGGCAAAGGCTCGGAATTTGATTTGGTTTACGTGCACATCGGGAAGGGAAAAAACGACGATGATTACAGCGGTAAGCAGCCGTCCTAGTCGTCGTCCGAAACTCCGAAGCTGAGAGGCTGCGGCATGCGGGCGGATGGACCGCAGGAGTTTCTCATTTGCGTCTGGGCAACCAGACTGGTAACTTTTGTGCAGTGGGGCACGATTGCAGCCAATGCGGAGCGGTGGTGGAGGACGGGCAGCCCTTCTGCCCGAAATGCCATGCGCCGCAGATTAAGGTTCCGGTGCGCCCACCTACTGAGCCGGTGACCGAGCCTCTTCCGCCGGGAACTCCCGAAGACCTGCAGCCTCCGGCAGAGCCCGTGGTCAGTGAGGCCAATGGGCTCGTCACGCAAGAAAGCATTCCTCCCCAACCAGAAAACAAGTTAATTTGGCGCTCGGCTCTCGGCTCGGCGCTAGTGGCAGGTTTGCTGGCTGCGGTCGGCACCTCGATTCCGATTATTCCTCTGGCGATGCTGTGCATGTTTGCGTCGGGTGGATTGGCGGTCACGCTGTACCGCCGCCGGGCAGGGTATCACACGGTGACGCCGTGGATGGGCGCAAAACTGGGCTTGCTGGCTGGGGGATTGGGATTTGGGCTGCTGGCGCTGCTGAGTACATTCCGACTTTTTGCCGCCAACGAACGCACCGAATTGCGTTCCGCCTTCCGCGACAAATTACAGGAGGCTACCGCGGCCACTCCTGATCCCGAAGTGCGGCAGGCAATGGAGCAGTTCCGAGGCTACATTGCCACCGACCATGGGCTGATCATCATGGTTCTGATTTTCCTGGCGATCGCGGCGATATTTTTCCTGATCTTCAGCGCCCTGGGCGGAGCGCTGGGTGCAGCGCTGTTCGGACGGGAGAGCGGCCGCAAGGAGTCGTGATCCGGTCATGATCCGGAGCGGCGAGCCCTTGCCGTGTGCTTGATAGGTCGCGTATCATCAGGCAGTTATGAACGTCATCTCACGGCCACCTCATCTTCGTGAAAAAGGGCAGATCATGTCTGCCTCCGAAATCGAGCGCACCCTGGTTCGCCTGGCGCACGAAATCGTGGAAAAAAACAACGGCATCGGAACCCTTGGCCTGATTGGGATACGCCGGCGTGGCATTCCAATTGCCGAGCGCTTGGCGAAGCACATCGAGCGCATCGAAAAGGCTCCAGTGCCGGTTGGCATGCTTGACATCACTCTTTATCGCGACGATCTTTCCACGGTCGGTCCAAAGCCGGTGGTGGAGCCTCGCCCGATCGGTTTCAACATCACCGGCAAAGATGTTGTGCTCTGCGACGACGTGCTCTACACGGGGCGCACGGTGCGGGCCGCGCTGGATGCGCTGTTTGACCAGGGCCGTCCCCGAAGCGTGAAGCTGCTGACCTTGATCGATCGCGGACATCGCGAACTGCCGATCGAGGCAAGCTTTGTGGGACGCCGCGTGCAGACCACCGATTTGGAGGTTATTGAGGTCAAACTCAACGAGACCGACCAGATGGAAAAAGTTCTCCTGGTTGAGCGCGTGCCGGAATCGGAAGGCTAAGCGAAGGACAACAATGAAAGCCAAGCCCCGGTCGCTGCTCGGGATCGAGCCGCTGGATTCGCGGCAGATCCTTGAAATTCTCGCATTGGCGAAGCGAATGAATCCAGCCCGGCCTCGCATCACTCTTCGCGGCCGTCGCATCGCCCTTCTTTTTTACGAAAATTCGACCCGGACCCGCACCAGCTTTGAGATCGCTGCCAAATCCCTGGGCGCATCCACCGTGGTCATTCATGCGACCACCGCCAGCATTGAAAAGGGCGAGTCGCTGAAGGATACGGGAAAGACCCTGCAGTCGATTGTGGACGCCATTGTAATGCGGCATCCCAGCTCGGGAGCGCCGGTGCTTTTGTCACGCTTGATCAACATTCCGATCATCAACGCCGGTGACGGAATGCACGCGCACCCTTCGCAGGCGCTGCTCGACGCCTTCACCATCCTGAACCACAAGAAAAGTCTTAAGGGGCTGAAGATCGTCACGATTGGCGATATTTTCCATAGCCGCGTCGCCCGCAGTGACGCTCACCTGTTCAGCAAATTGGGGGCGCGAGTGGTGTTCTGCGGGCCGGATGTGCTGCTCCCCAACTCCGCGCGCGAATTGGCACCCGGGGTGGAAATCGTGCGCGATATGGATGAAGCGATTCGCGGCGCCGATGTGGTGATGATGCTGCGCGTACAGCAGGAGCGGCTTTCAGGAATGCAGATCAACGTGGACGAGTATATCCGCCGCTATCAACTGACCTCGGCTAAGCTGAAATTGGCGAAGAGGGATGCTATCGTCATGCACCCCGGGCCGATGATTCGGGGCATGGAGATGACCGACGAGGTCGCGGATTGCAAGCAGTCGGTGGTGCTGGAACAGGTACTGAACGGTGTAAAGGTACGCATGGCAATCCTGGCGACGCTGTTAGGAGGAAAGCGATGAGCACGGTATTGCTAAAGGGCGGACACCTGATCGACCCGGCAAGAGGTTTCAATGCCTTGGCCGATGTTGTGCTCCGCGATGGCCGCGTCGAAGAGATTGCCGAACCAGGCAAATCCAAAAGCACCGCCGATGAGACGCTGAACCTGAAAGGGCTGACCGTCGCTCCCGGCTTCATCGATCTTCATGTACATCTTCGTGAACCCGGACAGACTCACAAGGAAAGCATTGCAACCGGAACCGCCGCCGCTGCCGCGGGCGGATTTACCTCGGTTTGCGCGATGCCGAATACGCGCCCGATCAACGACTCGCCCGCAGTGACGCGATGGATTCAGGACGAGGAACGCGGCGCGGTGGTAAACGTCTTTCCGATCGCCGCGGCAACCTTGGGTAGCCTGGGCGAAAAGCTCAGCGATTATCGCAGGCTGAAGGAAGCCGGTGCGGTGGCGCTAAGTGATGATGGCAAGCCGATTCTGGATGACCACATCATGCGCGAAGCTCTGGCGCTGGCCGCCAAAGTCGGGCTTCCGGTGATTCAACACGCCGAAGACACCAAGATCTCGGGCGGCAATCCCATGAACGAGGGAGTCACGTCGTTCAAGTTGGGATTGCGCGGTCAGCCGTCGGCATCGGAGTGGCAGATGGTGGAGCGGGACATTCGCCTGGCGAGCCAAGAGGGCGGACGTCTCCATGTGGCGCACGTCTCGTCGGCAAAGTCGCTCGATATTGTGCGGTTCGGACGGGCTTCGCAGGTGAAGGTGACGGCTGAAGTCACACCGCATCACTTTCTGTTCACCGAAGAAAGCTGCTCGACCTATGACACGCGCTACAAGATGAGTCCACCCTTGCGTTCGGCGGCGGATCGCGAAGCCATTCTGGCGGCGCTGATCGATGGAACCGTCGATGCCATTGCGACCGACCATGCCCCGCACGCGCTGTTTGAAAAGGAAGTGGAGTTCGACAAAGCGGCGTTTGGTATTACGGGGTTGGAGATCGCGCTGGCGGCGACCATCACCGAGTTGCAGCACACCGGCAAGATTTCCTTAACGCGAGTGGTGGAGTTGCTCTCGACCAATCCGGCAAGGATTGTGGGCCTGAAGGGCCGGGGTACGCTGGCCGAAGGATCAGTCGCCGACGTAACCATCTTCGATCCCAAGAAACGCTGGACCTACGATGTAGAGAAAACCCGCTCGCGATCGCGTAATTGCCCGTATGGCGGAATGCAGTTTTACGGTAAGGTGCGAGCGACCATTGTTGCCGGGAAAGTTATCTTCAGCGAGTTGTAGATGCGCGCCGCACTCGGGCGGCGAAGAGTTAACGCAGAGGCCCGGATCGCGCGGGCCTTTTGCTGTTAGAGTTGGATTTCAAGTCATGCGTGATGTTGATTCCATCCTGACCTCGATTTTCGGACTCGAACAGTTCCGTCTGCAGCAGCGCGAAATCGTGAACGACGTGCTTGCGGGCCGCGACGCGCTGGTCGTGATGCCGACCGGCGCGGGCAAGAGCCTTTGCTATCAGTTGCCGGCCGTATCGCTGCGTGGACTTACGCTGATCATCTCCCCCCTGATTTCGCTGATGACCGACCAGGTGCGGCAATTGCGCACGCTGAGAATTCCGGCAATGATGCTGTGCAGCGGGCAGAGTTGGGATGAGCAGCGCGAGGTAATGGCAAGATTGCGCGACGGATTTCGCGGCCTGCTCTATGTCGCACCCGAGAGATTCAGCGCGCCGGGATTTCTATCGATCATCACCCAGCGCAAGTTGTCACTGCTGGCGATCGACGAGGCCCATTGCATCAGCCAGTGGGGGCACGACTTTCGTCCGGAGTATCTGCGTCTCGGTGAGGTGCGCAAGCAACTGGGAAACCCGTTGACCATTGCCCTGACCGCGACGGCAACGCCCGAGGTGCGCTCCGACATCGTACGCAACCTCGAACTGAAAGATCCTGCAATCCATGTCACCGGCTTCGACCGCCCGAATCTCAGCTATCAGTCGATCGTGTTTGCCAAGGCAAAGAACAAGCAGGCAGAGCTGATCGACTATCTCTCGCAGCAAAAGTCTGGCGGCATCGTATACTGCTCTACCCGCAAACACGTGGACGAAGTCACCTCGCTGCTCGGAAGCAAGCTGCGGGGGCGTACCGTGGTGGCGTATCACGCAGGCATGGACCAGGAGGCGCGCGGCAGCAATCAACGCCGCTTCATCGATGGCGACGATGCGATCGTGGTGGCGACCAACGCATTCGGCATGGGCATCAACAAGCCCAACCTGCGCTACGTGATTCACTACAATCTGCCGGGGAGCCTGGAAGCCTACTATCAGGAGGCGGGACGAGCAGGACGCGACGGACTGCCCGCGGAGTGCGTTCTGTATTTTGCTCCGGCCGATGTGATGATGCAAAAGTTCTTCATCGAGAAGATCGGCGAAACCAACAGTCAGATCACTGAAAAACAAATCGCGATATTGCAGAAGCGAGCCAACAAGCAACTGAACGCCATGCAGAACTATGCGCGATGGGAGCGTTGCCGCCGCCGCCAGATCCTGGAGTATTTTGGCGAAGATAAAATTCCAGAGAACTGTGAATGCGATGTCTGCAGCGCAAGCAAACCGAAGCTGAAGCTGACAGGGCGCGCGGCGGAGGTGGCCGCAGAAAGAGTGGCAGCCAGGAACGTGATATCGACCCCGCGGGCCGAGACCATGGAGCGCGTGATGGGTCCGGTGGTACTGGATTGCGACGACGTGCGGCTGGCTCGAATGAAAGATCTTCGACGCGATGTTGTGCGCTCATTGGGAACTATTTTCTTCCAGCACCTGCCGGATGAGCTGCTGCGCAGGTTGATCGCAGATCCGCCGAAATCGTTGGAGTATCTGCGCGATGAGTTTGAAGTGCATAACAAGATCATTGAGAATTTTGGGAAGCGAATCCTCCACCTGCTGAGCGCCGATGCGGCTCCGCTTTCTCTCGAAGATAGACTGCCTCGGCTCGCGGCGAATATCGCGCGCAAACCTTCGCGCGAGGGTGAACCAACCTCCCGGGCGAAGGTTGCGGCGGCGAAGGAAGTTGCAGCTGGCAAAGTGGGCGTTCTGCACGGCAAGGCGATGGAAGTGCGATTTGAACGGCTACGCACGTTGCGCCTTGAATTAGCGCGCAAGAACCATTGGCCAGCCTACTGTGTATTGCAGGATGCAACTTTACTGGAGATCGCTCGGTCGCAGCCACGCACGATGCGGGAACTACTGGAAATCAAGGGCGTGGGACCAAAGCGCGCAGAGAAGTACGGCAAAGAGTTGCTCGCAGAGCTGACGAGAGAATAACTTCCGGGAATCCACTCAAGGGCAGCCGCGGCTGCCCTCCGCGTTGCGCGAATAGTTTTCCCTACGGGATCAATCCCATGCGCTTGCCGACCCGGCCGAGAACTTCGAGAGCCTGGCCCAGTTGGGCTTCCGTGTGAGTTGCGGTGACGATGGTACGCACCCGCGCCTTGCCCTCTGGAACCGTAGGGAAGGCGATACCGGTGCCCATTACTCCTGCGTCGAAGATGGCTTTGCTGAAGTCCATGGTTGCGCGCCCGTCGCCGATGATGATGGGTGTGATCGGGGTTTCACTGGCTGGTGTGGTAACGCCGCCGATGTTGAAGCCCAGCAGTCCGAGCTCCTTCTTGAAGAGGCGGGTGTTTGACCAGAGGCGCTCAATCAGTTCAGGTTCGTTCTCCAACACGTCGAACGCGGCAATGCAGGTGGCGGCAACGGCGGGCGGATGCGAAGTGGAGAACAGGAATGGGCGAGCGCGATGGTAGAGGTACTCGATGAAGTCTCGCGTGCCGCAGACGTAACCCCCGAGAGCGCCGATAGCCTTGGACAGCGTGCCAACTTGGATGTCCACGCGTCCGTGTACGCCGAAATGGTCGATGGTGCCGCGTCCGTTGCGCCCGAGGACGCCCGAGGCGTGCGCGTCATCCACCATCATGATGGCCCCATACTTTTCGGCTACGCCGCACAGGTCGGGCAACGGGCCGATGTCGCCATCCATGGAAAAGACGCCATCGGTGATGAGCAGTTTCTTCCCGGGAAGATCGGCGACGCTGGCGAGTTGCTCTTCCGCGTGCGCCACATCCTTATGCCGGAAGACCAAAATTTTGGCGCGCGAGAGACGGCAGCCATCGATGATGGAGGCATGATTCAACTCATCGCTGATGATGTAGTCGTCTTTGCCGAGGAACGCCGAGACAGTTCCGGCGTTGGCGGTGAAGCCGGACTGAAATACCACGCAAGCCTCGACACCTTTGAAGCGCGCGATCTTCTCCTCCAGTTCCATGTGTATCTTCATCGTCCCGGCGATGGTACGGACGGCGCCCGAACCCACTCCATACTTTCGCGTGGCCTCCAGTGCGGCTTCGCGAAGCTTGGGGTGGGTGGTGAGTCCGAGATAGTTGTTAGAAGCCAGATTGATGACCTTGCGTCCGTCAAAATGGCAGACCGGAGCCTGTTCATCCTCGAGCACGCGCAGCTTGAAATACGTGCCCTTTTCCTTTAGCGCATCTAATTCACCGGAGAGGAAGGCGAGCGGATTGGTGCGGATGGTAGTCATGAAAACCCCTTTAAAATGCGCTGTCGACGCCGCCTGTATAGAGCAGGATTTTCGAAGCCTTGCCGGAGTTCAGCAGATCCATGCCCCGTCCGAAATCAGAGATTGGCAAACGGTCGGTGATGACCGGATGCAGTTCGAGTTTTCCGGCCTTGAGCAGCGCGGTCATCTGATACCAGGTTTCGAACATCTTTCGTCCGTTGATGCCGAGCACAGTGGCGCCTTTGAAGATGATGTCGCGGGCGAGATCGAGTTCCATCGGCCGCGAAGGGATGCCGAGCAGACTGACGCGACCGCCGGTGCGCAGAATGTCAAAGCCCAGTTTGATCGCGTCCTTGTGTCCGGCCATCTCCAGCAGCACGTCGACGCCGTAGCCGTTGGTGTGTTCGCGCACAATCGCACGCACGTCTTCGGTTGCGGGGTCGAGTACAAGGTCGGCGTTCATCTGGCGTGCGATACCGCGGCGGTATTCGCTCACCTCAATGGCGAAGACCTGGGCGGCTCCGCAGGCGCGCGCCACGGCGATGGCGAACAGGCCGATGGGGCCGCATCCAGTGATGGCTATCGTCTTAGCGGCTAAATCGCCGGAGAGTGCGGCGTGAAACGCATTGCCGAGCGGGTCGAGAATGGAGGCGTACTCGTGCGGGATGGCAGGATCGAGCTTCCAGATATTGGATTCAGGGATTACTACATAATCGGCGAAAGCTCCATGCTGATCGATACCGATGATCTTGACGTTTTGGCAGATGTGGCCCTGGCCGATGCGGCACTGCAAGCACTTGCCGCAGGCGACGTGCATCTCCGCAGAGACGAAGTCACCCTCTTTTACACTTGTAACTTCGGGCCCAATGGCGGCGACATACCCACAGAACTCGTGACCTGGAATGAGCGGCGGCGTGATCCGACCCTGCGCCCACGGATCCCAGTTGTAGATGTGCAGATCAGTACCGCAAATGGAGGCGACCTTCACCTTCACGAGGACATCGGCGGGACCAACGACAGGGATAGGGACCTCTCGGAACTCAACTCCCGCTTCCGGCGCGCTTTTTACAATCGCCGACATCAACTTCGACATGACAAGTTGCCTCTCGAAGGACTGGGACAGCGTTCCAGGCCCGAAACCTGCTTTGCAGAACCCCATAGTTTAGCACCGCGAGCGCAACCAGCTGCCCGGGTGCCAAGATGGTAAGGGTGCCGGGAATTTTCTTTACGTTAATAAGAGAAAACCTATCGAAAGAGAGAAAATCTATTGACAATTAGAGCAACTCACCACAAAATCTTGGACTAGTACTTGATTGCGTCCAAGATGTAGGCATGGCTTGCAGATCTTTGCGTCACCTTCAAGGGAGAAGGTTCTAATCAAGTGCTGCGGAGCTGGGTAACAGTTCTGAACCTGCGAGGAGGCCATTACCTCGATTTTTTCATTGTTCAGTCTCCGCGCGGTCCGCGGAGACTTTTTCATTTGAGTGCGTTGCGTTGAACCAGCTCTGCACACGTGTTACAAGAACAGGTAGTGGAATTGGTGTCCCCATGCCAACAGCAAAACGCAAACTCGCTAAGTCGCAAACGGAAGTCGTGATTCCGGAGAAGATTTATTTTCGCATCGGCGAGGTAAGCGAACTAGCAAAACTGCCAACGTATGTCCTGCGCTTTTGGGAGACGGAGTTCTCGCAACTGAAGCCCACAAAAAGCAGCACCGGGCAGCGGATGTATCGCCGCAAGGACGTGGAATACGTAATGCAGATTCGCAAGCTGCTTTATGAGGACGGATTCACAATCGCTGGCGCGCGGGAGAAGCTGCGAGAAGAGGTGCGGTCGAACCGCCCGCCAATGCCGCCTACACAGGTTCTGACGACGGACATGAGTCAAACCCCGCGGGTGGACGTGCAGGAATCGCAGTTATCATTTCTTGGGCCGGCAAGTAACGTCCACGGTAAGGAAGAGTTGCGGAGATTGCGGCAGCAGCTCTGCGAAGTTCTTGAGCTGCTCTCTTAGGTGACCACTTTCGGCGACGGTGGTTTCCTTGGAAGAGCGCCCCTTGGGGATCGCTTTGCGTGCATAGTCGCACTCAGAGATGATGCCTACGATCTGGCCATCGAAGAGTACGAGTAGTGCGCCGACCTGTTTCTCCGCCATCATTGCGACGGCATCGTAAACAGAGCTCAACGGAGAGATGGAAGAGACGAATCCACCTCTCTCTGCTTCAGAATTGGACCAATCGACTCGGAAAACTGCATCAGCGGCACCTCAAGACCCAAAACAATAAACCTATTCCAAGGCTGCTCGCTGTTCGAAAGCGGAACGATCAGGCGGGTTGGGAGAGGGTTTGAAGCAGGCGGCGAGCGTTTAAAGCGCCTGCGGGAGTTTCTTCGTGCTTGAGGAAGGCATAGATGTCGCGCTCTTTGGCCGCTTGCGCGAGGGAGTCTGCGATCTGCTGGAGCGCGGTTTCGGAGTAATCGGATTTCCGGAAGCGATAGTAGGCGAAGCTGGCGGTGAGCACTTCAGGCACTTGCAGGTCGTCGCTTTCGGCAATGCAGAGAGCGACGTCATGTTCGCGCATGAGGCTGAAGACAGCATCGTTGAACCAGCTCTCATTGCGGAACTCGATGGCTGCCAGAGTGTTTTGCGGAATGCATTGGAGGAGCGCTCGCAGGCGGTCGGTGTCGGCTTTCAGGAATGGCGGGAGTTGAAAGAGGACAGGCCCGAGTTTGTTGGTGGAAGACAAGGGCAGGAGCGACTGGTAGAAACCGTCGATGTCGGCGGCGACATCTTTCAGGCGCTTGATGTGGGTAATGCGCTGATGGGCCTTGACGGCGAAGCGAAATCCTTCCGGAGTGGATTCGGACCAATTCTGCAAGGTTTTGGGTGAGGGACGGGCGCGGAAAGTGTAATTCACTTCGACGCAGTTGAGCTGCGTTGCGTAGTAGCTTAAGAACTTTGAGGCTGGTGTTTTGGGCGGATAGAAGTCCGGTTTCCATGAGGAATAGGCCCAGCCGGAAGTTCCGATGCGTAGTTTGCTCATGCCAGACCACTCCCCCCTATATTTCCGGGCAAAAATTTGAAAACAGAAGGGTTAGATGCTGTTCATGCTTGAATGTCTTACTGCTGTCTGAGTTCCATCTATCTTCAGAATAGCAAAGGCGGAGGGCGATACCGTCAGCGAGTGCAGAACTGTATCTAGTTGTGGACTCATAGGCTTACGAGGAATTAGAAAAATGTTTTGCTTGACAAAGTACGGATTGGGGCACTTTGCGGGTCACATCGTGCGGATTTGTGCATTTTAGAGTACGTTTTTGCGTATTTTCGACCGGATGAAAAAGAGCGATTTTGGAGTGTTTGCACAACATTTAGGGCAACAGGATTGACTAGTCAGGTAATGAATGGGACATGGAATGTTATTGGTTATGCAATCGTGGTTGCCCGTATTTGTATGCAAATCAGAGTCGTCGGATTAAACTTTCTGAAGAACTGTCCAAGGTGTAAGCATGAGCTTGTCCGAGAGATAGGGATACACACCCCTCCGAAATGGCGGCTTCAATAGATCCCGCCTTTGCTTGCCAAAAGAGGCAAGCGAAGACGGGACACCCGGCGATGAGCCGAGTTTGAGGATACTTTTGACAACTTCGGGATGCCTTTTTCTAGGCCGGGCATCAAACTTTAAAAACCCGGGCGGTGCGTAGTGCTGGCGGCAATCAATTCTGCCACTCAATGCAAAGCAAGGTTGCCACCACCTGCAGCCTAATGCTGCCACCGGCTGCACAAGAATGCCAGTCGTTTAATATGCAGAGATCAACGGCATCATCGACGCCGGAAGCGTGCGGAATGTTTATCAAAAGATAACTGGGCATCCTATCATCCACACCAAACACCTGCCCCGCGATCTCAAGACAATTCCCAGAAACGGATAGTGAGGTACTGGGCGATTTTCCGTTGCCTAAAAAACGATTGGATTGCTTTGGCTGCTCGCCGCCGCCGCTAGGTCTTGCAGATCGGCGACAAACTGCATCAGGGCTTCATCAGCATTGTTTTCCGAGTAGCGTTGCAGCACTGTCAGTTCTTCCTCAAGCTGCGACATGAGACAGACCGGTACCGAATCGCCACAATGGGTTCCGGAATACAGCACCTTGGAAAGTATTATCGAATCCCCGTTTAGGAGTCGCTCGCATGAATTTCTCAGCGCGGCCACGGCAGCGATATTGCCGATTCTCTTATGAACGGCGATGCGCGTCTCCCGTGGGAACTCTCGTTCACGCGCAGGTTCGACGGCAGGGTCGGCGAAGTAATACTCGCCTGTTGATATGTCTAGCACTGCACCGACAGCATCAGCGTCGAACGGCAGGTTAGCTTTGCTCCGATAAACAACAGCGTCCAGTCCCATGACTCACATCGTAAGCTCTTGTCGCACAATGCGGTAGCACTTCATTAGAGCTGTTGTTGGCTACTACAGGCCTTTTATCCACCTATCCGGAATCGGGAAGTCTGGCCCTCTGACGCTGCCCCAGGAAGATACCACGTTCTTAGATAGGGGCCACTTCATCGCCAAGGCGAAAATTACTCACTAGTAAACAGCGTGGAGATGGCCGACTTGTTTGCATCCATTGAATATTGAGCGCCCTACTCCAGACGCGCCGGTGACAGCATTTCGATGCAACAGGTGGCAGCATAAAGTTGCCGCCAGCACGTAGAAAGCAAAACAATGCAGGGGTGGACAGAGGCTCAATGCAGTGGGGCGGACAGGCGTCCCGGGATTCATTTCACGAGGTAGATCAAGATGGAAACCGAAGAGCACTCAGAGCAGTCGATGCAAGAGGAGCAAATACGTGAGGCCCTGGATGCGCATTGGCGTGCGTCGGCGACCGGCGATGTGAACGCCGAGCACGATATTTACGCTGACAATGCCATTTGCGACTATCCCCAATCAGGCGAGCGAATCCTCGGACGAAGCAATTTACAGGCCTTGCGAAGTCATCATCCCGGTAAGCCGTCAGGTTTCAAGGTCAAGCGAATTCTCGGACAAGGTGATCTCTGGATTACGGAATACACAATCAACTACCAGGAGCGGTCAGCATACACCGTGAGTATTATGGAGTTCCGCTACGGTAAGGTTGTGCACGAGACACAATACTTCGCTGATCCCTTCGAGGCACCAGCCTGGCGGAGTCAGTGGGTTCAGAAGATCGCCTGACGCGGAAAAGCATCATAGTCAGGCGGCCTAGGCAGCGACCTTTTCCTCGACAACGCTTTCTTTCCGATCAATTGCGTGCTTTCTATGCTGGTCGAATACCTGCGCCCAGTAGCTCACCATCCCGAAATAGAGCCGAAACAGATGCAACGTCAACAGCCCATATAAGCCAAATGCGGGCTTATATGGACACCCACGGAAAGGCACCATGGTCAGTACACCGTGCTCGCGGAGTCAGAGCAGCTCGATGGTTCGCGGGTCCGGCTCGCCGGCAAAGTACTTTTCGAGGGCATCCTCGAATATCTGATTGTCAGCGGCGGTGGCGGCGAACAGGGTCATGGAAGATCGAAATTTGAGATTGTCGGGGTAGCCGAAGATCTGGTCGATGGAGCGGCCTTCGACCAAGTTGACCAGCCGGGTACACTCCCGGAGTCGTGGGCCCAGGACCGGATGCGCCAGGTAGGCTTCGGCTTCCGGGCGGGAAGCGATTCCGTAGTAGCTCGCGGTTTCACTCCTGCCCAGGCCTTTCATCTGGGGAAAGATGAACCATATCCAATGGGTTCGCTTGTGGCCGGCACGTAATTCCGCACATACCTGCTCGTAGTCCGGCTTCTGCGCGTCGACAAAGCGTTGCAAATTGTGGGGATCGGTTGAGTTTGTCATCTTCGCTCTCCGGCTGTATCGATTCCCACCTTAGCCGCACAAAAGAGCGCGTCGAAGGCGGGGCACCCGGCGGTCCGGTAGACCTAGACCGGCTGCGGAAGTGTAACCCGGGAAAGGCGAGCAGAAGCAAAGGAAAGAAGAAAAGTGCGTGGCGTCCGCACATTCGCCAAGGTTGGATGCTGGTTACGCGCCGTCCTACCATGCGAGGAGTCGAAGGTGGGCGGACAACTCGGATTCACCTTACGAATTCCAAGCTGGCATCACTAGCAATCTGGCTAGAGTACGGAGGAAAGACGCATGCTGGAGAGAAAGAGCTGGAGAGTTGTTGCGGAGTTGTGCGCGCTGGCGCTGGCAGCCTTGTGGGCCTTGCCCGGACTGGCGCAGATGGCGGAGGTCAAAGAGAAGCCACCGATGTATTCGTACGTCTCGTTCTGGACATTTCCCCGCGGGCAGTGGGCAGAACGGGAAAAGGAGAACGCGGCTGACCGGGAAATACTGGGAAAGGCGCTCGCCAGCGGAGCAATTGTGGGGTATGGCGCGGATGTGAATCTGATTCATCAGCCCGATGGCGACACGCACGACGACTGGTGGTCGGCGATGTCAATGGCCGGGGTGCTCAATGTGCTGGACCAGTTCTACAAGTCCGGCTCGACCACTTCTCCGCTGCTGGCCAGTGCCAGCAACCACTGGGACAATCTTCTCGTCAGCCGGTACTACAACTGGCATTCAGGATCGTGGAAAGATGCGTACACGCACGGATCGTACTACCGGTTGAGGCCGGACGTACCGGATATTGCGGTGGAAAGGCTCAGCAAGAGCGTGCTGGTTCCGGTGCTGGAGAAGTTGCTTGCCGACGGCACGATTGTGGAATATGAGATCGACACGGAGGCGATTCACACCGAAGCACCGGGCGCGTTCTGGATTTTTTACATCACGCCGAACGCGGAAGGGCTGGACAAGAGCAGTGGGTTGGTACGGGAAACCTTGAAGACGAACCTGCTGGTCGGCCCGGCATTTGATTCCATGGTGGACACTGCCGCCCATCGCGATTATCTGGTTCGCACGTCTGCCACCTACAAATAATCCCGGCATTCACGGGTGGGCAAGAAGGCGAGGAGTCTCTGCGGGGACTCCTCTCCTTTTGGAGAGATTTGACAAGCCGAGGGAAATTGTTTTGTCCTATAGCTGGGATTGAACGGAAGAAAGCATCGCAGGCACAATGGTTTCATCAGGAAGCAAGCGGAAGATTTCCCGGGATGCCGGATTGCGAAGCCTGCCAATGGAAGTTGCCGGAAAGACCGATATCGGCCGGGTGCGTACGAACAACGAGGATTGTTTCGGCTACGACGCGGGGCTGGGCATTTTCGTATTGTGCGATGGCATGGGGGGCGAGGCCGCCGGTGAGGTGGCCAGCGAACTTGGCGTCCGTAGTGTGCTCGCCTTCTTTCGTCAGGCGGCGGAGAAAGGCGAATACCCGGCGACCGAATCGCTCGCCGCGGTTTCGGCCGGCGCCAAGGCTCTGGGCAACGCTTTGCAGGCGGCGAATCTGGCGATTCGTCATGCGATTGCTGCGGACTCCGAGAAAAACGGCATGGGAACTACGATTGTGGCGGCCCTGGTTCGAGGCGACAATCTGGCCATCGCACACGCCGGGGACAGCCGCATCTATCGTCTCCGCGGCAACACGATTGAACAGCTTACAAACGACCACTCGCTGGTGATGGAGCAGGTGCGTCGAGGTCTTTTGACGCCTGAGCAGGCCGCGCAATCGCCTTTGCAGAACATCATCACGCGGGCGCTTGGAGTAGCGGACACGGTGGAAGCGGAGCTGGCGGAATGGGCGCTGGCGAAGCAGGACACACTGCTACTGTGCAGCGACGGTCTGACCCGTCATCTCTCCGATGAGCGGATTTTGACCATGGTTGCCGAATCTTTGTCGCTGGCGGCGGCTTGCGAGGCATTGACCGCCTCGGCCAATGAGGCGGGTGGAAGCGACAACATTACCTGCCTGTTGGTGCGAGTAATGTAAATTCCGGCAGGGTTGGGTGAGCCGATGGGGATGGCAAAAAAGAAGGTTCGGCGTTTCCGCCGAACCTTCCCTTTTTTGAACGCTACCTTTGTGAGCTACAACTATGCTTTCGCAGCCTTGGCACAGGTTCCCATGGCGGCGCCGAAGATGCCCATTACCTGCTGGAGGTTGGCAAGACGGGGGTTGGTGAACTGGCAAGCGTCCTTCTTTGCGTTGGTCGCCATGACTTCGAAATCGGCTTCCTTCACGCCCAGCTCAGACAGGCCAGAGGGGATGCCCACATCCTTCGACAGCTTGCGGATCGCAGCGATGGCCACGTCAGCAGCGTCAACCGGAGCCAGACCGGCAATCTTCTCGCCCATCGCAACCGCGATGTCAGCAAAACGCTGCGGACATGCGATCTTGTTGTAGGCGGAAACTTCCGGCAGCAGGATGGCATTGCAAACGCCGTGCGGCAGGTTGTAGAAGCCGCCCAGCTGGTGCGCCATTGCGTGTACATAGCCCAGGCTGGCGTTGTTGAACGCCATTCCGGCCAGGAACTCGGCATAGGCCATCTTGTCGCGCGCTTCGAGGTTCGTGCCATTGGCAACGGCCGGACGCAGGTACTCGGCAATCAGCTTGATCGCCATCAGGGCGCAGGCATCGGTGATCGGGTTGGCGATCGTCGAAACATAGGCCTCGACCGCGTGGGTCAGAGCGTCCATACCGGTAGCAGCCGTCAGAGCCGGCGGCATGCCGACCATCAGGAGAGGATCATTGATGGCGACGTTAGGAGTTACGCGCCAGTCAACAATGGCCATCTTCACGTGGGTGTCGGAATTGGTGATGATGCAGAAGCGGGTCATTTCGCTCGCCGTGCCAGCGGTCGTGTTGATCGCCAGGAACGGAGGCAT
>CAZLZA010000037.1:0-43610 GCA_964563875.1 uncultured Acidobacteriaceae bacterium
ATCCCGGCGTGCCGAATGCTTATTATGAGCAGGGCGTCGTGAAGGGCGAAGACACCAAGCCGCTGCTGGAGAAGGCAGCTCACACCGTCGAGCTGACAACCTATTGCAGCCGTCAGCCCCATCTTCACCTAGAGCCGGATTGCGGCGAAGCGTTCATGGAAGAGGACGGCACCCTGACCATTCTCTCCAAGAGCATCGGCCTGCACCTGCACCATGCCATGATCTGCCCCGGCATCGGTGTTCCTCCCGAGAAGTTGCGCATCATCCAGAACCCCACCGGCGGCACCTTCGGCTACAAGTTCAGCCCGACCATGGAAGCTCTGTTGGGCGTGGCTTGCCTGGCGACCGGCGGCAAACCGGTTTCCCTGGTTTATGACCAGTTCCAGAACATCACCTACACCGGCAAACGGTCGCCAGCCGAAGTGAAGGCCAAGTGGGGCTTCGACAAGGACGGCAAGATCATCGCGCTGGAATATGACTGGTGGCTCGATCACGGTCCGTACTCCGAATTCGGTGACTTGGTGACCGCTCGTCAGGCCCAGTTCATGGGCGCCGGCTATGACGTCCGGAACATTCGCGCCAAGGGCTACACGGTTGCCACCAACCACGGTTGGGGTTCGGCGTTCCGTGGATACGGCTCTCCGCAGGCATTCCTGAATGGCGAAATCGCCATGGATATGGCTGCCGAAAAGATGGGCGTCGATCCGATCGAACTGCGCTTGAGAAACTGCTACAAGGCTGGCACAGATGTCACCACTCCGACCGGTCAGGTTCCGGAAGTGTTCAGCATGGAACCGCTGCTCAAGATGATGCAACCGAAGTGGGAAGAGGCGAAGAAGCGCAAGGCCGCCTACAATGTTCCGGGCAAAGCCTATGGTATCGGCTTCGCTCTGGGCATCTACGGCAGCGGTCTCGACGGTCCGGATGCCTCCGAAGCAGCGGCGGAATTGCTCCCCAACGGTGACGTGAGGGTCTACAACGCCTGGCAGGATCACGGCCAGGGTTCGGATCTCAGCACGCTCACCTTTGCCCACGAAGCCCTACGTCCAATGGGCATCAAACCGTCGCAGATCCAACTGGACATGAACGATACGCGCAACCCGAATTCCGGTCCTTCGGGCGGCAGCCGTTCCAACGTGTTCAGCGGCAACGCGATGGTGGTGGCCTGCCGGATGCTGGTGCAGGCGATGAAGAAGGACGACGGCACGTATCGCACGTACGACGAAATGAAGGCCCAGAATCTTCCTTTGCGTTATGACGGCAAGTGGGTTGCCGCTGCCTGTACGGCTTGCAGTGAATCCACCGCCCAGGGCGATCCGTTCCCGGTCTACATGTACGGTACCTTCATCGTCGAAGTGGTGGTAGACCTGAAGAACTACCATACGAAGTGCGTCAGGCTCACTTCGGCCCTCGACGTAGGCACGATCATCAACCGCACTACGGTCGATGGTCAGAACTACGGCGGCATTGCGCAAGGCATGGGCCTTGGGCTCACCGAGGACTTCGACGACCTGAAGGTGCACATCAACTTGAACAAGTGCGGTATCCCCTACCCGAACGACGTTCCCGACGACTTTGAACTGCTGTACCTTGAAACTCCGCGTCCAGCGGGTCTCCTGGGACAGGCTGGTTGCGGCGAAGTCACGCTAACCTCCGTTCACCCGGCGTGTTGCAACGCCATTTACAGCGCTGTCGGCGCTCGTGTATTCCGGGTTCCCGCGATTCCTGAAAGAATCAAGGCGGCTCTGGAACTGAAAGCGAAAGGCGCCAAAGCCTAAGTCAGGCTGCTAGTGCCATACCATACCGGAGACCAGGGGCGAACGAAGATCACTTCGCTTGCCCTTGGTTTCCGGATATTTTTCTAGTTTTCCGGAATGGGATCACCTGTACGGAATCATTCAGGTTGGATGTGAGAGGGATCTACGACCATCCACAACTCTCCGCAATGAGCTAACTCGCGCCAATCACCACCGATGCAGATCGCCAGTTCCAGCCTTCACCCGCGCTAAACCACCAGGTCGGGAATGTCCATCTGTTGTTTGCGGAAGGCGCGGACAAAGGCGGCGACCACGTCGGGATCAAAATCGTGTCCTGCTCCGCGCTCCAGGATTTCGCGCGCCTCGTACGCGGTACTCCCCTTGCGATACGGGCGATCGCTGGTAATCGCATCGTAGGCGTCGGCCACTGAGAGGATGCGGGCTTCGAGCGGAATCTCCTCCCCTGCGCGATCGCTGTAGCCGGAGCCATCGAAACGGTCGTGATGCGTCAGGATGATGGGCAGCACCCGGCGCAGTGAACCGCCTACAGGTTCCAGCAGGGCCGCCCCGCGCGACACGTGTTCGCGCATCTCCTGGTACTCCGTCGGGTTCAGTCGCGCCGCTTTGTATAAAATCTCCCGGCTGATGTCCAGTTTCCCGATATCGTGCAGCAGTGCGGCGGCCCGCACATCTTCAATGCGTTCGTCGTCGAAGCCCATCTCCGCCGCCATCCGCGCCGCATAAATCGAGACCCGATACGAGTGGTTCTGGGTGTAAGTATCCTTTGAAATGAAGTGCCGCAGAATCATCAGCACACCGTGATAGGTCTCCCGTAACTCGCGCATCCGGGCCGCGTTGCGGTCGTACAGCGTGCCCATGGCGAAGCCCGTCAGAATCAGTGACCCGCCCCACACTCCGATGTCGCACCACTTCTGTACACCGAGCACCTCTGTCTGATGCCCGAACAGGTTTGGGTTCAGAAACGTGATCAGCACCGCCAGCAAGACGCTGGCCAGCGCCGTCAGGGTCGCGTGACGCCGTCCATAGTAGTACGCGGAGAACAAGGTCGGAAAGGTATAGAAGCTGAGCAGCATGCCGCGGTTGGCAATCAGAAAATTACACAGTGCGGCGATCACAAACAACGAAAGCAGGAGCCAGAGCTCGCGATTCGCTTCCGTACATTGCCTCAGCAGACTCTTCTTCAATGCAATCTCCAACACGGCAACCGAGCGGATTCATCCAGCCTCGCCGCCTGCACGCATCACCACTATTCGACGGATGGAAAGCTATGGTACGTAGATTTTGGGCGCAACGCAAGATTACTCAGGACATGTACTCAGGGTGTGCAACAGCAAAAGGGCAGCCGGGATGGCTGCCCTTTCCTAAAGCTTTTTCAGATGCGAAAAAACTAAACCGCCGTCACGTTCTCTGCCTGCCAGCCCTTGGGTCCTTTGACAACGTTGAACTGCACCGCCTGGCCTTCCTTGAGACTCCGGAAGCCATTCGTTTGAATAGCCGAGAAGTGAACGAAAACATCTTCGCCATTCTGGCGGCTGATGAAACCAAAGCCCTTCGCGTCATTGAACCACTTAACGATTCCTTGTTCCATGGTGTTACGTGTTCCTTCGTGAATTGAAATCAGGCTGAGTGAATCGGAGGGATTTCGTCTGCAGATACGTATTCCGGAGCAGCGCTTAGTTTCTCGCTCTCAGGGCGCCTCTACCGCTTGCGTCCTTCCAAATCAAAAGCGTGAGCATTGTAGCACTCTATCTTTTAATGTGTATACCTGAATTTATCGAAAAAAGCTAAGTCACTGAGTAAAAAAGACATTTAGTTTGTGACGCTTGTCCTCGACAACTCCCGCCCCAAGGTTAGACAGTAAAGAGATGAGATTCATCAGAATTTCCGGCAATGATTCCGCGAACCTGTCGGCCTCCGCCACTCCCCTTGAAATGCTGCTCGGCTGCCACGCCCGCACCCGCCACTTCATGCAGTTGAGCCGAACCTTGGCTGATGCCGAAAACGCGCCACACCAGGAAATCGCCCAGGCCGCCACCTCCATCCTTCGCCACTTCAGCGATGCCCTGCCGCTGCATGAGGCCGATGAGAATGAATCGCTGTTCTTGCGTCTGCACGCGGCTCTGCCGCCCGGCGGACTGGTGCGGGAAGCTGCTGAAACCATGGTCGAGCAGCACAAAGCAATCCACGAACTGCTGACCGAATTGTTGCCCCTGTGCGCTTCCCTCGGCCGCCAGCCCCACCATCTGCCCTTCCTCTCGCACCGTCTCGATCATGTCACCCAGGCCCTCAACCAGATCTTCGCCGCCCACCTCTGCCTGGAGGAGACCGTGGTGTTTCCCGCCATTACGGAATGGCTCTCTCCCGCACACATCAAGCAAATGTCCCGCGAGATGCACGAGCGCCGCCGCCCCGCACGCCGTACCATCCACCTGGTCCAATGAAAACCCCAAGATCAGAGAAGCTTCGCGGAAGCGCCGCTTCCGCTGACTATTCATAGCGCAGAGCTTCCACCGGGTCCAGTTTGGCCGCCTTGGCCGCCGGATAAATTCCAAAGAACAGCCCCACGCTCATTGCTGCCGCCACCGCCGCTGGAATCACCCAGCCCGGAACTGCCGCGGGCACCTGCGGTAGCGCGACATTAAGCACGGCGATCAGCGCCAGGCAGAAGACCACTGCCGCAATCCCCGCTGTGCCGGTCAGCACCACGGCCTCCACCAGGAACTGTCGCACCACGTCCTTGCTGCGTGCGCCAATCGCCTTGCGCACGCCAATCTCGTGGGTGCGCTCGGTCACCGACATCAGCATGATGTTCATCACCCCGACTCCGCCTACCAGCATTCCCACCGATGCCACCGCAATCGTCAGCAGTGCAATCGATCCCATGATGCTGCGGAACTGATTGGAAATCGCCTCCGCCGAGGAGATCCCAAAGCTGTCCGGTTTGTTGAAGCCATCGCCCCGCCGGCGCCGCAGAATCCCCGTGATCTCGTCCGTCGCCTGCGACTTCTTACCCTCCGCCGCCAGTGCCGTGATGAAGTTTTCCTTATCCTGCGGCCGGTGTTTCAGGTAGGAGAGGTAGGGGATGAACACCTGTTTGTCGGCCGAGTTGTCCCGCAGGAATACCCCTTTGCTCTTCTCAATCACACCAATAATCCGGAACGTCATTCCGGTGACTTGCAAATCCTTGCCGATGGCGTCCTTCGCCGGAAACAGCGTCTCCGCCAGATCGTGTCCAATCACCGCAACATCCAGCCGATGGCTATTTTCGCTCTCGGTCAGGAATCTCCCCTGCTCCATGCGCGAGTTCTGCACCGTCTGAAACGAGGGCGTCACCCCCTCGAAGTTCACTGCCAGAACTTCCTTACCGTTGTAGCGTGCCGTGGGAATAAAGGCCGGCGTTCCCGGAACAAAGCTCGTCGGGTCCAGTTCCACGCAGACTTCTTTTACCGACGGTGCTTCCTCGCGGATCGCCTCCGCGTCCTCATACTTCAAAGGCTTGCGCATGCGCAATTCCTGCGGCAACTGGCGCAGTTGGATTCCCGGTTCGAACTTATAAACAAACAGCGTGTTGGTGCCGTACTGTTCCAGTTGCGCGCGCAAATCCGCATCCACCCCGTACATGATGGAGAAGACCATCACCAGCACCACCACCGCAATGAACACTCCCAGCACCGTCAACGCCGAGCGCAGTTTATTTGCCAGTAGCGTTTCAAATGCCAGCCGCGCGCTTTCGCCAAAGGAGAAATACCTGCGCTTCGAGTTCACTCGTGTTCCCCTCGTGGTGTCATCCTGGATCGAAACCATCGCCTTCACTCCGCCCGTAGCGCTTCAATCGGGTTCAACCGTGCCGCCTTGCGCGCCGGATACACCCCGAAGAACAGCCCCACCGCGGTGGACACCGTGATCGCCACCAGAACTGCCGACAGCGGTACCGACATCGGCAGCGGCGTCGTCTTGTCCAGAATCATCGCCAGAACCCACGCCACCAGAATTCCCATCACTCCGCCCATCGCGCTCATCACCGATGCCTCCACCAGAAACTGGCTCAGGATATCCGTGGTGCGCGCCCCCAGCGATTTGCGGATGCCAATCTCACGCGTGCGTTCGGTCACGCTGGCCAGCATCACGTTCATGATCACCACGCCGCCGATCACCAGAAAGATGGAGACAAATCCCACCATCGCCCCCGCCAGCGTTCCGGTCAAATTCTTCCATAGCTCCATCAGATTATCGGCGCCAAACAGTCCAAAGTTATCGTCTTCGTTCGGTGCCAGGTGCCGCCGCGCCCGCATCATCGCCCGCGCCTCGTCCTTGGTCTGCTCCATGTACTCCGGCCCGCGTGCCTGGATGTTGATGGCAAAGTCGTCCGAGTGTGTGCCGTTGAGCTTGAACCAGGTGTCCACCGGGATATAAATAAAGTTGTCCTGCGGCTGCCCCATCACGTTCCCAATTGGCTTTGCGATCCCGACAACCTCAAACTCGTAGCCCCGCACCGTCACCGTCTTGCCCATGGGGTCCGTGTTGGGGAACAACTTCTTAACCAGCTCATCTCCGATCATCGCTGTCAAACTGCGGTGTTCGTTGTCGTTATCGCTGATGTAGCGGCCGCGCGCCACCTCCTCGATATCCATTTCGCCGATGTTCGCCGTCACCCCACGCACCGAAACATCCTCGGAGCTCTTCGCGTCGTGCCGTGCCGTATCGGTGAATCGGCACTCCAACCCCACGTTTTTCGGCAGCTTCAGTCCATCGCGCAGCGCCACAAAGTCGTCGTAGCTGAGCTGCTTGTTGCGCCGCACCGCTTTCACAAAATCTTCCCGGCTGTTGATAATCCCGTAGCGCGCGACCAAGAATACGCCGTTGCCCATATTCGCCACCCGATCGGCAATAAATGTGTTGGTGCCGTTGATCAGGGCCACCACCAAAATCAGGGTGGATACCGAGAGAATCACGCCGAGCAGCATCAGAAACGAGCGCAGCTTGTGCGAGAGCATCGTTTCCAGCGCAATCATCGCCGGTTCCTTCAGCCTGATTCCGCGCATCGGTCTCCAAACCTGGGCAGCGCCCACCACTATCGAATACGTAACCGCTTGCGATAAGGTTCCCACGGCTTTCATTGGGTAAACAAGCCCTAACCCTAACGACGCCGTCTTACGCTGTCAATCGTTCACTTATCAGGTTCCCCAGTGGGACATGTCCCCCAAATCCGCCGCCTCGGTGCTTTGGGTGGTTTCCGCCGCGGGGAAGCTGTGTTACGTTAGCAAAATACACGGGTCGATCCCTGCTTCTACGGTTTCCAGGTCGCGGTCCGCTGCCGCTGCATGCGCTTGGAGTGCAATCATGTTCGGATTCGGTTACAGCAAAGAAAAATCGCGGGCAAAAGCCGAACGATATTTACAGCAGAATAAGCTGCCAAACGCCATCTCCGAATACGGCAAGATTCTGCAGGTTGAACCTCGCGATCTCGCCATCCTCAATACCGTGGGCGATATCTATTCCCGCCTCGGCCAGAACAAAGAGGCCATCGAACGCTTCCGTGTCATCGCGGAAGCCTACGCCGCCGACGGCACCCTGCTGAAATCGATCGCGATGTATAAGAAGATCGTCAAGCTCGATAGCAACGATCTGGCGGCCATGGAAAAGCTCGCCGAGCTCTACCGCAAGCAGGGACTGGTCAGTGATGCCCGCTCCGCCCTGCTCCAGGCCGCCGAGGTCTATACCCGCAAGGGCCAGTCCAAGGAAACCCTCCGCCTGCTCAAGCAGCTTGTCCTGTTCGACCCGGAAAATGTGCAGGTGATTACCCGCACCGCCGACCTCATGAATACCAGCGGTCAGAAGGACGAAGCCAAGCAAATGCTGGCTCAGACCGCCTCCACCCTCGTCGAACGCCATGCCCTCGAGCCCGCGCAGAAGATTCTCGAACGCCTCATCGCACTCGACCGCACCAACCTGCGAGCTCAGGAGCTCCGCGCCCAGGTCACCTTCGAGTTGGGAAACTCCGAAAAGGCTGCCGAACTCTACGAAGCCATCCCCGATCTCGACTCCCGGGTCGACGGCCTGCGCAATCTCCTCTCCGCCTACTTAAACCTTGGCAAACTTGACGAAGCCCTGCCGGTCGGCCGCAAGTTGATGACCGTGCACCACGATGCCGATGGCGTGTTGAAGGTAGCGTCGCGCCTCTACAAGGAAAACGACACCCCCGCCGCGCTCAACCTCTACAACGAGTTTTCCACCGAACTCCTCGCCCACGATAAAGAGGAGGTGATGGCCCATCTGCACGGTGCCATCTCCAAAGTACGCACGAATCCCGAGGCGCTACAGATCCTCTATCGTCTCTTCCAGTGCGCCGGCGAAACCTCCATGATCGCCGAGATCCTCGAACTCGAAGCTCACGCCTGTGTGCAAAGCGGCCAGCTTGAGCGCGCTCGCGACGCCTACAAGGAGCTCATCGAACTGGAGCCGGAGAACGCCGCCCATCTTCAAGCGTATCGCCAGGTCTGCACCCGCCTCGCTCCGGACACACCTGCTCCAATTCCTGGAGCCAAGCTCGATGAGCCCCGCACCCTCGAAGAGTTCCTCTCCGGCAATGAACCCACTCTGCCCACGCAGAATTACTCGCCGCAGGTCGAGGAGGTCATCACCGCCGCCCTCACCGAAGCTGAACTCTGCGAGTCATTCTCCTCCAAGAAGAGTGGAATCAATGCCTTGGAGCTTGCCTTGCAGAGTGCCCCCGAGGATCTGCGCCTCAATCGCACCCTCGGCCTGCTCTACGGCCAGGAGGGTGAATCCACCAAGGCCGCAAGTTGCTACGGCACCATGCACCGCGTCCTGGAAAGCCTTGGAGAGACCGAGGCTGCCGGCTATTACGCCCAGCGCGCTGGTACCAGCCAGACCACCACCTGGGAGGCCAAAAACGGCGAGTTCACCGCCCGCGATTTCGATCTTTCGCCCACTGATGAGGACACAACCGGCAGTGCCGAAGAAATCGATCTCTCCGCCGAGTGGGAAGCCGTCTGGCATGATACCGCCGCCCCGCCGTCTCCCTCCGCGGCCGCGCCGCCTGTTTCTCCGGTCGAATCCACGGAAGACGTTCCGGAGCTGATCGAGGAGGTGCGCTTCTGCCTTGCCCAGCAGATCTGGGCTCAGGCCGAGACCGCAATCTCCCGGCTTGCCGCCGCCAGCCCCCTGCACCATGACCTGCCCGCGTTTCGCGCCGAGTTGCGCCAAGGCCGGCCCAGCCCCGCTCCCGTCGACCTCCCGGCGCAGACGCCTTACGCTCCCGTCGAAGTCATTGAAGTCAGTGGTGATCTGTCTTCGCCCACTCCAGCCGTCGAGCCGTCACCGCTCCCTCCTCCAGCTCCCGCGCCCACTCTCAGCTCTTTAGCCGCCGAGTTGGATTTCGAGCTGGGCGACAGCTTCGTTCCCGCTCAGCAGCCTCGCCGCGAACCCTCTCCGCCGCCCTCTGCTTCGCCCGAGCCCCAGCCCGTTGTCACGACTAATGCCGCGCCCTGGGTTGCCAATAACGTCCCACCGCCCGCCGAGCCCACGGCAGCTCCGGCCAGCGCCTTCGCTCCCGGCGGAACCGATCTCTTCCTGCCCCTTCCACCCCTCAGCGAGCAGAATCTCGTGCCCTACATGGCGGCTGCAGCCGAATCCGTCGCCGACCCCATTGCCGACCCGGTCCCGGCGTCCACACCCAGCGTCTTTGGCGATCTCCTCCAGGACTTCGAGCGCGAACTGGCCATGCCGGAGAACGACGATAACGATCCGGAAACTCACTTCAATCTCGGCATCGCCTTCCGCGAGATGGGTTTGCTCGATGAGGCCATCGGTGAGTTGCAAAAGGTGTGCCGACTGGCCGGACAGGGATTGAGCCCCGCCCGCACCCAGGAGGCTTATATCTGGCTCGCCACCTGCTTTGTCGAGAAGTCCGTGCCGGAAGCCTCGTTCAAGTGGTTCCTCCGTGCCTTGGAGGCAGCGCCCGACGAGGAGTCGCACACCGCCGTCAATTACGAACTGGCCAGCGCCTACGCCGCTGCTGGAATGAAACGTGAGGCGCTCGATCGCTTTATGGAGGTCTATGGCACCAACATCGACTACCGCGACGTTGCCTCCCGTATCCACGAATTGCGCTCCGCCGTCTGAGTCGGTGGCCCACATCCGCCTTCTTTTGGCGAATGCGGGTACAGAGTTCGGGCGACTCCGCTTCCTTTTTTCTGCCCTGCGCCCGTCGCCGTTTCTGTCTTTTGCGGTCTTCAGGGTAGAATCAGGTTCGTGATAGGCAACAGGATTCGGGTAGCCTCAGACGCCAAGCCATGCCAATCGTCAGAAATCAGGCACGCATCGAATCAACGATGGAAGTAGGACCGCTGAAGCAGACCTCACAAACTCCGGCACCGGACGCCAATCCCGGCCAGGCTGTCCCCCCCGCCGCTCATCCCCCGGTGTGGACCCAGCGTCTATTACTGGTGATTGAGGTCGCCATTGCCGTCTGGGCTGGCATGCTGGTCATGGCGCTCCCGTGGACCCGCCTCTGGACCCAGAACCCGCTGCTCGCCGGATGGCCTACCCTGAAGTTCGTCCTCAATCAGAATTTTGTCCGTGGATTGATCTCCGGTGTCGGTCTAGTCGATGTCTGGATGGGAGTCTCGGACGCCGTACACTATCGCGATCTGCGATAGCTTTACTGGCAAGTGAATCTTTATGGCTGATCAAACGAAACCCACAACTCCGCGCGCCCCTCTGGCTTACGAAAATGAAACCTTCCTCAAGGGCCCCGATGGCCGTCCCTTACGCATCCTCGCCGAGTACACCGAGCCCCTCGCCCGCTTCCGCCGCGAAAAAATTCAGGACACCGTAGTGTTCTTCGGCTCCGCCCGCTTCCGCAGCCTCAGCAGCGCCGAGGAAGCCGTCCAGTTGCTCGCCAGTCCCGGCTCTGCCGAAGCCGCGCCCGAGCACGAGCAGCAAGCCTATCGCGCCCAGCGTGTCGTCGACATGGCCCAATACTACGAGGCTGCCCGCAGCCTTGCGCACATGCTCACCGATTGGACCCTCACCCTGCCCGGCAAGCGTCATCGCTTCGTCGTCACCACTGGCGGAGGCGGGGGAATCATGGAGGCCGCCAACCGGGGCGCGCACGAGGCCGGAGGCAAGACCATCGGCCTCAACATCGCCCTTCCCTGTGAGCAGGAGCCCAATCCCTACATCACTCCGGAGCTCAATTTCGAGTTCCACTACTTCTTCATGCGTAAGCTCTGGTTCGCTTATCTCGCCAAAGCCCTGGTGGTCTTTCCCGGCGGCTTCGGAACCCTCGACGAACTCTTCGAGATCCTGACTCTGGCCCAAACCGAAAAGCTCGCCAAAAAAATGAACGTGCTCCTCTACGGAGAGCAATACTGGCGACGCGTCCTCAACCTCGAATTCCTCGCCGACGCCGGAACCATCGCCCCTGAGGACGTGAACCTCTTCCAGTTTGTCGATTCCCCCGAGGACGCCTTCGCCAAGCTCCAGGAGAGCCTCATTCGCGACCACCTGGAATTTCCGCCGCAAGCCAAGAGCCTCTCCCCCGAGATCGCCACCACCCGCCGCTAACCCAGCGGCAAGTCGGCCGGATGCCCCGCGGGCAAGAACCGGATGTCTCCGCTTGCTTTTTTTGGCAAGCGAAGATGGGATCGTTGAAGCCTAGGCGGTCAGCCGCTTGCGACTTACCAGATGCTGAACGTCGCGTTGTCGACCCACTCAGGATAGCCAGTGCCGCTGGCGTTCACGTCGAGCTGCCACTGCACTCCGGCATTATCGGTCCAACCAGAACCAAGGTTTTTCGCGGGCTGCGTCTGGTTCAGGTTGTACACCACACCGTCAACCACAAGCGTTTTATAGGTGTAAGTGTGATTCGTATGGTCGTCGGTCATATACCACTGAATATGGTGCCAGCTTCCGGCCGCGAACTTCGTGCAGGGGATGGTAGTGTGTAGCCATTGCCCGGCGGATTCGTTCCAGGTATCCCACACGCCGGCCGCGTAGTTGCACTCCGTGCCCATCATGTAGTTGTAGCCGCCCACGAACTGAAAAGCGTCATATTCGAGGGCCTGCCCCGCGTCTACAGAGGCACTGTCAAGCTGCACGTAGAAGTCCCACAGAAAACTCGTCGCGGCGTCGTTGGCACCCATTTTGCGGGTCCAGAGGGCGTTGCTGTAGCTGCCATCCTGGTAGATCTCCATGCTGCGGCCGCTGAGCGAAGGCGACGACTGATCGAATGCCTGCCAGTAGGTACCTTCGCCAGTGCCGCCAGCGCACGCCGCCGTGTCGCAAGAGCTCCATCCGGTGGCCATCTGTTCAATGTTGCTAAAGACCATTGCCGTCGAGGGAGGCGTGGGAAGTGCGCCGGTGGGCGTCGCTGTCGTAGTGGTTGGTTCGGTTGTGGTTGGCGCTGTTGTGGTTGGTGCTGTCGTGGTTGGTGCTGTCGTGGTTGCGGGTGGTGCCGTTGGCGCTGTCGTCGCTGGTGAGCTCGGCTGGCCAGTCTGGCTAGCTTTAGCGCCACTACCGCAAGCCACGCTGAGAGACAGGCAAAACGTGAGTATGCCGAAAAGAAGCTTCTTCATCTGACTACTGTGGGCGAGCCTGGAGGCCAAATGCCCCGGCTGAACACCTTAGGGAAGCTAGGTTTTTCGGTCTAGGTGAGCCGCAGTAGAACTAAGGGTAAGCAACGAGCTCTGGAGCCAAGAACACGAACGTGCCCAGTCGCCAGAAGGACCAGAAGGCGCGTGGCCCGAATAAATCCCCATCTGGCTTACGTGGGGCTGTTGACGTTGTATACAGATTGGGATGGACGCTCTGTTCCGACTCAAATCGTCTGAGTGGCAGACTCAATGGTAACGACCATCGTGGCGCGCAGCCATTTGAATTTTTCCTTTAGAAGATCAAAATCCGGACCAGAAGTCACAAATGCGGCCCTCCCCTTGATCAGGAAACCTGTACCCGGTCCATGAAGGCCTCTGATCTTGCTGCTCCCCAAGGTGATTAAAACCTCCGGATTGAAAGCTACGTTTGCCTCAGTACGATGCATGTAACCGGCAGGAATCAACAGACGCCCATCTTCGGTGGCCCGTAAATAGCTATTCCAGGTATTGACCATGTGCGGTCCATCTTTTCCTAAGGTTGCAATTGCAACCACTCCATCCTGTTTCATAATTTCCAGTACTTTTTCCGGAATCATTTTGACCTCATGGTTTGCTCAGCCGGCGAAGACGCTACAGTCAGCAACTTGTCCAAGACAAAGCATATGCTGAACGAAAGCGATTATTGGGAAAATACCCGTCGACTACAGGGCGTCTATCCACCGATCCCGGAACGGAAATCGCACCGACGCTCGCCTCTTATCCCACCCAACTGCTCTTTACGGCCACGGCCCCTACGCACCATAGCAGAGCATCTTCCAGCGTCTCCCGGGTCAACCCGCTCTCCGCCAGAAAGCTCGCAAACTCCGGAGTCTCGCCCAGCCGTTCGGCCATCGTCGCCAGCACTGTCGTGTACGCGGCGGGAACATTCAGCTTCACCGCCCGCAGCAGGTCGTCGAACACTGCGATCAGCTCGAACAGCAATCCATCTCCGTCCTCTGCCGCCTGATTGGTAACGTAGAGCGCCTCGCTGATGTCGCACAGCAACTCCAAATCCGTCGGCACCGGACGCACCTCGCTGAACCCATTGTCGCTCGCGCTCAACGCCTTCAAAGCGTCTCCCGGCCTGCGGAAGAACAGTATCCGGTCGCCTTTGGTAATCGGCCGTTCGTTCTCCCCCTCGGACCCAATCAGCGTGTAAAACTGCGGACCTTCCGCATCCGGGTCCATACGGAAACCGATCAGGTACAGCTCCTTGCTCAGCGCCGTGGGCGGAAACGTAACCAATGAACTGTTCATTTCTTAATTTTATTGCACAACTTTCCTTCCGCCCAGGTGTTTACAACTCAGCGGAGATTTCTCTCCAAATGGGTATCCCTATGCGCAAAATCCTTCTCACCCTGCTCAGCATCGTTTCTCTGGCAGCCCTCGTCGCCTGCGGTGGAGGATCATCCAACTCCATCTCCGTTCCCCCGGCACCCTCGGGCGGAAACAGCGCCGGCTTCTCCAACGCCAGCCTCAACGGGAACTACGTCCTCGCCGCCAACGGCTTCACTGCCAACAACGCCTTCGCCGTGGCCGGAGTCTTCAAAACCGATGGCAATGGCAATGTCGTCTCCGGAACCCGTGACACCGTCAACGACGGTGGCGGACAGACCTTAGGCGAATCGATTACCGGAACCTACAGCGTCAATCAGGATGGGCGCGGCCAGTTGATCCTCAACGGCGGCTCCGGCCAGGTCATCTACCGCTTTGTCCTCGAATCCCCCTCGGCTGGCAAACTCTTCCAGAACGGCACCACCTCCAACAACGTCATCGTCGACGCCACCGGCAGAATCGAAGCGCAGGCCACCACCGTCCCCACCACCCTCGCCGGGAACTACGTCATCCGTCTTGATGGCGAAGACACCGGCAAACTTCCCTACGGAGCCGTCGGCGGACTCACCTTTGGCGGCAACGGCATCGCCGGCACCATCGACGAAAACGATGCTGGCAGCTTCGATCTCAACGGATCGCTCGCCATCTCCACCGGCACCTACAGCCTCACTTCCACCGGCCGCGGCACCGCCGCCTACGCCACCCCGAACACCTCCACCGCTCAGGCAGCCCACAACTTCATCGTCTACTGCGTCTCGCCCAGCCGTCTGGAGTTGATCAGCACCGACAACAAGTTCTTCCTCCACGGCTATGCCGACCAGCAGGCCACCGGCGTGAACGGCACATTTACATCCACCAACCAGGTCTTCAACATCTCCGGCACTGACAGCAGCGGCAATCCGGCGATCGAGACCGGACGCTTTACGCTCAGCGGCGCCAGTATCGCCAACGGCTTCGCCGACTACAACGACGCGGGTAGTCTACTTACCGACACCAGCTTCTCCGGAAGCTTCGCCGCCGCCGCTACTGGCCGCTGGCAAGCCAACCTGAACTACTCCGCCATCACTACCAGCTTGGGATTAGTAGGCTGGCAGGTTTCGCCCTCGCAGTCCACGCTTCTCACCACCAGTTCCACCCTGTTGCAGACGGGCACCATGCGCGGCCAGACCATCAATCTCAACACCGCCAACGTCACTGGCAACTACGCCGAGAATCTCTCCGGCGCCAGCAGCAGCCTCGGCGATGTCGAGTCCACCGGAAACTTCCTCTCCAATGGCCTCGGCAACCTCACCGGCACCATCGATTCACAAACCGACAATAATGGCCTCGGCATCGACAATCCGACTACCGGCAGTTACTCCATCGATCCCACTTTTGGGCGTAGCACCGGATTCATCGGCACCGTCCCCGTCGCCTTCTACACCGTCGACCCCAGCACCATCTACATCTTCTCCACCGATTCCTCAAGCCTCTACCAGGGAATGTTGTTGGCTCAGCAGCCCTAGCCCCTGGCGTTCGCTCCCAGACCCCGGCCTCTCCACACTGGCCGGGGTTTTTTCCGCTCCGCGCAACACACCTCTTCCAGAACTCTCTAGATCGCACTCACGCGAACATCCCAATCCTGCAAAGGTTCCTCTCGGTGAAAAAGCGATCTTCCCGTGCGTATGTTTGCTTTCGCTTTCGCCCGGTCAGAGTTACTATCAAATCTCATTGGTACCGAACTCTTAAGCAGCCTAATTAGGATGGTTGGCAATGAAAATCGGTGATTGGCTGAAGTCGGAATTGGAATATGGGCGCGATCTCGCGGACTCCGGATGGCAGGGGGCACGTACCGCAGCGGATTCACTTCTCCAGGAAAAGCCTGTCGGCGAGCTCCTCTCGCGATCCGCACGCGCCTCCTGGGCTCCGACCGTGATGGGTGCCGGCGTCGGTGCGCTCTGCGGTCTGCTGGTCCAGCGTCGCAAGCCAAACACCGCCGCCGTCGTCGCCATGGGAGTCGTCGGCGGCTTCGTCGGCTTCACCGCCGGGGTCGCTTGGGAGACCCGCGAACTATCCTCCGGAATCGCCCGCGGAGCCATGCGCAAGATCGGCACCACCCGTGACTCCCATTGGCTCGGAAAGCATCCCATCAACTTCGGTTGATGTAAGGCAAGCGCTTTCCCCATCAACAACTTATCCGCAAAGCAAACCGGAGAGTCTGGCTTTATCCGCCCAGGCTCTCCGGATTCTCATTCCAGCTTTCATTCCACTCTGCTGCCGAGAAATACACGCTTCTTGGCTAACCCTACATCACCTCGACATCGCCCACCTTATTCCCCGGCTTGCCCGGCTTCGGTGGCTTTGCCGGAGGCCCCGGCTCCGTCTCCGGAGCGTTCGAGGCCTTGCTGATCTCGATATCGCCCGTATCCGACGTGACATTGATCTTCACTCCGCCTTTGCCCACCGTCCCTGTCGCGGTCGAAGCCCCGGTATGGTTCTCTGCCCGCACGCTCTCGAAATCCGTCGAAATGTCGCCGTGCCGGGTCACCACCTGATACTGGAAATTCGCCTTCGCCGGCAGCCGCAGGTGCACGTCGCCATGATGCGTCGTCAGGTCCAAATTGCCCAGTGCCGCCGCCGAATTGCTTTCCAGGCTGATATCGCCGTGGTCGTCGCTGATATGAACATCGCCCTTCAAATTCCGCAAACTCACATCCTTGGCCTTGGTCGAGAGCGAGAGCGGCCCCTGCAATCCATCCCCCTGCAAGTCGCCGGAATCCATCGTCAGCTCCCCATCCAGCTTGGCCAGCTCCAACTCCGTCCGCGAGGTGCGAATCGTCGCCCCCTTTTCCAGCTTTGCCAGCCGCGTGTCGCCAAAAATATCCGCCGTAATCAGCACCGGCCCCGCAATCGATTCCAGCGTCAAATCATCCACCCGTCCGTCCGCCGTTACCTTCCCGTTCACGTTGCTGGCCGCGAGCGACCCTTTCCGGCTCGTGACGTTGACGTTTCCCGTCACCTGATCCACGTTCACATCCCCGCGCTGCGAGTTCACTCTCACGTCGCCCGTATGCTCGGTCACTGAGATATCCCCACGACGCGCCGTCAACTCCACATCCGCCTTCAGCGGAACATACACTTCCAGGTCGGACGCAACCCCTTTGGCTCCTGCGCCTTCCGTATTGCCCTGTACCTCCACCGTCGTGCCCTGCGCAACCAACCGCGTAGCCGTCGCCTGATTTGTCGAATCCGCTTCCCTCTGGCTCCCGGCAAAAATCCGCTTGTGGTACACCACCTTGACCTGCGCCTGATCCCAACTGTTCACCGTGATGTTGCCCCGCTCGCAGTCCACCCGAACCGCCCCGCCCGCGGGCAGCGCCTGCGTCACTTCGCCATCGAAGGTGTACTGGTTGCCGAACAGATGCATCCACTGGTCATCCATGTCGACGTTATCCCGCACCGAGCCCCAGTTGATCTCGTTGCGGGCGTGGAACAGCGCGCTCAAACCCGCTCCCACCACAATCACAATCACCAGCAGAAACACCGTTCCGCCGCCCATTCGCGGCACTGGTTGCTGCCGGTTGCGGGCCGCAAAGTACTCTGCCAGCCGCACCAATCCGATCACCACCAGCAGCAGCGGCCAGTACTGCACAAACTGGTGCAGCAGCGGCAGCCGGAAGCCAAAGTTCCGCAGCAGAAACAGCACCCCAATCACAATCAGAATCAGCGGCCCCACCACCGAATGCCGACGCGGAGGCGGTACATATATTGCGCCCGGGCTAGCCATTTTGCACCTCGTCGTTCTCTCCTCGGCCATCTCCCAGTGCTCCCGCGCTCGGTGCCGGAGGAGGCGTGATCACCGGCTCATGCGCCATCCCAGCCGCATTCGTTGCACTCCCCCCAACCGGAGCCTGATACGGCGGCGGGTACTGTCCAGGATTTATATGTCCCTGATTCGGCAGTACATACCGTGCCACATTGACTGCCCCAATGACAATCAGCAGGATCGGCCACGTCCGGTCAAACGAATAGTCCGTCATATTTCCCAGCAGAAACAGCAGCCCCAGCGTCACCAGCACCGCCGGACCCATCAAGCCACGGGTACTGCATCGGCCACAGCCGCAGGCCGGATTCGGTTGGTAATATCGCATCGCAGATCTCCCTTTACCGTGCATCGCGCCGGCGTTGAAGGAACAACCACACCCCAATCACAATCAGAATCACCGGCCAGAATTGGCTAATCCAGTGAAAGCTGAACCACCCCAGATTCGCCAGCAGGAACAGCACTCCCAGTCCAATCAGCACCACTGCTCCCATCGGGCTGTGTTCCCGCCGAGCCCCGTGGTACGCACCCTCCGCTCCCGGATAGTACCCGCCTGCAGGCGGCCCACCCGGATTCGCGCTCGGGTTCACCCCCGGATTCGCGCTCGAAGCATTCGCCCCTGGGTTCCCGCCGGTCGCCGCATCTCCCGCCGCCGCCTTAGCCGTTGTCCCCGGCGGAGTTGCTCCCCCAGCCTTCTGCCAGTGCTGTCCAATGTTTTGCGCCGCATATTCCACGTGCGTTCCGATCCGTTCACCGGCCTGCTCCACGCGCTCGCGAAAGGTGCCTTCGCGTCCTTCCAGAATCGCGTTCAGCCCAATCGGATCAGGAATCGGCAGCCCGTCGCGCCGCGCCTTCGCCGTCGTCCAGGCGTCGAACACCATGTAGAAGACCCACGCCGCGATCAGCAATCCGGCGAACGCTCCCATCCCGTGGTCTGACATCCAGATCAGCGTGCTCATCACGATCACGTGCACAAAGCCCTTCAGAAACTGTCCGTTGTAAAACGCCCCTACCCCCGGAATAAATCCGAGAAACAACGCCAGCCCCGGACTCGCATCCTCAGGACCACGCGCTTGCTCGTATCCTGCGCCTGCGCCGAACCCTCCAGCTGCTCCCGGATGAATCCGCGTTCCCAGGCACGATTCGCAGTAGTACGTTCCCTGCACCTCACGCTTGCAGGCTTCGCAGAGCGCCTTGCCACAGCTCCGGCAGTAACCCACCGCTGCCGTGTCGGGATGTTGTGCGCAATTCATAGCTCTCTCCTCTGCCTCGCAACCATCTCTGGGTTGATCCCTAGGTTGATCCCAACGCCCAACTCACCCTGGCTCAGCCCCGCCAGCAGCAGCCCATTCCGTCCCCTGCTCAATTCCCGCTGCTCGCCGCCTTCCGGCTGGCTCTTCTGTTCCTCGGTCTGGTTGTTCTTCTTCTCCAGATTCCGGTTCCGCTCCTCGCGCTCAGTCTCGTCATCGGCCTTGCGCAGCTCTCGCACGCGCGACTCCAGCTCATAGGCCAGCCGTGTGTTTTCGTAATACTTCATCACCTTGTTCTCACTCCGGTAGAACGTGTGGCTCAGGTTGTGTGCCGTCAAATCCTTAATCCGAATCTGCGCCATGTCCAACACCAGCATGATCGAGAAGAACGCCATCCCCATTGACATTCCAAAGCGCGGTGTCAGTACCGGAGCAAATGCCATCCCCAGCTCACGGCGCAGCCGCTCCCACCGCGAGACCCGCGGCTCAATCCTTACGACCGGTGCCGCACCGCTAGTCATGGCCAGAATGTTGTGCACCAAATTCTGCGGAGGCGCCGTATCCACCAGCTCGTCCAGCCAAGCCGCGCCGCTGGCGACCTCCGCCAGCAGTGTGTTGCACGCCGCGCAACCGGCCCTGTGCCGCTCGAACTCTTCCCGCCGCTGTCCGCTCAGCGTGCCGTCTACGGCCTCCGTCAGCGAGGCCTCGAACTCTTCGCACCGCATTCCGGATTTGCCTTCGTCCACCATTCCACTCACCTGCCTCGCCCTCCGCATTACAGCGCCTGTTTATACGTACGTTGCAGCCGCCGCGCCAGTTCCGCCCGACCGCGATTGATCCTGCTTTTCACCGTTCCCTCCGGCACCTTCAGAACCTGCGCTATCTCCAGATAATCCATATCCTGCAGATCGCGCAGAATCACCGCCTCGCGTAAATCCGGCGAAATCTCCTGCAGCGCCCGATGCACCATCTCCCGCCGCTCCCGGCTCTCCACGTGAACCTGCGGACTGTCCCCCTCCGAGGCCAGCCGATCCGCCAGCGTTGGCCCGTCCTCTTCTCCGCCCTGCACCGCGTCGATTGAATCCGTCGCCCGCTCATTGCGTGTCTTGCGGAAGTGGTCCACCAGCAGGTTGCGCGTTACGGCCGTCACCCAGGTGTTGAACGAAGCCTTCTCGCCGTCAAAGCTGCCGACGGTGCGATACACCTTGATAAACACTTCCTGAGTCAGATCCTGGGCATCCTCCGCCGATCCGGCAAAGCGGTAGCAGAGGTTATAAATCCGGCGATGGAAGCGCTGCACAATCTCTTCCCAGGCAGCGGCGTCGCCTGATCGGCAGCGGTGTACCAGTTGTGCGACGGCTTGCGCCTCTTCCACCCGTGCCTCCACCACCCGGCCTTGAGCGGACGTGAACCGGGCCAGCATGGGCGGAGCTGTACCAGTAGCCATGCTGACTTATTACGTATTTCCCGTGCGCAAAGTTCCGCGCCCCCTGAAACTCCGAATCTTACCACCCTCACGAATCAGTTCGTGAAGTTGTTGTTCGTGAAAGCTGGTTTCGGAACGGTGTTTGTGAAGGTAAGTCAGAAAGGTATTCGGAAATTAAATCCGTGAAGATGAGCCAGCGAAGAAATAGTGAACGATTCGGGGGGCCCACATCCGCCATCTGTTGGCGAATGTGGGGAACAGCCGCACAGCCAAGCGCCGCCGCTTTCAGCGGTAATTTGTTACCCTCCGCCTATCGCTGTTCAGTGTCATTCTCCGGCGGCACCGGCTGCCGCGGATCTGAGCTGGTCGGCGCGGCCATCGATCCCGGGCCACCATTTTGCTCCTGTGGTCTCTTCTGTGCCGCAATCGATTCCCCATTCACGACCAGGTCCACGCGACGATTCATCTGCCGGCCCTGTGGCGTGCCATTGCTCGCCACCGGATTCTCTGGGCCGAAACCCTGCGCGTAAACATTGTTCAGGCTGACGCCCTGCGAGACCAAAAAATCGCGCACCGCAGCGGCCCGGCGCTCGGAAAGCTCCTGGTTGTGCTCCGCGCTCCCGGTCGAGTCCGTGTAGCCCTCAATCTGCAGCTTCAGGTCGGGGTACGCCTGAACGATCCCCGCCACCTTGGCGAGCCGTATTTTCGCCCCTGGCCTCAACGTAGACTGGTTCACGTCGAAGAGCACATCGCTCATATTCACGATCAATCCGCGTGCGCTGTCACGGGTTTCGAGCACTTGGTTCAATTGCGTGAGCAGCCGCTGCCGCATGGCTTCTTTCTCCTGCTCGGCTGCCTGGGCGCGCTGCTCAGCCGTCTGCGCCTGCGCCTGCGCCGTCTGGGCCTGTGCCGCCAGAGCCTGTTGCTGCTCCAGAGCTGCCTGACGGGCGGCCTCGGCCTGCCGCTGCGCCTGCAACGCCTCGGCTTTCGCCTGCTCGGCCGCCTGGCGCTCCTGCTGCGCCTCCATCGCCTGCGCCCGTGCATCCTGGGCTTTTCCCTGTTCGATCACCGCCTGTTGCTGCGCCTGTTGGGTGCGCTCTTGGGCGGCCTCTTGCTCGGCCCTGACGCGCGCGTCCTCCTTCCTGCGTATGCTCAAAATGCGGGCATCCTCGGCCGCCTGGGTAGCCCCCCGCGCTACCGTCCCAATCTCCGAGGAAGACTGCTTCTCCCGCAGGTAATCCTCCCCGCGATCCAGGAACGACTGTGCTCGTGCCAGCGCTCTCGGCGCATACTGCTCGGCTCCGGTCGCCTGCGCAATCGCCACCGCGTTACGAGCTTCGAGCAGCGTCAGAGGAGTCTTCCTGCGCTGCTCAAGACTCAAATTGGAAGCCGGCAGTTGATTGCTCGCCAGGTCCACCGTGTACTCTCCCTTTTCCGTGGCGTCGTAGCTGGCGTTGACAGCTTGTTCCCAACCCTTGGTGTCTTTGCGTATCTCGTTTTCCAGTACGGTCACGTTGCTCGGGCGAGTGACCGCAAAATAAGGCTCGGCGGTCACAATCATTCCAAACGCCTGCAGACTCGTGGTGACCTGAGTGCGAACCTCGTGCTTGTCATTCGGGACGACCTCACCAAGATTCACCGGACGCCCCTCCGGAGTCACTGCCCACAGAACGTAGGTCAAGTACTCCGGACCGTAATAGTTGGGGTTGCGCAAATCCTTGAACTCTGCGTTGATCTGGTACCGCCCCGCCTTGCTGTCCACCTTGGCTTCGCCGGAGCCATCCGGCATCAGGCTCGTCCCTCGGAAGTCGATCTTGGTCGAGCCATTGCGATGTCGGTAGTTGACCGCCTGCACCGAACGCGACACTACGTTGACCCGGTACACCGGAGTTTGCTCCATCGGTGTAACATTCGGCGCCACATCCTGAGCGGCCAACGTGAAACTGCCTAACGAAAGACTCGCGAGGAAGAGCCCTGCGGTTACGAACCTGCGCATATATCCCTGCCTTCAGCCATAGATTTCTTAGACTTGTCTCCATGAATGGATGACCGTAAGGCTGGGCGTGTTGCCATGAATGAGCTTCGCCATCGCCGTGCGCGGAACTGCTCTATTGCGGGAATCCTCTTCTTTGCCCCGGTTCCCGAAGGAACCATCGCCGCCCCGCCAGCATCAGATAACTGATTCCTGTGGACAATCATCCCGGACGGAGGATCCCGGTTTGGCAACCATCACTTCCGGTTCAATGCCGATCAATTCTGGCCGATCCCTGCTACCGCAATTTCAGCAGGTACGTTCCGCAACCCTGAAAATAGCCGATCCGCTCTCGGTGGAGGATGCCATGGTGCAGTCCATGCCCGACGCCAGTCCGGCAAAGTGGCACTTGGCCCATACCACTTGGTTTTTCGAAACCTTCATCCTCTCCGGGCAGCTCCCCGGATACCGCATCTTCAATCCCGAATATCGTCTCCTGTTCAACTCCTATTACAAAGCTCTCGGCAGCCATCCTCTGCGCCAGCAGCGCGGAACCTTTTCCCACCCCTCCTTCCGCAATGTTCTCGAATACCGCGAGCATGTGGACGAGGCGATCGAGCGCCTGCTCGCCCACGAGCCATCGCCGGAGACCCTGTCCCTGGTCGAACTCGGCATTCACCACGAGCAGCAGCACCAGGAACTCATCCTCACCGATATCCTCCATGCTTTCTGGACCCAGCCGCTGCGCCCTGCCTACGCCCCACCGCCGGAACCCGCCTCGACTGCCGCCGAACGCTTGCGCTGGACCGCTCACCCCGGCGGCACGGTAGAGATCGGAGCGCCCGACGAAGGCTTTGCCTTTGACAACGAACGTCCCCGCCATCCCGCGCTGCTCCTGCCCTATCGCCTGGCGTCCCGGTTGATCACCAATGCCGAGTACCTCGATTTCATCAACGACAAAGGTTATCGGCGTCCCGAACTATGGCTTTCCGACGGCTGGGACACCGTCTGCCGCGAGGCTTGGAGTGCGCCTCTCTATTGGGAGAAGAGCGGCGACCAGTGGTGCGAGTTCAGCTTACGAGGCATGAATCCTCTCCATCCCGCGGCTCCCGTCAGCCACGTCAGCTACTACGAGGCGGACGCCTTCGCGCGATGGTGCGGCGCTCGTCTTCCCTTGGAAACCGAATGGGAGCACGCGGCCAGGGATCACGAAATTGCCGGGAACCTGCTGGAGCGCTGGACCCTCGAGGCTCTCCCCGCCCAGTCCAACGCCGAGGATCAACTCTTCGGAGACCTATGGGAGTGGACCGCCAGCGCCTACCTCGCCTATCCGGGATTCCGTCCCGCCCCCGGTGCGGTAGGCGAGTACAACGGAAAATTCATGTGCAATCAGTTCGTCCTGCGCGGAGGTTCTTTCGCCACCTCCGCCTCGCACCTTCGCGCGACCTACCGCAATTTCTTTCCGCCCCATGCGCGCTGGCAGTTCATGGGCATCAGGCTGGCAAGTCATGAGCGTTAATTCCTCCCTCGTCCTTCCGCTGGACGACAATGCCCGCGAGGTGATCCACGGCCTCACTTCGCAGCCCAAGCGCTTGTCTCCAAAATTGTTTTATGACGCCGCGGGCTCGGAGCTCTTCGAACAGATTACCGAACTGCCCGAGTATTACCTCACGGCAACCGAGCAGAGCATCTTCGAACGTTATGCGCCCGAGATGGTTCGCGCCGCGGGAGCAGCCTCCACCATCATCGAGCTCGGGGCCGGTACCGCCAAAAAGACCATGCTGATTCTGCGCGCCGCGCTCGATCTCCATCCTGCCGTTACATTCATACCCGTCGATGTTTCCGCCTACGCGCTGGAGGTAGCCGACCATCGCGTGCGCTCGGAATTGCCCCAGATTGCCGTTCAGCCGCTGGTGCTCGATTACACCCAGCGTTCCTCCGCCCTCGCCCAACTCTCTGGCCGTAAGCTCGTTCTCTACATTGGCTCCAGCATTGGAAACTTTGAACCGATGGCGGCCAGTGCGCTCCTGCGGCGGCTGCGCGCCTCACTCGCTCCCGATGACTCGCTCCTGCTCGGTACTGACATGCGCAAGTCCCCCGACGTATTACTGCCCGCCTATGACGATGCTTCCGGCGTCACCGCGCGCTTCAACCTCAATGTTCTCGCCCGCATCAACCGCGAGTTCGGTGCCGACTTCGATCTCGACTGTTTCGCCCACACCGTCATCTGGAACCCGCGCGACTCCCGCATCGAAATGCACCTGGAGAGCCTCGCCGACCAACTTGTCCACATCAATGATCTTGAGATTTCCGTTCCCTTTGTCGCCGGAGAGACGATTCATACCGAGAACAGTTACAAATTCACGCCCTCGATGCTTGCATCCATCGCGGCCAACGGCGGCTTTCGCATCGAGCAAAGTTGGAGCGATGAGCGCAACTGGTTTACCGTCAATCTGCTTCGCCCCGAGGCTCGCTGATTTCAAATTGGCGCGCCATCTTCCACTAGTTTTTTGCGAGTGGAAGATGCGCGTTGACCCGGACTCCTGCTCTCGACCTTCGCTCCGCACCATTACCCAACTCATCAACCAGCGAGGCAATCTAGTAACTCATCGGGCAATCCTTGCGAAAGCGCGCCGCCATTTCCCCCGAACCATTCACCAACTAGTAACAATAGCCTCTGAAATGTTGATCCTTCAGTGAATCGTTGACCTTGCTTCCCGGCACACCATCAATCCTTCTCCGGATGCTTCGTCTTCCAAAGAATCTGCCGCATCATGCCGAGCCACACCTCGGCATCGCTTTTTTCCAGCTTCAACCGGAGCAGCAACCGCCGCACTTTTTCCCGCGCCGCAGCCTCTCCCGGTGCTTGCACGTAACCGCTGGTGCATAGCGCTTCGAACAACACTTCGGTGATGCGCTCCACTTCCACGGCACTCGCCGGAGGGTTCGCCACGGTTGGCAAACCATTGCTCTCGCTCCTCACCAGCTCATACAGGCACACCGCAACCGCCTGCCCAAGGTTCATCGAGATATGTTCATCGCGGGTAGGGACGCGCATCAGCCAATGGCAGTGGCTCAAGTCCTCGTTGGATAATCCGAATTTTTCTGAGCCGAACAGCAACCCAACCGGAGCCGACGCGAGTCCTTGGCGCATCAACTCCGCGCCCTGTTCCAGCCCGCGCAGAGGATGATGTAACTCGCGCTCACCCACCGCGGAGGTGCCTACAACCAGGCTGCAGTCCGCAACTGCCTCCGCCACGCTCCCGAATACTTCTGCATTCAGCAGCACCTCGGATGCGCCAACGGCGGAGCGTGCGCCAAGGTAGGAAGGTTCCCACGGAGTCACCAGCCGAAGACGCTGAAAACCGAAGTTGCTCATCGCACGCGCGGCCGCGCCGATGTTCAGCGGATTACGCGAGCGCACCAGCACGACGCGCAATTGATCGAACCATGGCCTCACGACCAGCGATGCAGGTGACTTGTCCAGATGAGCCTCGCTCGGATGCAGTGGCAATAAAAGATTGTAGCCCGAGCTTGGCCCATGACTCTGCGCAAAGCAAACGCCCCATCCTTATGCTGATGGATGGGGCGTTCGCAGAGCGCAATTACTTCCTGGTGATTTCCGGTGCGGGATACTCCGGCAGCTTGTCCTTGTTTGTGGTCTGGCGCTTCACTTCCAGATCGTCAAACAGAATCGACGGAGCCACGACGCTGTGTGGAACCGGTTGGATTTCATTGTTCACATATGGATCGTTGCCGGCCGCCACGATATTGCTGCGCATGGAGCGCTGGTCCAGATCGCCAAACAGTGCGCCGCGCACCAGTTCCTCGCGGCCATCCTGCACCCACACGCGATAGAGCAAGCGCGGCGTCCGAACCGCCGCCATGGTCTTGGCGTAGTAGCCATATTCCAGGCCGCGTTCCTTGCACATCGCGATTAGCTTTTGTTTGAGTTCCTCGGGAGTAGCCGCATCGCTGGAATGCACAACGAGATTTCCCATCGCCGGGGTGGGCCAGCTCAGTGGGAGACTTGCGCGCCCGTGGCCATTCGAGGAAGGGAAGTCGCGAATCGGCTGGCGGCCCAGCAGAAAGTTCACCAGTACGCCCTTCTCTACTAACGGAACACGTTGTGCTTTCACGCCTTCATCGTCCACCTCGTAATGACCGAGCAGCGTTTTGCCATCTAGATCGGCCAAGGTCGGATCGTCGACCAAGCTGAAGAAGTCAGGCAGAACGCGCGTCTTGTAGCTGCTGGCAAACTGCCCGCGTACTCTGGCGTTCTGCCCAAGCTCCGGTTTGTTGCCCAGCAGGTTCTCGCCGATGAGAGCAGAAAAAACGGTCGAAGCCGAATCCGCTGAAAGCAACACTGGGCCGTGATAGTCCTCATCCGCCAGAAACGCTTCGCGAAGTTGCTTCAACGATGCGACCATGGTGAGGGCTCGCTCCTGGAACTCCGACGCCTTCGGCAGATCGTTCAGCGAACTTGCGGTGAAATCAGCCGCACGCTCCAACCGCATTCCGTCCTCGGCCTGCGTGTTGCCCGTGATCGCCATTCGGTAAAGTTCTTCTCCGCTGCGTACCACGGTCCCTTCGGAGTTCAGGTAATAGCGATTCACCGCCATAAAATCCAGCGAAGCGCCCATAAACTGCACCTTTGGGTCCCGCGCGTAAAGGCCGGAAGCATCGCGCAGCATCTTGAGCCAGGAGTCGCGTTCCACCTTGAGTTCAACCAACGGCTGCAAGACTTGCACCGGATCAGCGTGGGCAAAGTCATCGACCGGATGATCAATCGTCAACTGCTTTAGACGGGCTTGCTTGTCGGTCAGTGCCTCGACCGCCTGCTTGTACGCTTTGTCGGTTGCGCTCCAGACCTGGAAGCGAAAGGCCAACTCATCGGTGTCGAGCGGAACCACCTGCACCGTGCCTTCGCCGTGTGCGCTCGAACTGTCTTGCCTATAATCGCCCAGCCTCACCTGCACCATCAGGAAGCGAATTCGAGAGTGCGAGTCACTACGCACGCCGCCAAGCGCCGCGTCCGCCTGCCAGCCGTCCAAGTCCACAACCCGGTAGTCGATGAAGTATGGCGACGGCGTGTTCTCCAGTCGGAGCTGGGTTTTGGAGCGCTCCATCTCTGCCTGCAGAGCGCGCAGAATTGGATCGTCGGCGCCCAACGAACTCTTCGATTGTTCAGCAAACGCAACGGCGGCGCACGCGAGCACGGCTAGCACCAGCATCAAATTTCTCAGAAAGTTTTTCATTATTGCTGGCCCTCCACGTGTGCCGGTATCTTGGCCTCGTTTTCAAATCCCGGTGGCGGCAGGATCGGCAGCCGCTCGTTGGAATGCGCCCGCTTCTGTACTTCAATTTCTGAGAACAAGATCGCAGGAGCTGCCGCGGAAACTGCCACTCCGCCCGACTCCGCACCGCACACTCCGTTAAAGACCGAAGAGGTGTCGCCGGTTACGAGGATGCGGTTCATGGCCGCCAATGGCGTACCCACAATGTCTACCCCTCGCACCAATTGATCGGGACGTCCATCCGCGTACACTCGCCACACCATCACGGGAAGAACCTGGAAGGCCTGCGGCGACGAACGTTGAGTCAACGTGAATCCACCCTGAATGTCCTCGAAGTACAGCCCGTACGGCTTGCCCTGCCGCTTCACTTCATCGAGCAGCTTCTGCCGAAGTTCAGAGTCCTTCACCGTCTTGGTTGAGCTTACGATCAGGTTGCCCTGGCGTCCCACCGGCATATAGCCAGCCTGCGAGCGGCCGTGCCCGTTGGAATGATCGAAGCCTGCGATCGGCATGCGCGACATCAAAAAATTGCGCAGGATTCCATTCTTGATCACCTCAACCTTTTCGGCCGGTACGCCTTCGTCATCGTATTCGTACCAGCCCGCCAGCCGCGTTCCATTCACCGTGTGCAATGTCGGATCATCGGTGACGGAAAGAAATTCCGGCAACACGGACTGATTCAGTTTCTTGGTAAAGGTCTGCCCCTCTTCGTCGCCGCGCTGCCGTTGGCCTTCCAATCGGTGGCCCAGCACCTCGTGGAAAAACACTCCCGAGGCCCGGCCGGAGAGCAGCGCGGGTCCATCGTAGGGTTCGGCTACGGGAGCCTCGCGCAGCGCTTGCAGGTCCTTGGCCATCTGCTCCACTTTGGCGTCGATCTCCGCTGCGCTGGGAAACTTGTCCATGGAATCCGCCTGCAAGGTTTCCACTCGCATTAGTTCCATTCCATCTTCGGCGCGGGTCTCCGCCTGGATCACCACGCGGATCACCGTCTCCGGCATCACCACGCGGCCGCCTTCGCTCGAGACGAAGCGCTGCAGCGATTTCTCGCCGGTGACCATTACCCCGGAAGAGTAAATATAGGGATACTTTCGAAAGGCGTTGGAGAAGCGGCGTACAAACTCTTCCATCCGCTTCTGGTCCGGAGCCGGAGCCGTCTCCTTGTAATCTGTGTGTATCCGCGCGGTCTCCTTGCTGAAGTCCGCGGACAGGTCGTCTTCTTTCGCCTTTACCTGCGATTTGGTCTGCACGTTCAGAAATGCGCTGGAGGCTTTGCGGTACTCGCCGAAAGTTAGCCGCCACAGTGCATGAGCAATCGCATCGGAATCGTCATCGAGAGGCAGCGTGTCGGTACTGATCGCCGACCCACGGTTCTCGCCATGCGCGTTGTCCAGCGCTGGAGTGCCGACCCGCATGATGACGTCCGCCATCCTCTTCCGCGCCGTCGTGCTGGTGACGAGGCTGCCGTTCATCCCCACGGCAAACGATATCTGCTGGTCATACACCGTGTAGCTGATGAAGTAAGCGGCGGGAGTCAGCTTGCCGAGCTCTGCCCCGGCACGGTGCAGCTCTTTCTCCATGCTGGTGAGGACAACGTCCTGTTTTCCCGGTGCGGCGGCAGACGCCCAAGCGTGCGGTTGGCTATATAGAATGGCAGCCATTCCCAGCAGACGGCAAGCGCGAATCAAATTTCTCATCTCAGGTATTTCTCTCCCTAGTACGGCGTCGTGTGATCCGGCGATGCGAGCCATCCTGCCCGGCAACACAGCAAACATGGACCAAGTCTGAAGTGTAAAGCAGAGAATCAGGAATCCCCGCATGAAATCCAGCTAACGGTTGTCTCTTGCCGGAGAGCAGGGCATTGGCGAAAGAGATGGTTCTCTGGATTGAGTCCTTAAAAAGTGAGAGGCCGCCCGAAGGCAGCCTCTCGTGAGCCGCTAACCGTGTGAGTTAGAAGGTGAAGCGAGCCGCCACCTGAATAGTGCGCGGACCGCCTCCACCCAGGTACGGATTGCCGCTGCCCACGTCTGGGGTCGCGGTTAGCGGCAGATAGCCGCTTCCGCGAATCTTTCCGGGTGTTGATGTGGAATCCGGTCCGTTATAGAAGGCGTCAGTGGAAAAGCCCGGCAATAACGGGTTGCTGAAGTTCGCGTGGTTGAGAATGTTGAAAACGTCTCCCCGCAACTGCATGCTGACTTTTTCGGTCAGATGCGACGTCTTGGATAGCGAGAAGTCGAAGTTCGCATAGTTCGGGGCGTTGAAGGCATTACGCCCCTCGGTGCCTGGATGCTGGGTACCAGCGATGCAGTTCCCCGAACCATCTACCGTGCAAGGCATTGCGAATGCTGACAGGTTCAAGAATTGGCCCGGTCCGTGTGTTCCTGCGTGCGGATTGCCGACGATGTCGGGTCGTCCAAAGAACTCGCCCGAGCCGTTGAAGCTAGTCGCATTATTGTCGAAGGACTCAAACAGATAACTTAGTGTGAACGGTTGACCAGTCGCAAAGTTGAAGGCGCCGTCCACTGCCCAACCGTTGGTCAGCCACTTTGCTGTGTGGAAGGTCGGCAGATTGTAATTCCAGTACCACTGCAGGCGCTGCCTCACGTCAAAGTTTGAGCTGGCGCGATCAGCATGCGGATTGAAGCTGTCATCGGGTTGCGCTGCGTTCGGAACGAAGTCCAGCCCGTCACTCGCCGTGTCGATCGAATGCGCCCACGTGTAATTCAGGGTAGAACTCACCCCGTGCCAGTTCTGCAGCTTTAACGACGCCTGCAATGAGTTGTAATTGGAAATCGCGCTGGTCTCAATCTGATTGACATAGTACAGCGGGATATTTCCAAACTGGCTGACGTTGTAGGTTGGGAAGCACTGATTACCGTAGCTGACCTTCAGGCCATTAGCGCAGGTGTCCACACTGCCCAAAACATTGTTGAACTGGTTGAGATCTCGGAAATGGAAGAGATGACGCCCCTGCGATCCGACATATCCGAGCTGAACTGCAATATTCTTCGCAACTTGCGACTCAACGTTCAGGTTGTAGGAGACATACCTTGGTGTAGGCAGGTTCTGCGCAACCGTGAACACGCTGTTGGGGCTATAGCTAGCGGGGTCGAAAATAGGCGTCGTGGAGTTGACGGTCGTCGGATTGGACTTACTCAAGAACGAGAAGTTGATATTGTTAAACGCCGGACCGGCCTGCGCAGCATACGTGTTCCATGGCTGGTTCCCGACGAAGAAGTCCTGCGAAGCTCCATCATAGAACACCCCCACCCCGGTGCGAATGACCAACTTGCCAGTACCGTAGAGGTCATCCACCAAGCTGACACGCGGTCCGAAGTTTTTCCAGTCCTTCGGATATAGCGAACTTGGGCCACCATTGGTCCCAACTTGTTCCAAGGATGCCGTGACCGGGTTAAACAGGCTGAACTGATGGTCCTGCTCGCCAATGACTCCAAAATAATCCCAACGAACGCCGTAGTTTGCCGTAATCCGGCTGGAGATTCGCCAGGAGTCCTGGAAGTACACGCCACTATCGTTTTGATAGGTATAGCGCGTGCCGTACCCCTCGGCAGAACTGCCGCCGCCGGTAATGTTTCCTGCCAGAAAGTCGGAAAGGGAATTAAAAGTTAGACTGCCGCGATGGCCGGAGTCAATAAAGCTGTTGATGAAGGTGCGACGCCATTCATAGCCCATCTTGAAGTTGTGTTTGCCCTTGGTAATCGACACGTTGCCGAAGAGTTGGTAGTTCGTGTCAACGCGGCCGCGAGCATCGCTAGCGGTTGAGCCAATCGGACTGTACTCGACTCCCGCATCGTCATAAATCTTGATCGTGGGCAGACCGAGATCGCGCGATGCGGTGAAACCTGGCGGGAGGGTGTTGAGGCCAATGCTGGTCGGATCGAAGCTGATGTCCTGCGGGAGGAAGTCCTGCAAGAAGCGGTTATAGCCGCCACGAAGTTCGACAATCACATTGGATTTCGGCACCGAGGTATAGGAGATCGAGGCGATATTCACGTGCGTCGGGGTTGAGGTGTTGTACCCCGGCGCACTGCCGCCGGTGGCGAGCATTCCCAGCGGGAAGCTCTGCATCCCGTGGCCGTAATAGTAGCGCGCGGTTAGCAAATCGCCCGGACTGAACACGTGCAGGTGCTGATCGATCTTGACGATCATGTTGTCGCTGTTGTTGAGGAACGGGGTGGTGAACGTCTCATCGCCGCTACCGGAAGCTGGCATCACGCCCCACGGGCCTTTCCCGCCATGAAGGCCAAGAAGGTTCTGGATCACCGGATTGATTCCGCCTGCGGGAGTGCTTGCCGCGATTGCGGCCTGCGTCGGTACGTAGCCCAACTGCGGCAAGCCGCCGTTTTCGCGCTGTCCTTCATAAGAGAGGAACCAGAACGACTTATCCTTCACAATCGGGCCGCCAACGGAGCCGCCGAACTGATGATTCGTAAAGGAGTTCTTCGGCTGATCGGCGGTGTTGAAGTAATTGCGCGCGCCCATTGATCCGTCGCGGAAGTATTCAAACGCGCTGCCGTGAATCTGATTGGAGCCTGACTTGGTGACAATGTTCACGGTTGCGCCCGAGCTGCGGCCAAACTCTGCTTCGGGACTGCCTGTGACCGGAACCTCAGCCAGTGCATCGGTCGGAAGAATGGTCGAAGGACAACCCCAGACTCCCGCTTGGTTGATCGAGGGCAGGTTGCGGTAGCCGTCATTCATGTCCGTGCCGTCCAGCAGATAATTGTTGGAGCGCCCGCGATTGCCATTCAGGCTGAACAGCCCATAGGAGCCGGCTGATTCCGTGGAACCCACCGGATCGCTCGAGGTGCCCGGAACCAGTTCCAGAAGCTTGGTGAAGTCGCGCCCGTTAATCGGCAACTCAGCCACTTCGGTGGCGTCGATGGTGCCGCCCGTGGTGTCGGAGGTGGTCTCCACCTGCGGGATGTCGGCGTTGACTTCAACCGTTTCCTTCACTTGGCCGGCGGCGAGCTTGGCGTCGGCGCGCGCTGGCGATCCCACACTCACCGGGATCTGGTTCAGCGTGGTGGTCCGGTATCCCTCTTTTTCAATGGTGACGCTGTAGGTGCCCAGCGGCAATTCGGAGGTCTGATATTCGCCCTGGGCGTTCGTGGCTACCATGCGGGACAATCCGGTGCCAGGGCTGAAGACTTTTACCTGCGCTCCAGTAACCACTGCGCCCGATGTGTCGGTTACCGTTCCCTGAATGCTTCCTCTAAAAGTCTGTCCAAAGGCACAACATGCAAACACGGAGGCTAAAAAAACAAATAGAACAGCGACTGAACGGCTTTTCATTTGGCCGGCTCCTTCTTATTTGGGTGACACGGAGAAAGGCAGAGATGGGGCCGATGATAGCACGAGAGCTGCCGGCCTGCGACAACGAAATGACAGAAGATTTTCACGCAAAAAGGGGAACCCCGGTCAGGGCTCCCCTTGTCATCTCACATCGTTAACTACTATTTGTGTCCTTCGTGACCACCACCACTATGACCACCACCGCTATGTCCGCCACCACCGCTGGGATGACCACCACCCCCGCTCGGACGGCCACCACCCCCGCTGGGATGACCACCGCCCCCACTCGGACGACCACCGCCGCCGCTGAGACGACTCATCGAAGCCCGAGGAGCGCTTCCTCCCGACCGTCCGTTTGCCATGGGACGGCTAGCGGACCGATTGGCTGCTGCTCCAGTGCGTCCGTAGCTGCCCCCTGGCCGGTTCGCGCCAGCCGCGCCACGATTGAAACCCGCGCCACGATTGACTGAAGCGCCACGGTTGAATCCAGCGCCGCCTGCCCGGTTGAAACCTGCTCCACGATTGAATCCTCCAGCAGGCCGTGCGTAAGCTCCCCGTGCTCCGTAGCCACGGCCCGGTCCGCCCGGACGCCCAAACCCGCGGTTGATCACCGTCGTGCTGCGCGTAATATAGGTGTTGTGATTGTAGAAGACGCCACGGCCGCCCCAACGCGGGCCCCAGCCCATTCCCCAGTGACCCCAGCCCCAGCCCCAATGGCTGAATAGGCCAATGCCGATGCCGACGCCGAAGCCGATTGCTAATCCGCCGAAGAAAATTCCCGGAGGCGGATAGTAGTAATAGCCTGGGAAAGGCGGGAACGGTGAGCCATACACCGCCCAAGGGTTATACACCGGAACATAGACTACTGACGGGTTGGCTGGCGCAATCTGAATGGCACCGCCGTCGTTGGTCACCGCCTGTTGTTGTGTGCTGCGCAACTGGCCGGCGGACTGTGCCTTCTGGCGCATTGCCTGCACGGAATCCATCACATCCTGTGGCTGGTTGTAGTAGGCATTGCCCAAGTCAGTGGTCCACTGGATGTTCTTGTCCATCTGCGCCAGGACGGTCGGAAATGCCGTGAGCGCTTTCACGCTCGCATCCCAATTCTGGGCATCAGCACCGGCCGCAATCTGCTCCGCGGAGCCGTTTCCCTGGGACTGCCTCCAGCGATCTGCCTCTACCACCTGCGAAGGATAGGTTGCAGCGGCAAGAACCTGCGCGACCAGCGCATCTGGATAAAGTGCAATGGGCGCTACCAACTGGTCCAGTTGGTCCGCCGATAAAGGTTGTGCCTGCGGCGCTTGCTGGCCGTTATCCGCGGGCGGCGGGACAGATTGCGCAAATGCGCTATCCTGCCCCATCGGAATCATGATCATCACTGCGCTGAGTACGACGGCCAGCCCTTGCCGAGTGAGTTGTCCGATTCTTTGTGCCACGGACACCGCACGTGGCCCCGGTTGAAGGGTGTCGTGCAGGATCACTCTCAGCAAGCCTGTAACTCTCGTACCTGTATCAAATTTCATAAATCTCGCTCCTCAAGGCAGCAACCATCACGCTGCACATTCCCGACACGGGCGGGTCATTGAATACTAACCCGGATGCGGCTGAGTAGTTTCGCGATTGGGATTGTGAACTTTTGTTACAACAAGTTTACCCAGCGGTGGGAACGTACCGGACAAGTACGCGAAGGAACTTGTCTGTTCGCTCGCTTGGGCGTCGATGCCTGCTGAGCTCGCGATCAATTACGATCCAAGGCTACTTGCCCGCAGAGACCGAGTCCGAATTGGAAGGTTCCTGAATCAGTTCAGTCGCCGAGCAAAGCGATAAAGCCATACCGCCGAGAACGACCAGAACACTGAGGAGCGGCTGGGTCGCTAGGGAGAACAATCCGGCAACTAGCGCCGAGTAGCCAGCCAGCAACATGCCGACACTGATCGCCTTCCTGCGGCTTACGCTGATGGGCATCCCGCGGCTCACGTTCCGTGCCTCCTCGCTCAGGTATTCGTTTCTTCAATATGCTTCTATTTCCAAACCCTTAATTAGGTAGCGATCGGCGCCCGGTCCTCACCGCTTTACCACTCTTAGCCTTTATCTCTGTCCAACCCACGTGTTCATTCCCGAACGCCGATTCATCCGCAAAACCAATTGTCAGTAAGCTACCCCACCGGCGCCCGGAACGGAAATTGAAAGAATTTATCGCAACGATCAAGCATTGTTATGTGAGTTAGATGCCGTCAGGACGATAGCGATCAGATGCGGCTACGCCGTATGGATCAGGGTGGACGCGTGCGGTCCGTGGGGAATTTTTATTGCGGGCCTGCGGTTACGCGGCCGACATTCATCGGAATCACCTGAACCTTTCCCCTCATCGTGTCGATACGCTATTCCGAGCATGACGGTCAGCGCGCGCGCCGTGCCAGGATCCGCAGCATGGGTTACGGCGTTCCGAGCGACTTCGAATTGAACTTCGGCAGGCACCTGCCTACGCTCGGGCGGGCGGACGGCGATGACAGGGATACGCAGCTCGACTGATGGTCGCCCTGGATTTCTGAACTCGGCACCGGCGTTCGACGTCCGCCAGCGCCCGGTCCCTCCAATGGAGCTTCTGCGGCTCTGCTTTCAGGCGACACTTTCGCTTGCAATTGCGTCAAACAGAATCACGAGGTTGTAATGGCCGCTGATCCTGTTCTTCCTTTTCCGTTGCTAACCTTTGAAAAGCAAAAAGCCGGTGATACGGTGACCGTGCTTTGCCACGGCAAAGTGGTTTCCGACACAGTCCGGGTTATGCAGCAGGAGGTACGTCCGCTCATTGAGCAATTCAAGACCATTGTGCTGGATCTCACCGATGTCAGCTACATGGACAGCTCCGGTTTAGGTGCGCTCATTGGCCTGTTTGCCTCTGCGAAACGAGCGGGCAAACAGTTGAAGCTCATTAACCTCGGTGCTCGCATCCAGGAACTGTTGCGCATCACCAACCTGCTCAATATTTTCGAGGGATATGGCGAACATCTATAGTGAGAGCGTGTGCTCAGAAGATGTGAGTGACAGCAAAAAAATAAGAGAGGGTTACGAGTCGGATTACTACTATGCCCATGTCTTCGGAGAAGCTAACATTCGAATTCTTGGAGGGCGCAAGCCCGAATGAGCATGTTTACCGTTTGCACGGCCCGATGGTTCTTGGCAACATGTTTGCCTTCCAGGAGGTCTTACGGTCGGAATCCGTCACTACCATTCTCGATTTAACGGACGTTCCCTACATGGATTCCGCAGGACTGGGGGTACTGACGAATTCCTATGTCTCCCATCAAAAGCATGGACGCAAGTTGCTTTTCGTGGGCGTAAACGAACGGGTGCAGACGTTGTTGAAGATAACGAAACTGGACCAACTGTTTGAAATGTTTTCGACTGTGGAAGGTGCTCAGGCTGCTTGATGTCTATTTCCCGCTGGCAAGTTGGGGAAGGCAAGGTATGGAATCCCAGGTTATAACGGTTGGTAATAAGGACATCGCGGAAGCCATTGTCAAAGGCTTGCGGCTGTGGTTCGAAAGCGATCCGACAATTCGCGAAGCGGAAGACGGCTGGGCGGTTTCTGTAACCGGCATCGTACCAGAGAGTGTCCGCCTCCTAATGAATCACTACAGCTTGGGTGTACTCGACAGCAAGACTGGCAGGATTTGAAGTCTCGCTGAGAGCCCGGGAACCGGGAGAGCATGTTCTCGCGTCGGCTGATTGATTTAGGAAGTTGGCACCGTGACCGTGGCATTGCCGAATTGCTGCGCACTACGATTTGCGGGCTACGGCGAGTATCTCGAATCAAACATATTTAGCGTCACTGCGTAAAATGTTTTGCGGGTGTTGAGGCGTCCACCATGGCCCTGCTATCGACCAGTTTTTCCTTCCCAGAGCCCGAATCTTTTCCGTGTGTGTTAGTGGTCAGGGGCACTGAGGAATCAATACTTCGGCCTCAGCACTTACCGATTACCATCGGACGCAAACCGGAGAAGGACATTTACATCGCGGACACGCGCGTGTCGCGCGATCATGCGGTGATCGTAGGCGAGGAAGGCCAATTCTTCATCGAGGACCAGAACAGTAAACTCGGCACCTACGTAAACGGTGTGCGCGTAAGCGGTCGTCAGAACCTGTCACCCAACGACCGCATTGATTTCGGACACGCCGAACTCGGATACATCATTTTTTGTCCGCCAACGGAGACCATAAAGCCGCCGTCGAGCACTGAACCGGGCGCGCGCGAACTGCTCACCCAGATCAGCGAGCAGCAATCTGTGGGCGCGGCGGCTGACTTGGAGCGGTTGAGCCTATTTTTGGAAGCTGCTCGCAAGCTTAATACCGCATGCGTCCTCGACGAAATCCTGGTTACGCTTATAGAAGCGACGTTGCGTCTGACCAAGGCTGAACGCGGTTTCGTCTTCCTGTGCGACAAGAGCGGCAAGCTTCGGTTGGCCGCAGGCCTGGACGAAGGCGGGCGCACTTTGCGGGAAGACAGCACCATTTCTCATTCTACGCTGATGAAGGCGGTCACCTCGGCTTGCGAATTCTTGATCACAGACACCGCCAGCTCCGAGCTCGCACAACAGATGAGCATCATGAATTTCGACCTGCGCACTGTGATCTGCATTCCTCTGCTGCGTCATCCAGACGGCTCCGCGCCGCAGGTAAGCGGGGCGTTGTATCTTGATAGCCAGCGGATATCGCGGGAACTTTCCACGGTGAGTAATGATTTGTTGCGTGCAATTTCGCGCGAAGCTGCTGCCCTGGTTGAAAATGCGGAGCTAGTTCAGGAACAAGAAAGCACACGGCGCTATGAACAAGAGCTGGCGATTGCCGGCACCATTCAGCAGCAACTCATGACCGTGAAAATTCCTGGCAGTTCTTTCGCGCAAGTGCATGCCCGCAATATTCCGTGCAAGGAGATCGGCGGCGACTTTTTCGACGTGATTGCCACTGAGAGCAGCATCTCGGCAGTACTGGCTGACATCTGCGGCAAAGGGGTTTCCGCCGCGCTGCTGGCATCGATTCTGCAAGGCATGATCTATGCACAATTGAAGGCGTCGGTCCCGCTGGCGGAAATTGCAGACGTTGCCAATCGTTTCTTGTGCCAGAAGGATCTCGCCGAGAAGTATGCGACGCTAACGATCGCGCGTCTAAGCCCGGCTGGGCGGCTCGAATTCATTAATTGCGGCCACGTCACGCCTTTCCTGGTTCGCGGCGGAAGGCTCGCGCGTACTCAGCCGCAGAACCCGCCTGTGGGGCTGCTCGAAGACGTGTCATATACAACAGAAACGTACGAACTTGCGCCTGGCGACCGCCTCGTGGTGTTCACGGATGGCATCACCGAAGCGCAGAATGCGGCCGGGGAGTTCTTCGGGGACGACCGTCTCCACGAGGCGGTTGCAGCCAATTCGTTCGATGAGATCTTTGCGCGCGTGCAAGCCTTCTGCCGCGACACACCATTAAACGACGATTGCACCCTGCTCGAACTCCAGTATCAGGCTTGATGCACCGCCGATGGGCTAGGTTTGTTACTCGTACTAAGCTCAGGAACCAGATTGGTTGAACACTGTCAGAATGCGCTGGGAGACATAGTGTTGTGGTGGGCTGAATCCGTCCGCGGCTTGGTGTGCCGCGCGGAAGTGCTCGACTGCGTGGTTGTACAGGTCCTTGGCTTTGTCATCCGCGCCCGCCAGGAAGTAGCGGGACAGTTCCGACGCTCCCAAATAGAACAGTGCCAGAGCTTTCTTGGAGCCACTGCCGGAGAAAGCTGAAAATTTTTCCTCAGCTTGTTCGTAGTGACCATTGTAGAAATCGGTGATGCCGTCGACCAAAGGCTGGTCAGCAGCCTGCTTTAGCTGCGCCAGCTTCTCATTTGCCTGGGCAATCTTCTGATTGAGGTCACCAGGGCCGTCGCTCTTGATCCTAAGCGCGCGCGTGTAGCGTTCGATTGCTTCCTTATAGCTGCCCGCGCTATCCAAACGAATGGCCTCGGTCACCGTCTTTGTGTAGTCGTCCATCTGTGCTAGAAGTTTGTGTGCTTTCGCGGCGTTCTCACCGGTTACTGCAACCAGAAAAGACTTGGCTTTATCGAACTCGTTCCGTTGATACGCGGCAATACCTTGCCGGAATAGGTTGTCATTCTTCGCTTCGGCTGCGACCCGTTCAACCTCGAACTGCTTCTGAGCTTGAGGAATGACTACGTTCAGGTAGCGGGCAGCCTCATCGTGATACTGCTTGCCCACCACGGCCTTGAAGTTCTGGATTGCTTCGTCGAAGTGATTTTGAGCGAGGGCCTGCTTGCCCGCCGACATCCGATCGGCATCCTTTTTGCGAGTCTCTTCATTGCGCTGGGTGTATACGGCACACTTCGCGCGAGCAGACTCATTTTTTTTGTCCTCTTTTGTTAGTTCGCAGTACGCGCTCTGCGCGGTCACATAATCCCCAGCCTGTTCGGCGGCCTGCGCCTGCTTAAGAAGATCCTTCTTCTTGTTCGCCTGCGCGGCTGGAGTGATGAGGAGCACGCAGAAAGCAAGCAGCAGGACCGTACTAATACGCACCGACAATTTTCGCCGCATCGACCGCCTCGAAGACATAACTATACTGAGCAGGTTTGCCGGAGCCGACTGAGACCTGTCCCGTGTGCTCCTGCGAATTCGGTCCCACTAGGGTGATGGTGTATTCCCCGGCAGGCACCTTCACCCGGACCGGAGTCTGCTCATTTACCGGGATCACCTTCCCGTTTGCACCGGTACTAGTGAGGCTTTTGACCGTGGCCCAAGGCTGTGCGATGACCTCCACGTAGGCATCTGGGGCCAGCGCTGGTTGAGGTGCGGAGCGATGCAGCAGCAAGGACGCACCGAGCATTGCCAGCACCACCATGATCCCGCCGATGATGCCGTACCGCAGTCCTGCTTTGCTTTGAAAGCGAGCCTTCGCCGGAATGACCGTAGCCATGCTCCCGGGTGGGCTCTCGGATCCCGGCAAAGCCGCTTCGGCTGCTGGTCTACTTGCCGCCACAGGCGCCATCTCGGTGGCTTCTTGCACCGAGCGAGTTGATTCTTGCACCGGGTGAGCTGACGGCCCGAATGTTTCTGAAGGAGAAGCCGTCTGAACCGTCGATTCCGGGATATCCATCCCAGTCACGGCTTTCACGGGCGTCTTCTGCATGTAAGTCATAGTGCGCTCGTGCTGCAAGCGTGCCAATTCACAAGTCTCGGTGAAAGCTTGGACCCGGCCGTACGACCCGGGTTGGGCAAGCAGGAACGCCAAAGCTTCTTCTACTTTGCCCTCCTGCAGCATCCGTTGAGCTTGTTCTGCCGCCGCGTTTGCCGCCGCGTTGAATTCCTGTGCCTTCTCTTTCGCCTGCTGCCGCAGATTTTCAAGCCGGGGGTCGGCGAATTCGGCTGCCGAACGTTCTAGCAAGTTGATGGCACGTTCGAACTCGCCATCCTGCAAGAGCTGCTGGCCCTGTGTACACGCGGTTTCGACCCTTTTTTCTCTTGTCGCCTGTGTCGCGCTGCCGCGAACTTGTTGCAGCAAGTCGGCCACCTCAGGATCGCCAGACAACTGCGCATCCGCGATTTCCAACGTCATCAGTGCAGCGTCATATTCACCATGCTCAATCTCCTCCTTTGCTTTCTGCATGCACGCGTTCTTGAGCCGTTCAGTCTTCTCCTGGTGGACACGCTCGCGCAACATTTCCAATGTGGACTGCAAGCGGGAATCACCAGCAAATCGCTGGCAAGCCCGTTGCATGACTCGTAGCGCATCCTCAGGGTTGCCTCGGTTCAACAGCTGGTTGGCTTCGGAAATCTGCTCCTCGATATAGCGGGTTCGCTCCGCTGTCTCCCGCCGATTCTCGGCGCCAGCCCTCATTTGGATCAGGGCAGGTTCGCCCGGAAACCTTGCGCAGGCCTGATCCGCTTTCGCGCATGCGCCAGTGAGATCACCTGCTGCCACGAGGTTTTCCACTTCGGCGCAGAGCGATTGAATCTCGCCGCGCCGCAACTCCTGCTGCCGAACTGAGGCTACAAGGTTCTGCAATGACTGGATTTCGCGGTTGTCGGGATCAATCGCTTCCGCCTGCCCGATCAGTTCGTAGGCGGCCGTGAATTGCTTGGCGGATATCTCTCGGTGCACCGCGCTCAGCAGCTCACGGATCTGCTTCTGTTTGGCATGATCAGTAACCTGTTGCACCAGCGACGCATGCAGCACCTTCACCTGTGTATCGTCCGGATTTAGCTTCAGCGCATCTTCAACCGCACCCATGGCCATCGAGAGCTCGCCTACCTGCTGGGCGCTTTCGGCCAGATGGAGCAACTTGAGGACCTGCTGCTGACGAGATTCCGCCTGCTGAATATGGTCCCGAAGGCTCAACAACTCCGTGTCAGTCTGATCGAGTTGCAGCGCCTCGTCAGTCAGTTCCAGTGCATCGGAGTAGCGCTTCTGCGCCCATGCTTCCTCGGCTTGTGTGCGCAGTTGCTGGATGTGGCGGGTAGTCTGCTCGCGCTCTGTCAGCCGCTGCACTTCATACATCAGTTGCTTGGCGACCGAATGCTGTGTGTCAATCTTGAGAGCCCGGGAAAGCATCTCTCGCGCCGGCGGCAGTTCCGATTTCGCGATGCATGCTCGCGCCTCTCCGACATATTGGTTGACCGCGTCGCGCTTCAGCGCCTCCTGCACACGCGACAGATCAAAAGCGAAGTCTTCGGCGGCGGCATAACGTTGTTCGCGATTCTTAGCGAGGGCGTGCTCGACAATCTCGTCGAGCTCAGCCGGGTAGTCTCGAATGTACTGAGATAGCGGAGGCGGGGGATGATGCAAGATATTAGCGATGACGGCCGCGGTTCCTTGCCCATCGAAGGGCAGGGAATACGTGAGCAATTGGTAAAGCATTACACCGGTTGAGAAAACATCGGATCTGCCATCCACCGGCTGTCCGTTGAGTTGCTCAGGGGACATGTAGCTGATGGTTCCGAGTATCTGGCCGGTTCGTGTCAGTCCGCTGTCCGCTGCGTGGGCAACGCCGAAATCGACCAACTTAGCTTGCCCATCTTCCGACAGGATCACGTTCGCGGGCTTGATATCGCGATGAACTATGTTGCGCTGATGCGCATATTGCAACGCATCGCAGACCTGCATGATGATGCCGAGTTTCTGGATTAGAGGGAGTTCCGTGCGCGAAGCCAGAATCTTGTCGAGCGACTGGCCCGGAAGGTACTCCATAACCAGAAACGGAATACCCCCCTCATCACCCAAATCGTAAATCACCACAATGCTGGGGTGCTGTAATTTCCCAACCGCTTGCGCTTCGGAAAAGAAACGCTTCAGAAGATCTGAATCCTGACCAAAGCCCGCGGTAATCTTCTTAATCGCGACCATTCGCCCGATACGGGGATCACGGGCTTTGTACACGATCCCCATTCCGCCTTCGCCGATTACCTCGATTACCTCGTATTTTCCGATCGTCAGGCTTGGATAATTTGGAAGCGATGCCATTTATTCCTACAGTCACTCCGGATTAGCGCTTAGCGGTTGGAACCGCGCGGCTTGGGCGTGAGGCAGCCGTGAATTTGAGCAGACACTCTGTTCGGCCCGGAAACAGCCCGATGGGAGCTTAGACGCAAATAGGGGGTAATGGGTTTCAGTCACTTTCTGCTTGCCGCCAATTTCAGAACTCCCGCTGTCGTACGACGGCGGGAGCTTTGGGCAAAGTCGATCACGGTTGCTCTCGCCGTGTTGACGGCACTAAATTCGGTGTTGCTGCTGGAAAGGGGGCCTCGTAGAGTGAGCCGCTGAGGTAGGTGTCGAGACCAACTACCGCCGCTACTAGAATCCGGTTTAATCATGCAACACGCGGTTACTTGCGCAGCATCAACCACTCCCAACTGCTTTTGGGCATTATCCCCCATTCTCTTCAAGGAGATTTTCTTGCATGGCCGCAAATCAGTATGTCCCTACTCCAGAATTGCAACTCGATACGGAAAGAACACCTACGGAAACAATCTTTCGCTGCAGTGGCAGAATCACGTCTTCGACATCAGCTCTGCTACAGAGTACGGTACGGAAAGTGATCCCTGAGACAAAAACCATCGTTCTAGACTTGTCGAATGTGACCTACATGGACAGTTCCGGTCTCGGTGCGCTCGTCGGCATCTGGGTGTCTGCACGAAAGGATGGCTGCGAGCTAAAGCTCGTCAGCATAAGCCAGCGCGTAAAAGAATTGCTTCACCTGACCAGCTTGGACAAGGTATTTGCGACATCCAGGTTTCCCAATACGCCGAGTTTCTAGCTATTGAGTTTCAACCTGTCCCGCGTTATTTGGCTATGGAAGTGGGTGCTGTTCTTTGTCGCGGCGACTCGAAGCCGTCACAGCGGCGAAATATTCGTTCTTAGCGCCTGGCTGAACGTACCCGATAATGGCTGGCGACGCCCAAAATACTCTCCCGGCTAATTCGCTTCCTTGAAAGCAGATCAGGATTGCATGCTTATCCCCGGACCTAGATGCGCTTCATCGGTAAATGATGCGCTGTGCTCCGGGTTTTGTTGTGCTGATTTCAGACAACCTGCCCCTCGCGCAGTCGATCGGTCCAGCCCGCGTCTTACAGAGTCGTTTTTTGACCCCACAACGCAACTAGCCGTTTTGGGCTGATTGGGAACGCTTGTAAGTTATAGAAAATATTGGTGGCGGCGCGTGGACTCGAACCACGGACCTACGGATTATGAGATGTACTTTCCGAAGGGCCGCCACCTGGATTCAATCAC
>CAZLZA010000038.1:0-43359 GCA_964563875.1 uncultured Acidobacteriaceae bacterium
GCCACGCCCTGCTTGGTGTAGAGATCCTGCTTCGGAGCCACATCGAACGACATCAGCTCCAGTGAAAGCTCGCGGGCGTTTTCAATCATCGGGATAATCACCGTTCCCTTCCCCTTGATGATCCGCATGCCGCGAAAGCCGTACACTACCAACGCCTCGTGCGGACCTGCCTTGCGATACAGCTTGGCGAAGGCCGCAAAGCTAAACACAATTACCAGAACGCATAAACCTGCGAGCACCAATACTTCCGGGGGGATCTGGAATCCCATATTGCCTCCTCAGGCATGATCAATTGTTCCTCAACTACGAATCCGGTGATCCGGCATCGACTCCCGCCGAAGCCGCCAACTCGTCCCAGCGCCGCACATAGGCGATGCCGCGCTCGTAGCGAGTCACTACCACTTCCGTATCTTTCTCGATCTCGCTGCCGTCTTCACTCCGTGCCGCCGATGAACAACGCGAGCCCTGCCGCGAAAAAACGATCTCGCCGGTTCCACCTGAGCGCAGCCGCGAACTTACCCGGCCCAGTACGCCGGTCATCTCATAGTCCGCCTCGTCCATCGGCCCTTCGAATTGCATCAGAACCCGGGTCACCAGCAGGAACACCAGCGTCGCTCCCACCAAACCGCCGCCGATCGAAATCAGCAGCGCCGCCAGGGCATACACGTGCGAGTGCCGCGTCAGCAGAAAGCCGATCCCGCCAAACCACGCCAGAAACGCCGTCACCGTCCCCAGGTTCACCGCCGGCAAACCAGCGGAGTTTGCTCCATCGGTCCCAGCATGGGGCATGTGCCCTGCGTGTCCCAGGTGCACATTTCCCAGATGGACTCCAAAAGGCAGGTGTACATGCAGGTGAACTCCGCCCAGCAGCATCGATAACGCGCTGAGCGCAAACCCGACCAGGAAACACGTCAGATACAGTTCCGCAATGGTCACTTGGTCTTCGTCCTTTTCCGCGGTGGTTCTTGCTCTTCCCGCCGCCCCAGTTCCGGCCGCAGGACCTCAGTCAGCCGGTCCACTAGGCTCGGCGTCTCCAGAATCGCGCCCAGCAACACCAGGCAGCGCCGCGAATCCTCGTGCTTGGCTACTTGCAGCAGCGCGTAGCAAACCTTAGGGTCTCGCCGGAACCGCTCCGCCCCGCTGATCAGCCACAGATCCAGCGTGTCTTCCACCACCCGCGCATCGCTTACCAACTCCGTGTGATACCCCTCCGGATCGTCCACCATGTACCCAGGGTGCACCTTAAAAAACTTCGCCAAAAGCATCCGCGTAGAATTCGTCAAATGCGGGCGGGCACCGCTCTCCAGTTGCGAAAGATAGCTCTGGCTCAAAGCCTTCCCGCCTTCTTTCTGTATAGCCCGCACGGTTTCCTGCTGGGTCATTTCCCGGCCAAGACCGCGCAAGGTGCCTTCCATCAGGCGCAGGTAGCGAAGTTTTTCTCCGAGCTTCATATAACGAATTGCGATAGTAGTATTGCGATTTGCAATATGTCAAATAAATATTTTGCGCCATATTCCTCCGCTCCGGCCTTTCCGCCGACCCCATCGAACCCAACCGGGTTTTGTTTGATACAGTTAGATTGCTTCAAGTGAACGCATTCCATGACAATCATCCAGCAAGAAGACCTCATCCAGAGCGTAGCCGACGCATTGCAATTCATCTCCTACTACCATCCGGCCGATTTCATCCGCAGCCTCGCCCTCGCCTACCAACGCGAGCAGTCGCCCGCCGCCAAGGACGCCATCGCGCAGATACTCGTTAACTCCCGCATGTGCGCCGAAGGTCATCGTCCCATCTGTCAGGACACCGGCATCGTAACCGTCTTTCTCAAACTCGGAATGGACGTCCGCTTCAGCGGCACGCTAAGCCTCGACGACATGGTCAACGAGGGTGTCCGCCGTGCGTACCTGCTACCGGAGAACAAACTGCGCGCCTCCATCCTCGCCGACCCGGCCGGCAAGCGCCGCAATACCGGAGACAACACTCCCGCCGTGATCCACGTCTCCATTGTCCTGGGCAACACGCTCGACGTCATGGTTGCCGCCAAGGGCGGCGGCTCGGAAGCCAAGTCCAAGTTCACCATGCTCAATCCATCCGATTCCATTGTTGAGTGGGTATTAAAGACTGTGCCGACCATGGGTGCTGGATGGTGCCCTCCCGGAATCATCGCCCTTGGCATTGGCGGCACTGCCGAGAAAGCAATGTTGCTCGCCAAGGAAGCTCTCATGGAGCCCATTGACATTCAGGATTTGAAGGCCCGAGGCCCCAGCAATCGCCCGGAAGAGCTTCGCCTCGAACTCTATGACAAAATCAATGCCCTCGGCATCGGAGCCCAGGGCCTGGGCGGACTCACCACCGTGCTCGATGTTAAGGTGAAGGACTACCCCACCCATGCGGCCAACTTGCCGGTTGCCATGATTCCTAACTGCGCCGCGACCCGTCACGCGCACTTTACCCTCGACGGCTCCGGTCCGGTCTCGCTCAATCCACCGTCCCTCAACGACTGGCCCGAACTCACCTACAGTCCAGCCTCCGCCCGCCGCGTCAATCTCAACACGGTGACCCGCGAAGAAGTCTTGTCTTGGAAGTCCGGCGAGGTCGTTCTCCTCAGCGGAAAGCTGCTGACCGGACGCGATGCCGCTCACAAACGCATCGTCGAAATGCTCGATCGCGGCGAGAAACTACCCGTGGATTTCACCAATCGCTTCATCTACTACGTGGGACCAGTGGACCCGGTGCGCGACGAAGCCATGGGACCTGCCGGTCCCACCACCGCCACCCGCATGGATAAATTCACCCGCCGGATGCTGGAGGAGACTGGCCTGCTCGGCATGATCGGCAAGGCCGAACGCGGCCCCGCCGCGATCCAGGCCATCAAGGACAATAAAGCCGTGTACCTGATGGCCGTCGGCGGCGCAGCATACCTAGTGTCCAAGGCAATCAAAAAGTCAACCACGCTGGCGTTTGAGGAGCTAGGAATGGAGGCAATCTACGAGTTCGAGGTCGAAGACATGCCCGTGACCGTGGCCGTCGACTCCAATGGAATTTCCGTGCATGAAACGGGTCCTCGCGAATGGAAGCAGCGCATTGCGGAGCTGCACATCCTCGCCTGATTGCACCAACGCGGCGGAGTCTCCACGGCTCCGCCTTCTTTACTTTTTCGTAGTGACTGCTTCTGCAGGTTTTCCTTCGGCCCCATTTCCGGTCTCGTCTTTTTCTTCGCTCTTGTCGCCCGCATTGCCTTTGTCCAGATACTGCACGATCAGCGAGATCCGCCGGTTCGCCGGATCGTCCGGGCTGTTCTGGGCTCGGGGCCGTTGGTCCGCGAATCCACGTACCTGCGAAACTTGCTTCTCTTGCAGCCCGGAGCTCTGCATGATCTTGCGAGCCGCATTCGCCCGGTCGACCGAGAGCTCCCAGTTGCTGTATCCGCTCAACCCACCCGAGTACGGCTTCGAGTCCGTGTGTCCTTCGATTGAAATCGAGTTCGGCAATTTTCCTAACTCCTGTGCCAGCGCCACCAGCAACTCCTGCCCGCTGGCGCTTGGCACCGCGCTACCCAACTCAAAAAACGTGCCGTTTTCAGCCTCTGTCAGTTCGATTCGCAATCCTTCCGCGGTAATCGTCATCTCAATGTGCTTCTTCAATTTGTCGAAATCCGGCAGCGCCTTGACTTGCTTTTCCAGTGCCTCCTTGATCTTCTTCATGTCCTCTTTTCGAAGATCCAGGTTCTGCCCTGCACCTCGCATCGAGCTGCCCACCAACTTCGAACTTCCGGTCGGATCCTTGAAGTATCCTCCCACGGCCTCCTGCACCTGTTTGCTACTATTCAGCAGCCACAGCACGATGAACAATGCCATCATCGCGGTCACAAAGTCGGCGTACGCCACCTTCCACGCTCCCCCATGATGACCGCCGTGGCCTGATATTTTCTTGATGATGATAGGACCGTTGGGCACCTATTCTCCTTGTTCCTCGCCAGAGTCCTCGACCGCAGCAGCAGCTGCTGCTGCCCCGCCGTTCTTGCAGGTCTTCTCCATGTCATTGAAGTCCGGCCGAAGGTATCCTGGAATCGCACGTCTGCCGAATTCCAATGCCTGGATTGGAGCGGCACCCTTAATAAATGAGATCAGGACTACGCGGATCACGTATACGTAAGCGTGTTCTTCCTCTGCCCGCTTCGCCATATTCGACGACAGCGGACCTACCAGCCCGTAGCAAAGCAGAATGCCCAGGAACGTTCCCACCAGGGCCGCAGCCACTTTTTTCCCAATCTCCTCCGGAGGCCCTCCCAGCGCGCCCATTGTGATCACTACTCCAAGCACCGCGGCCACAATGCCCAACCCCGGCAGCGCGTCGGCCACCGTGCTCAGTGCCGCAATCGGAGCGTTGTCCACGCTGTGCGACACTTCCATATCCAGATCCATCATCTGATCCAGATCGAATGGATCGATGCCGCCCGTCACTGCCATCCGCAACGTGTCGCAAACAAAGTCCCGCGTGTGATGGTTCTTTAGAAATTTTGGATACTTTGAAAACACCGTGCTCTTATCCGGTTCTTCGATATCGGACTCAATTGCCAGCAATCCATCTTTCCTTGCCTTGTTCAGAATCTCGTAGCACATCGTCAACGTTTCCAAATAAAACGCTTTGGTGAACTGCGAACCCTTCAGCGAGCCTGCGACCCCTCCGGCAATTTTCTTCACCACATGCAGAGGATTAGCAATCAGCAATGTGCCGAGCGCCGCGCCTCCGATAATGATCAACTCCGCCGGTTGCAACAGAACTTTCAGGTTGCCGTGTTCCATCAAGTAGCCGGCGACAATCGATCCGAACACCACCGCAATGCCAATAATGATGAACATCGATTACTTGTTTCCCTCCGCGGTGTTCTTCAAGTCCTGCTCCAACTCTTGAATAAGGGAGTCCGCCGTCCGGGACTCGTTCACTATGCGCCCTGCCGCCCGTATCCCGACCACCAGGCGATCACCCCACCACTTCACCGCGCAGGACGATCCCACCCCCGCCAGTTTTGATTTCAACCCTTCGAGTGTTTCCAGCTTGCACTCCGGAACCATTGCGATCAGCCGCCAATCGCTCCAGCATCCGACGTAGTGACGCGGAGGCAGCAACCCTGCGACCGTCTTCGCCAGCACTCGTATCGCCTGGTGAAGCAGTGCCGTACCGCCGTGCTGCATGATCGCGTGTTGTTCTGACATTTCAATCAGTATCAGCGCCAGGGGTGACGCCGAAGGAGAACGAAGCAGCGTCTGCAACCGCTCCCTGCTCTCTGCCACGGCAGGCAGTCCCGTAGCCATCTCAAACTCGCGGCCGGTATGTCCAGCCCACCCCGGATTCTCCGATTTTCCCGTTGCGGGTTCGAAAATCTCTCCCACTCCTCGCATGTCTCCGTTCGCATTGCGCAGGGGAAACGCAAATACGTGAATCGGAGTGCGGTGTCCCTGTTGGTGAAGCAGGAACAGCTCTGCCGACACGGCTCTGCCGTCGTGCAACACCTCAATCACCGGACATTGCACCTCGGTGCCGGCTTTACTGCCGGCGTGGATCAACATATCTCCGCGATAGGTGCGCCCCACGACCTGGGGCCCCAGGTATCCGGTGATCCCCTCTGCCGCCGCGTTCCAGTACACGATCTTTCCGCGCAGGTCCACCAGGCAGACGCCATAGGGCATGGCATCGCAAAAGCTCTGAAATAGCTGAACCTCTATCTCTGCCATCCCGACTTGCTCCTGAGTCCATCATCGGCAGCCCGTCATTGCCACTTGAGCCCAACAAAAAGGGAAGGCTTTCGCCCTCCCACTTTCGCTAACTTCCTCAGAATCTACCGGCTTCTCCGCTTACTCACCATTTCAGGATCGACAGAAGTCCGTGCACCGGAATCCCCACCCACTCCGGCCTGTGATCCAGTTCGTAGGCGATCTCCAGCAGCGCCTTCTCGATCAGGTGTGCCCGCAGCAGAATTTGCGTCCCGGAGTTCGTTCTCGGCAGAAATTCCATCCCCCGCGATGTCTCCAGATAGCCTTCCAAAAACATTGCGGAAACCCACTCATGCCAGTGCTCCGCCCACCTGTCGAGGTGTGCCTCCTGCTCCCGTCCCTTCACCACCCCGGGCACATAGCCAAACGAGACTGCGTGCGCCGAGTAATGCAGCGACCGTATCATGCTCGCAATGTCGCGCAGCGCCGAACGCTTGATCCGCCTTTCGCTCAGTGGCCTGTCCGCCGGACCATCGAAGTTTCGGATGATCGCATCGTTACCGGTAAACAGGATGTTGCTGAGTTGGTAGTCGCCGTGAGTGCGGATGCGTGCCCCCGAGATCCGTTGATCGCGTAGCGGGAACAACCCGCCGCGAATGGCCGCCTCACTTGCCAGCAGCTCTTCGGCATTCAGCCGCACCTTTTCAGGAAGCGTACTCAACCGCAAGCGCAGCGCGTCCAGCGAGCGTCCCATCTGTCCCAGCATCCCGTGATAAAGCCCATGGCGATAGAAATCCGTGAACGCTTCGGGCGAGAAGTCCGGCAGTTCCGGACGGCTGCTCAAGGCTCCGTGCAGCTCTGCCGTCCGAACCCCCAGCAGGTGTACCATGTTCTCGAAGCTCCCCAGTAGATCCGCCATCAGCGCCGGCACCGGATGCTCGGCCAGCATCAGCGGACTTCCGTTAATCACCTCTTTCGCTCGCGAGTCTTCCTCGTGCACCGCCAGCGCGCGCTCAAAATACAGGCTCAAGTGGTCGATCGTGTACTGCCAGCCCAGGGTCGCGTTGCGCACATAACTAGTTACCAATCCCAGCGTCGTTCGCCGTTCCTCGTCATCCTCGCGCTCGCAATACTCCAGCCAGCCCAGCGCCTTTGGCATGTGGCTAAAGCTTGTCTTATCTGTTAAAAACTCTTCTACCTCGCGATCCGGATTCGTCCCGGCCTCGGCTTTGCGGTAGAGTTTCACCACAAAGTCTTCGCCCAGATTCACGAACGTGTTCGGCGAATCCATCACCTGCACCTGCGGTTCCCGGTTCGAACGCACCTGCGACCACGCCTTGCGAAACGCCTTGGTGTGCCCGGCCAACAGTTCTCCCCGTCTGCCCTTGAACTTGCCCCTCTTCAGCACTGCGGTCAGCAGCGCATCGCTGAAGCTCCGCTCGATGAGGGCGCTGTACAGCACCATCCAGCTTTCCTCGCGAAACTCCAGGCGCGCCAGTACCGCCTCCTTGTGATCGCGCAGAACCGCTTCCGCCTGCTCACCTGCGGCCACCGCCAGTGGAATCGTGTATCTCTCGTCTTCGCCGTCGCTGTACGCCACCCGAATCAACAGTATCGCCACTGCGCCATTGAGCAGCGGGAGCACATCCTCCGCCGCGATTTGGGTGATCGTCCGTTCGCGTCCCAGGAACCACCGGCGCTTCTGCAGGATGCCCGGAAGAAGCCGCGCCACTGCTTCCATCGTGTCCTCGCTCCATATCGCCTTGGTCGATGGCACCGCGATGGTAGCGATCGCCACCGAGCCATCGCCCTCCACCGCTAGTTCCTCGCCCTCCTGTTTCGGCAGGATCCGGAACCAATAGAATGAGTACGGCGCAAGCGATAGAAAGTACGGCTCCTTCGGAATCGTCGGAAAGCGGCTGACCCCAAAAATCTCCAGCAGTGTCGCCCCCTGATATTTCTGCAGATCCAGTTCCACTCCCTGGCTGAAGCGCGACAAGTTTGCCACCACCAAGATTCGCTCGTCCTCAAACTGCCGTAAGAACGCCAGCACTTTCCGGTTCGATGGGTAGAGAAACTCCAGCGTTCCCCGTCCAAAGGCGCTAAATTGCTTGCGCTGCGCAATCAATCGCTTCATCCACCACAGCAGCGAATGGGGATTGCGTTGCTGCGTCTCCACGTTTACCGACTCGTAGTGGTACTCCGGGTCGATGTTGACCGGCAGATACAGCCTTTGCGGATTCGCCCGCGAGAAACCCGCATTGCGATCCGCGTTCCATTGCATCGGCGTGCGCACGCCATTGCGGTCGCCCAGATATACGTTGTCTCCCATGCCAATCTCATCGCCGTAATAAATGATCGGCGTTCCCGGCAGCGAGAACAGCAGCGCGTTCATCAACTCGATCTTTCTCCGGTCGTTCTCCAGCAGCGGTGCCAGCCGGCGCCGGATGCCAAGGTTGATTCGCATCTGCCGGTCATGGGCATACGTCCGATACATGAAGTCGCGCTCTTCATCGGTTACCATCTCCAGCGTCAACTCGTCATGATTGCGCAGGAACAGCGCCCACTGGCAGCCTTCCGGAATCGGCGGCGTCAATTTCATGATGTCAGTCAGCGGATAGCGGTCTTCCATTTGTAGCGACATAAACATCCGCGGCATCACCGGAAAGTTGAATGCCATCTGGCACTCGTCGCCGTTGCCAAAGTATTCCACTGAATCTTCCGGCCACTGGTTGGCCTCCGCCAGCAGCATCTTGTCGTGATACTTCTGTTCTACGTGGGCCCGCACCTCGCGCAGCGCCGCATGAGTCTCCGGCAAATTTTCGCAGTTCGTGCCCTCGCGCTCGAACAGGTAGGGCACCGCGTCCAGGCGCAGTCCATCCACTCCCATATCGAACCAGAAGTCCATCGCCGCCAGCATTGCCTGCTTTACTTCCGGGTTGTCCCAGTTCAGGTCCGGCTGATGCGAATAGAAGCGATGCCAGTAGTACGACTTCGCCAGCGGGTCCCAGGTCCAGTTCGAGGCCTCGAAATCCTTGAAGATGATCCGTGCTTCGACGTACTTCTCCGGAGTCTTGCTCCACACATAGAAGTTCCGCCAGCGGCTTCCCGGTGCCGCCCGCCGCGAACGCTGGAACCACTCATGCTGGTCGCTCGTATGGTTCAGTACCAGCTCGGTGATCACCCGCAACCCTCGCCGGTGCGCCTCTTTCAAGAAGCGGTGAAAATCTCGCAGCGTGCCATAGGATGGGTGCACGTCGTTGTAGTTGGAGATATCGTAGCCGTCATCGCGCAGTGGCGAGGGACAGAACGGCAGCAGCCACACCGCCGTAACCCCTAGATCCTCCAGGTAGTCCAGCTTCTGTGTCAGTCCCCCAAAATCACCGATCCCATCCGTCACGCTGTCATAGAACGCTCTGACATGGACTTCGTAGATGATTGCGTCTTTGTACCACGTCGGTGAGGAGTTCAATACCATCGTTGAATCCGTCTTCCCTTTCGCCGCCGTGGACCGGTGGCTACCGAACCGCTTTCACCTAAAAAGCCCAGCCGGCTCTCCAGTTGGGCTTTCCCATCACAATCACACCACGGCTCCCGCGCACCGCCCATGCACTCTGGATTGGATGAGCCCTCCACCCTTGAGGTTGACTCATGTCCGGAATCGCCGGACCTCTGCTTCCCGATGCCCGTCTCAACGCCGCGCATGCTTTATCCCGCCCTCGATGATACTCTTCGATGCTGTTCAGCATCTAAGCGTGCAGCCGGTATGAGAGCTCCGAAAGCCAAGCATACGCGCTTGAAGGTTGCCGCCAGACCTGGCGCCGCAGGCGGTAAGTACCAGCGCATTCTCGATGCCGCCGTCTCCGTCTTCGCCCAGAAGGGCTTCCATGCGGCGCGCGTCTCTGACGTGGCCGACCGCGCCTCCGTCGCCGACGGCACCATCTATCTCTACTTCCGGAATAAGGAAGAGCTGCTCATGACTGCCATTAGCAGCGCTTTTGATGCCTTCATGATCCAGGCCCACGCCGAACTCGACGCCATCGCTTCGCCCTCCGCCAAGCTTCGCCGCCTGGCCCATCTTCATTTGGAAGCCCTAGGTTCCAACCGCGACTTGGCCGTCGTCTTTCAGATGGAACTACGCCAGAGCGCGCGCTTTCTAACTCCTTTTTCTCATCAGCAGATGGTGGAGTACTTTAACCTGGTTCGCGCCGCGATTCGTGAGGGTCAGGCACAGGGCGTCTTTCGTCCCCAGCTTCGCGAAAAAATCACCGCCAACTGCTTTTTCGGAGCCCTCGATGAGATGGTGACCTCCTGGGTGCTCGACGAAACAAATTATCAGCTTTCTGATGTAGCCGATTCCGTGGCCGACATCATCTTAAAGGGCTTGGAAACCTAAACAGCTCGTAGGACGAAGGGACGCAGCATGAACGCTAAACCAAAGCCACGCACTTTGGCAGACATTTTCTTACACATCGTGGATCGCAACCAGTCCCGAGTCATGCTCTACGAGCGCGATTCCGCGTGGCATGAAATCTCTTCCTCCAGCCTCTACCAACGAGTCATGGGCGTAGTCCAGGCGCTCCGCCTTCAAGGCATTGCCCGCGGCGACCGCGTCGCCATCCTCGGTGAAAACCGTCCGGAGTGGACCATCGCCGATTTTGCTATCCTCCTCGTCGGCGCTGCCACCGTGCCGATCTATGCCACTCTCACCGGCGAGCAGATTTCCTTTCTCCTCCGCCACTCCGGAGCCCGCACCGCCTTTGTCTCCACTGCCGCACAGCTTGCCAAGCTCCGCTCCATTCAAACGGAGACTTTTGTCGAAACCATCATCCTGATGGACGAACCCACCCCGGAAGCCGATGCCGTCGCCATGTCCGCTCTCATGAATGCCGGCCCCAGCCAGCGCGTCCCCGAACTCGATGCCCTCGCCAGCGAGATCTGCCCGGACGATCTGGCCACCCTCATCTATACCAGCGGCACCACCGGCGTCCCCAAGGGTGCCATGCTCACCCACGGCAACATCGCCTCGAATCTCTCGATTTCGCTCGATGAGTTCGACTTTCAGCTCAACTCCGACCTCGCCGTCAGCTTTCTTCCGCTCTCGCACATCACGGCGCGCCACGTTGATTTTGCCGAACTCTATCGCGGTGTCACCATCGCCTATTGTCCTTTTATCGAGGATATGCCCCGTGTCCTTCGCCAACTCCATCCCACCATTTTCGTCGCCGTTCCCCGGGTCTACGAGAAAATCTACAACCAGGTACAGCGCGGAGTCGCCATCGGCTTCAAGAAAACGGTCTACCGATGGGCCATGTCGATAGGCAAGGCGAATCTCGACCAGGTGCTCGCCGGCAGGTGCCCCTCGTCTCTCACCTGGAAGCTGGCCGACCGGCTCGTCTTCTCCAAGGTGCGCGACGCCATGGGTGGCAAAGTTCGCATCTTTATCTCCGGCGGCGCTCCCCTCGGAAAAGAACTCGCCGAATGGTATGCCCAGATCGGCCTGCTAATTCACGAGGGGTACGGCCTCACCGAAACATCACCAGTCATTGCTCTCAACTCCCCCCGCGCCCACAAACTGGGCACCGTCGGCCGTCCCCTCTGCAACATCGAGGTCCGTATCGCCGCCGACGGTGAGTTACTCGTCCGCGGTCCCAGCGTTTTCAAGGGTTATTGGAATATGCCTGCGGAAACCACCGCTGCCTTCGACGGCGACTGGTTCAAGACCGGAGACATTGGCAATCTCGATGCCGATGGCTACCTCTCCATCACTGACCGCAAAAAGGATCTCATCAAGACCTCGGGCGGAAAGTTTATCGCCCCACAGCCCATCGAAAACTCACTGAAGTCCAATCGCTTCATCGGCGAAGCCGCAATCCTCGGTGACCGTCGGCGCTTCCCAGCCGTCGTCATTGTCCCGGCCTTCTCCGCACTGGAGGATTGGGCGCAGCATAACGGCATCGCCTTCCAATCCCGCCAGGAACTCACCGCTCATCCCGAGGTGCAGGCGCTCTACGAAAACATCGTCGAGCAGGTGAATCGCAACCTCGCCCGCTTCGAGCGCCTCAAGAAGGTGCTGGTCATTCCCGAAGAACTCAGCATCGAGAACGGGACCCTCACCCCTACGCTCAAACTGCGCCGCCGCAATGTCGAGGCGCGTTACAAAAACCAGATCGAGCAACTTTACGCCGAGACCACTCCCGCCGACACCGCCCAATCCGCATAGGTAATTCCGCGCCGATGGCCAGTGTCTTCGCAGTAGCCTGGTTTTTGCAGCAGCTCGTCTTTCGCTATGGTTCTTTTGAGGTGTCATCCCGAAGCGCAGCAAAGGCCCCCGCACTGCTCAAGGTTCCCGCGCGGCCGCAAGCTTTTCTGCCGTAATCGATTCTTCGCCATTCGCTTTCGTGTCACCCCCTAACGAGCGCTTTCGCCCCCCAAGCCCGCAACTTTGGCCTGCTCCCGCCTTCTTCTTCCATCACTCTCGCGGAACTGGATTTACAATACTTCCATGGACTCGCTTGTCATCGCCGGAAAATCGTTCCAATCCCGTCTCATCGTTGGCACCGGAAAGTACAAGGATGGCCCCCAGACCGCCGCCGCCCTAGAAGCCAGTGGCGCTGAGATGGTTACCGTCGCCGTGCGCCGCGTCAATCTCGACCGCAGCAAGGAGTCGCTGCTCGATTTCATCGACCCCAAGAAGTATTTTCTCCTGCCCAACACCGCCGGTTGCTTCACTGCCGACGAAGCCATTCGCGTCGCTCGCCTCGGACGCGAGGTCGGGCTCAGCGACTGGGTCAAGATCGAAGTCATCGGAGACCAGAAAACTCTCTACCCGGACGTTGCCGCCACCATTGAAGCCACCCGCGTGTTAGTAAAGGAAGGCTTTACTGTTCTGCCGTATACCTCTGATGATCCAGTAGTTGCGCTTCGCCTTGTCGATTCAGGCGCAGCCGTCGTCATGCCTCTCGGCGCCCCCATCGGCAGCGGCCTCGGCATTCAGAATACGGCCAACCTCCGCATCCTCCGCGAGCTCATTACCTCAATCCCGCTCATTGTTGACGCGGGCGTCGGCACCCCTTCCGATGCCGCCCTTGCCCTTGAACTTGGCTACGACGCCGTGCTCATGAATACCGGCATCGCCGCTGCCGCCGATCCCGTGCTCATGGCCTCCGCCATGAAGCACGCCGTCATTGCCGGGCGTGAGGGATTCCTCGCCGGACGCATGCCCCGCAAGCTTTACGCCTCGGCCAGCTCGCCCCTGGAAGGAATTTCCCGCTAGTGTCTTCGGTAGTCACCCCCGCGCCAGCTCCCGAAGCCGGAGTGATTGCCGCTCCTCCAGTTTCGCCTCCGAGTCTGCGCCCGGCGTGGCTGCCCGCCTTCATTCCCGCATTTGATGGACTTCGTGGCCTCGCCATCCTCGTCGTCGTCCTCTACCATTGCCATCCGCGACTTCAGGGAACCTTCCTCGAGGGAATCATCGTCTGGGGATGGTCCGGCGTCAGTCTCTTCTTCGTCCTCTCCGGCTTCCTCATCACCGGAATCATCCTCGACTCCGGGGCCTCCCCGCGCTTCTACGCCAACTTCTTCGCCCGCCGCTTCCTGCGTATCTGGCCGGTCTATTGGCTGCTGCTCTTTCTCTACTACTTCTTTTTTCCCTTCCTCTTCAGCGGCTACCGTTGGATGCTCCATGACATTGCCGCCGCGCCCTGGCTCTTTCTTCTGCTCTTTGTCCAGAACCTCTGGCCCATTGCCCTTCCCGGAGCCATCGGCCCCACCTGGAGCCTTGCCATTGAGCAGCAGTTTTACGTTTTCTGGGCACCGATCGCCCGCCAAATCCCCCCCCGCTGGCTGCTTCTGGTCGCCACCGCCATGCTCGCTACCTCGCCCTTGGTGCGCCTTTTCTGCGGATACCACCTCACCCCTACCAACACTCTCACGCATCTGGATGGCCTGGCCGTCGGTGCCCTGATAGCCATCGCCCTGCGCGTCTTAGATTGGCCTCTTCGAGCATGGAATATAGTCGCCCGTGCCGCTCTTGCCGTGGGAGCCGCCGGCATCGCCCTCATGCTCCACCGCGGCTCCGCGTGGACGGACACTCTGCTAGCCATCGGCTTTGGCGGAATGTTGCTCGCCGCCCTGCTCGGTCAGGCTGCCCGGCGACCCACGCTCTACTGCCGTGCCCTCACCCTTCGTCCACTTCTATTCGTCGGGAAGATCAGCTACGGCCTCTACGTCACCCACATCCTCGTCTTTTCCATCCTTGGTGGCTACGTCGATAAGCCTCTCGACCGTTTCGGAATCCCCGGCAATCTGGCGATTGTTGCGATTCGCTTCGCCGCCTCCATCGGCTTCGCCGCCCTCATGTGGATTCGCTTCGAAAGGCCTATCCTGAGTCTCAAGCGCTACTTTAACTTTCGCTAGATAGCGACCTGCTTCCAATACAAAAGCCACCGGAGATTCCAGTGGCTCAGTGGGTTTTCTTCTGTAACCTCAGCGCTTCGCTGACTCCGGCGCTGCGGGAGCCTGTGCCGGATGCTGTCCTGGCTGCTCCGGAAGGAGATAGATGATTTCGCCCGGCTTGGCATAGCGCAACTGTTCGCGAGCTTCCTTCTCAATCGCCTTCGGATCGCTCTTCAGCGCCTTGATCTTCGCATCCAGACGCCGGTTTTCCTCGTCCATGTGTTGAAGATCCTGCTGCAGCTTCTGGTACTCCGCTTTTTTCTGCCGGTACTTTACCCATCCATTCTCGCCCAGCATGACGTGCGCACACAGGCAGACCGCAATCACCGCAAACGCGGCACTAGCCAGCAGCCTGCGCCACTGCACCAGCTTCCGCACCAACTCTCCTGACCAGTTCACCGAATCGCCAGCCTCTCTTTGCTCAACCTAATCTTCCGTCCAACTCAGTCGCCCTAGCCGTTCGCCCAAAGCTTGGCCGCCGCACTCAGCTTCGCCAGATCTTCCCTGCTGCGAGCCTCCGTGTACGCCCGCACTACCGGCTCCGTGCCGCTCACCCGATAGCATACCCAGGAACCGTCTTCCAGCACCAGCTTCAGTCCGTCGGTCCGCACAATCCGTGAGATTTTACGACCCGCAAATTCGGTCGGATTCGTCCCTAACTTCGTAGTGAACTTCGTTTTAGCTTCATCCGTCAAGCGGAAGTTCTGTCTTTCCGGATAATACGAACCAACTTGAGCAAATAATTCCTTTACTTGTGTTCCCAGGCTCTTGCCCCGCTTCGCCACCATCTCGCATAGCAGTAGTCCGGCCAGCACTCCGTCCTTCTCCGGAACGTGGTGCCGGATCGTCAACCCAGCGCTCTCTTCCCCGCCGATGGCGATCTTATCCTGCTTGATCAGTTCCCCAATGTACTTGAAGCCCACCGCTGTCTCGTACATCTCAATTTTATGATGCTCCGCGACCGCGTTGATGAGATTTGTGGTCGCCACGCTCTTTGCCACCCCATTGCGCCAGCCCCTGGTCTCCACCAGGTAGTCGAACAGCAGCGCGATCACATAATTCGGCGAAATGTATGTCCCGTCCTCATCCACAATTCCAAAGCGGTCCGCATCGCCATCGCAGGCAATTCCGATCTTCGCGCCCATCGCCTTCATCTTGTGGCGTAGTTCGTCGAGCAGCTCACCATCCGGTTCCGGAGCATGTCCACCAAACAACACGTCGCGGGTGTCGTGTACCACCGCGCATTCGATGCCTTCTTCCCGCAGCACCACGTCGCTGTATCCCCGCGCGGCTCCCCACATCGGATCGAACGCGATCTTCAACCCGCGCTCGCGAATCACCTTGAAGTCCACCAGTTCCTTCAGCCGAGCTAGGTAGTGCGACTTCACCTCAATCTCCTGGCGCTCCGCCCTCTTCGCACCCTCCGGAGTGGCTCCGCCGTCCTCGTCAGCCTTCACCACCGCCGCCTCTATCTGGGTGGTAAACTCCGGTAGCGCGGGTGCTCCATCCGGCGTCGAGAACTTGATTCCGTTGTACTCCGCCGGATTATGGGAGGCCGTAAAGTTGATTGCGCCATCGGCCTTCTGCCGCATCACCTCCCAGGCAATCGCGGGTGTCGGAGCCGGTTCGGAGATCACCAGCGGAGTAATCCCGTAGCTCTCCAGAACCGTCGCCGCAATGTTCACGAACGTCTCGCCCATGTATCGTGGATCGCGTCCCACAACCAACTTCGGATCTATTTTGCCCGTGCCCGCCACATAGCGCGCAATCCCCGTGACCGCCCGCTTTACGTTTGCCACCGTGAATTCGTCGGCGACAACCGCCCGCCAGCCAGAGGTTCCGAATTTGATCTGTGTCGCCATTGCTTCTCTTTCTCCTTTGGAGACTATGCAAATTCTTCGCCCGATAGATGTTCAAACGCGCCGCGTCCCCGGCGGCAAGCACAAATTCTAACAGTGCGGATGCACTCTCCAACCCGTCGAATTCCTCTTGCCGACGCGCTCTTCATCGGGTAGCGTATTTCCTGCTCGTGACAGGAATCCTCCGATGACCGATAAACGCCTCATGCTCTCCACCGCCTCTTCCCGGGAGGAAGCTAATACTCTGGCCTCCGAACTCGTCTCCCGGCGTCTTGCTGCCTGCGTCAACATCCTCGGACCGGTCTCCTCCGTCTACCATTGGCAGGGCGAGGTCGAGCACTCCGAAGAGTTCCTTCTCCTCATCAAGTCCACCGAAGCCCAGCTCTCCCCGATCCAGGATGCGATTCGCGAGCTGCACTCCTACCAGGTTCCGGAGCTCATCTGCTTCACAGTCGAATCCGGCCTGGAGTCCTATCTCGCCTGGATCGCAGCCTCCGTCCGCAAATAGTAATTTGTAGGTGAGAGCTCATCACAAAGTCTTGCTCGTCATAAGCGTTCAATCCAGTCCAAGAATCCTCATCCCCTCGCTCTCACCGTCAACCGCACATAGTCCAGCGAGTACTCGCCTTCATCGTGCAAAGTCTGCTTGGAGATCCCCTCCAAAAACTCCCGCCGCAACCCCTCGGGAAGCTTCATCGCCGGCTGCCGCAGCACCACGGTTTCCAGGAATGCCTCGTAGCGTTCCCGGCGCTCGAAGCGTGGCGCCACCGTATGCAGCTTGGCCTCACTCACCTCGAACCCCGCGGCCTCCATACGCTCCCGCGTCCGTGTCGGATCTTCAAAGTGTGGACCAAAGTGCGGATCGTCTTCGCGTATTTTCAAAAACTCGTGAAACGGAGCCTGCTCCGCTACCGCATGCGCCCGCGCATAGGTCTTGGCAAGATTCCCCACGCCCCCGAGCTGAGCCACCAGCCAGCCTCCCGGCTGCAACGCCCGATGCAATGCCCCGAACATCGCCGCGTGATCCGCAACCCAGTGAAACACCGCGTTACTGAAGATTCCATCCACCTTCTCCGCCAGTTCGAACTCCTCCAAACTGGCGTGCACAAACTCAACCCGTCCGCCAAATCCAGCCAGCCGCTGCCTTGCCTGTTCCAACATCTTCGGAGAGAAATCCAGCGCCACCACTTCGCCCGCAGGCAGTTGCTTCAGCAATTCATCAGTCAGCCGACCGCTGCCGCACCCCGCGTCCAGCACTCGCTCCTCGCCCTTCAGTCCCAATGTTCCCAGCAGAGCCATGCCCCACTCAAACATCGGGTCGGAGAGCTCGTCATAGGCTGCCGCATTCCAGTCGGTCTCGCTCAACTCAATTCACCTTTCCTGAGCTGTTTACTTTGAGAGTTGCCTGTTCTTTTGGCTGTCATTCCGAAGTAGTGAGGAATCCCCGTACCGCTCAACTCGATGAATATCCGAGGCCACCTCGGCAGCCAAACCTGTCCAGCGCGGAGCGCATTAACCTCACCAGAATTGGTCTAGATCGCCGCCAGCGCCTGCTCCAGGTCCGCCAAGATGTCGTCCACGTCCTCAATGCCGACTGAGATGCGCACCATTCCATCCGTCAGCCCGATCTTTGCGCGACCCTCCTCGCCCAGCGCCGCATGAGTCATCGTCGCCGGATGCGAAATCAGCGTCTCCACCCCGCCCAGCGACTCGCCCAGAACGCACAGCTTCACCTGCTTCAGCATCCTCTTCGCATTCTCCAGAGACCCGGTATCCATCGTGATCATCGCGCCAAACCCACTCATCTGCCGCTTCGCCAGCTCATGCTGCGGATGCTCAGCCAATCCCGGATAGATCACCTTCGCCACTCGCGGATGCTTCTGCAGGAACCCGGCCACCACCCCTCCGTTCACGTCGTGCTGCCTCATCCGCACTGCCAGCGTCTTCACCCCGCGCAGAATCAGCCAGCTTTCAAACGGAGACAGAATCGCCCCCGAAGCCTTCTGAAGAAACGCCAGAGCCGCCGCCTGCTCCATGGTCGAGCACACAATCACCCCACCCAATCCGTCGCTGTGCCCGTTCAGAAACTTCGTCGTCGAGTGCAGCACCATGTCTGCGCCCAGTTCCAGCGGTCTTTGGAAATATGGCGACATAAACGTGTTATCCACAATTACCTCGGCGCCCTTTTCATGGGCCACCGCGCTCACCTCCGCAATATCGGCGAGTTGCATCAGCGGGTTGGTTGGCGTCTCCAGAAATACGTAACGCGTGTTGCCTCGCATCGCCGCCGCCACGTTGTCCGTATGCCTCGTATCGACATAGGTGAATGTAACGTCGAACTTCGCCATCACCTGGTTGAAAAAGCGCGGAGTTCCTCCATACAAATTATCCCCGGCCACCACGTGATCTCCCGCCTTCATCATCTGGCAGAATGCGGTCACTGCCGCCATTCCGCTGGCAAACACGCGCGCCGCAAACCCGCCTTCCAGCGACGCCAAATTGGTTTCCAGCCGGTCCCTGGTCGGATTGGAAACACGCGAATACTCGTACCCCATCCGTGGTTTCCCCAATTCGTCCTGCTGGTAGGTCGACGTCGCGTAGATCGGAACTCCCACTGCGCCCGTCAGCGCCTCCGGCTCCTGACCATCGTGAATCGCCCGTGTTGAAAACCCTTTGCGCTCTGTCGTCATCGTCGCCTCTAGTCTGAAACTTCTTGCGCCTTTGGCGCCACCGCGCTCTTGTAATTGAAAATGTCTTTCGAGAGATACCGTTCCGCCGAGTCCGGAATCAGCGTAACCACCCGCTTGCCATGGCCGAGTCGTCGGGCGATTTTGATCGCGCCGCGCACATTCGATCCTGAACTGGAACCGCCCAGTATGCCCTCCTCCATCGCCAACCGCCTCACCATCGCAAATGCCTCAACGTCGGGAATGATCACCGTTTCATCGCACACCGAGCGGTCGAATACCTCAGGAATGAAGCTCGCGCCAATTCCCTCCACGTCGTGGTCCCCGGCCTTCTGTCCGCTGTACACCGAATTCTGCGTGTCGCTCAGTACCGCCAGAACCCCCGGATTCTGCTCCTTCAAATACCGTGCCACGCCGGTGAATGTTCCACCCGTCCCCGCGCCGCAGACGAACGCGTCGATGCGCCCCTCCGTCTGCTCCCATATCTCCCGTCCTGTGGTGTCGTGGTGAATCTGCGGGTTCCCCGGATTCGAGAATTGCGCGGCGAACCAGAAGTGCTCGTTCTCATCCGCCAATTCCCTGGCCCGCCGAATCGCGCCTTCCATCCCGTCTTCCGTCGGAGTCCGATATACCTTGGCGCCAAAGCACTCCATCAGCATCACCTTTTCCCTGGAGAACTTTTCCGGCACAAAAAACACCACCTTGTAGCCTTTCTGTACTCCCACCAGCGCCAGCCCCACGCCGGTGTTGCCCGCCGTCGCCTCCACAATCGTGTCGCCCGGATGCAACGCCCCCGCGCGCTCCGCCTGTTCGATCATCCCCAGCGCCGCCCGATCCTTGACGCTGAACCCCGGAGTCAGTGCTTCCAGCTTCGCCCAGACCTCGGCAGCGCCTTTCGGAACAACGTTCTTCAACCGCACCATCGGCGTCGAACCAATCAACTCCAGAACACTGTCCACCACCCGCATCGAGCATTTCATCGCAAGCATTCCCTTAGCGCATCATCGAGACGCGAATAGTTCAGGCTAAGACCTCCGGCATGGCTGGTCAACCCCAACTCTGCTTGCCCAGCTCTGCGTGCATGGAAACAACGCGTAAAGCAAAAGGCTCAAAGCCGCAGCCCCGAGCCCTCCATCTCTCCCCGCTTCTATCTTGGTTTCTTTAGCTATCATTCCGAGCGACGCAAGGAATCCCCGTACTGCTCAACTTTTCCGTACCGCCCCGGTTCTTCCAAACCGAACCGATTTCCCTTACCCTTATTTGCTCGCCGAGGCGGTTTGTCCGCCGTTCGCATAGTAGCCGCTGCGCGTCCGCACCGAAAGTTTCTTGTAACCCTTCGCTTCGGCATCCACCTTCACCTGCCGGTAGCCGCCTTCAGTCTTTGGCGTCGAGGGTCTATACCCGATCGTGTATTGGTTGCGGATGTCGTGCGCAATCTGCTGTGAGATTGCCTCTACCTCATTCACGTCTATCGGAAAGAACGCAACGCCGCCCGTCTGCTCCGCCAGAATGCGCAATGCCCGCCGCGCTTTTTTCTCCCGCTCATGTCCCAGCAGTCCGATGGTATAAACCGTCGGTCCCCCATCCACGGCGATCGCGCGAACCGCCTGTTCCAGCGTGTCGCGGCTCGCCGTGTCCTCGCCGTCGGTCACCACCAGAATGATCTTTTTCTGCAACTTCGCACTCTTCATCAGATGGTCGCTGGTCGCCACCAGGGCGTCGTAGAGTGCGGTTCCTCCCCGCGACTCAATCCGTTCCAGCGCATCCCTCAGCAGCGGAACGCTGCCCGTGTAATCCTGATCGAGGTAATACTCATTATTGAAATTGATGACACATACCTGATCCTGCGGATTACTCGCCCGCACCAGGTTCAGCGCCGCCGCGTTCACACTCGGACGCTTATCGCGCATCGAACCCGAGTTGTCGATCACAATCCCCAGCGCCACCGGAATGTCTTCGCGGCGGAACGATGTGATTCGTTGCGGCTTGCCATCCTCGAAGACCTGGAAAGCCGTCCGGTCCAGAGTTGTCACCGGATGTTGACGGTCGTCCACTACCGTCGCGTGCAGGGTCACCTCCTGCACTTCGGTCTTGAACACGAACGTCCCGTTGCTGGTCTTTTCCGCTTCTTGACCGCGCGGAACATTTACCGTGTCGCTTGGCTGATTGGCTGGCTTCTCGCCGGACGCGGCTGGTTCCTGCTCGCCCCCGGCCTGCTTTGCCGGAGCCGATGTCTCAGGGCTCACACCCTCCGGCGGCAGCAGTACATCGCTGCTTTGCTGGCTCGTTCCACTCTGCTGGCGCGAACTCTGCGCCACCGCCACTCCGATAAACCCTGCGACCAGCAAGACCAGTGCTGCAATCCAAACTCTTTTTCCGTTATTCGCTGGGAGCATAATACCCCGTCTTTGCGTACACCGAGAGCTGCGGCAACCCCTTCGGAGTGACCAATTTTACCCGCAGTTTGCGCCACTTGCCGTTATGTGCCGGCTTGGTAGGTCGATAGCCGAGCACGTATTGGTTCCGCAACTCCACGCCGATCTTAGTCGCCACGTCGCTCAATTCATTCGGATTATCCACCGTAAAGGTTCGGCCGCCGGTAACATCGGTCACTTCCGCCAGCAACTGCGGCCCGAATCTTTCCTCATCGCTGCGCGGGTTTTGATCGAATATCCCAATCGCATAAATCTGCACGTCGGCTTCACGCACCATCGACTTGATTTCGTTCTCCGTGTAACGGCTCCGGTTGTCGCCGCCGTCGGAGATGATCAGCAGTGCTTTTTTCTGGTGCTTGGCTTGGCGCATCTTTGCTATCCCCAGGTAAATCGCGTCGAGCAATGCCGTCCGCCCCTTCGGAACCGTAAACAACAGTCGCCCCTGCACTTGTTCCACATCGTTCGTAAAGTCGCTGATCAAGGTTGGCTTGTCATTGAACGCAATCAGAAAAAATTCGTCTTCCGGATTCGCCGTCTTCAAAAACTGCACCACGGCATCGCGCGACTTCTCGATCTTGTTGGACATTGAGCCGCTCATGTCGAAGATTACACCCAGCGAAATCGGCGCGTCCTCATTGGAAAAGTATTGGATCGCCTGTTTCTCTCCATTGTCCAGAAGGTTGAAGTTTTCCTTCTCCAATCCCGTCACCAGACGGTTCATGGGGTCCGTGATCGTCACGGGAACCAGCACCAGGTCAACATCCACCCGTATCGGCTTGGTGTGCGTACGCAGACTCGGGTCGACTTCTGATTCCGCCGTAGCCGCCGAATTCGGATCGAACTTCGCCGTGTCCTCCGATTTCACCATCGGCTTCACGTGCACTTCATTGTAGGTCGATTCCGCTGGAACCTTGCTCTTCGATGCCATCGCCGGAGGCAGCACCACCGCCGGAGCCGAAGCCTCGCCCTCCGGAGCCGCTGGCTTTGCCGGTGTATTCCCCTGGTTCTCCGCCGCCTCCCCTTGCTTCTCTGCCGTCGGCGTCCCCCCCCCGGAAGCCGCTCCTGCCGTCTGCTCCGCATTGGACGCAGCCGCCTGCGGAGCAGCACTCGGCTGAGCAGTCACTGCTCCCGTGTCTTGGAAGGGTGCAGACGCCCCCGCGGGGTTCGGCGCGCTCTGTCCAAGCAGCTTTTCCGTCGGGAGTGCAATCGCCAGCAGTACGGCAAGCATCCCAATCCTCACTTGGCGGAGCCTGCTGGCATTCGACCGCACCCTACCCCCTCCGGCCTCGTACCTGGAACTATCCTCGCGGAACATGGAGAACCTCACACTTCGCGTTCGGAAAAACCTTTCTGGTGGCCTGTAAGTCTCTCCGCATTGCCGCCGTAAGCCTTATCCTTGCCTACATTCGATGTCACACAGGTCACGATGGTTACTCTAATGCCTCTGACATTAGTGCAATTTCATAGTTCGTTCCAAAATAAAAATGCCCTGCCGCTTGGTTGCGGCAGAGCTCACGACAATTCCTGCTTTGCACCTTCAAACCTTGAAACCACTGAAACCCTGTCTTACAACCCGTATCTCCGGTGTTCCTTCAGGATGCACTTGTCCATCACCACAAACACCCCGGACTGCCGTGCTTTCTCGGCGGCCTCCTCGTGTACCACCGATTCCTGCAGCCACAGCGCCGGAAGCTTCAGTGCGATTACCTCATCCACGATTGCCGGCACCGCATCGGGGCTGCGAAAAACATCCACGATGTCGATCTCCTCGACTTTTGCCGCCTCGCTCAACGAAGGATATGCCTTCTCGCCCAACACCTCGCTCAACTTCGGATTGATCGGTACAACCCGGTATCCCCTGCTCTGCAGGTATGTGGAGACCTCATAACTCGGCCTGCCCGTGTCATTCGACAGCCCCACCACGGCGATCGTCTTTGCCCTCTGCAATAGTTCCAGAATGCGGTCTGCCACGCTCTTCCCCCGGCGGTTCAGTCTATCTTCCGCTCCATTTTCTTCCTGTATGTCTTCATTGCCACCTTGCGCACCGTCTCGTTCACGTTCTTATTCACCGCCAGCGCACGCACATCTTTCACCAATAAGTGGGCCAGCAATGGCAATGCAACATCCAGCGGCGTCTTCGGATTATTTGCCAGTGCCCGCAAAACCGAATAATTCTTGATGAACTTCCGCTTCGTGGAGATCGCCCGCAGCACAGTTTCTTGGATGTTCTTCATCGAGGCAAACGATTCCATCTCGCGGTCGGTCACCTTCGGCGACTCCAGCACTGCCAACGACACCAGCTTCGACCGGTCCCGGATCAGCATCATCCGCTCCTCGCGGTTGCCGCGCATCGCCAGCTTAATCCGCTCGCCGACCCGCATCAGCCCAATCTTCTGCAGCAATGAGAGCTGTACGTGCTCCTCGGGATCTGCCGCCGTGGTGTCGCCGTTTTTCACCCGCGTTAGCAGCTTGTCAAGAGGATCGTCCTCGCCATCGACGCCCGCCACCAGTTCGAATGGTTGCGCATCTACCTTCGCAACCTCTTCTGCGTGCTCCGCCAGAAAGCTCGCCGCAACTCCCTCTGCCGCTCTCGACTGGGCTGTTTGCCGAAATTGCTCCAGCAGTGCCCGCGCTGGCTCCGTCGCCGGATTCACCGCCATCAGTTCCAGTAACCGGCTCGAACTGCGCACCCGCTGGCTCCGCATCATGGCCCGCAGCACCTCAGCCGACCCATGGCTTGCCGTCGCTTCCAACTCCTCCAGTTCCAGCGCAGGATGCTCGCATAGGGCCGCCACCAGCGCGGGCCGTTGCCCGTGGAGTTTCAACAATTGCAGCCGCACCTCCCGCGGGGTAAGCGCATCCGAGGCAACTTCGATCAACGACGCCTCGTTCCATCTCCCCAGCGTCTCCTCCGCCTCCGCTCCCAGCTCGCGATGCTCCGCCAGCACCACCAGAATCTCAATCGCTTCACGCGCCGGTAGTGATAACCCGCCCTGCGCGGCCCGCCGCATCACTGACGCGGGTGCCTCGCCATTGCGGATCAGGTCCACCATCCTGCCCATTCAGTCCAGCTCCTTCATTCGCTTCACGCAGTCGCTCAGCGTATCGTAGAGCACCGGCGAGAGCCCGCGCTCGAACACTCCCAGCAGCGTTTCGTAATACCACACCGTACGTTCCCGCGGCACGCTGAAGCGATTCCATGTCTTCGGTCCTACCCGTGCGTGGTCCGCCAGAATCGATCTTGCATTGTGGACTTTGTCCGCCAGCATGATCAGCCGCGCTTCCCGGTCGGCCAGCGGAATCTCCGCCAGGTGATGCCGTTTGCGCGACTCCCACTCCGGCTTGGGATTCACAAAGCTGTCGCTCGCCTGACGCACCCATCGCGCCACTTCCTCGCCGAATGCCGCCGCAATCTCCTTGAGGACTTCTTCCCCGCCCTGATCCTCGGCCGCATCGTGCAGCAGCGCCGCAATCGCCACGTCCTCGCTGCCGCCCTCTTCCAGAACCAGCGCAGCCACTCCCAGCAGGTGCGCAACGTAGGGCACGTCGCTCGCCTTGCGGGACTGGTCGCGGTGCAGGGTCGAGGCCAGAACCAGCGCCCGGTCGAAGCGCACGCTCAGCGGCCTCTTCAACTGCTCTTGCAAGTCGAGAGTCTGCCGCTTCTCCATCCCGGTTCACCTGGTTTTCTCTACGTCAGGCTGATTACCTCTGCTCCGCTCTACGCATCAACAAATAGGCCCGAATGAACGGATTGATATCTCCGTCCAGCACCCGGTCCACATCGCCCACTTCCATCTTGGTCCGGTGATCCTTCGCCATGCGATACGGTTGCAACACATACGATCGGATCTGCGAGCCAAAGTCGATGTCCAGCTTTGAATCCTCAACTTTCCGGCTCGCCGCCCGCTTCTTCTCCAACTCCCACTCGTAAATCCGCGACCGCAGCATCTTGAAGCCGCGTTCCCGGTTGCTGTGCTGCGAGCGTTCGTTCTGGCAGGCCACCACAATCCCGGTCGGAAAGTGCGTAATCCGCACCGCCGAGTCCGTCGTATTCACGTGCTGCCCGCCTTTGCCGCCAGAGCGGTAGGTGTCGATCCGTATGTCTTCCGGCTTGATGATCACTTCTATGCTGTCGTCGATCTCCGGCGAAACATATACGCTGGCAAATGACGTATGCCGCCGTGCCTGCTGGTCAAACGGCGAGATCCGCACCAGCCGATGTACTCCAATCTCGCTCGTCAGCAGACCATAGGCGAATTCCCCCGTCACGCTGAACGTCACCGACTTGATCCCCGCCTCGTCCCCGTCCTGCAGGTCGTTGATCACCGTCCCAAAGCCTTGGCGTTCGCACCAACGCAGGAACATCCGCAGCAGCATCTCCGCCCAGTCCTGTGATTCCGTGCCGCCCGCTCCCGGATGGATCGTCACAATGGCGTTGCTGCGATCCAGTTCGCCGTTCAGCAGCGTCTCCGTCTCCAGTTTCTCCACCACCTCGCGCAGCCCGCTCATCTCGCGCGTGACTTCCTCATCCACCTGCTCGCCTTCGCTGGCCAGCTCAAAATAGGCGCAGATGTCCTCCACGCGCCGCGTCAGGTCGCTGTCAGACGCCAGTGCGTCCTCCAGACGCTTGCGTTCGCGCATCGTCTTCTGTGAGTTTTCGGAGTCGTTCCAGAAATTCGGGTCGGCCGCTTGCGCTTCTACCTTCTCCAACTCCACCTTCAATTTAGCCGAGTCAAAGATACTCCTGTAGCTCGCGTACCTTGCCCCGCAAAGCCGAGAACTCTTGTTCGAGCTGCTGATCGATCATGAATGTCCTGCTCCTATACAGGGAGGGGATGCGTCATGTGCGCTCCCTCATGGTCGCGCCAGAGCAATCCCGTGATTGAAATTATGGCACACAGAATCGGAAACCAATCCCCATAGCGCGTATAGAACGTCAAATCCTTCATCATCCCATACGGCGCATCCAGCGCCAACCGCTGATTTCGCGGAGCCTCCGCCACAACCCGTCCCAGCGGATCGATCGCCGCGGTGATCCCCGTGTTGGTGCAGCGCAACAGCCAGCGATGGTTCTCCACCGCCCGCATCCGGGCCATGTTCAACCCCTGCCACGGCGCGCCCGAGTCCCCAAACCACCCATCGTTGGAGATATTTACGAACACCTCGGCCCCGCGCTGCGCAAACTGCCGAACCTCGTGCGGAAACACCGATTCGTAGCAGATGAACACCCCGTAGCGGTGCGATCCCACTTCCAACGGCATGCGTCCGGCTCCCGAAGCCGTGTACTCCCCGACCTCGTGGGTCAACGCTTTGGCGAAGCCAAAAGCCCACGCAAACGGAACATACTCGCCCCACGGAACCAGGTGTACCTTGTCATACCGCTGCGCCGCCCCCCCCCCGGGAGACACCAGCACCGCCGAGTTATATATCTGCTCCGCCTCGCCTGGCTTGCCCGCCGGCTGCACTGCCGTCGCTCCGGCCAGCACCCACGAGCGCTCTTTTCGTGCCAGTGCCGCCGTCGACTCGGAAAACAACCGGTCGTCGGTTTCAAACGGCGCAGGCGACTCCGGCCACACAATCAGCGGCGCAATGCTCCTGTCCTTGCCCAACTCCGGAGCCCGGCTGATCGCGCTCAACTCATCCACCAGCCCTTTGTATCCTTCGTACGTCCATTGCCGCACGATCGGCACGTTCTGTTGCACCAGCGTCGCGTACGCTTCCACCTCGCTCGGCTCCGCCTTCACCAGCACCGTGGCCTGCAGCGCGATAGCCCCGGTCAGTGCCGCCGCCAACATCGACATCCTGCGCTTGCGATGCACTAGCATGGCCGCCGCAAACACCGTATTCACCAGCGCAATTTCAAACGACACACCATACACGCCGGTCACGCTGGCCAGCCGTGCCAGCGGCAGATTATCAATCTGCGCCGTCCCCAGCAGCCCCCACGGAAAACTCACCACGTACGCCCGCAGCAGCTCCACCGCCACCCACAGAAACGGTGCCAGCACCAGCGCCTTCCGGCTGAATCCCACCCGCGAACGTCCCGCCACCGCCATCAGCGCGCCAAATATCCCATGGTGCAGCCCAATGTAGAGCGAGAACAGGACCAGCAGCAGAAATGAAACCGCCGGTGAAAGCCCTCCATAGGAGTGCATCACCGAATAGACCCAGTAACACGTCCCAAAGTAGAAAACTGTCCCCGAAGTCCAGCCCAGAAAGAATCCCTGCCAGGCCCGCGCCGGAACCAGAAACGAGTAGGTCTCGTCGGTCAGCAGCTCGGTCGCATCTGCCTCGCGTGCCCGCAGCAGCGCATACATCAGCGGTGCCAGCGCAATCCAGCACAACCAGTAACAATTCGGGCGAGGAAAAACCAGAACCTGCAGCAGCCCGGAAGCAACCGCCAATAACCAGGCGCTCTTATGAATACCCTTCACAATCCAGAGTCTAACAAATGCCCTTCGATTTTCGGCGAAATCTATGGAACTGGTAGTCGGCCACCTTTCGGCAACTCAACCACTGCCAGCGCACCGCCTCTTCCTTGCTGAATCCCACCTCTGGCAGCATCGTCGGCCTCGGCCCGTAGACGCTCAACCGCCCCACCTCCATCGGTGAGACGGTCACAAACTGCTCATCGATCAGCCCCGCCTTGATCATTCCCGAATACAGCGCCGGTCCGCCCTCGCACAGCAGATACCTGATCCCGTACCGTTCCTCCAGCGCCGTCACTGCCTTCCGCAGATCCACTCCCCCGCCTTCGTCCCCATCCACCGCGACAATATCCACCCAGGAATGATTCCCGCGTTGCACCTCCAGCCTCGCCGCGCCCTCCTGAGTCGTCACCACCGTAACGTCCACCAGTTCTCCGTCGAAGACCGCGTAGTCCCTCAACTGGAAGTCCGCCCGCGCCGTCAGCAACACATTGCGTTCTCTGCCCCTTCCGAGCTTCGCCCTGAGTTGCTGCAACTCCGCGTCCACAATCCGGAACACCGGACCCCGCGCCCGTGGTCGTCCCAGCCTTTGTTCCTCGCGCAGCGTTCCCATCCCCAGCAGCACTGCGTCCGCGTGCGCCCGCAGCAGGTCCATCAGCCACCGATCCTCCGCCGCCTCCGCAATTTCGGCTCCGCCCGCCTCATTGCCCAGCAGTGAGACAATCCCATCCAGCGTCTGCACAAAGTTCGCGTACACCCATGGCCTGCCCGCCACCGCCGCCGGGAACCCCAGCTTACCGTACGGCGCCATCGCCGGATACACTACCCCGGAGTCTTCGCCGTAATCGAAACAAACCTCAAAGCCACGCATCACGCCCGCAATCATCGCACGCTTCCCCACCGCTTCCAATCCACTCTGTTTTGAGGTGTGTCATCCGAGCGCACTCGCTTGGACTGAGCTCCAGCCTCCAGCGCGCTCTCAACCCTTCCGCCAGAAACTTCGATTCCCTCACGCAACATCATTTCTACCCCGGAATTCTGAATCTAAGTAGCCTGCCTTTCTCATCTCACTCCTTATGACAGGATGGAAGAAGGGACAGGCCGTTCGTCTGCTTCCGCCCACCCAGGCAACGGGCCGGGTGCAGGAGATCTATTGCGATGTACAGCACGTCTTTGGCGTACCTCACATCAGCAGCTTCTTTCAGTATCTCGGCACCAACCCGCGATTTCTCGACAGCTTTTGGACTGCCATCCGCCCCGTCGTCCAGACCGAAGCCTATTTCTCCTGCGCCCACCGTCTGCGTGCCGACGCTTACACCCGCGTCCACACCAACTTCTCCGTTCCCAGCCTGAAATCCGAACTCGCCCGCCAGCGCTTCAGCCTTGGCGCCTGCCAGGAGTTAAAGGACTGCATCAACTTCTTCTGTTATTCCGTCCCCGTCACCCTCCTGCTCGCCTCGTTCCTGTCCAAGGCCTTTCAAAGCCCCGCCGGAAACCCCGTTATCCCCAGAACTCCCGCGCCCGAGCCCAAACCGCACCGTCACCTCGTCCTCATCGACGCAGACGCCGCCCCGTCCGCCGTCCAGAGCATATTCGCTGATATTCGCTTCACCACCGGAGCCGATGTCGTCCACACGGTCTATCGCGCCTTCGCCCGTTGGCCGGACTTTCTCCAGAGCTACTGGGCCTCGGTCAAGCCCATCGCCGCCTCCGAACTCTTCCAGCAATCGGAGAGCGCTGTCCTCGAAGCCGCCGCCCGACTCGTCAACGAACTCCCCGGCCCCATCGAATTCAATTCCGCGGCCCTCGCCAAACTCGGCATGAACCCAACCGAAGCCACTTCCCTTGTCAACATCACCACTATGTTTGTCCATAGCCTTGCCGCCGCCCTGCTCAACGTCAGCGTCGCCCGCATTGCCATGGAAGGTGGCAGCCTAACCTCCACCGAAGCTCCCGCTCCGAAAAGTGAGATTCCCTCAACTCAACCGTCCTAAGTTCCCCCTACTTCTTCCTTCGCGTCAGCCTTGCCAGCGTAGCCAACTCTTTCAAATACTCTCCGATCGGCCTTGCCGGAGTTCCCCAGAAGATCACGCCTTTCCCCCGCACTACTTTCTTACTCGGAACCCCGCTCTGCGCTCCAAGGATCACCCCTGCCTCGATCCGCACGTGGTCGGCGATCCCTACCTGCCCACCCACGATCACCCCGTCCTCCAGCACCGAACTCCCGCTGATCCCGGTCTGCGAAGCCACCACCACATTGCGCCCGATGTGCACGTTGTGCCCAACCTGCACCAGGTTGTCGAGCTTTACTCCGTCACTGATCACCGTTGCATCCAGCGCCCCCCGGTCGATCGTCGTATTCGCGCCGATCTCCACATCGTTGCCGATCTCCAGCCGTCCAATCTGCGGAAACTTGTGGAAGCGCCCGGTCTCCGGATGCGGCACAAAGCCAAAGCCGTCGCTCCCCAACACCGCCCCTGCCTGCACAATCACCCGGTCGCCCATCGTCGTCCCCGGATACACCGCGACCCGTGCCACCAGGTTGCAATCTTCGCCAATCACCACTCCCGGACCGATCATGCATCCTGGCCCCACATGGCTTCGCGCCCCGATCTTTACCCCCGCCCGCACCACCACCAACTCGTCTACGCATGCCGTCTCATGCACCTCGGCCGTCGGATCTACTACCGCCGAGGCGTCCACCCCTCCGTCGCAAGCCTCGCAGCGCCGCAACTCCTCGGCCGCCAACGCGAACGCCAGCCGCGGATTCTTCGCCACCAGCAGCACTTTGCCCTGTGCTCCCGTAATCTCTCGGTTATAGCTGGCATCATCCAGCGCAATCCCGGCATCGTCCGGCACAATCACCGCTGCCGCCGCGCACTCCAGCGCTGCTTTCAGAAAGCGTGCATGTTCCACGAAGACTAGGCTTTCCGCTCCGGCACCGGCAAAGCTTGCAACCCGGCTTACCTCAACGTCGCCGCCCTCGCAGACAGCGCCAATCCGCTCCGCCAACTCAATCGTTCTCATGCGTTCCGTTGTACCACTCCTGCCATTCTCTTTCGAGTGTTAGTTCTCGCGCATCCTTCCCTTGCATCTAATTTCCTGTATGCCGCGCCGTGAAACCATCGTCGATATCGAGGGCCGCCGCCTCTCTCTCAGCAACCTCGATAAGGTCCTGTACCCGGAAGCTGGCTTTACCAAGGGGCAGGTCATCGACTACTACGTCCGTGTCGCTCCCGTCCTCATCCCCCATCTTGCCGGACGCCCGCTCACTCTCAAGCGCTATCCCAACGGGGTAACCGACATCTTTTTCTACGAGAAAAACTGTCCCCGCCATCGCCCCGAGTGGTTTGCCACCGCCCCGATCTGGAGCGAAGGCAACCATCGCTGGATGGACTATTGCGTCGTCCAGAACCTTCCCTCTCTGGTCTGGGCTGCCAACCTGGCGTCGCTCGAATTGCACACCTCGCTCTCCAACGCCTCGGCCATGCCCCACCCCTCCTACATCGTCTTCGACCTCGATCCCGGCGAACCCGCCAACATCGTCCAGTGCTGCCAGGTCGCCCTCTGGGTGCGCGATGCCTTCACCCGCTTCGGTCTGCGCAGCTATGCCAAAACCTCCGGCTCCAAGGGACTGCAGGTCTACATCCCCCTCAATTCCGGCATCAGTTACATGGAAACCAAACCCTTCGCCCACCAGCTCGCGCTCAGCCTAGAACGCAAACATCCCAAGCTGATCGTCAGTAACATGGACAAAAGCCTTCGCGGGGGCAAAGTCCTGATCGACTGGAGCCAGAACGACGCTCACAAGACCACGGTCTGCGTCTACTCCTTGCGTGCCCGTCCGCACCCCACCGTCTCCACCCCCGTTGCCTGGGCCGAGGTCAGCCGCTGTCTGCAATCCGCCGACCCGGCCAAACTCGAATTCACCGCTCCCCAGGTCATCGAGCGTGTCGAGCGCCGTGGCGACCTCTTTGCTCCTGTTCTCGCTCTCTACCAGCAACTCCCCCCGGTCGAGGCCATCGGCAAGCCAATCTCCGAGTCTCCCGCCGCGTCAGCCGAATCCGCTGTCCCCACAGCCGAATCAGCCACTGAATCCGCCACCGTTGAATCCGCCGCCGCCCGCAAGCCTGTGCGCCCTGCCCGCAAGCGCCCTTCTACCCGCCCTTCCGCGCTACGCGCCTGACCCCGCACTCGCTTAGCTTCCGACGTGCGCTCTGGCAACAGCCGTTGCCTTTTCGCTGTCTAACTACGGAAATGTAATAGGATTGGAATGCCGGGAGGAAATCATGCAGAGCTGGAAGAAAGCGTTGATTTGCACTGCCGTTGGGGCTGGCACAATGCTGGCACTCTCTGGCCGCCGCAATCTTGGCATCGCCGCCGTCGCCGGTGGTCTCGCCCTGCTCGCCAGCGAGTATCCTGAGCGCTTCGAAGCCGTCTGGGAGAACGCTCCTGAGTACGTCAATCGCGCGTCCCAGATCTTCGCCGCTCTCAGTCGGGTCAGTGAGAAGTTTGCCGAAGAAGCCGAGCGCCGTAGCGTCGACGCCTACCAGCAATATCGTCACGAATACACCAGCTAAGCGCCCATGGACTCACGAACGCCGCGGTGGTCCACATCCGCCCGCAGTTGATCGAGTTTTTGGGGAATACCCTCCCCCTATATTTCCCGGCAAAAATCTGAAAACAAGATGGTTAGGAGCACATTCCGCGCTCCCCTAATTTCAGAATACCAAAGTTTGGGAGCGATCCCCTCAGTTGGGGAATAACTGTATCTGACGTAGCATCAGTGAGTTGCAAGGGATTGGCGAAGATTTTTGCTTGACACAGGAGAAAATATTGGTCCATCTGGTGCGAAACATTGCTGTTTGGTGGCGTAAGCGCGGATTTTGGGGCAGTTTCAGGACAGGTAAGTTTCGGTCAAATGCACCGATCGTGGTGCGTTTTCGGGAAAACCATTGGCGAGAGGGATAATCGCTGGAAGGCCGAGTTTTACTGGTGTGCTAATCCTTGCGGAGAAGGAATGCGTGCCTTCCAAACCCCAGAGTTCGAAATCGCCAACCGTGCGCCACCGCCAAGCCACTACTCTCGTCCTGCCATCGCTGATAAAGTGATTCCACAGCCATGCCGAAGAATCAGCTCTACTACGGTGACAACCTCGAAGTCCTGCGCGACTACATCCAGGATGAGTCGGTGGACCTGATCTACCTCGACCCTCCCTTCAATAGCCGCGCCGATTACAACGTGCTCTTTGCCGAGAAGGACGGCACCCGCTCCTCGTCGCAGATCACCGCCTTCGAGGACACCTGGGAGTGGAACATCGACGCCGAGCACGCCTACCAGACGGTGGTGGAGAGTGGTGGCCGCGTCGCCGAGGCCATGCGCGCCTTCCGCACCTTCCTAGGCAACAGCGACATGATGGCCTACATCGCGATGATGGCTCCCCGCCTCATCGAACTGCGCCGTGTCCTGAAGCCAACCGGCTCCATCTACCTGCATTGCGACCCCACGGCCAGCCACTATTTGAAGATTTTGATGGATGGTATCTTTGGGCCTCAGAACTTCAGGAACGAGATCATCTGGAAGCGCACGAGCTCTCACAACAACGCAACCCGACGATTCGGCGACGAAAACGACACAATTCTCTACTACTCAAAGACAGATGCTCCTGTATTTAATCGCTGCTATGCGCCGCATTCGGAGGAGTACATCAAGTCCCATTACAGCTCAGTCGACGAGAATGGGAGAAGATACACGACGCGGGATATGCGTAATCCGGGAGTGCGTCCAAACTTGATGTACGACTACAAGGGATATAAACCTCATCCCAACGGTTGGACCTGTTCCCGGGAGAGGATGGAGCAACTGGACGCCGAGGGCAAACTTTATTTCCCGAAATCGATGGACGGAAGGATACGGCAGAAGCTCTATCTTGACGAGTCGCAAGGTACTCCAGTCGGAAATATTTGGGACGACATTCCTCCTATAAATTCGCAGGCGCAAGAACGGCTCAAATATCCAACGCAGAAACCCGAGCCTCTACTCGAACGCATCATCCAAGCCAGTTCCAATGAAGGTGGCGTTGTTCTCGATCCCTTCTGCGGTTGCGGCACCGCTGTGGCCGCTGCACAGGGCCTCAACCGCCGCTGGATCGGCATCGACGTGACCCACCTCGCCATCGGCCTCATCAAGCAGCGTCTGCATGACAAGTTCGGCGAGTCCATCAAAGGAACATACGAGATCCATGGCGAGCCGACCGATCTCTCCGGTGCCCGCAAGTTGGCCGAGGATGACAAGTTCCAGTTCGAGGCGTGGGCGCTGTCGCTAGTGGGCGCGCGTCCCGCCGGACAGGTGCGGCGCGGGGCCGACAAAGGCATCGACGGACGCCTCTACTTCCACGACGACACCAGCGGCAAATCGAAGCAGATCATTTTGAGCGTCAAGGGTGGGCACGTCGAGCACTCCCACATCCGCGACCTGCGCGGCGTGCTCGACCGCGAGCAGGCCGAGATCGGCGTGCTCATCACCCTCGAACCGCCGTCCAAGCCGATGAAGACCGAAGCCGCATCCGCCGGATTCTACCAACCCGCATCCTTCGAGGGCCGAAGTTTTCCCCGCATCCAGATCCTCACCATCGAAGAGATTCTGGCCGGTAAGCAAATCGAATTCCAGTCCATGCGTGACGCCACCTTCAAGCAAGCACCCAAGGCAAAAGCCAGGAAGGCTGAGAACCTCACCCTCGACCTCGGATAGTGCAGCCCTCCCACATTCGCCGAAAGATGGCGGATGTGGACCACCCGAGGGGTACGGACTACAGCCCCAGAGTTGATAACTGCCCCACTCAACGAAAAGAGCGTTGAGTGGGGCACCCGCGATTTGAAGCCGCACTGCGTATTTGCGCAGTGTAGGGGTCCTTCGCTAACGCTCAGGATGACACTCTCAACACAAGGTGGATACATTTACCATGGAACAGCTTTAGACACGATTACATCCTTCGAGGGCCGCAGTTTTCCGCGCATCCAGATCCTCACCATCGAAGAGATTCTGGCCGGTAAGCAAATCGAATTCCAGTCCATGCGTGACGCCACCTTCAAGCAGGCTCCCAAGGCAAAAGCAAAGAAGGCTGAGAACCTCACCCTCGACCTCGGATAGTGCGCCCTCCCACATTCGCCGAAAGATGGCGGATGTGGGCCGCGCCAGTCAACGAAAAGAGCGTTGAGTGGGCCACCTGTCGGCGGGAGTATTCAGGTGGTATAGGGGTCCTTCGCTGACGCTCAGGATGACACCAGAAGAAAGGACAAAAGCAGGATCAACTGCCCCACATTTGCCAACACAACTACGGCAAATATGGGGCACCCGCCGTCAAGCGAATCGTTGCCCTTTTCCAGGGCAGTTCCACGCTAAGTGTATCCGCGAGACCGAAGGCAAAGAGAATCGATCACTGGCCGAAAAGCTTGACGGCCCCACGGGAGAGTTGGACGGTGCTGGGGTCCTTCACTTCGTTCAGGATGACACTCTCGACACGAGGTGGATACAGCTAACATGGAACAGCTTTACAGGCTGTTACGAAACGAAGGCTGTTCAGGGTAGATAGAAGCGGCGTTCCGGTTTCCGGAGCGCCGTTTTCTTTTGGACGGTCGATACCTTGAAGGCTGCTCGCGGCCAGGTGGCCTCAGCAGGCGAGCATGGCGGCGAGTTTCCAGCCTCCCAGCACATTCATCATCCGTTTCAGGTTGTAGGCGATGGTTGCCAGGCTCATTTCGGCCTGTGCTCCGGCGGTTCCACGCAACAGGAATCGCGGATGTCCGAAGATGCCGTACTTGAGCGTGCCAAAGGGGTGCTCCACCGTCGATCTTCGCAGGCGCATGGCTTGCGCCGTGGCTCGTTGCTGCATACGCTGAAGCGCCCCATCATAGAGGTGACGCGACAGCAGACGTTGCGCGCCGTTCGTACAGCGCGTTTTCATGGCGCACGCTCCGCAGACTTCCGGTTTGCCCGCATAGTACACGGCGCGATCTTTTCGCGAGAGTTGCTTGCGCTGGAGTACTTGCCCGGCCGGGCAGCGGAAGGCATCAGTCTTTTTGTCGTATACGAACGCGGTGCGGTCGAACAGCGTCCCATCGCCCTGGTGATTCCCGGTGCGATTGGTCGGAACATGCGGCAGGATTCCTTGGCTCTCGCAGCCCTCGGCCTGCTCCCCGTTGGAGTAACCGGCATCGGCCACCACGTGCAGTGTTTCCGGTGCGCCGACAGCCTGCTTTGCCGCTTCGGCCATCGGCAGCAGACTGCGATTGTCCGTGGCCTCGGTTGTCACCTTCTGCGCCACGATCAGCGCGTGTTCGGCATCCACTGCGGTCTGCACGTTATAGGCAGGTGCGTGACCATTCGCCATGCGCATGAAGCGGGCTTCCGGCTCCGGGTGATTCTTCAGCTTCTCCAGCGCGGCTGCTACCGCGCTCGGATCGATCACCACTTCGTCCTGCTCGTCGGCCCGCTCCAGTTGATCGAGGTAGCGCTTCATCGCCTCGCGCTCCCGAACGCTCTTGGCGCTGCTGGCGGCGCGGAACTTCGAGCCGTCTATGGCAACCCACTCGCCTCGAACCAGCCCCACCGAGCGCGCAAAGCGAACCAACTCGGCTCCCGCTTCCGTGACCGCCGCCGAGTGCATCCGCCGGAACTCGGCAATCGACTTGTAGTCCGGCCCCAGCCGCCCCAGCAGCCACATCACTTCCACGTTGCGGCGGCACTCGGCTTCCAGCCGCCGCGACGAGCGAACCTGCTGCAAGTACCCGTACAAATACAACTTGAGCAGATCGCGCGGATCGTAGCCTGGACGCCCGGTCTCGGCAGGTTCGGCACGCACAAAGCCCAACGCGGCCATGTCCAGCTTGCCCACAAACGCCTCGATCACACGGCACATGTGATCGGCAGGAATCAGATCGTCCAGCGCCACTGGAAACAGTGTCTGCTGCCCCCGCGCCTCGCCCTGAATAAAGCCCATGAAAAATGCCCTCGCTCTCGCAAGGGCATCTTCCCATTAACTACTTCCAGAGTCACTCAGTTTCGTAACAGCCTGTTTAGCGCTCCTTTTTCTTTAATCGTTCGAGGACGGCTCCGGCGACCAGCGGCAGAGCTACGGTGGCATCGTCGAAAACTTCGGCGAACTTTCCGCCCTCGGCGGGTGGAACGAACTTGCCCCAGGAGATGGCTTCGCTATAGGGAGAGCCGCTCAGTCCGCCCCAGTGCACGGGCTCCGGACAGATGCGCAGGCCGTAGTGATAGCGCTTCAGCGGCAGGTCTTCTCCGCCGCGGCGATGGCGCAGTTCGATGTACGGGCCGAACTGCTGGGTCCAATTGCGCGGAACCCCGCCGCCGATGGTGAAAATCCCAAGCCTGGTTTGCAGCAGATTCTTTTCCGCGAAGTGATTGAGATCGAGGAATGGATCGAAGCGGATGAGTTCGCGCCCTTGTTTGGCGCGCTTGCGGTTGTGCAGCGCAACGTCGAGTCCCATCTCCGAATCGGTGAACGCCGGGATGTACACCGAGGCTCCCTTCTCGTAGGCCGAGCGCAGGATGCCGCGTCCGGCGGCATTTTCCGAGAGGTACTTGCCGATGGCGTGGGTGAACTTGTAGGAGCACATGACCTCGCTGGCATCCCAACTTTCCAGCATCTGCGCGACAATGCCTTCGACGAAGTTGAGATTGGTCTCAGGCTCCAGCGTGTCATAGACGCGGTTGTAACCGGCTTCGTACAACTCCACGTCATTCATCTTTTCATCCCAGACGAAGTGCGACTTGCCCGCCGCCTCGACCAGTCCGTGCGCCATCAGCGCTCCGGTGGAAACGATAGCCTTCACGATGCCGGCGTCGATGAGATCGGTCACGACGAGTCCCTGCTTGGCGACGGTCATCGCGCCGCTCAGGGTCATGATGACGAAGGCTTCCTTGTCGCGCGCCATGGCTTCCAGGACATCGGCGGCGTGGCCGATCTGACGGCCGGTGAATGCAGTCTTGCCCATGGCGCGAACCAGATCGTCGACCGTGGTGATTTTGGAAAGGTCAAGCGGTTCAAGAGCGACAAGTTTGTCAGAGATAGGATCGTGCAGCTCACGCTCGATGCCGGAGCCTTCGTCGGGTTGCTGCCCATGCTTGCAGTGATTCAATTACGCACCTCTTGCAGAGTTCTCTTTGGTCTAAAGCAAGGATAAATTAAGAGCAAAAAAGGCGCCATGTTTCCTGGATACAAGGTCTCAAAGTAACCAATTCCGCCGCAGCGATTAACTATGAGGATCTTTTGAGTTCAGTGGTTTGCACTACGCTCAGGAGTGGGGGTAGCGGGTACAATCGATTTCATTATGTCTTCAAGCGTTGCGCTGCAATCTGTGCGCGGCTCCAAGCTGAGAGTGCTGGGGCGCGGTATCAAATATTTGCTTCTGCTGGCAGTGGTGCTGGTGGGAGGAGTTTTTTTGTGGTTTCAGACCGCGGTGCGCGGGGCAATGCCCAAACTGGATGGGACAGTGCGAGTTGCGGGGCTGCGGGCTCCGGTGACGGTGGTGCGCGATGAGCACGGAGTGCCCAGCATCACGGCGCAGACGATGGACGATCTGTTCTTTGCGCAAGGGTATGTAACGGCGCAGGACCGGCTATGGCAGATGGACATGATGCGCCGCTTCGGAGCGGGAGAGCTGGCGGCGGCGCTGGGTTCGGACTATGTGAAGGTGGATCGGGAGCAGCGGACGCTTGGATTGCGTGAGGTGGCGCGGCGCTCGCTGGCGGAGGCTCCGGCGGAGGAGCGGGCGCAACTGGATGCCTATGCCCGCGGAGTGAATGCGTATATCGCGGAGCATCACTATGGGCTGCCGCTGGAGATGCGGGTGCTGCGCTACTTTCCGCGAGCGTGGACGGCGGAGGATTCGCTGCTGGTGGGCGCGGCAATGGCCGAGGAATTGAACCACGGAACGTATCAGGACGATTTGAACCGGGAGAAGATTCTGGCGCGGCTGGGGCCGGAGTTGACCAGCGACCTGTATGTCGAGAGTTCGCAGCGGGACATTGTTCCGGGACATGATCTGGATGAGATTGAGCCGGCGGCGGTGGTTCCGGACACCGCGCAGCAGACGGCAAAGGAACCGCTAGCGGCGAGGCGTCCCGGGCGGAGACGGCATCACCGGGCGGAGTTGAAACTGCCCGCGCCGGAAGGGCCGGAAGCACCAATGCTGGCAATGCAGAGCCAGTCCACTCCTGCGATGATGGACCGGGTAAGGGCGGGATCGAACAACTGGGTGATCAGCGGGGCGCATACGGAGAGTGGACGGCCGCTGCTCGCCAACGATATGCATTTGCCGCACCATATTCCGAACACCTGGTATGAGGCTCACTTGACCTGCGGCGATTTCGACGTGGCGGGGGTGACTCTGCCGGGCGCGCCGTGGGTGGTGGTGGGGCACAACCGGCGGATCGCCTGGGGCTTTACCAACGTGGGGCCGGATGTGGAAGACGTGTTCGTGGAGAACTTCAACGCACAAGGGGAATATCAGACTCCCGAGGGCTGGCGGAAGCCGGAGGTGCGACACGAGGTGATCCACGTGAAGCGCGGACGGGACGTGGAGATGGATGTGCTGGTGACGCGGCACGGGCCGATCATCTCCAAAGAGATGAAGAACGAGGGACGGCAACTGGCGCTGAAATGGGCGATCTACGACACGGGGCTGAACCTGCCGTTTTATGCGGTGAACAGCGCCCAGAACTGGGAGCAGTTCCGGGCGGCATTTGCGGGCTACAGCGGGCCGGGACAGAACGTGGTGTACGCGGACGTGGACGGCAATATCGGATACCAGGCAACCGGGCGGGTTCCGGTGCGCGCGGCGGGCGACGGTTCGCTGCCGGTGAGCGGCGCCGACGATGCGCACGAGTGGACGGGATACGTGCCGTTCGAGGAGATGCCGAGCGTGTACAACCCGCCATCGGGAATCATCGCCACGGCCAACGGGCGGATTACCGCCGACGGGTACAAGTACTCGATCACTAAGGAATGGGAGTCGCCTTACCGGACGGAGCGGATTTACCGGGTGCTGCGGCAGGATAAGAAGTTTACCGCCGCCGACATGCTGGCGCTGCAGACCGACGTGCAGAGCGACCTGGACAAGTTTGTGGCTCAGCGGATGGTCTATGCAGTGGATCAGACTCCAGGGGCGAGCGAGCGGGTGAAGAGCGCGGCGGATATTCTGCGGCACTTTGACGGAAAGATCAGCATGGATTCGGCAGGGGCCGCGATTGAACAACGGGCACGACTGTGGCTGACCCAGACTCTGCTGAAGAGCAAACTCGGGGACGATGCAGAGCTGTACCGGTGGTTCATGAAGACCGTGTGGCTGGAAAACACCATTGGCTTCCAGGAGGCACGATGGCTGCCGGGAGAGTACAAGAGCTGGGATGCATTGCTGGCGGCAGCCGTGGAGGCAGCAGCCAACGATCCCAAGGCTCCGCGGGACTTGGCAAGCTGGAAGTACGGTGACTATGCCTCGGTGCAGATTGCGCATCCGATCTTCGGTAAATGGCCTTGGTTAAAGAAATATGCTTCGACGCCCCGGCTTCCTCAGTCTGGAAATGGGATCACGGTGAAGCAGGTGGGCGGACAGTTTGCACCCTCCGAGCGGTTTACAGCGGACTTTGCAGATTTGGACCAATCTACGCTGAACATTGTGAATGGACAATCCGGAAACCTGTTCAGTCCATACTTCAACGACCAGTTTGATTCGTGGTACAGAGGAACGACGTTCGGATTGCCGTTTAAGCCCGAGACGGTGGAGCGGACCGCCGCACACCGGTTAACCATGGTGGCAGAGTAGGGCCGGGCCTGGAATCAGCGCGGGGTATCACACGGGTGTCAGCGTCGCAACGGTCCGCGCGTGGGTGCCATCTAAGTAGTTGTTGGCGAGGTTACCGCTGGCTGCTTACCGCCGCGAGTAAATCGGGAAGACCCTGAAATCAAACAACTTATCTTCACCGGTAAGTCAGTGTAAGGAATCCAATGTGAGCACTGAAAGACGACCCAACTTAGCTCAATAGTTCGCTGAGAATTCCATTGGAATTGAATAGGAACTCTGCTATGTTTTTCCATAGCTAAGAACCGCAAATATGTGGTTATGCACTGGATTGTGCAGAACCGGAGCGGTCCCTATCAGCAAGCTAATTGCTGAATCCCTCCTCAGTCAGCAGATCCTAGGTGCATGGTTCTGCCTTGCTAGTGAGTTTTAGGTTTTACGCTACTACTTTGAGGGTGATCTCATGTTTTCTCGACTCCGGGTTCTGATTCTGCTGCTGGCAATCACCGCGGTATTTTTCGTTTCAATCGCGTCCCTGGCACAGTCATCGCCCCTGCCCAACCGGATCGCCCAGGAGGTTACTTCGGGAGCGATGGTGACGGTGGCGGGCACGGTGCATCCGCTGACCAAGCGGGCGACCGACTTGGGCGCGGTGAACTCTGAGATGCAATTGGATTCGATGACCCTGAACATTGGGCTGAGCGCGGCCCAGCAGACGGAACTGGATGCGCTACTGGCGGCGCAGCAAAACCCGAAGTCGCCGCAATATCACCAGTGGTTGACGCAGGAGGAGTACGGCGCGCGCTTTGGCCTGGCGGACCCAGACCTGAGCAAGGTGACCGGGTGGTTGACGGCGCAGGGCTTTACGGTGAAGAACGTTTCTGCTTCGCGCAATGCCATCACTTTCAGCGGCAAGGCGTGGCAGGCGGAGTCGGCATTTCACACGCAGTTGCACCAGTACAAACTGAATGGGGAAATGCACTTTGCGAACGCGACGGAGTTACGGGTTCCAGCGGGAATTGCGAGCGTGCTGCTGAACGTGCGGGGGCTGAATAACTTCCGGCCGAAGCCGCTGACGAAAATCAAGGTTGAGCCGCAATACACGTATAGCACGAGCGAGCATTACCTGACGCCGGGAGATTGGGCGACGATTTATGACGTGGCGCCGATCTACAACGCCGGATATGACGGCACAGGGGCTCACGTGGGGGTGGTGGGACAGACTTATGTGCCGCAGGCGGACATCAACAACTTCCGCAGTGCCTCGGGATTGTCGGCTACGAAATTGACCCCTTACTGCATCAGTTCGGCAGATTGCACCGATACAGCCGGAATCAGCACGACGGGCGATCTGGGCGAAGCGGATCTGGATATTGAGTGGGCCGGTGGGATTGCGAAAAACGCGACCGTGGACTACATCTATGCCTCGGCCGCGGACACGACCCTGGGGGTCTTCGACGCGTTGCAGTATGCGGTGCAGACTTATAAAGTTTCGGGCAAGCTATTGCCGGTCATCAGCATGAGCTATACCGATTGCGAGGAGAGCTTTACGGCTTATCCCACTGACTTTACCTGGGTGAACACGATCGGAGAGCAAGCGAATTCACAAGGGCAGACGATCGTGGTGGCCGCGGGTGATTCAGGGGTGGCGGGATGCGATTATCAGGGGCTAACCTCGGATTATCCGGCGCAGTATGGAGCTTCCGTCAGCGTTCCGCCGGACTCGCCGAACTTCACCGCGGTAGGCGGCACAACGCTCAATGGGGATGAGGGCAGCTACGGCCTGTACTGGAACCAGACGCCGGGAACAGTGAGTTCTGCGCTCACTTATATTCCAGAGACGGTATGGAACGACACCAGCGCAACCAACGGGCTCCTGGCGAGCACCGGCGGGGTGAGCTTATACTTTGCGCAGCCAAGTTGGCAGCCGACGCCGGCGAATTACGCCGGGGTGAGCGGGCGCTTTGTGCCGGATGTGTCGTTTGCGGCATCGCCGGATTACAACGGCTACATGAACTGTTCGCAGGACAATAACTCGACAACATATGGAACGATGTGCGCGAACGGTTTCTACAGCAGCGGGACCGGGCAGGATTCGGTGTTCTTCGTAGACGGGGGAACGTCGGCTGGGACGCCGTCATTTGCGGGCATGCTGACGCTGCTGGCAGAGAAGTACGGTCCACTGGGAAACGTCAATCCAAAGCTCTACAACTTGGCATTGACTCGCCCCTCGGTCTTCCACGACATCACGAGCGGGAACAATATCGTGCCCTGTACTTTGGTCTCCGTGCTCGCTACGGACACGGGTTGTACAACCGGAAGCTTTGGCTGGGATGCGCAGACCGGCTATGACTTGGCGACAGGACTGGGATCGGTTGACGGCTACGCGCTATACACGAATTGGCAAAACGGGGCGACGCCATCCATCACTTGGTCAGCACCTTCTGCGATTACATATGGCACGGCACTGTCATCGGCACAGTTGAATGCGACGGCTTCGGTGCTTGGCACATTTGTTTACACTCCGGCGGCGGGCACAGTGCTCAGTGTCGGAACACAGACTCTGTCGGTCACTTTAACGCCGATAGACACAACCGACTACACCACTGCCATACAGACGGTTTCGCTGACGGTGAATCAAGCAACGCAGACGATCACCTTCCCAAATCCGGGGACGCAGATCTTGGGAGAGGAGCCGATCACACTTGCGGCGACCGCGACTTCGGGTCTGCCGGTAAGCTACGCGGTGACTTCCGGTCCTGCAACCGTTACCGGAAGCACCCTGACAATCACAGGCACTGGATCGGTGACGGTTCAGGCTACTCAATCTGGTAACACCAACTACACTGCAGCCACTCCGGTCTCTGATACCTTCACGGTGAGCCAAGGGACGCCGCCCGCGACCGGCGCTTTGCTCTTCGTTCCCATGCCTCCGTGCCGTGTGGCTGACACTCG
>CAZLZA010000039.1:0-43333 GCA_964563875.1 uncultured Acidobacteriaceae bacterium
CCGCCATGAAGACGCAGATGAAGCGCCTCGGCTTCAGCTATGACTGGTCGCGCGAGATCGCAACCTGCCTCCCCGAGTATTACCGCTGGAATCAGTGGTTCTTCCTCAAGTTGTTTGAGAAGGGTCTGGCGTACCGAAAGAAGAGCAAGGTGAACTGGTGTCCGAACTGTGCCACCGTCCTCGCCAACGAGCAGGTCGTCGACGGTTGCTGCTGGCGTCACGAAGACACTCTGGTCGAGCAGCGCGAACTTGAGCAATGGTCCCTCCGCATCACCGACTACTCCGAGGAACTGCTGCAAGGTCTCGACCGCATGGAGGGCTGGCCGGAGAAGGTCCGCACCATGCAGCGCAACTGGATCGGCCGCAGCGAAGGCGCCAATGTGGATTTCCAGCTCGATGGTGGCTCCGAGACGAAAATCACCGTCTTCACTACCCGCATTGACACGATTTACGGGGCCACATCCTTGCAGCTCGCACCGCAGCATCCGCTGGTCGCCGAACTCGTCGGCAACGATCCCGCCAAACTCGCCAGCCTGGAGCAGATGCTGGCCGATCAGAAGAAGGCCCGCGAAGCGGGAGACATCGGCTCCGTCGACAAAAAGGGATTCGACACCGGTTACTGTGCCATAAGCCCCTTCAACCAGGAGCGCGTGCCCATCTGGGTTGCCAACTACATCCTGATGGACTACGGAACCGGCGCCATCATGTCCGTTCCTGCCCACGACGAACGTGACTTCGAGTTCGCCCAAAAGTATGGCCTTGAGGTTCGGATTGTCATCCTGCCGCGCCGCGAGCAGGAGCCGCCGGAACCAGGGCAGCCCGAGTCTCCGGTACTTCCTTTTGTCGCCGAGGATTCGCTGCTCATTAATTCCGGTCCCTTCAGTGGTCTCGCCTGCGAAGAAGCACAAAAGAAGATGGCTGAATATGCTAAGCTGCATGGTTTCGGAAAGGCAACCATCACTTATCGCTTGAAGGATTGGGGAATCTCACGCCAGCGCTACTGGGGCACTCCCATTCCCATCCTCTACTGCGAAAAGTGCGGACTCGTTCCGGTGTCGGAGGATCAACTCCCGGTCCTTCTACCGGAGAACGTTGAGATCACCCTCGCCGGTGGTTCGCCGCTCACTCGGGTCAAGGAGTTCTACGAAGTCTCATGCCCCAAGTGCGGAGGCATTGCCCGCCGCGAATCCGACACCATGGACACCTTCGTGGATTCGAGCTGGTACTTCTATCGCTACACCAGCCCAATTTCCACCGCACCATTTGATAGCGAAATCGCCAACTACTGGTTCCCCATGGATCAGTACATCGGCGGCGTCGAACACGCTATTCTGCACCTGATGTACTCGCGATTCTGGACCAAGTTCATGCGTGACATCGGCCTCATTCATAACGATGAGCCCGCCGCACGCCTGTTCACCCAGGGTATGGTCATCAAGAACGGTGCCAAGATGTCCAAGTCGCTCGGCAACGTCGTATCGCCGGATGACATGGTGGCGCGCTACGGTGCCGATGCCACGCGTCTCTACACCCTTTTCGCCGCGCCGCCGGATCGCGATCTCGACTGGCAGGATCAGGGCGTGGAAGGCGTCTATCGTTTTCTCTCCCGCCTCTATCGCTTCATCACCGAGCACCCGGTTCGCCTCGCAGACAGCGAGTCCCGCGACTACGATGTCTCCACGCTCGCGCCGGACGCCCGGAATGTGCTGCGCAAGTTGCATCAGACCATCCAGCGCATCACCGATGATTTCCAGGGACGCTGGCACTTCAACACTTCGGTGGCGGCCATGATGGAGCTGCTCAATGCCTGCATGGTGAAACAGGAGCTCTTCTCAGCCAACTCCAAGGCGCCGAAAGCCTTCCGCGCCGAGGTGCAGCGCAACCTCGTCCTGCTGCTCAACCCTTTTGCTCCCTACCTTGCTGCCGAACTCTGGTCCACCCTCGGGGAAGATCCCAACGCGCTGCTGCGTCATCCATGGCCGCAGGCCGATCCTGTGCTGGCCAAGGAGGATGAGGTGGAGATCGTCGTCCAGTTCAACGGCAAAGTGCGCTCGCGCCTCATCGTCGCTCATGATGCCGAGGACAATGCCGTCCGCGAGGCCGCGCTTCAGGATGCGAAGGTGAAGGAAGCTCTCGATGGCAAGCAAATAGTCAAAGTCATCGTCGTCAAGAACAAGCTGGTCAATCTGGTCATTAAGGGCTGATACAGCCGACCGAGTACGAACCACGAATTGCAAGTCCCTCACTGCCCGGAGCGTGCCGTCCGGAGCAGCGAGGGAACTCGTTGTTGTTCTTTCGCCCCTGCTCTTACCTTGAAACCTTGAGACTTGCGAAACCTTGAAACCAGCTTCTTGCGCTATCCTTTCTCCATGACCGCCGACGCCAATCGTGAGGGCTTTCGCGTACTACGCAGCGAGCCGGCTTTATTTGCCATGGAACTCCTCTGGCGCTGGAGCTTCGGACTCGGTCTGCTGGCGTTGTCGTTCTTTGCCTACGCACATCTGCGGCAGGCCATCCTTCTCTCCGACGCGGATCAGGCGGCCCTCAATGGGCAGGATCCATTCACCTTTGCCGCCACGGCCGCCGACCTCATCTCTGGAGCGCTGCCGCTGCTGCTCAAAGCCTTCGCCCAGGTTTTCGGCGTGGCCGCCGTGCTCTGGATCGCCGCCGCCGCCCTTGGCCGCGGAATCATTACCCGAATCCTCGTGCGCCGCTTTGCCGCCGACTCCGGTCTCACCATTGCTCCCGATGCGCCGCGCTGGACCTCGTTTGCGACTCTCATGTTCGTCCGCGTGCTGATGCTCCTGATTCTCGTCATCGGGTATCTCGGAGGATTGTTGCTTGCCTCGCTCGTCAACGGCCCCGGACAAAATCCTCTCGCTTCCGCGCTCATCATCTTCGCCTCGCTGGCTGCCTCCAGCGTGCTTTGGAGCTATGTCAACTGGGTGCTTTCGCTGGCGCCAATCTTTGTGGCGCGCGATGCACTCTCGGCCCTGGGTTCCGTGGTCGCCGCCATTGGCTTTGTCCGCCGCGGCCACGCGCGCCTCGCGGCCATAGCTCTCTGGAACAGCACGTTGCGCGGAGTCGCCGCCACCGTAATTTCCCTCGCGGGAATTTCCACCGTAGCACTCCACCTCGCGTTTCCGCCCTGGGCCATCACTGTTTTGCTCGTGCTGGAGACGCTGGCGTACTTTTTGATCTCCGATATTTTTCTCCTTGCCCGCCTCGCGGCCTATGCCTCGGTCGCGGCTCGCGAACTGATTTTGCCGCAGTCACTGCAGGTTCCTCCAGACTGTTCCGGAACCACGATGCGGTAATCGCTTTACAGCCCGCCCCCAATTCTGCGAACCTTGAGTGTGGAACACACTGCGCTTCCCTCCATCGTTGTCCTGGACTTCGGCTCGCAATACACGCAACTCATCGCGCGTCGTATTCGCGAGCAGAACGTCTTCTCCGTTGTCCTGCCCTGTACGGCTAAGCTGCAAGAAATTCGCAGCTACAATCCTGTCGGCATCATTCTCTCCGGTGGCCCCTGCTCGGTCTATGACGTCGACGCACCCCCGGCTGATCCCGATGTGCTCAACCTCGGATTGCCCGTGCTCGGGATCTGTTACGGACTCCAGTTCATGACCCACACCCTTGGAGGCACGGTCCATGCCGCCAGCAAGCGCGAGTACGGCCACGCCGAGGTCTCGGTTCTGGAAAGCTCTGCGCTGTTCAGCGGCCTGCCGGAAACGCTCTCCGTCTGGATGTCGCACGGCGATGAGGCGGATAAACTCGCGCCCGGCTTCCGGCTCATTGCACGTACGTCGAGCGCCGTGGCGGCCATTGAAAACGTTGCCGCTGGCTACTACGCCGTGCAGTTCCATCCTGAAGTGCACCACACCAAATTTGGCACCAACCTTCTGAAGAACTTCGTCTTCGGCATCTGCAACGCGCAGCCATCGTGGACGCCGCGAAAGTTTATCGATTCGACCATCGCGCAGATCAGAGAAACCGTGGGAGAAGGCCGCGCTTTGTGCGCCATCTCGGGTGGCGTGGATTCCAGCGTTGCCGCAACCCTGGTGCATCGTGCCATCGGAGAACGCCTGACTTGTGTCTTCGTCAACAACGGCGTATTGCGGAAGGACGAATACAGCAAGGTTCAGCACAATCTCCGCACCAAGCTCAAACTGAACATCGATGCCGTGGATGCCACCGATCGTTTCCTCTCGAAGCTCGCCGGTGTTACCGACCCCGAGCGCAAGCGGAAGATCATTGGCAACGAGTTCATCGAAGTGTTCGACGAGGAATCGCAGCGTATCAAGCGCGAGTACGGCGAGGTGCAATGGCTGGTGCAGGGCACGCTCTACCCTGACGTCATCGAATCGATCAGTGTTCGCGGCCCTTCGGTCACCATCAAGAGTCATCACAATGTGGGCGGACTGCCCGCCAAGATGAAGCTCAAACTCATCGAACCGTTGCGCGATCTCTTCAAGGATGAAGTGCGCCGCATTGGGCGCGATCTCGGTATGCCGGACGAAATGCTGCAGCGTCAGCCGTTCCCCGGACCTGGTCTGGCGGTGCGCATCCTCGGAGAAGTTACGCCCGAGCGTGTTGCCTTGCTGCAGGCAGCCGACGATATCGTGGTCACCGAGATCAAGCGCGCCGGACTCTACGAGCAAATCTGGCAATCCTTCGCGGTGCTTCTGCCGGTGATGTCGGTGGGTGTGATGGGCGACCAGCGCACCTACGCATACACCTGCGCAGTTCGCGCCGTTACCAGCGAAGACGGAATGACGGCCGACTGGGTGCCTCTGCCACACGAGGTGTTGAAATCAATATCGAGCCGAATCGTGAACGAAGTCACTGGAATCAATCGCGTGGTTTACGACATTACCTCGAAACCTCCCGGAACTATTGAGTGGGAATGACGCAAGGTAGTTACCTACGTTTCGTCTGGGTATGATTTTCTGTTGGTTCGGCACAGCTTCCTGGATTATTGTTTAGAAAACACACGCGGCCTTCCGTTAAGGCGGGAGCATGCGCGGTGCCTGCTCTGAAACTATGATTACCGAGAGAGGTCTTGATTTATCGACGATGAACGGCGCAGATGAACAACTGGAACCGGCGGACGGCGGAAGTCTTTGGAAGGGCGTCGGCCTAGCCATGCTGTGCCAATTTGCGTATCTGCTCTTCATCTCCGGGCTCTCCTTTCCTGAGGTGCGCACCCTCGGATATATGCTGTTTGCGCTGCTCCAGTTTGCTTATCTTTTTCCGCTTGCGGTGTTCTTTCAGAAGCGTAATCAGGGAAACACATCGAACGGAATCATCATCGCGGGTGCGGTGGCACTGCTGGTGGCGGGCATTTGGTTTGGCTACGCTGCCTTCCACGGCCAACTGCCGTCGATCAATAACAATTGAGAGTGAGAGCGTGATTGCGTTCAAGCTGAACGGTTCAGCTTAGTCGCTACGTTTGTACTGCTACGCTCGACTACCCTGCGGCGAATCCACAACAGGAAGATCTGGTTTATTTTGCACCATGAATGGTGCAAAATAACTCAAACCATTGACGCTTGAGTCAATGGGGCGACTACCGGTGGTTACAAAGTGGTGAATCGTCTTCCAGGGGATTAATGTTTCAGTCAACTTGAGCCCGGCGAGGGTGACACATGAGTGAATCGTTTGACGTTTCACGTTACCTCGGTCCGTGGCACACTGCTAAAGTAACTTCTGTTCTCACGGACAATCATGGCTCAATGCATTCGTTGTGGTCGCACGCTTTCCGGGTTCACGTTCGGCAAAAAACTTTGTGGCTGGTGCAAGCAGCATGAAGCGGCACAGCGCGGCGAGGACTCGCCGTATCAACCGGTGATGGCGACGCCGTGGAATCGTCGCGAGGCGACAATGCCGATGCTGGTTACGCAGGCGATTTTCGGCATCAACGTCGCGGTCTTCGTGGGGATGCTGCTCTCCGGGGCTTCGCCGTGGAGTCCTTCCGGCGCGAGCCTGCTGGCGTGGGGCGCAAACTACGGGCCTTACACACTGACGGGGCAGTGGTGGAGGCTTCTCACCTCCTGTTTCGTGCACATCGGCATCATTCACATTGCGTTTAACATGTGGTGCCTGTGGATGCTCGGTGGGATGGCGGAGCGGCTGTATGGACGCTTTACATTCGCATGTGTCTATGTTCTGTGTGGAGTCTCGGGGAGTCTCTGCAGCGTGTGGTGGCATCGCGCACCCACGCTCAGCGCGGGTGCATCCGGGGCCATCTTCGGCATCGCCGGAGCGGTGATCGCATCGCTGAAACTGGGCGAGTTCGCCTCCGGCGAAATGTCCCAGAGCACGATGCGGAGCCTGATTGCGTTTGTGGGATACAACGTGGTCTTTGGCCTCATCAGCGGCAGCACCGACAACGCCTGCCACGCCGGAGGGCTGCTGTGCGGGCTCGTGCTGGGAGCACTGATTGCGAAGGTTGCACCGGGCGACCGCCCGATACCTCGCCTCGGGGTGCTGATGGTAGTGGCCGCGGCGTTGTACGCAGGAATGTTTACCTTGCAGCGCAGCCGCGCCTATCCCTATTACCTGATGCGCGCCAGCGAGCAGATCGAAGATGGAAAGAGCGACGCGGCGATTCCGTTGTACGAGGCGGCGCTGAAGCTTCGTCCGGATTCGGCAGGCGCTATCCATTATGAACTGGGGCGGGTGTACTGGGAGAAGAAGGACTATGCGTCGGCCGAGCGCGAGTTGCAAAAGGCGCTGGAGATGCACCCCACGGACGAGGCGATACTCTACCAACTGGGTGGGGTGCGACTGGAGGAACATCATTTTGCCGATGCGCGGCAGAGCTTTGCGCAACTGCTTACGATGAATCCACAGAGCGCCGAAGCCCATCTTGGCTTAGGAGTGGTGGCGTTTAACGGTGGCGACTGTGCAGGCGCGCAAAGCGAATATGCCGAAGCCGAGCATCTGAATCCGCAACTCGCCGAGGTCCACGCCCGGCAGGGGGCTTGCCTGATGCGGCGGAAGGATTATGACGGAGCGATTGCCGCCTTTCGCAAGGAGATCGAAGTCAGCGGCGACGATGAGGCTTCCGAGCGCTCTCTTGCCGAAGCCTACACTGCGAAGGGCATGACGGCGGAAGCGGAAGCCGCAAATCAACAAGCGGAAAAGCTGAAGGCAAAGGGCGCTCAGGAGTAAGCTGCTGCGGTCGCGAGTAAGCCAACAGCAGCGCTTGCATTGGCAGCCCGCCTATTCCGAAATCGATTGCGGCACGCTGACTAGTAGCCGCACAGGACGTGCGGTTCGCGGCGGTACGGGTGTGGTCAATTCAAGTGTTGGGGAGATTCTGCCGTTAGAAGGCTTGAGGGAGAAGCTGGCCGGGAGCACCAATGCATAAGATTGCCACATTGGCAGATGCGGGATCGATCGATACTAGCAATTGGGAAGAGTTCCTGTGCACGAGCGCACAGGAAGTCTTCGAGATGATGATTGGTATGCCGCTAGAGCGATGCGCTGTCACTTCGCCATACCACGCCGGAGAGTTTACGGCCGTCATTGGAATGGCCGGTGCGCTCAATGGAGTTTTTGCGATCCGTTGCGATGAGCGGACGGCGTGTGGACTGGCGTGCGGAATGCTAGGCGTGGATGAGAAAGAGGCGCGGGCCGAAGTGTGGGACGCGCTGGGCGAAGTCTGCAATATGGTGAGTGGAAATTTCAAGGGCAAGACAGGCAAGGCGGGAGAGATGTCTGTGATCTCGGTCCCGACGGTGATTCGCGGACTTGATTACAGAGTGCGGCCGCTGATCAACGGCTCCGTTGTGGAGTGCCTGTTGCAGACCGGAGATGGAATGATTCACCTTCGCCTGGACTACAAGCTGGGGTAGCGCAGGCGCTGGGCCGTAAAGAGGGCGGCTATGAAGTACGTGAAGAATGGAAGCGCGCCAACTTGGCTGAGTTGGCGCGCTGATTTTTTTCGTGCTAGTTGAGGAAGAAAGTGCGATAGAGAGTATCGCGCTGGACGGGGCGGAAACCGGCGTCGCGGATGATCCGGCGCAGTTCTTCTTCGGTGGTGCAGTTGGTGGTGCCCGCAGCCTTGACCACGTTCTCTTCCAGCATGACCGAACCGACATCGTTGCCGCCGAAGCGCAAGCCCATCTGGCAAACCTTCAACCCCTGGGTGACCCAGCTTGCCTGCACGTTGGGAAAGTTGGAGAGGAAGATGCGCGAGATCGCCAGGGTCTTGAGGTATTCGACCGCGGTGGACTCAGGCCAGCCACGGCCACCAAGTGCGGTGTGTTTCGGCTGGAAGGTCCAGGGAATGAAGGCGGTGAATCCGCCGGTCTCTTCCTGCAGGTCGTAGACGCGCTGAAAGTGGTTGACGCGATGCGCCTCGGTTTCGCCCACGCCGAACATCATGGTGGCGGTGGTCTTCATGCCAAGTTTGTGGGCGGTGCGGTGAACGTCGAGCCAGTCCTGGGCGGTGCACTTGAGGCGAGCGACCTTGGAGCGGACCTCGTCGTCGAGAATTTCCGCGCCGCCGCCGGGGATCGATTGCAGTCCGGCATCCATGAGGCGGCGAATGGTTTCTTCCAGCGTGAGGTTGCTGAACTCGGCGATGCCAATGATTTCGCTGGCCGAGAGGCAGTGCAGATGCACCTGCGGGAAGCGCTGCTTGATGCCGCGGAAGAGAGACTCGAACCAGTCGATTTTGAGATCAGGATTGATGCCGCCCTGCATGAGCACACCAGTCCCGCCCATTTCGACGGTTTCGGCGATCTTGTCGTAAATGGTTTCGAAGTCGAGGAGGTAGCCTTTTTCGCGGCCCGGACCTTTGACTGGCGCATAGAAGGCGCAGAAGGAGCAGTACTCGGTGCAGATGTTTGTGTAATTGATATTGCGATCGATGATGTAGCTGACAATGCCGTCGGGATGAAGCTTGCGGCGGATGGCATCGGCTTCCATGCCGATACCGATCAGATCATCGGAGCGGAACATATCGAGAGCTTGTTCGTGGGTAAGGCTCATACGAACTTCATGATATCAGCAGGCCGAGCTTCGAGGTTCAAGAGTTGAAGCAAGACAGGTGCCCTACTTGTCTGACGGCGGGGCACCTGAGCGCAGGATTGCTATTTCGCAGCGGTGGTACTGGAATTGCCGGCGTGCGCGATAATCTTGTCACTGATCTTGTTATAGGTAGGCTGGTTGACAATCTTGCGGGTGAGCAGGTCACGCTTGGTGTGATAGGGGCGTCCGGCGATGATCTTGGTGGAGATGGCGTCGCCCACGCCATCGAGTTTCATGAGGTCCGCCTTGCTGGCGCTGTTGATGTCAATCTTGCCGGTGACTTTGTCGCTGACGGCTTTGGTGCCGCTCACGGTGGCGGAGCCGACACTCTTAGCGGCGTCCTTGGTGGCGGTGCCGGCGCTCTGCATGGAACTCTTGGCCTGGTCGCCCTGGGTCTGGGCGTACGCGATGCCTGGCAAAGTGATGAGGGCGAGGATGAGCAGGATACTGAGGGCGCGATGTTGCTTCTTCATTGCGGGTTACTCCTTACAAGGAAAATTGAACTAGGTGATGAGATGGCTGTAACAGGGACTATGCTGCCCGGCGCTGCGGCTGATTGGAAACTTCGGTGGTGCGACGGCGACGTTCGCGGATATAGAACCAGAGCGCGACGGCTCCTGATATCACGCCAAGGGCGGCGACGGTCCAGAGCGCAGGCTGGTAGTAGCCGCGGAGCCAATGAAAGATGTTGTGTCCGTAACGTTCCGTGATCCAGGCGACGAGGCCGAAACGGACGAGACGTCCAAAGGTCCACGCCAGAAGGAAGCGGTGCCATGGATATTGTAAGGCACCGGCAGCTAAGACAAAGGCGGAAGCGGGCGTGGGAGGGGGAGCCACGGCGCCCACGAACATCGACCAGAAACCCCAGCGCTGGAAGGCGGCAAAAACTTTCTTGGAACGGCTTGCGCCGAGCCTTCTTTCGAGCGCTTCCTCGCCACCCCGGCGGCCTAGCTGAAAGCTCGGCCAAGCGCCGAAGACCGAACCGGCAGTCGCCATCAGGGCGTAGTACCACCAGAGATCTTTGTGTGCGGCGGTGAAGACGATGAGCAGAGCATCGAAGCTGCCCGGTGCAGGAATTACGGACATATCAACCAGGCCGAGAGGAAAGAAGGCGATGGCACCAAAGCGGCGCACGACGATCCAGAGCGAATGAACGAAGGGCGCAAGCAGAAGTGTCATGTGCATTAGACGTGGAAAGCGCGTGCAGGGTTCGAGAGGCAAGCTGGATTGCATCGCGGCCTTTGAAACTTGAGACATTCATATTCCGGTACAATCAAAGACCGGGATGAATGCCAATGGATGCTGGTGCATCGTGCGGCTTCCGGTAACATCCAATTCACCAAGATTGCCGACATCCTGCAAAGGGAAGGGCCTACATGCTTGAGTTGTGTATGGAGCTGGATCAGTGAAGACCGAATGTATGCCGTTCACGGCGATTCCGCACAGCTCACGGCTGTTCCTGGATTTCGTGTTTCAGTACGAGAAGGTGGAACGCTTCTACGCCCACCGGCCACACGCGCAGGCGGTGCTGGAGTATGCGCGGCGATTGGAGTTTCCCGCGGAGCGGCGGGCTCGAGTTGCGGACGTGCTGGAGAAGCAGAACCGCCGATGGGGCGCGTCGGCCGCCGCACTGGCCTCGATCGAGAAGTTTCGTCAAGGCGCGGTTGTCTGCATCAGCGGACAACAGGTAGGAGTATTGGGCGGACCACTTTACTCCGTACTGAAGGCGGTTTCAGCTCTGCAGATGGCCGAGGAACTCTCGGCGCAGGGGATTGCGGCAGTTCCTGTGTTCTGGCTTGCCACCGAAGACCATGATCTGGCAGAGATCGCCAGTGTGACCATTCCGAACGGGTGCGAGTTGGAGAAGCTGACGGCAGCAGGTCCGAATGGGACGGAAGCTCCGGTGGGTTCGATTGCGCTGGATGCGCGGATCGAAGCGATCGTGGAGCAGGCGACGGCAGTGCTGGGGCCAGGGTGGGTGAGCGAAGCACTACGCGAGAGCTATCGCGTAGGCGAGACCTATGGCTCGGCATTTGCACGACTCTTTACCCGGATACTGGCCGGCACCGGGATGGTACTGGTCGATCCGCTGGACGACGAACTGCATACGATTGCGCAGCCACTGTTTACGGCGGCGGCAGAACGCGCGGAAGAACTCGACCAAGCTCTGCTGGAGCGTGGCACGGCTCTGCACAAGGTGGGGTATCACGAGCAGGTGCGGGTGACGCCGGAGTCGACCTTGCTGTTCTCGCTGGAGAACAACCGGCGCACGGTGTTGCATCTGGCGGGCGATGGCTTTATGTTGGGGGCGCAACGGATATCGCGGAGCGAAGTGTTGGGGAGGATTGGCGCGCATCCGGAGCAGTTCAGCGCCAACGTACTGTTGCGGCCCGTGGTGCAGGACTATCTGTTTCCGACGGCGGTGTACTTTGGCGGACCGGCAGAGTTGGCGTATTTTGCGCAGGCAGGAGTGGTGTATGAAAAGCTGCTGGGGCGCACCACTCCGGTAATGCCGCGGCTTTCGGCAACCATCATCAGCCCGGCGATGAGCGATCTGCTGGCGCGCTACCGGCTGAGCTTCAGCGATTTGTTCCACGGCAGCGAACGCGTTTGCGAACTGCTCGCCTCGCGAGTATTGGCGCCGGGGCTGCAAAAAGCTTTGCACGAGGCAAAGGAGTCGCTGCAAAGCCATCTGGAGGGATTGCGGGAAGAGCTGCGGAAGTTGGACCCGACACTGGTGGATTCCGCCGCCCGGAGCGAACGCAAGATGCTGTATCAGCTCTCCAAGGTCGGCAGCAAGGCGGCCCGGGCGGAGTTGCGGCGCAACGAGGCGCTGACCAAAGACGCGCATCGGGTGGTGACCGAGCTGTTTCCGCACAAAGAACTGCAGGAACGCGTACTGCCGGGCATCTACTTTCTGGCGCAGTACGGACCGGAGCTGATTGCGGAGTTGAAGAAGGCGGCAGCTCCGCAGTGTCCGGGACACCAGATTATCCGGCTTTGAGCGCTAGCGCGACCGGGCTTTTCCTCACAGAACGAAGACTTGGGTCCGGCGGCTCTCGTTGCCGGGTGTAACTGGTGCTACCATGGATGCGCTATGTCAAAGAAGCAGAAGAATTCCGCGCCCGAAGTTGGTTTCGAACTGATGTGTCCATGCTGCGAGGCAACGCTGCGGGTGGACCCGGTAACCCGCGCGGTCATCGCCCATAAGGCGAAGCCGGTGCCTAAAACATTTGCCGATATGGAAGCGGCAGCCCGCGCCATGCGCGAGCAGGATGTGCGAAAGGAATCCATCTTCCGCCAGTCGGTAGAAGCCGAAAAAAACAAGGCCGACCTGATGGAGAAGAGATTCGCCGAGGCGGTGAAGCGGGCCAAGGAAGCGCCCGATCCGTCGAAGCCGTTCTTGCGCGATTTTGATTTGGATTAACGTGACTGAATAGACTGGACTTGCAGGATTTGGATTCGAGGATAGGCTAAACGCGAATGTTACTGCTGGGGCACCGGGGCTGTCGCGGCAAAATTATGGAGAACACGTTTGCCGCGTTCGATCATGCAATTGAAAGCGGTTGCGATGGCTTTGAACTGGACGTGCGGCGGACCTCAGATGCGGTTCCGGTGATTTGGCACGACGCCCGGGTGCACGGCCATTTCATCTCGCGGCACGGCTTCGGCAGTCTCCGCGAACGGTGCTTGATGGCAGGGCGGTTGCGGCGCCGGCGGGTGATCGAACTCTGCCAACTGGAAGAGGTGCTGGCGCGCTACGCGCACGTTGGCTGGATGGATATCGAGCTGAAAGTGCGCGGACTGGAAGCGCAGATCGCCGGGTTGGTGCGGCGCTATCGTCCGGCGCGGGGATTTGTCATCTCATCTTTCCGGCGGCCAGTTCTGCTGGACCTTCATCGCATTGATCCTTCATTGCCGCTGGCCTACATCTTCGACCGGATGCCGCGGGCGAAGGTGTGGAGCGATCTGCCCATTCAATTTGTAAAGCCGAGCGCGCGCCTAGTGACTGCGGCACGAGTACGTCAATTCCATGCGGAGGGGATGAAAGTGCTGGTGTGGACGGTGAATCATGGGTCAGCCATGCGCCGACTGACCGACGCCGGAGTGGACGGGATGATCGGGGACGATCCGGTGCTGCTGGCGAGCGGGCGCTCGTGAAATTGCTTCTCAATCGTCATTTTCCACAAAGAAGTGCAGAGTGCCCATAATGAAGAATCTAGCTCTGTCGGTCCTGGCGATTTGCGCGATGTCGAGTGCTGCGCAGAATGCCGTTGAGACAGAATATCCAAAGGGCCTGAATCTGGAGAAGGTGAAGGTAGCGGCAACCGCGATTAAGAAAATCAGATTTCAACCAGCAACAAAGGACGGCCAGCCAGTCAGGGTAAAGATTAGAGCCATATTCGACTGCTCGCAACCATTGAGCGATACCTCGAAGCCATAGGCTTAGTCCGCAACTACGCTGCGACGCCGTTCGGTTTGAGATTTCCGGGCTTGTGCAGGAATCGGCTGCGTTCTTCTTCGAAGGCTTGAATTTCTTCTTTCATGCGGCGCTCGCTCCAGTTCAGCGCGGGAGCGATGCGTGTTGCCGCCTGAATGGTGCTGTCCTCGCTCCAATTCTGATCGAGCGCCATGGGGACGCGGCGTAGAAGAATATCGGCGAGAGTGAGGGCGTGCTCATAGGTGACGGCCTCGAGGGCCTGTGCTACGAGTTGAGGACGACCATCCACGATAGGCATGCGCAGAACGGGATCGCGCATGGCATTATGCACGATGCACATGGCGTGACGGCCATGCCAGCGGGCGATGGCTTCCGTGCTCTCCTGCGGAATTCCGGTGGAGGCATGAACCGCGCTAGCCCATCGCTCCAAGGTATTTTGCACTTCGCTGGACTCCCCGCAGGCGTTCTGTGGCGCGGGTTCGCCGTCCAGCGGATGAAGGCCCATGGTACTCGCCGTCTTATGAGCGAGCGAGTTGGCCGTGGTCAGGGTGGCCCCGAAGATGGAGAGAAGGCCGAGTGCGCCTTCATCGGCGTGATTGTGCAGAACATGGCCGCTGTCCGTGGAAATGATGCGGAGCAGGCGCCGGCCGGGATGGTAGGGGATGGGACGCACTCCGGCATAACTGAAGGCGATGTCGCCGAGAGTGAGCCCTGCTTGCGGAAATAGGGCGTTCGTGGAGGACAATAGGTATCCAATTTCTTCCGCGCTGGGTGCGACTAGCGATGGATCGCCGCGATGACTGGCTTCCGTGGTGCCGACCTGCAACATGCCATTCCAGGGAGCGATCGAAATGGGGCGACCCTTGGTGGTGCTGGCGTGAAGACCGATGGTGGGAGCGCCTTGCCAGCGGCGGAGCATGATATGCGACTCGCGTACGCTGGTGGCTAGGGGCGAGCGGGCGTTGAGACCCGTGAGGTCCCGCACGAGATCGACCCAGGGACCGGTTGCGTTGATGATCCACTCGCTTTGTACGTAACTTTCCTGCCCGGTCACGGAGTCGCGCAGTCGTACGCCTTGACTGCGGCCCTCGGCGGTGTGGATGGCGAGCACGGCAAGATGATTGCGCGCGATGGCTCCGGCGGCACAGGCATCGCGCAGCCAATCGGCTACCAGACGCTCGGGAAACTCGCATTGCGCGTCTTGATACGGATACAGCGCCCAGCGCCGAGCGGAGTCGAGCGAGCGGCGCAGAGCACCGATCTCGGGGCGAGGCGTGGCAGGAGGAAATCCGCCGAGTTTGCGGTAGAGCCATAGGGCAGCGCGAATTTCCCGGGCTGAGTAGCGGGAGCTGGGGCTGGCAGCAAAGACGAAATCCAGAGATTGCACAAGATGAGGTTGCTCGCGAAGCAGAGCCGCACGTCCCTGCAGGGACTCACGCAACATACCGAGTTTGCCTTGCTCAAGGTAGTGCAGGCCGCCGTGAACAATTCGAGTACTGCGACTGGTGACACCTGAGGCGAAATCGTCGCGCTCCACCAGAAGCACGGATCGGCGGGCTTGCGCACACTTCCGGGCTAGAGCCACGCCATTGACTCCACCCCCAAGGATGGTGATGTCAATGCGCTCGGGCAGTGGGCCGCGTCCGGGAAGGCTTTGCATATAAACAAATTGGATGCATCCGGAAAGGAATGAGTTCAGCCGGGCGGGAGAAACTCCGGCAGGGCCATGGCGCCGACTTGCCATCAGGCATCAGGGGCGTTGAAACTGTTACGCATGACAACTGGCCAGCGCTTTGAACGTGCGGTGGAGATCATGCATCGCTTGCGTGCCCCGGGTGGGTGCCCCTGGGATCGCGAACAGACCTTTGACAGCATCAAGAAATATACGGTCGAGGAGACCTACGAGGTCCTGGAGGCGATTGAAAATCGCGACTGGGAGGAACTGCCGGGCGAGCTCGGCGACCTGTTGCTGCAAGTATTGTTCTACGCGGAGATGGCGGGCGAAGAGGGGCATTTTTCCATCGACAATGTTCTCGAGACCCTGAGCGACAAGCTAGTGCGCCGGCATCCTCATGTGTTTGGTGACGTGGAGGCGGAGACCTCAAGCGAGGTGCTGAAGAACTGGGAAGCTATCAAGACCCAGGAGCGCGCGCAGAAGAGCGCGCTGGAGAAGGCCGAAGATGGGGGACCGGAGCCGCTGCTGAAGTCGGTTTCAAGCGCGATGCCAGCCTTGCTGGAAGGGCTGAAGCTCTCGAAGAAAGCCGCACACGTGGGCTTCGACTGGCCCTCGGTCGACGGGCTCTTCGATAAGCTTCACGAGGAGGCCGAGGAGTTGCGGTGCGAGGTCGAACGCATTCCGGCGCCGGGGCCACAGCCCGTAGCACGAGGCGCGGTGGGCACGGCGGTAGTGCCGCCAGAGCTACAGGGACGGCTGCAGGACGAGGTGGGCGATCTGCTGTTTACGGTGGTAAACCTGGCGCGCTATCTAAAGGTTGATCCGGAATCGGCTCTGCGGCATACGAACCGGAAGTTCCGGCGGCGCTTTGGGCATGTGGAGCGGCGCATGCGCGATGCCGGCAAGGAGTTGGGCGAGGTCTCGCTGGAAGAGATGGAGCGGCATTGGCAGGACGCCAAGGGGAATGAGTAATAGGTTGAGGTATGGGAAACGCCGCCGTAGAAAGTCAACCGCAAAGTCGACCACGGGCGAACCTGCTATACCATAAATGTTGCGTGCTGAAACCAGTTGCATATAGTGTGCTAACCGATGAGATTTCAACGCAGTTCGGGGGTGCTTCTGCATCCCACCTCGCTGCCGGGGCCGTATGGCGCGGGAGACCTGGGGCCGGAAGCGTTTGCCTTCATTGAGTTTCTGGCCGAGGCGGGACAGAAGATATGGCAGGTGCTCCCGCTCAATCCCACGGGATATGCGGATTCTCCCTACCAGTGCTTTTCAGCGTTTGCCGGGAATCCGCTGCTGATCAGTTTGGACCGGCTGGCGGAGCAAGGATGGTTGAGCCGCGACGATCTGTCCGCTGTGCCCGATCTATCCACATCGTCGATCGATTACGGTACGGTCATCCAGTTTCGCTTTACGTTGCTGCGGCGGGCGGCCGCGCGCTTTATTGCGACGCTCACTGGCAGCAGCAAGGCGGAGTATGAAGAGTTTTGCGCGCAGCAGGCAGCATGGCTCGGGGACTATGCGCTGTTCATGGCGGCCAAGGATGCGCATGGCGGCATCGCGTGGACCGGGTGGGAGCCTGAGTTGGCGGCGCGTCACCCGGTGGCGCTGGCACGGTGGAGCGACCGGCTGGCCGCGGAGATTGCGGCCTACAAGTTCTGGCAGTTTGAGTTCTTCCGGCAATGGAGCGAGGTTCGCGCGGGTTGCGCGCGGCGCGGCATCCGCATCATGGGCGACCTTCCGATCTATGTGGCGCACGACAGCTCGGATGTGTGGACGGCGCCGCAACTGTTCTGGCTGGACGAGCGTGGCCATCCCGTGAAAGTTGCAGGAGTTCCGCCGGACTACTTCAGTGCGACCGGGCAATTGTGGGGCAATCCCATTTATCGTTGGGAGCGGTTGCGGGCCGATGGCTACCGCTGGTGGCTGGCGCGGGTGCGCGGCGTCAGGCAGCTCTTCGATATGGTGCGGATCGACCACTTTCGCGGCTTTGAGGCGTACTTCGAAATACCGGCGGGCGAGACCACGGCGGTGAACGGCACCTGGGTAAAGGGACCGGGAGCAGAGTTGTTCGAAGCCCTGGAGCGGGAGTTTGGCGAACTGCCCATCGTGGCGGAAAATCTTGGCAACATTACGCCGGAGGTCGAGGCGATTCGCAAGCGCTTCGATTTTCCGGGGATGGCGATTCTACAGTTTGCCTTTGGAACCGATCCGCAGGGGCCGAGCTTCCGGCCGCACAACTATGAGCGCAACCTGGTGGCCTACACCGGGGGACACGACAACGACACGACCCTGGGCTGGTGGACCAGCGGAATCGCCGACTCGACGCGCAGCGAAGAGGATCTGCGGCGCGAGCGGGAGTTTGCGGGTTCGTATCTGAATTTGCGCGGCGAAGAGATCCAGTGGGCGATGATTCGTGCGTTGATGGCCTCGGTCGCCGACACCGTGCTGATTCCGATGCAGGACATATTGGGACTCGGCAGTTCGGCGCGCATGAACTTGCCCGGACGAATGGATGGCAACTGGAAGTGGCGCTACGAGCGCGAGCAACTGCGTCCGGAGATGACGTCACGACTACGGGCGCTGACTAAAACGTATGCTCGCTAGCGGGCTTAACTTTGGTTTTTTGGAGGCGAAGGCTTGGCTGCACACACAGAAAAGAGCTGGGGCGGCGTGACGATGCGCACCTGTCACACGGTGGGCGAGTTCCGGCAGGTGGTGGCGCTGCAGAAGGAAGTGTGGGGATTCGAGGACATCGAACTGATTCCGGCGCGGCTGTTTGTGGTGGGAGAAAAGATCGGCGGGCACGTGCTCGGCGCCTACGAAGGTGCGACGCTGGTCGCGTTCGCCTTTGGATTGCCGGGAGTGCGCGACCGGCACGCCTACATTCACTCGCACATGCTGGCGGTGAAAGAGACGCATCGAAATACAGGCTTGGGGCGGGAGATGAAGTTATTGCAGCGCGAGCTTGCGATGAGCGAAGGCTACGACCTGATTGAGTGGACGTTCGATCCGCTGGAGATCAAGAACGCGTTTTTCAATTTGGAGAAGCTGGGCGCGGTGGTGAGGCGCTACGTGGTGAATCAGTATGGAATTACTTCTTCTCCGCTGCAGGGCGGACTGCCGAGCGACCGGCTGGTGGCTGAGTGGTGGTTGCACTCGACGCGTGTGGAGGAGACGCTGAAGAGCGGGGAGCGTCCGAAAACAGAGGTCGCGGAGCGGGTTGAGATTCCGGCTGAAATTTACGCGTGGAAGGCGCAAGCAGAGACGCGCACGCGTGCTGCCGAGGTGCAGCGGCGCACCCGCGATCTGCTGCAAAAGCACTTCGCGGAAGGACTCAGCGTGGTGGGTTACGAGCGCGATGCCGACGGCGGCGGACGCTTTCTACTGGGGCGCTGGAGCGAAGCGGCCTGGTAGCGCGCTGCCATCGTGACGCTTTCCTGTCTTCCTACATTCGTCCAACGAAGGCTGATGTGGGCCACATAGTTATTCATCGGCTGAAGATGCGGTGGGCTTCGTCCTCAGCGTTGCGCCAGCGATCCAGGTAGTTTTTTATCGACATGAAGGTGCGCAAGTTCATGCGGTCGATGTAGAGCATACCGTTCAGGTGATCGATCTCGTGTTGAAGGATGCGGGCGTACCAGCTATCGGCGTGGACAAGTTGTGGTTCGCCGTGTTCATCGAGATAGCGCACGCGCACGCGGCTGAAACGGGGCACCTCTGCGGTGTATCCGGCGACGCTGAGGCAGCCCTCGAAGAATTCGAGTCGTGCGCCAGCTTCAATTTCCAATTCAGGATTGATGAGCACATGAAAGTCTACCGGCACGCGTCCACGCGTCTGTAACTGTTCGGCACTCCAGGAACTCTGGTACTGCTCGCGATCCTCGATGATTGCAAGCTGCACGCCGAGTCCGATCTGCGGAGCGGCCAGGCCCACGCCAGGAGCAAGGCGGAGGGTTTCGAGCATATTGGCAATCGTCTGCTGAATTTCCGCACTGCGAATCTCGTCGGCGCGAAGGGGCCGCGCGATTTGCCTTAGTACGGGATCACCGGCTTGTACAATTTCCAGTGGCAATGGTGGGCACACCCTCGACCAGCTATTCTAGCCCTGAAACAGTCCGGAGGGAACTCGTGGAATTGCAGAGTCTGTGATCTGCGTTCCGGCATCTGGAGTGGGATACGGAGGAGACTGATGGCTGCCAGAGACTCACTTGGGCAATTTCCGCACGTGCATGATCCGCTGCACCTCGCGCTTCGTCATCAACTGGAGCATCGCAGGGAGGTTCTCGAAGAAGCCGCGGCAATGGCGGAAGGAGAGCAGTATATGCGTCTGCTTCATGAGGTGGACGCCGCGCTGGATCGATTGGAGGGGGGCACATACGGTATCTGTGAAGTGTGCCATGAACCGGTGGAGGAAGAGCGTGTGCTGGCAAATCCGTTAGTGCGATTCTGCCTCGACCACCTGGGGCCCAAGGAGCAGGATGCGTTGCAGAGAGATCTTGAACTGGCGGCGCAGATACAGTTGCGGCTGTTGCCCAAGCGCGACTTTCGCTGTGACGGCTGGCAGGTTGCGTATCACTATAAACCTCTAGGCGTGGTGAGTGGAGATTACTGCGACCTGGTGATTGGTCCGGACGAGCAGTTGTACTTCATGGTGGGCGACGTGGCGGGCAAGGGGGTCGCAGCGTCGATGCTGATGTCAAACCTGAGCGCGATCTTCCGGGCGCTGATTCCCCTGGGATTGCCGCTTGCAGAGTTGATGGAGCGGGCCAACTGCGTGTTCACGGGAAGCACTTTGCCGACCCAGTTCGCAACCCTGATCTGCGGCCGGGCCAAGTCGGGAGGAGCGCTGGAATTGTGCAGCGCCGGACACGTGCCCGCGCTGGTGGTGACCGCGGAGGAAGTCTATCGCGTGGACTCGCACGGTTTGCCGATCGGATTGTTCAGCGAGCAGAAGTTCACGACTTCGGGCTTCGAACTCTCGAAGGGGAGTTCGCTGGTTCTATTCAGCGACGGGGTTTCGGAGGCTCGGAAGGAGGAAGAAGAGTACGGCTATGAGCGCATCGCGGAGATGGTGAGGAAGTGCGCCGGGCTCGCTCCAGGCGAAGTGGTAGCGAACTGCATTCGCGATCTGGAAACGTACTTGGGATGCGCGCCGGTATTTGACGATCAGACGCTTATGGTGCTCCAGAAAAGCATCTGACAATCGATGAGCAGACTCACAACCGCCGACTGGAGCGCCACCAAATGGATACGAACATGGAAAGAAAGATGAATGCAAAGGGAGAAGTTTCGCATACGCTCTCTCGTTCTGAAGCTTGGCCCGCCCTGCCGCTCGAAGCTTGGCCTGAGACCTACCACAACCTTCACATGTGGACGCAGATTGTGGGCAAGGTTCGCCTCGAACTTACGCCGAACACGAACCACTGGTGGAACGTGCCACTGTACGTCAATGCTCGCGGATTGACCACGTCGCCCATCCCCTACGGAGATTTTGTTTTTGAAATCGAGTTTGACTTCATCACCCATGAACTGCTGATCGACCGGTCCGATGGCGTGCGCCGGAAGCTGCCACTGATACCGCGCACAGTTGCCGAATTCTACGCAGAGTTTATGTCGGCGTTGCGTTCGATGGGAATTGAACTCTCGATCTATGGCAAACCGATGGAGGTTGCGAACCCGATCCCATTTGCCGAAGACCACTTGTATCGTGCTTACGACAGGGATGCGGCGCATCGCTTCTGGCGCATCCTGGTCTCCTGCGACGCAGTGTTCAAGCAGTTTCGCGCCCACTTCCTGGGGAAGAATAGCCCGGTGCAATTTTTCTGGGGAAGCTTTGACCTGGCGGTTACCCGATTTTCAGGACGGCGTGCTCCGGAGCGGCCCGGTGCCGATCCGATCACGCGCGAAGCTTACTCCCACGAGGTTATTAGCGCGGGCTGGTGGCCAGGGGGAGCGGCCGTGGACGGGCCTGCGTTTTACTGTTATGCCGCACCTGCACCGGATGGACTTGAAGGGCAGAAGGTGCGTCCGGAGGCCGCGTTCTATCATCCGGAGTTGAAGGAGTTCATCTTGCTGTACGACGAGGTGCGCAAGGCGGATTCGCCCGAGGGAATGCTTCTGGAATTTTTGCAGAGTACCTACGAGGCGGCGGCGACCTTGGCGCGATGGAACAGGGAAGAGCTTGAAATAGGTGCAGAGGCGGCGTGAGGCACCTCACCTGATGGATCTTTAGTTGCGCAGTCGGTGATGGCTCTGATACGGTGCACGCAGAATGAGAATCGAAGCGATTACTCTGCGCGAAATCCGCATGCCGCTGGTTCACTACTTTGAGACCAGCTTTGGGCGCACCACAGAGCGCCGTATTCTGCTGGTCACCGTTCACTGCGAGGGCGTGGATGGATGGGGAGAGTGCACGGCGGGCGAGCATCCATTTTATTGCGAAGAGTCAACAGATACCGCGTGGTACGTTCTGCGCGAATATCTGGCTCCGGCGTTTGCGGGCAGGGAACTGGAGAGTGGTCGCGAGGCGGCGTTCCGCATGCCTGCGGTGCGCGGGCATCGCATGGCCAAGGCCGCATTGGAGAACGCGGTTTGGGATGCCGAGGCACAGGTGAAGCAGCTTCCTCTCTGGAAGCTGGTGGGAGGAACGCGCAGGGAACTGGCGGCGGGAGTTTCGATCGGGATACAGGACTCGCACGAGCGATTGCTGGATAAGGTTGCGGCTGAAGTTGCGGCAGGGTATCAGCGCATCAAGCTGAAGGTAAAGCCGGGGTGGGATCTTGAGGTGCTGGAAAAGGTTCGCGCACACTGGCCTGAGATTCTGCTTTCCTGCGATGCCAACGGTTCGTACACCCTGGACCATGCGAAACATCTCAAACAGTTCGACCAATTCCGGTTGCTGATGATCGAACAGCCGCTGTGGAGCGATGAAATCTATCTGCACGCGCTGCTGCAGCATGAACTGGCGACCAGCCTTTGCCTGGATGAATCGATTCTGAATGCGCGTCACGCGCTGGCGGCCATTGAATTGAAGGCCTGCCGCATTCTTAACGTGAAACTGGGACGGGTGGGAGGATTTACCGAGGCAATTCGAGTGCACGACGTGGCGCTGGCAGCGGAGATTCCGGTGTGGTGCGGGGGAATGCTGGAGAGCGGGATCGGGCGCGCGCATAACCTAGCGCTCTCCGGGCTGCTGGGCTTCTCATTACCGGGAGACGTTTCGGCCTCGGCGCGCTACTGGCACGAAGATATTATCGAGCCGGAAGTAACGGTCTCCGCCCGGGGGACGATCGCGGTGAGCGATGCGGTGGGGCGAGGCTACGCGGTCAAGGAAGAGTTGATCGAGCGGCTTACGGTGCGGAAAGAAACCATCCGGAGCTAGTGGCTGGTGATTGGCTGAGCCGCGCGTTTTGCGGTTGGCCGCCGCGATTCAGGAAGTCCAACGCCTGCTCGACCGACATGGCCGGTACCGGCTGGAAGTCCCACGAGGTCTCGTTTTCATCGATGTGAATGGACTTGATGAACAAAGCTTTGCCGTCGAAGTGCAGGATCATTTTGGTGGTGTCCCAATGTGAAGGTGCGACCTCGGCCTGCTCGACGAAGAAGCGCCCGCCTTTGTAGAGCTTGCCAAGTATTCCCCAGCCGAAGTTCACCTCCTTGAAGAGAGTGCCGTCGATTTTTGCCAGGCGGCAAGCGGTTTCGTCCACCAGCATTTCGCCCTGCATTCCGGTGAAGACCACAGATTCGCGGCTAGGCGGATTGAAGCCGGGCCGGGGGACGAATTTGATTCGTTCGAGTTTATGGCCGTTGGGAGCCGAAGTGCTGCCAAGATACGTGAAATCGAATGCGTCGGGGATGGTCGAGAGCATCTCGCGGGTACGCTCGTCGTCCTCCCGCTGGTCCTTTAGTTTGCGCCGCATCTGTGCGGGATCAAGCATTTTGCGGATACGTTCCTGCTCTTCGCGCTGCTGCGCCGGGCTGAGAGGCTTGTCATCGATGAGCATGACGCGGCTCACGGTGCCTTTGGGAGTGTCCACCAAGTACTCGACCTGAGTGTTGTTTCCGCGATATTTGCGCTCCTTCCAAGTGAAGAGATGGATATGGGAGTTGTCATTCATCTGGTTCTGAATGGCCGCACGCACCAGCTCTCCGGGTGGAATCTGCTGGGCTGCGACGCGGGGCGCCAGGGCGAAGACGCTAGCCAGAATGCAGGCCAGCAGAAGGCCATGAGTCCGTAACGTGCAGTACGGGAGTGTGGGGTTGGTCATAGCAATAAGTCTGAAATGTTGGCAGACTGATAATGGCTTAGAAGCAGAAAAAGCCTGTGTTGTTGCAGGCCAATCCAGCAATCCGCAAGCTCGCGTACGCGGCAGCGATCTGAGCGCCGGAAAGCTGACGGCGGCAGGAAACAGGGCACGGGGATAAGCAAGGCGAAATCTGGTTGCGTGACGGACGGGGAAGAAAATCCGGTAACGAATTGGCCCTCGGGCGTTGCCGCTGGCTTCGCGGTTCGCTATAGTCAAAGGTAGCCATTATTCTGCTATTCCTTTTTGGATAGCGCAAAAGACTGCCACGACCTTCGCGGCCGCAATATGAACGGGAGTGTTCCCATGTGGAAATCGCGCAGAGAAGATGAGAAGCCGTTTACTTCTCCTACCCCCCAACCGCCGGCACCCGTTGTCCCGGCCCCTTCCCAGTACCAGCCCCGTGTAGTGGAGACGCCAAGAATGGATACCTATCGCGCCGATGTTGCGAATATCGGCAAGTCCGTCATTATAAAAGGCGAACTGTCTGGAAGTGAAGATCTCTATCTGGATGGCGAAGTCGAGGGCAATATCGACCTGCGCAATTACAACCTGGTGATTGGGCCCAATGGCCGAGTGCGCGCCAATGTCCACGCCAAGGAAGTGGTCATCCACGGCAAGGTAGACGGCAACATCACGGGAGTCGACAAGGTTGAACTGAAGAAGTCCGCGCTCCTGAACGGCGACATCAGTACCCAGCGCATCGTGATCGAAGACGGAGCGTTCTTCAAGGGCTCCATCGATATCCATAAGGCCGAAGTTAAGGTGGATGCGGGGCGTCCGGCGACGCAAGCGGTTGCCGCAGCAAAGACGTTCAGCGCCCCGGCTCCGAGCGTATCGGCTGTCGGCGCGTCCGCAACGGCAGAAAAGAAGTAGAATCAGAGTGTAAGGATCGGCACGCGAGCGCCGGTCCCAAATCTCTGAACTTCATCAGGTCTCCAGTGGGATTCTTTCGCAATCTATTCGGCGGCCGCATAGAGACACCGTCTGCGCCCGACGAGGGCGGTGTCCGCATACCGCGCCGTTCAACGGGGTTCAACCAGTTCACCCGGGCGATTCTCCGCCCCGACGGACAGAGGATTCTTGACCTCGGTTCGACTTCCAGCAGCAACATCAATTTCATCACTGGGCTGGGCCACCGGGCCTATAACGAAGACGTGCTGATGGCGGCCAACGCCAGCCGGTTGGCCGTCCCAGGGCCAGAAGAGGGCAGTACCACCGTCGATGTGGAGCGCTTCCTGGCCGAGGATCTGCTCTACGAACCGGAGTCGTTCGACGCCGTGCTGTTCTGGGACGTTTGCGATTATCTGCCGGAGCCGCTGGTGAAGCCTGTGGTGGAGCGAATCTACCAGATCACGAAGCCGCACGGGGCTTTGCTGGCCTTCTTTCACACCCGTGATGCGGGCGCAGAAGCACCGTACTATCGCTACCACATCAAGAGCGCGGAGACCCTGGAGCTGCAGCAGGGTCCGCACTTCCAGTTGCAGCGCGTCTTCCAGAACCGCCACGTGGAAAACCTCTTCCACGACTACAATTCGATCAAGTTTTTCCTGGGTAAAGAGAACATTCGCGAAGTGTTGCTGGTGCGCTAAGAGAAGATCTGGCGATGCTTGCGGACCAAGAGACGGATATGCGGCCAAGGTGCTCCGGCAGCGGGCGCTAGGCCGTCTCGAGTTCTTCTTCCAACAATTGTCTGTCGTGCAGATCGGTGTAGTAGCCGTTAAGCGCGAGGAGTTCGTCGTGGGTGCCGTATTCGACGATCTTCCCTTGGCGTAAGACGGCGATGCGGTCGGCGTTGCGCACGGTGGAGACGCGGTGGGAGATGAAGATCGTCGTGCGTCCCTTCATTACCTCGCGCAGGCCGTTAAGGATGTGATCCTCGGTTTGGGTATCGACGCTGGCCAAGGCGTCATCGAGGATGAGAATGCGCGGCTCGCGAATGACAGCGCGGGCGATCGCCGCCCGTTGCTTCTGGCCTCCGGAGAGGGTGAGGCCGCGCTCGCCGACCATGGTTTCGTACTTTTCGGGAAAGCCCTCGATGTCTTGGGCAATACGAGCGATATCGGCGGCACGCTGGAGTTGCTCTTCGGTCGCATCCTCCACCCCGAAGGCAATGTTTTCGCGAATCGTAGCGCTGAACAGGAAGGTTTCCTGGGGGACGAATCCGATCTGACGACGCAGGGTTTCCAGCGGGTACTCGCGAATCGGACGCCCATCGATCAGCACTGATCCAGGCGCGGCGTCGGCAATGCGCGGGATCAGCGAGACCAGGGTGGACTTGCCCGAGCCGGTTGGACCCACGATGGCCAGGCTGCTGCCCGCGGGAATCTTCAGACTCACATTGTGCAAGACGGGGGAACCGGCTTCCACCCGCGACGATAGCGCTATGTGACCGTCCTCCGGTTCAGTGAGTCTGGATTGAAAGTCGTGGGCAAAGGTCAGGTTGCGGAATTCGATCTCGCCGTGAATCTCGGTCTCGGCAGGTACGGTAATTTCCGTTGGGTCATCGGCAATCGTGGGCTTCTGGCGAAGGATCTCGTCGATGCGCTCCATGGAGGCGGTGCCGCGCTGAAAGATGTTGATAACCCAGCCTAGCGCGATGATTGGCCAGGTGAGCTGGATCATGTACATCATGAATGCGGTGAAGTCTCCGACCGATATGCGGTGGCGGAGCACCTCCTGCCCGCCGACCCAGAGCACGATGACCAGGGCGAAGCCGAGCATCAGCTCAAGCGTGGGCCACAGCATTCCCATCAGCCTGGCCAGCGGCATGGCCCGGTTGATGTAGTCGGTATTTTCGGTCTCGAAGAGCGCGATCTCCGAGTCCTCCTGAGCGTAGGCGCGGATCAGTCGCGCGCCGGAAAAGTTCTCCTGAGCACGAGCGCTAATGTCGCTGAACTTGGCCTGGATGCGCTCGAAGCGCTGATGGATGCGGGTGCCAAAATACTGCACCAGAATGCTGGCAATGGGTAGTGGGAGAAAGGCCCAGAGGGTGAGTTTGGGACTGATCCGAGTCATGTAGATGAGTGCACCGGTGGTATACACCAGAGTGTTGGCGGAGTACATGATGGCGGGTCCGAGCAGGGTGCGCACGGCATTCAAGTCGTTGGTTGCGCGGGCCATGATATCGCCGGTGCGAGTGCGCTGGTAGAAGCCGGAGTCCAGGGCCTCGAGATGGCGGAAGAGATCGTTGCGCAGGTCGAACTCAATCTCACGCGAGATGCCGATCATGATCCAGCGGGTGAGGAACTGAAAGATTCCTTTGCCCACGGCGACGGCTACCAGCAGCCAGCACCAGGTGAGCAGTTTGCCATGAGTGACACCGTGGTTCAGGTCGTCAATGATGCGCTGTACGAGGCGCGGGGCCTGGACCATGATTCCGTTGGTGCAGAGGACCGCGGCCGTCCCGGCGACAAATCCCTTCCAGTACTTCTTCATGTAGGGGAACAGGGGCCGGAGCTTGGAGAATGGCAAGGAAAGTCACCTATCCGAATGCGATATAGATGCGATTGTAGCAGCGGTGGTCGCAGTAGAGAATTGCCGGATATGACCTCTCATGCGCCAGGATGGCTCATTTGAATAGAAGGCTATCTCCCTTCAATCCGGATCGGGAGCGATTGCATCTACCACCATCACGAAGGAGAAGAAAGCATGAAAACGCTGATGGCGCTTGCCGTGGCTGTGGTTGTTTTGTTCCCGATTGGCGTGCGGGCGGCTTCTGCAAAGCCAGCGTTGGAAGTCGTGGTGCTGGGCTCTGGCGGACCACGGGCGTTCGGCAGGGCCGGGTCAAGCTTCATCGTGCTGGTGGGAGGAAGTCCGCGGATTTTGGTGGATGCCGGACCGGGTGCGTTCTTGCGGATCGGAGAATTAAGTCTGAACTTGGACAAAGTAGATACGGTTTTGTTGACGCATCTGCATATCGATCACAGCGGGGACCTAGCGGCTTTCTTCAACGCGCGAGCACTTACCAGTGACGGACCAATCACATACCGGGTGTTTGGTCCGGACGGGGCGGGACTTTTCCCTAAGACCTCGCGATTTGTAAATTTGCTGGTTGGAGAAGACGGCGCGTTTGCGTATCAGAAGACGTTTGGCGCGCACGAATCGTTTGTGGTTCACGATCTGGCGATCAGCCTGGATTCCGCGCGCACGAAGATCGTGGATGATGAGGATGGTTTGGTGGTGGAAGAAATTGCAACGCATCACGGCGACTGTCCGTCGGTGGCCTACCGGATCTCCTATAACGGAGTGGTCGTGGTTTTCTCCGGGGACATGGATGCGTCAGCGCTGCCGAATCTGGTGCAATTAGCAAAGAACGCGGATCTGCTGATCTTCAATTGTGCCGTGCTTGACCCTCCGGGCTCGCCCTCGCAACTGTATGAACTGCACACGCCGCCGAGGAAAATTGGCGAAGCCGCGCGCGCGAGTGGAGTTAAAGGCTTGCTGCTGAGCCATCTTGCTCCAGACGTGGAAGGGCAGGCGGCCGCGGTGCGAAAATCGATTCGTGCGTCTTACGCTGGGCCGGTTGCGTTCGCGAGCGATAAGCTGCACGTGCCCGTTGGGAAGTGAATGCTCAGTAGCCAGGATCGAAAAACTAGGTTGGGACTTTGAGCAGGAGATATCCGCCGAGCAATCCGAAGATCAGGTCGGGCGCCCAGGCAGCCATGGCGGCGGGCAGTTGACTGGCGTTGCCCATGGCCTCGAAGAGTCCGGCGGCGACGAAGTAAACAATCGCCACGCCGAGGGCTACGGCGATGCCGGTGAGGGCACCCTTGCGTCCAGCGGAGAGTGAGAAGGGGACGGCGAGGATCGCCATAACCAGCGTAATCAGCGGATAGGCAAACTTCTTTTGCAACTGCACCCGCAGGCGCACTACATCGAAGCCGCTCTGTTGCAGATCAGCGATGTAGCGGCGCAATTCCTGATAGTTCATCTCCGAACTCTGGCGCACTTCCTTCTTGAAATAACCGGGCGGTTCAATCAGGGTAGGGAAGGTTTCGGCGTCGAATTGATGGAAGCTCTGAACGGCCGAACCATGGAAGGTGCGCGCCCAACCTTGTTCGAAGACCCATTTCTTCAACTCCTCAGACCAGCGGGCGCGCGAGGCGTGGACGCGGCCCGTCAACTCGAAGGATTGCGGATCAAACTGGAAGGCGGTGATGTTGGCGAAGGTGTTCTGGTCGGGATCAAAAAACTCATAGTAGTAGATGGTGTTGTGCTCGCCAAAGATCCACTTTCGGTCAGGACGAAGATAGGTCTGCGCGGGCTTGCCTTTGATCTGATTGCGGAGCGTCTCCTGGCGCTGATTGGCTGCCGGAATATAAAGCTGGTCGAAGAAAAACAGGCCCGTACTGAGGGCAGCGGCAATCACGAAGATCGGAAAGATCACGCGGTAGATGCTGGTACCGGTGGCTTTCATCGCCGTAATCTCGTTGGTCTTTTGCAGCAGTCCGATGGTGGTTAACACCGCCAGCAGCACGCTAAGCGGAGCCATCACGTAGATCATCGACGGGGTAACGTTGAGCAGATACTGTCCGACCATGATCATTGGAATGCGATTGCGCACAATGTCGCCGAGCAGTTCAAAGAAGGTGAAGACCAAGGTCAAAAGAATGAATGAGACCAGGATCATGCCAAGATACATCGCGAAGTCGCGCAGGATCAGTTCATCCAGAAGCAGCGGATAACGTAGGCTGAGGCGTCTTCCGGAGCAGGATCTAGTCTTGCCGTTCTTGGTACGCGGGCCGGCGGTTGCCAGTTCTTCTCCGGCAGTGAAGCGGGCACGAATCGCGGCAACAATCGCGTCCCAGGCGCTACCGAGCGAACCAAGATCGATCACCGACCGCTCCACGCGATAGAGCAGCACCACTCCGGCAAGGAAAAAGAGGAAATTGGCGGCCCATACGCCGACGCCCGGCGGAATTCGGCCGCTGCGGCCCAGCGAGATACCGGTCAACGAAGCGAAATAGTAGAGAAATACCAGCCCGATGGTGAGCACGAATCCCATGCTCTTGCCGCCTTTTTTCGAGGACAGCCCAAGCGGAATTCCAACCAAAGCGAGTACCAGGCACGAAGTCGGCAAGGCCAGGCGGCGGTGAAACTCGACCAGATACCATCGCGCCCGCACGGCAGGTGTGTCCTGTGGATTGCGCGGCTTGCCGGTATCCAGCTCCGGATGGTGGCCGCGGTTCCAAAGTTCGGCGGTGCTCATTTCGCCGACCGGCACCAGATCCTGTTTGGCTTCATCAGGAGCAGGAATCGCAATCGGCAAGTCGGTTTTCGCGAAGGTAGAGACCTCATACTGATCCGGGTTCTGGGGCTGCACAATCTGTTGCGAGCCGTGTTCCAGGTGCATATGGAGCGAGTTGGGATCATCGGCGGTGATGAGACCATTGCGCGCCAGCGTAATCTTGGGTGCGGAAGGGTCGGAGACATCGGCCAGGAAGACGCCGCGCCACTCGGAGGCATTGGACCCGGAGCGCACATCTTCGACGTAGAGCACCATGTTCTTGAAGTCTTCGTAGAAGACCCGCGGCTGAATCTCAAAAGAAGCCTGCGAGGTCCTGAGCTTGTTCTCCAATCTGGACAGGGCGGCCGAGGACATGGGGGCAAGCCAGACGCCATTGACCAGCGCCAGCAGCCAAGTGGCCACGGCAAAAATCGCGATGATGCGAACAAACATCCAGGCGCCCAGCCCGCTGGCGCGCATGGCGGTGACTTCGCTGTCGGCGGCCAACCGGCTGAGGCCGATGAGGATTCCGACCAGCAGACCCATGGGGATGGTAATCGTGAAAGCTACGGGCAGGGTAAGGAAAAAGATCTCGGCAACGCTGGGCAATGGGGCGCTGTTGCGGACGACAATTTCCAGCAGTCGTCCCAAGTCCCGCATGAAAATGACGAAGGTGAACAGAGAAACGCCGATGGCGGCGTGCTGCACAACTTCGCTAAGTATGTAGCGGGTAAAAATCTTCACGGCGCAACCGGGCCAGATACCTTCATCGAGACTCTAGTACTTTCGAGAGTCTAGCATGGCCGCAATGCCTCCGGGCTGCTATCCTAGTCAGGTTCCCGTAGGCAGGCTCTTTCCGGACCGTACTTTCAATGGCCCAAGGCAAACTTCGACTTCTGCTCCTCTGGCATATGCACCAGCCCTTCTACAAGGACCTGGTCAGCGGCGAGTATCGCCTGCCATGGGTGCGTCTGCACGCGCTCAAGGACTACTACGGCATGGTGAAACTGCTGGACGAGTTTCCGCAGGTTCACCAGAATTTCAATATTGTGCCGTCGCTGGTTGCCCAGATCGAAGATTATAATTCCGGAATTTTCAAGGACCCGTTCTGGGACGTAGCCGCCAAACCAGCCTCGGAGCTCAGCCTGGAGGAGCGCTACTTCGCCTTGACCTATCTGTTCCAGGCGCATGGGGAGCGCATGATTGGGCGCTATCCTCGCTATCGCCGCCTCTGGGAGCAGGTGCGCGCGGCGGGGCCGGACCCGGCCAACGCGGCCATCACCTTCTCCGACCGCGATTACCGCGACTTGCAGGTGCTCTCGCAGATTGCCTGGTTTGACGAGTATTACCTGGAAGATCCGGCGGTGAAGGCACTGATCGAAAAAGGACAGGGTTTCAGCGAGGAAGATCAGCGCTTGGTCATGAGCAAGCAGCACGAGATTCTCAAAAGCGTGCTTCCTGCCTATCGCGATGCGGCCTCGCGGGGCTCCATCGAGTTGTCTGCCACACCGTATTACCATCCCATTCTTCCGCTGGTCTGCGATACCGATGCGGGCCGCGAGTCGGTTCCCGGACTGCCTTTGCCAAGCGAGCGCTTCCAACGTCCGGATGACGCCGAGGAGCAGATTCGGCGGGCTCTTGATCTGCACCAGCGCACCTTCGGGGTACGTCCGGTGGGAATGTGGCCGAGTGAGGGCTCCGTCTCCGACGAGGCCGTGAGCATTGCCGCTCAGCTAGGCGTGCAGTGGATGGCGACGGACGAAGGCGTGCTGGGACGAAGTTTGGGCCACGAGATGAGCCGCGATATCGAAGGCTATCTCGACCAGGGCAGCGCCGAAAAGCTCTACAACATCTACCGCTGGGAGCGCGACGGCCAGACCATGAACATGGTCTTCCGCGATCACCGGATCAGCGATTTGCTCGGCTTTACCTATGCCGGGATGGGCGCTTCGGAGGCTGCGGAACATCTGCTGAACAACATCAAGCGCGCCGCGGCGCCGTTGATTGACTCCGGGCGCGACGCCGTGCTCTCGATCATCCTCGACGGGGAGAACGCATGGGAAAGCTATGACGGCAACGGCCGTGACTTCCTGCGTAGATTCTACGACCGTCTCCAGAAGGAGCCGCAGATCGAGCCGGTCACAATCTCCGAGGCGATTGCGCGGCATCAACCGGAGAACTTCGGCAAACTTCGAGGACTGGTTCCCGGCTCCTGGATCAATGCCAATTTTAATGTTTGGATCGGTGCGCCAGAAGACAACAAGGCGTGGGACTACCTGAGCCAGGCGCGCGATTTTTACGACGAAAACGCAAGCCACGTCCGGGACGATCAGCGCAATCTGGCGTACGAAGAGTTGCTGATTGCCGAAGGCAGCGACTGGAATTGGTGGTACGGTCCAGAGCACCACTCGGCCAATGATCGCGACTTCGACGAGTTGTTCCGCAAGCATCTTTCCAACGTGTACACCGCCCTGGGCGGAGTTCCGCCCGACCACTTGGCGAGACCTATTTCCAGTGCGTTAACGCGCTCTATCTTCGTACCTCAAACCGCCTATCTGCGGCCGGTAATCGACGGGCAGGTGAGCAGCTACTTTGACTGGATGGGGGCGGCCATGTTCTCCAGCGATCACCGTAGCGGCAGCATGCATGGAAAACTCTTCGTACTGGAGGCTCTGTACGCCGGCATCGATGAGGCCCACCTGTATGCTCGCGTGGATTTTTCCTCAACGCTGCCTGAAGGCGAGACGATGGCCACGCTGCATCTGGCGCTGCGCGACGGCGAGCAGAAGGTTGCGAATTTCTGTCTGGAGGTGGAACTCGCGCAGGGACAGATCACTGGCTGGACGTTGCGCGACGAGGGGAAGGCCTTGATTGCGTCCCAGAGCAAACCCAAAGAGGTCGAAGTTGCTCTTGGAAAGATCCTCGAGGCGAAGCTGCCGATGGCGCTTCTGCGCGCCGAACAGGGACAAACTTTTAACCTTCGCTTCGTTCTTTACCGGGACCATATGCCGATCGATGCGCTGCCGCAGGAAGGTTCACTGGAAATTCATGTTGCGCCGGAAGAGGTGCTGGTCGAGATCGCCTACCAATCCCAGTAGAAGCTACTTTGCAACCGTTCTGAATTGGCGCGCTGGTGCGCGGCGCTTCTTCGGTGGCCAGTTCACTTCTTGGGTGCCCGCTCAGAATGCGATTTCGGGATTAGATCAAACAACTTAGGCAGCCTGATTCGAATCGCAGAAAAAATCTGAGGAGCGGTTAGGATTAGGAAGGCGCATTATCCGGGACAAGGAACAGGCAAGGGGATTCGAGAATGGCCGAACTGATCAGAACGGGTGTTTCGATCGAGCAGGATCTGCTGGAGAAGTTCGACAAACTAATCGCCAAGCGAGGATACGGAAACCGCTCCGAGGCCTTGCGTGACCTGATTCGCGAGATGCTGGTCTCCGAAGAGGTGAACGCCAATAAGCCTGTTGTCGCAACCCTCTCCATGGTTTATGACCACCATCGTCCGGAACTGTCCAACAAACTGAATGCAGCGCAGCATCACCACCACGGCAATGTGCTGGCCGCAACCCACGTCCATCTCGACGAGAACAACTGTCTCGAAGTGGTGATCATGAAAGGTCCGGCGGGCGAGGTGAAACATCTGGCCGATCACATGCTCAGCATGAGAGGGGTAAAGCATGGGAAACTCGTGATGACCTCTACCGGCGAAGACTTTTGAAGCGGAGTTGCACGCAACCCGGAGCACGAATAAGTTGTCCAATTAACTTTGCCCTCGGGTAATAACACGATTTACAAAATCGTGTTATTTGTGAGATGATTGCATAGTTCACGGAATCCAGACCTCCGGCGTACCTGCGGAGAAGGTTGTGGAAATTAGTCCGCGCCGGGGAGCGCAAGTGTTGGTTTTCGAACTGGGCGACTGCAAGCTAAGCAAGGCTGCGGATGATCTCAGGTACAGGGCGTGCCGGTACTTTGTTCTTGGATTGCTGATGCTGGTAATGGTGCCGTGGTCTCAGGCGCAGACCGGCGCTGCGAGGCGGCTGCTTTCCGGAGTTGTGGTGAATGAGCGCGCCGAGGTGGTCGCGGGCGCAACGGTATCGGTTGGTCCTGCGGGTGCAGTACGCAGCACGATCACCGATTCGCAAGGTGCCTTCACCCTGCGCGTTCCGCCGGGGCCGGTAACGCTCTCGGTGAGTGGAAAGTACATCTCCCGCTTCGAGCAGACGATTGCGGCCGACGCACCATCGCTCGGGCTGCGACTGCAGATTCACTACGCGATCCCGACGGCGCAGGAGAATCTGGTCATCACCGCCAAGGCCGCCGACCCATCGATCGACCGCCGCAATGGCGCAATCTATCAGAACACCCTCTTCAATCGCGATGACCAGTTGTTCGAGACTCTAGACAGCGGCATCAACGCGGGGCAGCATGAAGGCGGCGGAAAGTCTCTGGAATTCCGGCGCTTTGGATTCAACCTCGACCACGGAGGACTGAACGGCGGACTCAAAGTGCTAGTCGATGACATTCCGCAGAACCAGGCTTCGCAGGCTCACGGGCAGGGCTATCTGGGTTCGCTCAAGGCGCTGAGCCCAGAGCTGGTCGATGACGTGGACATTATCAATGGTCCATTCAGCGCGGAGTATGGCGATTTTTCAGCGCTGGGCGTGATCCATATCCGGCAGAAAGAACGCCTGGATAATGTGTGGACACTGCGCGCGCAGGGCGGATCGTTTGACGCCTACCGCACGTTTGCCGCCTGGAGTCCGAAGCTGCAGAACGCAGACAGCTTTCTCTCCTGGGAACACGCCTACACCGACGGACCGTTCAAGAATCCTCTGCGTTACGTGCGCGACAACTTTACCGGCAACTACACTTTCAAACTCGATCGCACGCAGTCGCTAGGCTTCCGCTTCAATGGTGGGCACAATGACTTCGACTCCTCTGGGCAGGTCCCACTCGACCAGGTTTTGCTGGGCAATCTGAACCGCTTTGGCTACGTAGACCCGAGCGACGGCGGGAAGGTTCGCAACGGCACTGGCAGCGTGTACTACAAGAAGGACCTGACTCCGAACGATACGCTGCGGGTGGACGGATATGTGACCCGCTCGCTGTTTGATCTGTTCTCGGACTTCACCTTCTACCTGAGCGATCCGGTGAACGGGGACGGCATTCAGCAGCATGATTCACGACTGCAGGAGGGAGCCAGCTCGCAGTATGTGCACTCGGGCAAACTCTTTGGACGTCCTGCAATCTTCATGGCCGGAGCGAATCTGGCGGACAACTGGATCAATGTGGCGCTGTTTCACGACAAGGACCGGCAGATCATAGCGCCGGTACCAGCGGTCGCGCCCTGGCCTGGCAAGCCGTGGACCGAGGCGAATGTGCACATCACGAATCCGGCGGTGTACGCCCAGGAAGGCGTGGATTTTCCCCACTTGCACATCGATGCCGGATTGCGCTTTGATGAGTTCCGTTTCAATCTGGTGGACCGGCTAGTGCCGGCCAACAGCGGGCTGAACGACTCGGCAAACCCTGAGCCTAAGGTGAACGTTATCTATACGCCGGCGGATCGTCTTCCGCTCTCGATTCACTTCAACTACGGACGCGCGGTTACCAGTCAGGATGCGCGGGGAATGGCGTTGGACCCTACCGCTCCCAGGGTGGCGGCCACCAACTTCTACATGATTGGAACGTCGCATAATCTGAAGCGTTTCTCAGCCAGCACGGATATGTTCCTGATCGATCGGCAGCATGAGGACGTCTACGATCCGGATAACGGCACAATGCAATATCAGGGTCCGAGCCGCTCTTACGGATGGGAGGCGAAGGCCTCGGTGCAACTGAGCACGTACTTGAGTTGGAACGTGGGCCTCACGCAGGTCTCCAACGCATTCTTTCTCGGAACCTCGCCACGCCAGTATGTGGACAGCGCGCCGCACTCGGTCGGCAACTCCAGCCTGACCCTTAATGCGTGGCACGGTCTGTTCAGCTCTCTGCGCTATCGCCACATCAGTCGCTATCTGGTGGTGAATCCCGATGGCATACCGGTTCCGGCCGCTCCGCCCTACACCAACTCGCTGACTGCCCATGCCAGTGGCCTGGACGTGGTTGATTTCGCGTTGACCAAGAGGCTCATTCACGGGGTGGAGTGGAATCTATCAGTGGATAACCTGAACAACAAGCACTACTACGAGACCCAAAACTTCTTCGATTCGCGCCTTACGCCAACCGCCCCAATCGAGGCGCGCATCCACGGAACACCTGGTTATCCGATCGGTTTCACAACGGGGCTCACCTTGCGTTTCGAATAACCCGCGGCAAGAAATTCAGCACATTTACGCTCAGGCCGAGGAGCCGGTGACTCTCCAGCCTGTTTCTGACTGTGCGCAGCCGCCAGTCGAACTGTGTGCGGGCCGCAATTCTCACGTCAAGAGTGCAATCTTACGAAAAAATTATCTAGCAATCGCAACTCTGGGCAGAGCGCGGTGTTTTCTCCACAGGAATCAGAAACTCTGATCTGCCGGTAGCGCAGTTCAGAAGGGCTCCATTGGTTCGCCGTACCCACGACCCATGCAACATCCTCCGTATTTGAGAACTTGCCGCATATCCGACGACGGTCACAAAAAGGGAGCACGCAAATGAACGAACGGTTTATTCGAATTCTTGCCGGGATGGGAATCACCGCCGCGCTGTTATGCTCGATTGGCTGCGGGGGCGGTTCCTCTTCCTCCAACTCATCGGCTACACCCGCCAGTACCACGGGAACCGTCCATGTCATGATTAGCGATGACGCAACCGATGATTGGGCAACGATCGGAGTAAAGGTACTCGGTGTCTCGCTGATTCCGCAGGGCGGAGGATCACCTGTGGTGGTTTACGCGGCGCCTTCCACCCCTCCGGTGATCAACCTGGTACAACTCGATCAGCTCGGAGAGATCATCGGCAACGCCAAGGTTCCTACCGGAACCTACATCAGCGCGCAGCTCACGCTGGGTGCCAACAACAATGGCGCGACCTGTGACGTTTCGTTAGTTGCTTCCGGAGATCCCGAGACCGGCTTCGACGTTCCAGCCGGTACCGCGGTGCCTTGCAGCCAGATCTATATCACCGGCGCACAGGGAACTTCGCCGAACATGACGGTTCCACTGACCTTGAATCTGGCGGCTCCGCTCTCGGTCACCGCTGCCAGCACGAATGCCCTCGATCTTGAGTTTGACCTGAAGCACCCAGCGCTTATCGTGGAGCATTACCCGGTAACTGCAACCGCTCCAATCTGGGCAGTGAACTTCAACGGACCGGTACGTCACCACCCTCGTCCCGATCTGACCAAACTTCTGCTGCGCCACATCTACGGGCAGGTGGACTCGGTGTCGGCCGATAACACTTCCATCACCATCGACCGGGCCTTCGCGGTGCATCCGCTTACCAGTCCGGAGACGGCGACCGTCAGCACGACCGCGCTGCCGATTCTCGCCGACGCGATCAACGGCACCCTTTTCTATAATCTCGATAGCAATACAGACACCCCGACGACGATTACCAGTTTCGCCTCGGTGGCATCGACTCTGGCCACGCAGTACGTGCGCATCGCCGCCCGTTATCAGCAGAATGGAACCCTGGTGGCAACGCGTATTTATTCCAGCGCCACGTTCAATACGGTGTGGAAGAATCCCGAAGGTCATGTGCTGCACGTCAACACCAACACCAACGTAATGCACGTGACCACCGAAGATGGCAAAGCCACCGCCATTGCCATTGGACCCAATACAAGCTTCTACTATCAGTCGGGCAGCACGGCGATTGGTACGGGCACCGCGTTCTTTGATGACAAGACCCCCGGCGGTCTGCCTAACATCGCGCGCGGCTTCAAGGTGAATGCGACCATCGATCCGCTGTCGAACGCTACGCCTCCAGTGGCACTGTCGGTGGAGATTGACGTTGCGCGCTACAGCGGCGTGATCACCTCACCGACCAGCACGGGCTTCAACTACACCCGCATCTTCCCGATGGCTGACGCCCGCGGCGGCATTGACGACTACTCTGGTACTCTCGACTATATTTCCAGCAACAGCGCGAACACCGACCAGGCGGGCAACGCAATCACCGGCTTCTACTGGTGGGACTTTACTTACCCAACGCTGCCCAATGAAGGCTCGAACGCGGTCAGCAGCTTCGTCAGCGCAACCGAAGGCTCCACGAATTTTGGCGGAGTTGTCGGCCCCGTCGCCGGAGTTGTGGGACCGCTGAAGGCAGTGGGCTTGAGCGCTGCGACGTGGAACGATCCGGCGGCTACCGATACCTGGGCTGCCGATTGGGCGGTGCTGCTACCGGCACCGGCGCCTCTGGGGCTGATCACCAGCGCGTTCTCCGCGGCTAGCGACAGCTTCACCTACTCCGTGCCGCTGCCAACGGCTGCTCCAACCGGCACTCCAGCCGCGCTGCCGGTCACCGTGGATCTGTCCGCCACCAGCGGCAGCGCCACCTTGGTGTACCAGGTGGATCGCCAGGGAGGCATCATCACCATCACTCCACAGGACATCAGCAATGCAAGCACGCTGACGACTGTGGCTGGGAACTTGACCGCAGGTGTGCCGGTGAAGGTCTTCGGCGTGCCTCAGGCCGATGGCAGCATCAAGGCGTACGCGCTGTTCTATTACACGCACACCGTTTCAACCAAGTAGTCCCGCTCTGGATCAATATTCAGACCTGCGCCGCCGCTCTTCGGAGCGGCGGTTTTTCGTCTACGGTGTCTCTTTCACAGAGCCCGCGAAGGGCCACTGGCGCTTCCGCAACGAGAGCAGAAGAAACGCCACCACGCCCAGAGATGCAAACAGCAGTCCACGCCCCACCAGCGGAAGCTTATCCAACAACACCAGCGAAAAGCCCGCCACCGTGATCAGCACCGGCAGGGGATAAAGCCACATGCGGAAGGGGCGAGGCTGGGCCGGGTTGGTGATGCGCCACACCACTGCGCCCACCGCCTGCAAGAGAAAGAGCAGGAGGATGCGGATCACCACCAGAGCGCTGACCAGGTCGCGAAGTTGGAAGACGCAGAACAGGCAGGCGAGGCCGCCGAGCAGCAGCACGCTCGCGGTAGGGAAGTGATCGCGTGGGTGAACGCGCTGGAAGATGGCGAAAAAATTTCTATCGCGCGCCGCCGCAAAGGGAATCCGCGAGTATCCGGCGAGCAGGGAAAAGACCGAAGCGAAAGCCGTCCAGATCACCAGCAGCGCGACCAGTGTGCCCGCCCAGCGTCCGTATACGAGTTCGGCGGCCCTGGCCACCACAAAGTTCTGCGCCGTGCTGCCGGCCATCGCAGCGATGTCGCGCGCGGGCATTACCCCCAGCACGCTGATATTCATTGCAATGTAAAGGCAGGCGACCGCCGCGATCGAAAGCAGCATGGAGCGCGGAATCGTCTTGTGCGGCTCCACAACCTCTTCGCCGAGAAAGCAGATATTGTAGTAGCCCCAGTAATCATAGAGCGCGATGAGCAGCGCGCCGGCAAATGCTCCGCTGAAACCCGAGGCGGGCAGCGTCGTCCAGCCGGGCGGAAATGCGATGCTGGACTGAAAGTGCGAAAGCCCAAGGTAGATCACGAATCCCAGGGTAGCGAGCACGCCCACCCAGAGAAATTTTGAGATGCGTCCGATACCGCCGATGCGCCGGTAGACCAGAAACGTGGCGAAAGCCGCCGCCAGCATCGCCAGCAGCGTTGCGCCGGAGACTTCGATTGCCAGCCTTACGGTGCCCAGCAGAGGGAAGGCAATCGTCGAGCGCCAGAAGGTTTTTCCCAACGCGGGCGCGACATAGGCGGCGTAGCCAGCCAGTCCGATGCATCCCGTTGCCATCGAGACCGGCGCACTGAAAACCAACTGAAAAACAAATAGGAATGAGAGCAATCGTCCCATCTTGTGGGGACCGTAAATCTGCTTCAAATACTCATACGATCCGCCTGCGCGGGGCATGGCCGCACCCAGCTCAGCCCAGATCAATCCGTCGGAGAGCGCCAGAACCGCGCCGGCAATCCATCCGTAGATCGCCTGCGGACCGTGCATGGCGGCCACCATCAGCGGCAGGGTTGTGAACGGTCCCACGCCGATCATGTCCACCATATTCAGCGCTGTTGCTGGCAGCAGGGTCAGTCCGCGCACCAGTCCGGGCTTGCCGTTCCCCGCGCTGGAAGTACCGTGCTGTGGGCTCGTCTGCATTGCCTAGAATATATAGGCAGTTGCACCGCAGCCTCAAACCGGAGTTGCTCCTCTTCCTTTGCGCCCCGCTTGCATCTACACTCAGACTCGCGTCGCATCTCACATCGTTTCGGAGCGCGCCATGAAGAATCTGTCTGCAATACTCGTCCGCACCGCGGTTCTGTTTCTCCTGCTCACTGGCTTTGCCGTCGCGCAGCCGCCCTCGACTGCCGCGCCCGCGCCGGTGCGCGCGCTGATTGTGGTGGCGCATCCAGATGATGAGTCCTGCTTTGCCGCCACGGTTTACGAAATCACCCACAACCTCGGCGGCGTGGTCGATCAACTGGTGATCACCAATGGCGAGGGCGGATATCGTTACTCGCTACTGGCGGAATCTTTCTACGGAATTGCGCTTACCGATGAAGCCGTTGGGCGCGCCGCTCTGCCCGAAATTCGCAAGCGCGAACTTCTCGATTCCGGACACATTCTGGGCGTTGCCAACCACTTCTTTCTCGACCAGCGCGATGTACGTTACACCCAGGACATTGACGAGGTTCTCGGTGAACACTGGCGGCCGGGCGTGGTGCTTCCCGAAGTCGAACGCCGCCTTGCGGCAGGCCACTATGATTTTGTATTCACGCTTTTCCCTTCGCCAGAGACTCATGGCGGACATAAAGCTGCAACCATGACCGCGCTCAGCGCCGTGCAGCAGACGGCGGAGCGCAAGTCCGTGGTTCTTGCCTGCCAGGATAGTCGCAGTGGCGATCCTGCGCCGCTATCCTGGAAAGGTTTCCAGAGCGCGCAGCATCCATTCAGCGTGTTGCCCCAGGTTTATGCCACCGATCGCACCGTGAAGTTTGGCTTCAAGAATGCGCTCGATTATCAAATCATCGTGAATTGGGTCATTGCCGCCCACAAATCACAAGGTGCTTTCCAGATGGGTATGAACCGCGCGGATCGCGAAGAATTCGTGATTTTGGAGAGCGGTGCCGCCGATGAAACGGCGCGCACTGATGCGCTCTTCCATGCACTGGCCGAGCAGGCCTCACATCCCAAGGGCGTAGCCGCATGCAAGCCTTGAGTATGCAAGTCTTTGACGGACGCAGTTGGCTCCAAAATTCGGACAGGCGCGGGCCACACCTGTTCGCGTTCCTGCTAACGCGGATCGCCTTCGCCGGGAGCCAAAAAGAGGTTCTCCTCAAGCCCGTGCTGGCGCGTGTAGAGATCGTAGTAGCGTCCCTCGTGCAGCATTAACTTGGAGTGCGTGCCGCGCTCCACGATGCGGCCGGCTTCGACCACCAGAATTTGATCGGCGCGCCGGATGGTCGAAAGCCGGTGAGCGATGACGAAGGTGGTGCGCCCGCGCATCAGGTAGGCAAGGCCGCTCTGAATGATGGCTTCCGACTCCGAGTCGAGACTGGAGGTCGCTTCGTCCAGAATCAGGATGCGGGGATCGGCCAGGATTGCGCGAGCGATGGAAAGGCGCTGCCGTTGTCCACCGCTCAGTTTTACGCCACGCTCGCCGATAATGGTTTCGTAGCTATCCGGCAACTGCTCGGCGTACTCATCGACCCGCGCGATGCGGCAAGCCTCAAGGATCTGTTGCTCGCTCGCATGGGGCCGCGAGAAGGCGACGTTTTCGCGAATCGTTCCGTCGAACAGAAATGAGTCCTGCAGTACCACTCCAAGCTGGCTGCGGTAGCTGTCCAGTCGCACGGTGGAGAGGTCCGCGGCGTCCACCCGCACCTGTCCGCTTTGTGGCGTGTGAAAGGCTGCCAGCAACGAGATGATCGTCGATTTTCCTGAGCCGGAGGAGCCCACCAATGCGGTCAGCGTACCGGGCGAAGCCTCGAAACTGATCTCGTGCAGTACGGGCTTGTCGGGCGCATATCCAAATGTCACATCACGGAACTCGACCTCTCCCTCGATTCTGCCGAGGCTCAGAGTGCGCTTCGGGTCCTCGTCCTCCGGGTGCTCGTTAAGCACCTCACGAGTGCGCTCCAACCCCGCCAGCGCCTCGGTGATCTGGGTTCCGATCCCCACCACCTGAAACAGCGGGGCGGCGAGGTATCCAAGAAACATGGTGTAGGTGAAGAAACCGCCCAGGGTGAGCTGGTGAGCCAGAATCTGCCGCGAGCCCATGTACATTACGATAGCTCCCACCACGCCCATCAGCATGGCGGAGGAGAGCCCAAGCACCGAGGTTGCCGTCAGCGTCCGGAAGACATTTTGCAAGAGCCGTTCGATCCCGATGGCGAACACTTCATGCTCTCGCGCTTCCGCGTGGTAGCCCTTGACCACGCGCACTCCGCCCAGCGACTCGGTCAGCCTTCCGGTGACCTCGGCATTGATCTTGCCGCGCTCGCGGAAGATGGGCCGGATGGTCTGGAAGGCTTTGCGCAGGGCCACTCCGAAGACGAGCAGGAAGCCAAAGGCGATCGCGGTCATGACCGGGCTGATGCGCACCAGCACAACGAAGGCGATGACCGCCGTCAGCAGTCCGCCGACAAAGTCAATCAGTCCGGTTCCGATCAGGTTGCGCACGCCTTCCACGTCGGTCATGATGCGCGAGACCAGCGTGCCCACCTTGGTTGAATCGAAGTACTGCAGGGATAGCCGTCCGACGTGCTCCTGCACCCGGCTGCGCAGCTCGGCAATGAGCCGTTGTGCGGCTTTGGAGAGCGTCTGGGTGAGGGCGAACGACGTCAGTCCCTGGATCAGGGTGGAGAGCAGCACGGCGCCCACCAGCGGCATCAACAGGTTGACATGATGTTTTCCAATAACGTCGTCCACCAGGAATTTTGTCGATGCCGGAAGCACCAGTCCGGCAACGCGATTGATCACCATCAGGACAAGTCCCAGGGTTAGCAACACGCGCCGGGGACGAATCAGCTCCCAAACTTCAGGCAGCGCCTTGAACACCGAGATCGGAGGACCGCTGGGGGCTTCGGAGTTGGTTCTAAAATGCACCTTCGTATTGTCTCACCCTGCACCGCGCCCATGGGCAGGGTGCAGGCAGACATGCAAAAGGCCCGCCGGAAAGCGGGCCTTTTGCCTTGCAGGTAACTGTTATGTGCTTGGGACCGCCGGGGCGGCCTCCGGGAGAGTCTCCGGCGGCTTGGGTGCTTCCGCTTTCGGTGTCTCCGCAGGTGCTTCCAACTCCAGACGAGTCAGGTGAGGGAAGACCGGGGTCACTTCGAGCGGCATCTTTTCTCGCGCCGTCAACAGTTGCACCGGTTTATTGGTGTTGATCTCAATGCGATTGTTCCAGGGATCGACCTTAATGCGGCCTCCGAGTGGGAGGGCCGCGATCTGCGTCACTTTCTTCGGCTCAAGCTTGGGAGCCGTGTTGGTCAACTGCTTTAAGCGCAATTCCCCCGTGGCACCGTTGGTCAGTGAGTTGCCCATCTCATGCGAATGGATCAGGTGCGGCAGCGC
>CAZLZA010000040.1:0-43274 GCA_964563875.1 uncultured Acidobacteriaceae bacterium
AGAGCTGCGAAGCTCGTCGAGAAGTGGCAGACGAGAATTGCGAACTTAGACCGGGCGGGGGTTGCGGCAATTCAGCCGCGCCTATGGTCGGACGAATCGGACACAATCAACCCGCCAACGTCGCTGGGCTCCGATGCCTGATCTGAATCATGCCGAGGCGCTGACCGGCTTCCATCCAGAATGCATTCAGATCGTTTAGGATTCAGCTATGTTCCTTAGATTTATAGGCCCCACGGACTTGGAGTCATGGGCGCGGGACTATCGTCTGGAGGTGACCACAACCGACTACGGACCTGCGGTCACGGGGATCAGTGGGCACATTTGTCAACACACGGACGATCTGTTGGCGGTGACAATAACCGACCGTTGGGTTTCGTCCCGGCACAAACTGACAACTGCGGGCTGTGTGGTGGTTCAAGACGGAGATAACGAGGGGACGGTCTCGTTTGATCCCAACGATACTGAGGCGAGCCTGGCTGTCCTGCGAATCGTTCATTGAAGTGATCTTCAATCGCCCCGGAGACACGGAGTAAGCGTCCTGCATTTGGGACGCCTTCTATTTGGCGCAAGAGAAACCTAATTGGGGCAAGCCGGACACGATTGCGGCAATGGCTCCAGTTCAAGCCACTGGCTCGCGGACCGGCGTGGTAGGCAGAGCTTGTGCTTCCTTGCGTAGTTCCTCGAAAAGAACCGTGCTCAAATAGCGCTCCCCAAAGCTCGGAATGATCGCGACGATCAACTTGCCCTCATTCTCTGGGCGCCGCGCTACCTTTACAGCCGCAAATACCGCGGCTCCCGCGGATATTCCGACCAGTAGGCCTTCCTCCTTGGGCAGGCGGCGCGCATAGTCGAGAGCCTCATCGTTGGAAACTTGGATCACCTCGTCGATCAACTTGGTGTCCAGCACGCCGGGAACAAAACCTGCGCCTAGTCCCTGGATTTTGTGCGGCCCCGGTTTGCCACCGGAGAGCACCGCACTGTCCGTTGGCTCTACCGCAATCGCCTTAAAATCGGGCTTCTTCGGCTTGATATAACGCGCGACACCGGTCAGCGTGCCGCCCGTGCCTACGCCGGAGATCAGTATGTCTACCTTACCGTCAGTGTCATTCCATATTTCGGGACCGGTAGTGTCATAGTGGATCTGGGGATTGGCCGGATTATTGAATTGCTGCAGGATGTAGCCATTCGGAGTGGCGGCGAGAATCTCTTCGGCCTTGGCCATTGCGCCTTTCATGCCGTCCGCTCCCGGCGTCAGCACGATCTTGGCGCCGAATGCAAGCAGGAGTACACGCCGTTCCAGGCTCATTGTGTCTGGCATTGTGAGGACTATCTCGTATCCCTTCACGACCGCGACGAACGCTAATGCGATTCCGGTGTTGCCGCTCGTCGCCTCGATCAAAACCGACTTGCCCGGACGAATCTTGCCTTCGCGCTCCGCCGCTTCAATCATTGCCAAACCGATGCGATCCTTGACACTGGCGAGGGGATTTTGGCTTTCCAGTTTTACAGCCACTCGTGCCTCGGCGCCCTGGGTAATTTTATTGAGGTAAAGTAGCGGAGTTTTTCCGATCAACTCGGCAATGCTATTTGCGATCGCCATCTCATCTCCATTAGGTGTGACTCGTTCGGCAACACAGCTCTCATTACTCACTGGCTGATCTCCGGCCGTGGCAACTTTGCATCGAGGCCGGAGCTTTACTTCGAGAAGCTTTACGATGCTCGGTCACGTACGAAATCGAGTAAATGAGTCAGGTGTAACTGTCTTGATGACGACCGTACTCTGGCACTAGGGACACGTCGGTGTAAGAGTTGCGACCGTCAGGGTGGCCATGCGCGGCGCGAGCCAGGCTAGTAATCGCAAGAGAGGGGGGCTTGAGGGATGGCACGTTGGTGAACGACGCACGACCTGTTTCACCCATCTCTCCACTGGAAGTGGCCGTATGATCGACCATGCTGCGCATGCCAGCGCAGCGAGAGTACTAACTACCGGATCTGTGCAGAGAGCCTCCAGAGATGGGAATCTTCTGCAGTCTTATTCTGAGGTTGTACTTTTTAGATAGAAATTTGAACGTCTAGCAACGGAACGGTGGCAGCGCCGCACAACGTGAAACAAGCTCCTCGCGTCTAAATCTGCGCCGAATACATAAGAGGTCTGCACCGCGAGTAATACAAGAAAGGGTGGCATCGGTTCAAATGAATCCGCAAGAGAGCGTCCGAGCCTGGGCGCAGCCGATATATTTCCTGGGGCAGAATTTAGTCACGCTTACGGGGGCCGTGCTCGCAACAAGCACAGCGCTTACCACAATCGCCTTCTGGTTCTATGACCTGTTCCTGCCAGGGCCGCCGCATCCCTATATTGGCCTTCTGGTCTTTCTGATCCTCCCTGGTATTTTTGTGCTGGGCCTTTTGCTGATTCCACTCGGCGTCTGGCTCAAGCGACGACAACTGCGCGACAGCGGCGAGTTGCCAGGAGTCTTCCCCGCCATCAACCTCGGGTTGCCCGTAGTTCGTCGAACCTTGGAGTACATCGCATTTGCAACTTTACTCAACCTCCTCATTATCGGAACTGCATCGTACCGCGGCGTGGAGTACATGGATTCGACGAAGTTCTGTGGCACGACTTGTCATACCGTAATGGAACCGGAGTATACGACGTATCAGAATTCTCCCCATGCGCATGTGGCTTGTGTCGAGTGCCATATCGGTCCAGGAGCCTCGTGGTTCGTGCGATCGAAGCTCTCCGGCCTCCGGCAGGTATTTGCGGTGACATTTCATGCCTATTCGCGGCCGATTCCTTCACCGGTGAAGTACCTCCGGCCGGCACGTGAGACATGTGAGCACTGTCACTGGCCGCAGCGCTTTACTGGAGATAAATTCCTGGTGAGTACCAGTTACAAGGACGACGAAAAGAACACTCCTCAGACGGATGTGTTGCTCCTGAAAGTGGGCGGACGCACTTGGCAGGGGTTAGTCGGTATCCACGGGCATCACCTAGCTGATACGGCGCGCATCCGCTATATCTCGACGGACGCCCAGCGGCAGACTATCCCGATAGTCGTTTACACCGACGATAAAGGAAAGGTCACCGAATTCGTTTCGAGCGAAGCGAAACCAACTCAACAACAATTGGACCACGGCGAGCATCGTGTGATGGATTGTGTGGATTGCCACAACCGGCCAACACATGCCTTCGAAATGCCGGAAAACGCAGTGGACAAGCAAATGTCGCTCGGGCTAATTAGTCCAGGACTTCCCTTCATTAAGAAGAAGGCGGTCGAGGTTCTCAAGGTGAACTATCCTGCCCGCGATGTGGCACAGCAGCATATCATTGGCGAACTCAATAGTTACTATCGGACGAATTACCCGGAGATCTACCAGAGGCAACGCACGGCGGTGGAGCAATCCGCTGCGGAGGTTGCTAGGATCTACCTCCGTAACATTTTTCCAGATATGCGTGTGACGTGGGGAACGCACCCGAATAACCTTGGGCACACTGATTCGCTAGGCTGCTTCCGCTGCCATGACGGCAGCCATATTAGTACCGATGGCCAGACCATCACCAACGACTGCTCCGCTTGCCATCTGCTTCTAGCAGCGGGAGAAGAACATCCTAAGATCCTGACCGAGCTCGGAATGAAGTAGGAGTGAGCATCGGATGCTCGAGTTTGCCGCGATTGTGATGAGCTTCTGCGGGACGAGTAGCCGTGACTCATCTTAGGAGAAGCACAGGCAATCGTCAGTGACACTTTTGGCTGTTTCACCTTGGAAGGACCGTGACCTCGATCATGAGCGAGCAATCCCGCGCCAGCCACCCTATCTATAATCTTTTCCCCACTGAGATCAAGGGTTTCGATTCGTTGGTGGAACTCGCTTTGGATATGCGCTGGTCTTGGAATCATGCCACCGACGGAGTGTGGCGGCAACTTGATCCAAAGCTTTGGGAAATCACTCATAACCCTTGGGTCGTTCTGCAGACGGTCTCGCGTGACCAGATCGAGCGCATGCTTAGCGATGCCGGGTTCCGGAACACGGTAAATGGCCTCGTCGAAGCAAGCCGGAAGGTCGCGCGAGCGCCGGCATGGTTTCAGCAGAACCATTCAGGGTCCCCGCTGACCTGTGTCGCGTATTTCAGCATGGAATTCATGTTGAGCGAGGCTCTGCCCATCTACTCGGGCGGCCTTGGCAACGTGGCCGGCGATCAACTGAAAGCCGCCAGTGATCTGGGTGTGCCGGTCATCGGCGTGGGCCTGCTCTATCAGCAGGGTTATTTTCGTCAGTTGATCGATAGATACGGCGAGCAACAGGCTCTCTTCCCATACAACGATCCCGGACAGTTGCCTATCACGCCGTTGCGCCAACCAAATGGAGAATGGCTGCGGTTGGAGATTGCGTTGCCCGGATACTCAGTCTGGCTCCGCGCTTGGCAGGTCCAGGTCGGCAGGGTGAAACTTTACCTACTGGACAGCAATGACGCGGCGAACTTCCCCATTCATCGGGGGATTACTAGCGAGTTGTATGGGGGTGGACCGGAACTGCGCTTGAAGCAGGAATTGCTCCTCGGGATTGGAGGATGGCGACTGCTCTCTGCGCTCGGGCTTCGCCCGGAAGTCTGTCATTTGAATGAAGGACACGCGGCATTTGCAATCCTGGAACGAGCCCGCGGCTTCATGGAAGAGACAGGCCAGCTCTTCGAAGTCGCACTGGCAGTCACACGAGCGGGGAATCTCTTCACCACCCACACGGCGGTGACCGCCGGTTTTGACCGTTTCGCTCCAGCCCTCATCGATCAATACCTTGGTCCTTATGCCGAGCAGAAGCTCGGCATAACGCTCTACGATTTGCTGGCATTAGGACGCCAGAACCCGAACGACTCCTCGGAGAGCTTCAACATGGCCTATCTCGCAATCCGAGGGAGTGGTGCGGTGAATGGGGTAAGTCGCTTGCATGGGAAGGTTAGCCGCCAACTCTTTCTGCCTCTGTTTCCGCGCTGGCCGGAGGGCGACGTCCCGATCGCACATGTGACCAATGGAGTTCACATGCCCACTTGGGACTCGGCCTCTGCCGACGAGTTATGGACCGATATATGTGGAAGGGAACGCTGGCTCGGTTCGACAGAAGCCATGGAACAGGACATTCGCCGAGTCTCCGACGCCAAGCTGTGGCAATTTAGGACCATCGCGGGCAAGTCTCTCGTAGAGTACACTCGCGAACGATTGTCCAGGGACCTCGCAGCCTCCGGCGCGTCGCCCGAGGCAGTCGAAAAAGCAAAATACCTATTTGATCCAAATGCACTGACGCTCGGCTTTGCGCGACGCTTCGCTACGTACAAGAGACCAAACTTGCTACTGCACGATCCTCAGAGGCTGCTTCGTCTATTGACCAATCCAGAGCGCCCAGTGCAACTCATCATTGCTGGGAAAGCTCATCCGGAGGATCGTGCGGGGCAGGCCTTAATCCATGAATGGATCGAATTCATTCGCCAACCAGAGAGCCGACCCCACATCGTCTTCCTGAGCGACTACGACATGCTATTGACGGAGCACTTGGTGCAGGGTGTGGATGTCTGGATCAACACGCCTCGTCGTCCTTGGGAGGCGTGCGGCACAAGCGGTATGAAAGTGCTTGTCAATGGGGGAATCAATCTCTCGGAATTAGATGGCTGGTGGGCGGAAGCATACACTCCTGAAGTCGGGTGGGCGCTGGGGGACAGCCAGGAGCATGGTGACGATCCTGCTTGGGACGCTGTCGAAGCCGACGCGCTCTACGCGCTGCTCGAGCGGGAGGTAATCCCGGAGTTTTATACCCGGGACGAGAATGGCATTCCCACTGCGTGGGTCAAGCGGATGCGGGAAAGCATGGCGCAATTGACGCCGCGCTTCTCCGCCAACCGCACGGTGTGCGAATATACCGAGCAACACTACATCCCCGCAGTCGCCGCCTACCTCGAGCGCGCAGCAGATAAAGGCGTGGCGGGCAGGAACATAATCAGTTGGGAACATACTCTGACAGAGAAATGGGGCACGCTGCGCTTTGGCGACGTGAAGATACAGACAAATGCGGCCCAGCACGTCATTACGGCAGAGGTGTATCTCAATGACCTCGATCCGAACGCGGTGCGGGTCGAATTGTATGCCGATGGGATTTGTGGCAGCAGTCCGATTCGACAAGAGATGACGTGTGTCCAGCTACCAACTGTCGAAGCGCCCGGGTGCATCTACCGCGCATCGGTCTCGGCGACCCGTCTCGCAACGGACTATACGGCGCGCGTTATACCTTGTCGTACCGGCGTTGGTGTGCCCTTGGAAGTCGCTCCGATTCTCTGGCAGCAATGAGTGAACCTTGAATGGTCAGGAGACAGTGCATGCAGCTTGTGAACAGTTTTATGCAACGCTTAGTCATAAGGTATCCAATCATCCAAGCTCCCATGGCGGGAGGTGGAGATACGCCGGAGCTTGTGGCGGCCGTTTGCGAGGCCGGGGCGCTAGGCTTCATCGGCGCAGCGTATTTGACTCCCACCCAAATCGGCGAAGTTTCGCGGGCAGTGCGCGCGCGGACATCACGGTCATTCGGTATCAATCTCTTTGCGCCGATGCCGGCCTCGATTGAGGTGGGTGAGCTGCGTCTGGCGCTGGAAACGGTGGCACCCTTTTACGCGGAGCTTGGTCTACCAGCTCCCACACCTTCGACGATTTCGACGGCACAATGTGTTCCATTTGACGAACAGCTCACCGCAGCTCTCGCGAGCGGTGCGTCGGCGTTCAGCTTCACGTTTGGAATCCTGCAGACGAACGCAATCGATGCAATCAAAGCACGTGGAATGTTCCTAATCGGGACGGCAACAACTGTTCAGGAGGCGGTGGCTCTTCAAAAGGCCGGCGTCGACGCTGTTGTTGCACAAGGAAGCGAAGCGGGTGGTCACCGCGGAACTTTCATGGGTGACTTTGAAGGAGCAATGGTTGGGACCATGGCTCTCGTTCCGCAGGTCGCCGACGCCGTCAAAATTCCGGTGATTGCGTCGGGTGGAATTATGGATGGACGCGGCATAGCCGCGGCGTTAGCTCTTGGAGCCAGTGCTGCGCAAATGGGGACGGCCTTTCTGAGTTGTGACGAAGCGGGCATCCCAGTGGCTTACAAGAAGCGGATCCTCGAAGCAGGTGAGCACGAGACACGTCTGACGAAGGCCTTTTCGGGCCGTCCGGCGCGGGGCATCGTCAATCGTTTCATGACCGAAGTTGATCATCCGGGCACGTCTCATACTATTCTCCCATTTCCAATTCAAAACGCGCTGACACGCCCGCTCCGGATTGCTGCCGGAAAACAGGACCGAGCCGAGTATCTGTCGCTATGGGCGGGGCAAGGCGTCCGTATGGCACGGCGCCAATCGGGCGGAGCGCTCGTCGCAAAGCTTGCCACCGAGACCGAGGAAACCCTTCGTCGTTTGATGGATTACAATCTGGCGAGTCCACCATGGTGATAGGCAACTTCAAAGCGAGAACGCGCACAGCAAGAAATCGAAAGTGGAGAACTTGTCATGCCAATGAATTACGAGTACATTGCAATTCCGGACTCAGATATCCCGCGCGCATCTCTGCCAGTGTTTCAGCACATGCTGGACACCTATGCCAGCGAGACCAATAAAGTGATCTCGGTGTGGCGGTGCTTCGACTTGGCAGACATGTCATTTCGCCCCCATCCGCAATCCAGAACAGTACTCGACATCTTAAAGCATCAACTGCTTTCGGAACGCCGCTTCTTCGGCGAATTTATGACGGTGCCCGAACCGCCGCCGTCGGAAGTTTTACCAATCGGTGAGACCCACAGGATTACTGCATGCGAATGCGGGAATTGGCATATGCGCGCATGGGATTCCTTGCTGCACAGACCGAAGCATGGTGGCTGGAGGAGGTTCCGTTTTTTGATGTTGCTCGCCAACGGATCTGGGTAGTCTGGCGACGTTTGCTCCACACCTGCCATCACCGCACTCAGCTCACTGTGTATCTGCGCCTGTTGAATAAGGGCGTTCCCTCGACCTATGGACCGACAGCAGATGTTACGTGGGAAGGTGCAGATCCAACGCAAACAGTCGAGGCAGCGGGCCGTAAGAAGGCATAACTTCCTGCAAGCCCGACGATTGTTTCGCTCGCGGATTGCGTGGTTGCGCACCACCGGTCGAAGACCCTCTGCACACGATAATCGCGCCGCTCAGGTGTTTCTTTCAGCGGGGCGAAAGAAATTCGACAATATTCTGAAGCCTGTGCCCGTGATACAGAGGAGTGGAAGGACGAGAATCAACTGCTCGCGCACACTGTTCTGCCGCAGCATCGTGACCACTAGAATCAGGTCGGCGAGGAGTAAAAGCGTCAGCGAAAGCCCTCGATGAAATTTGCGGAGTTCGGATTGTAGCCACGAGTCAGTTTGGACCTCTATAACTCGGCCTTCCATAGAATCAGTGCAGCGGCTCTTAACTGAGCAGCTATTGCAATGATGTGCTTGCGCCCTATAGCGTACAGCGCTTGATTCCAGCGCCTCGGCGCGATATAGGTGTTTGCCATTGGGACATTTCCAAACGTCCAGCTCCGGATGATACGAGAACCCGATAATGGGAATCTTTCGCGTCCGCTGATGCGAATGACGCGCGGCGAGTTCAAAGGCTGCCGCCACTGATGCCAGAAAGATAGCGTAGCCAGATGCTAACAGTACCTCAACATCGATCCCGTGCATGGCTAACTTCCTTTTGTCGTGCTGGTCAGTTCCGTGAATAGAATGGTTTTTGGTTCCTCGGCAATACTCTGTACCCTCATATGACGAACTCCCAGCCAGCAAAGGTACAGAACCGGTAGGGTGCCACCGAGAATGAAGACTGTGTCGCCCGGAAGTCGAAGCCACTCGATCATCGAATTGGTTGGATTTCCTGCGAATTTCAGAGTCCGTGCGTCGTAATATCCGTAGGCGATGGAATGGTAGAGTTGCAGCACACCCAAGGGAAAGAGCGTGGCAAAAACCATCCACGCCAACCCGAGATTCAGCGACCAGAAACTGATCTTGGCGGCCCGGTCTGACCAGCGTTCTTCAGGAATGATGTAGCGCAAGCAGAACAACGCCAGTCCCACCGACAACATTCCATACACTCCCATCATTGCGGCGTGGCCGTGATTGGGCGTGAGGGCTGTACCGATTTCGTAGTACGACACAATGGGAAGATTGATCAGAAAACCGAAGATCCCTGCGCCAAGGAAATTCCAAAACCCTACCGCAGCAAGAAACATCACAGCCCAATAGTGCGGGAACGAGGTTTTCGACTTGGTTTCCTCCTCCGCTCCGAGTTGCAGAAAGCTCCATGCCTCCAGCGTCAATAGCGTGAGAGGGATCACCTCAGCCGCAGAGAAGAAGGCGCCCAACGACATGTGAATCGAGGGCTCTCCTGAAAAATACAGGTGGTGCATGGTGCCGATCACACCGCCCGCTGAGTAGAGCACCATATCGAGATAAATCATCGTCAGCGCGACGCGTTCATGTACTACGCCTAACAACACGAACACGTAGGCGACCATGATCGTCGTGAACAGTTCTAGGAAGTCTTCCACCCAGAGATGCACGACCCAAAAGCGCCAGAAATCAGTCGTTGTAAAGTGCGCCCCAGGATGAGCGAGCAGACCAACCCCGTAAAACGCTGGAATCGACAAAGCCGAAAAGAAGAAGAGCCAAGGCATATTGCCCATGTGCTCGCTTTGGAGCCGCCCGCGAAGCCCACGAAAGAGTATGATCACCCAAAACAAAAGACCGACCGTAAGCAAAATCTGCCAGAATCGGCCCAGATCGAGGTACTCAAAACCCTGGTTGCCAAACCAGATCCAGGCCTTGTTGTGAAACCATCCTTCGATTCCGGCATACTCGCCAAACAAACTTCCAAAGACCACGATCGCCAACGCGCCCAAAAGGCCATACGCAAGAAGGTTTTGTCCTCGCGGTTCGCGACCGGCTATCATCGGCGCCAGAAAGATACCGGCAGCGAGGTACGAGGTCGATACCCAGAAAATTGCAAGCTGCAAATGCCACGTGCGCGCGATGTTGAATGGCAAAAGACGCGCAAGGTCGATTCCGAAAAAGTTAGAGATATCTGCACGATAGTGCTGCGAGGCACCGCCCACGAGCGTTTGCAGCAAAAATAGCAGTCCCATGACAAGGAAGAACCAAGCACACGCCCGTTGTGCGGGGGTCAACAGAACCTGGTTCGGAGGACGAAACGAGACCGTCTGCTGTTCACGTCCATGCCAGCCTAAGAAGTTCCAGCGCCCAAATGCGGCAAACAGCAGGCCAATCCCCCCCAGTAGTGCAATGAGTGATAGAACACTCCACACAATGGCGTCGGCAGTCGCCCGGTTCTCGACGAGTGGTTCGGGCGGCCAGTTATTGGTATAGGAGTATTGCTGGCCAGGTCTGAGGGACGATGAGGCCCAGGCCGACCAACTGAAGAAGGCGGTTAGTTGGCGAATTTGCTCGGGGTCACGAATGGCGTTTGGCCGAAGGCCATACTTGGAAGTTGGCTCACCGAAGAACTCGCCGTAATAGGAGCGCAGTTGCTCAAACGCATGCACCTGCGCGGGCGTATAGATCAAAACGTCGGCAGAACTGTCGAACCGGTTGTTCTTGAAATCGGCTACCGTCTGTGCCTTTGCGCGATCAGAGGAGTCTCCTCCGTAAAACTCGATCACGCTGAGCGCCGCCCGATGCAGGTAATCGGCGGTGAAGTCCGGCCCCAGATACGCGCCGTGCCCGAAGATCGAACCGTATTCCATTAGGCCGTTGCGAAGGAATACTCCCTGGCCGGCTAGAATATCGCTACGCGTGAACAGAACATCGCCAGCGGTATCCGTGACGCGTGCCGGAATCGGCGGCTCACCAGTGTAGGTCCGGTACGTCAAGATCCCCATCACAGTGAAGCCAAAAATCATGACGATTGCTACGGCCTGAATCCAGCCACGCGAGATCAGGAATTGCCGCCGTTGAGCGAGTTCCATTCTTCCTGCTCCTCATATGTGCTTATCGAATACTGTCGGCTGCTTGTACCTGTCCCAATTGACAGTCGCAAAGCTTATACCAACCCGTACCTTGCTGTGGGAGTACGACTGTCACTAGAGTAGTGACGCTTGACTCATTTACGGAAGCTTGTACGCCGCCGAGCATTGTGATGCCTACCGAAGTGGACGTTTTGCTCCGAAAAATCGGCAGTGCGTCTGGTTGGCCGGAGGTGAACCGATGAGTACACAGGATGAGAGCTGCCATTCCGACGAATATCGCGCCAGTTTGACCAGGCTTCCCCAATTGGCTGAAGCGACTATCCAATTCAACGTGGCGAAAGAATTGGAACAGCTCCATCATGCCGATGCTTGGGATCAAACGAGCGGTCGCAGTTCGAAGACCCTGGCGAAATATGCGGACTTCAGGGTGGTGTTGGTTTCGATGAAAGCAAATACCCGCATGGATCAACATAGAGCCGAGGGCAGGATTTCGATTCAGTGTCTAGCAGGACAACTCCGCATACATCTTCCGGATTCACGAAAAGCAGAGGTGGCAGTCGGGGACGTATTGGTACTAGATTGTGGGATTCCTCACGATGTTGAGGCTCTGGCGGAGAGTGCATTTCTACTAACGATCTGCTGGCCGAATTCGCACTCAACGGAGGCGGAGTAGCAAGAGATATTGCACTTTTATAGTTTACCAGTTCCTACAACTCATTGCCGACAGAGGTCTGCAAGAAGTCTGGCAAAGAAGCGCTCGGGAGCGCCCGGCACACTACCTTGCCATCCCGCCGTCGCTGTTTGAGACCGTGATCAAAGGGCTTAGTGCCGCGAACTTGGCTGAGCATGATCGGGTTATTGTTGAAAAACCGTTCGGACGCGACCTGGGTTCGGCTCGCGAGCTGAACCCTGTCACGCTCACGGTGTTCCCCGAAGACTCGATCTTCCGCATCGATCACTTCCTCGGAAAGGAGGCGATCATGAACATCCTGTATTTCCATTTTGCCAATTCGTTCTTGGAGCCGATCCGGAACAGAAACTATGGTGCGGGCGTTCAGATGACCCTATCGGAAGATTTCGGCGTGCAGGACCGCGGTTCCACCAACATGGCGGAAGCACGCAGCACTTAGTGCAACGGGAGCACGCCTATCCAATTTTGTCCCATTCGGCAGCAAGGCTATCTGCCCATAAGTCTAGGTGCTGGGTATAGTTGTTCCCGCTGTTGGTACGAACGAACTATTGAGCTGCTGGTACTTGGAGACTAGGGTTGGAATAGAAGTGCGCGTCGATTAGGTGCAGAGGGACTTGATAATGAGCACTGTAGTTGCTGACTGGCCTAAATTTCATGCGAAACTCAGGTATCGAGAAGAAATAGCTGAGCACACCATGGCGTTCCGCTTTGAAAAACCGACCAGCTTCAAGTTCACTCCTGGCCAGTTCATCGACGTTACCCTGTTAAATTCGTCGCAAACAGATTCTGAAGGCGATGTGCGCGGTTTCTCAATCGCGAGCGCACCCTATGAGGACTTCATCATGGTGGCGACCCGTTTGCGAGACACTGCTTTCAAGAGGGTTCTACGGAGTGTCCCCTTAGGTACCGAGGTGAAAATCGAGGGGCCATTCGGAAACTTACGACTTCATAACGACAAATCGCGGGCGGCGGTGGTCCTGACCGGTGGAATCGGCATCACTCCTTTCCGCAGTATTCTTTTGCACGCTGCAAAGGAGAGGTTGCCGCACCACATATTTCTTTTTTATTCGAATCGGCGGCCGGAAGATTCTGCATTTCTCAACGAACTTCAAGAACTTGAAAAGAAGAATCCGAATTACAAGCTGATTGCCTGTATGACTGAGATGGAGAAATCACAGCAGCCCTGGTCAGGAGAACGAGGCCTGATCAATCATGCACTATTACAAAAATACCTGAAAGGAGCGCCGTCGCCTGTCTACTACATCACCGGACCACAAGCCATGGTGAAGGCCATGCACACCATACTTACGGATGCTGGAGTGGATGACGACAACGTGCGTATCGAGGAGTTTACCGGTTATTGAGAGTGGCGATCCGAACGAAGTTCAGACTGCGCAAGCCAAATTGTCCCAAGATCACAGCGACTCTGAGGCCACCACCAACGTTGTGGGCTCGGGATCGATACGCCGTCTTCTCGCACGAGAGAAACGTCTCGGTCAGTGCGAATAGGAGACTGAAACAGGCATGCGCTCAAGGTGAGGCGCGACTCTACTAAGAGGTCACCATCCAGGAAGGCAAAGGAGCGAGGTTATGCCTGCGGAAACTTCAGAACAAGTCGTGTTAACGCTACACGACAAAGCGGCCCGTTTGCGTATCGACTCGGTCCGTTCTACGACCGAGGCCGGCAGTGGACACCCGACGAGTTGCGCCTCCGCGGCAGAGATCATGTCCGTGCTTTTCTATTCCGTGATGCGTTACGATCCTCGCGATCCGCACCGACAGGACAGCGACGTCTTCGTGCTCTCAAAGGGCCATGCCGCGCCTATCCTCTATGCGGCGTGGGCGGAGGCCGGCGCCTTTCCGCGCGAAAAACTGCTGACTTTGCGTAAGGTCGACTCTGATCTGGAAGGCCACCCAACTACCCGCTTGCCGTTCGTGGACGTAGCGACCGGTTCGCTGGGCCAGGGCTTGTCTGTTGCTGCAGGAATCGCCATCAATGCGAAACAATTTGAGAATACCGATCAGCGCGTCTATGTTTTGATGGGTGACGGCGAATCGGCCGAAGGCTCAGTATGGGAAGCAGCGCAATGGGCGGCTCTCCACCGCCTCAATAATCTCTGCGCGACCATCGATATCAATCGCCTTGGTCAGAGTCAGCCAACTATGCTGGAGCGGGATATTGAAATCTACCAGGCTCGCTGGGAAGCATTCGGCTGGCAGGTGTTGATCGTTGATGGACACAGCATTCCCGATCTCCTTACAGCCTATGAAACCGCCAACCGGTCCGCCGACCGGCCGACGATCGTGCTCGCGCGGACACTGAAGGGCAAGGGCTTCATCGGAATCGAGGGCCTTGAGCATTGGCATGGCAAAGCACTGCCCAAAGACACCGCTGCGAAGGTCATAGCCGAACTCGAGAAACAAGTGACGAATGCCGAGACAGAATGGGGGCCTAAGCTGCCTCCGGTACGACCCGACAGCTCCAAAGCCGTGGCAGGCGGCGACGCCGGTCCGGCGGCAAAACCGCCTTATGTAATCGGAGGTAAGGAAGTCGCTACGAGAAGGGGCTTTGGCGACAGCCTGTCCGCCCTGGCGAAGGTCGACACTCGGATTGTGGTACTCGACGGTGACGTGAAGAACTCCACTTACACTGAAGAATTCGAGAATGTTGCACCGAACCGGTTCTTTCAGGGTTACATCGCGGAGCAGAACATCGTTGGAGTCGCCATGGGATTGGCGGCAAGGGGTAAGGTTCCGGTTGCCGCTATATTTTCGTGCTTCGTAACCCGAGCATACGACTTCATACGCATGGCAGCCATCAGCAAGCTCAATATCAAGCTTGTTGGTACGCACTGTGGAGTGTCCATCGGCGAGGACGGTCCATCACAGATGGGGCTCGAAGATCTCGCCATGATGTGCGCGGAACCGGATTTCACGGTGCTCTATCCTGCCGATGCCACGAGTGCCTGGAAGGCCACAGCACTGATGGTCGAGCAATCCGGCCCTTGCTATCTCCGGCTGGGGCGGCCGAACTCGCCGATTCTGTACGGTCCGGACGAGGAGTTTGCAATCGGGAAATGCAAAGTCCTCCGAAAGAGCGACAAGGACCAAGCACTCGTTGTGGCAGGCGGTATCACCGTGTTCGAAGCCCTGGCCGCATACGACCGACTTAGCAAGGAGGGCATTTCAGTTCGCGTCATCGATCTGTTCAGCGTGCAGCCAATCGATCGCGTTGAGCTGATCGCTTCGGCGCGAGCCGTGGGTGGGCTCGTCATCACGGTCGAAGATCACTATGAACACGGGGGACTCGGTGACGCCGTTCTTTCCGCTCTCGCCCAGGAGAGCATTCAGGCCTACAAGCTGGCGGTGCGGGGGATTGCGCACAGCGGCAAGGCCAAAGAGCTGATCGAGAAGTTCGGCATTTCTGCCGACCACATCGTGAACGCGGTCAAGTCTGCTTTACGGGTAGCTCCTCGCAATACTCTCAGCGTCGCGCAGTCAAAGGGAGTGGGGAATCGGACTCTGGGCCTTGTAATTAAGGAAACAAATATGAAGCCGACGCAGCAGCTCCACGACCTCGGCCAGAGTCTCTGGCTTGACAACATCACCCGTGGGCTCCTGACGAGTGGAACGCTCCGCCGCTACATCGATGAACTCTCGGTCACCGGACTCACTTCAAATCCGACGATCTTCGACCACGCAATTAAGAATTCGAACTTCTACGATGACGCCATCCGTCAGAAGATGAAAGAGGGCAAGTCGGACGAGGAGCTCTTCTTCGAACTTGCGCTCGAGGATCTGACGCAGGCCGCCGACCTCTTCCGACCGATTCACGACCGGACCAATGGCACTGATGGGTGGGTGTCGATGGAAGTGTCTCCCTTGTTCGCTCATGACACAGCACACACAATCGCGGAAGCTAAGCGGCTCTACGCTCGCGCCGGTCGGCCCAACCTCTTCATCAAGATTCCCGGTACCCGCGAAGGCCTTCCGGCGATCGAGGAGGCCATCTTCGCTGGAGTGCCAGTTAACGTGACGCTGCTGTTTTCGTGCGAGCAATATCTCGCGGCTGCCGATGCTTACTTCCGCGGCGTCGAACGGCGCATCCAGTCGGGGCTCAACCCGGCTGTATGGTCCGTGGGATCGGTCTTCATCAGCCGCTGGGACAAGGCGACAATGGGAAAGGTCCGGAAAGATCTGCAGGATAATCTCGGGATCGCCGTCGCCCAGCGGACGTACAAAGCCTATCGCCAACTGCTCGATTCGGAGCGCTGGCAGCGGCTGGCCAACGCCGGCGCGCATCCGCAGCGCCTGCTCTGGGCGAGCACAGGCACCAAAGACCCCGCTGCCTCCGACGTTCTGTACATCAAGGCGCTCGCCGCTCCATTCACCATCAACACGATTCCGGAGGCGACATTATTTGCTTTCGCCGATCACGGCAAATTGGAAAAGCTTCTGCCCGTTGACGGCGGCGATGCGGAGAAGATGATCGTCAAGTTCGGCAAAGCGGGTATCGATTACAACCAACTGGCCACCGATTTGCAGCGCGAAGGCACCACGTCATTCGTCAAGTCCTGGAAGGAGCTGCTGGGTTCTATCGTATCAAAGGATGTTACGCTCAAGGCCGCGGGGTGAGATCCGCAGCGATGAAACGAACAGGGATGGACCAGGATTGGCAAGGTTCGCGGAAAATCCTATTCATCTCGAATAACCCATTTATCCTGCGGCGGAATAGAACATGGTCACGGTCCCAAGACCGCAAGCTGGAATCAGCCCGCTCTGCGAACGGCCGGCCTGGAAGATGCTGCGGCAGCATCATGCCAAGGTACAGAATGTGCACCTCCGCCAGCTCTTCGCGGAGGATCCCAGCGCGCCAGCGTAGTCTCCGCATCGGCACTCTGCGCAGGCTTCTCAACGTTATCGGCGAGGTCTGGTTGCTTCGTGAGTGTGTACCGCTAATATGCAATGGTGAATGGCATGAAGATTCTGGTGATTGATGTCGGAGGCACTCACGTGAAGGTGCATAGACCGGGGCACATGGAGCCTGTCAAGATTCCTTCCGGGCTGACAATGACTGCGAAAAAAATGGTCGCAGACGTGAAGAGGATTGCAGCCGAATGGGAGTATTCTGCAGTGTCGATTGGATATCCAGGCCCGGTTGTTCACGGACGACCTGTCAGCGAACCTTACAATCTGGGGGGCGGTTGGGTTGGCTTCGATTTCGCGCGTGCTTTCGGCCATCGCGTTAAGGTGGTCAACGACGCCGCCATGCAGGCTCTGGGGAGCTACGAAGGAGGGCGCATGCTCTTCCTAGGTTTGGGCACCGGGCTGGGCTCGGCACTGATCGTCGATGGTGTACTCGAACCTCTGGAACTGGCACACCTGCCTTACAGAAAAAGTCGAACCTTTGAAGACTATATAGGTTTGGCGGGCCTCAAGCGGCTAGGAAAGAAAAAGTGGCGTCACCATGTGGCTGACGTTGTGAAGCGGCTGAAGGCGGCGCTACAGGCTGACTACGTCGTGCTGGGCGGAGGCAATGCCAGGTTGCTCAAAACGCTCCCAGCCAAGGCTTGTTTAGGGGATAACTCCAACGCGTTCCGCGGTGGATCTCGACTTTGGAAGAAGCGAAGCAGCTTTGCCTGCAGGCATATCGGTTCACGCGACAAGCACTCGTCCTAGAGAGGCTGCCGGACTCTGTTTTCCCGTTCTGTAACAACCGTAATGGCAATAGAAACAAATGTAGCATTGCACCAACAATGCATTTGGCTCAGCATAACCTCATAGTGCGCGAAAGATATTCAGCAGCAGCACTAGGCGAGGTGCTCAAAGCCGCTTGAGCCAGGTGGGGTAGAAACAAAGGGCAAAAGTCCGCCACAACGATATCGGCACGATCGACCGGAAGGAATTGCAATGAGGAAGAGCAGCTCATTTTCACTATTGATTTTTGTGGTCATTCTAGGCATCGGCGTAGCACTCGCGTACGGCATGCATAGCGTGTCTAACAATGTCGTAGGTATATGGATAATCGGCAGTGCGTGTGTCCTTGCCTTCTTTTTCTCTTCCGCCGTTCAGGTTGCGGACCAGTGGAGCAGGGCGGTTGTCCTGCGGCTAGGGAAGTTCCGCTCTCTCGAGGGGCCCGGTCTATTTCTGATCATTCCGATGATCGAAAACATTCCCTACTGGCTCGACACGCGCGTTCTTACGAGCTCTTTCAAGGCGGAAAAAACTCTGACAAAAGACACCGTGCCAGTGGATGTAGATGCGGTGTTGTTCTGGAAGATTGTGGACCCCAAGAAAGCGGCCCTCGATGTAGCTGATTACCAAAGTGCAATAAATTGGGCTTCTCAAACAGCTCTGCGCGATGTCATCGGAAAAACCATGCTTTCAGACATGCTCGAAGGCAGGGACAAGATTAGCGATGCGCTACGGGAGATCATCGATGAGCGAACGGAACCATGGGGCATCAATGTCATCTCGGTGGAGGTCAAGGATGTTTTGATTCCTTCGGGCTTGGAGAATGCGATGTCAATGCAAGCCCAAGCCGATCGGGAACGCCAGGCTCGCGTGATCTTGGGAGATTCAGAGCGTCAGGTGGCGCAGAGCTTCGGCGACGCGGCCAAGACCTATACCAACGACCCAGTCGCTTTGCATCTGAGAGCCATGAACATGCTGTATGAAGGCTTAAAACAAAACTCCACAATCGTCCTCGTTCCCAGCTCAGCTATCGATACGATGCAACTGGGTGATCTTGCCGGAATTACAGCGCTGACGATGAAACTGAGCCAGGAACACGCAAACAAGGAAACGATCAACGATGCTTCCACGCCTGCACCACCTGTTCAACTGCCCCAAGCAGCGTAGACACGCCCTCGCAGCTTGGATCGCTCATCGACGCTTCGTAACCGTGATTACCCCGCACTGAGGGAAGGCTGAAGCGCGGCAGCAACGGCGTGGACGCATCCACCACCACGAATATTCAGCGGCAGCACCTTGGCCGGGGAGAAGGGACGCACGTTGGCGGTGCCTGCGCGGTTGACTATCTTTAAGCACTGTTGGAGGCCGAATCTGTGAGTCAGAGGTCGTTTTCCATAACGCCCGTACCACCCTTCCGGTTGGATCTCACAGCTTGGGCACTTCGCCGGCGTCCGGAGAATGCAATAGATCGCTGGGATGGGAGGACCTACCGGCGTGTTCTGATGATCGATAGTCAAGCGGTAGAAGTGGCTGTGCACCAGAGTGGTGACCCAGACGCGCCACACCTGGAGGTCCTTGCGACCGGCTTTCGTCTCACTGTGCGGCAGGCAGAGGTCGCAAGAGTGTTGCTCGAGCGCATGCTTGGAGTGCGTAAGGACTTGAGGCCGTTTTATAGGCTTGCAACGAGCGACCCAAGATTACAGCCGTTGGTCGACGAATTTCGCGGGCTCAAGCCACCGCAATTTCCCACCGTGTTCGAGGCTGTGGCTAACGGCATCGCATGCCAACAACTCTCACTGCTCGTGGGAATTCTTCTGCTTAGCCGCTTGGCGCATGAAGTCGGAGTAATATCGGCACGCTCGAAAGATGGACCACACGCTTTTCCAAGCCCGACGGAGTTCTGCGGAGTGGAAGTGGAGGCTCTGAAATCGCTGGGTTTCAGCACCAACAAATCGCAGACCTTGATTGATGTCAGTTCCGCGATTCGTGATCGGCACCTAAACCTGGAGTCGTTAGTTACACTCGATAACCAGGCTGCGCTCGAACAACTGGTAAAACTGAAAGGGGTGGGTCGCTGGACTGCAGAATACGTCCTACTCCGGGGGCTCGGGCGATTGGACATCTTCCCTGGAGATGACATTGGCGCTCGCAAGAAATTAGCCCATTTTCTGCACAAAAAAGAACCGTTGGATTACGACGGGGTGCATAGGGCCGTTGCCGACTGGCAGCCCTATGCCGGGTTGGTCTATTTCCATCTCTTGTTGGCTCGTATAAAGAAGACTGGAGCCATTGTCTGACAGCGGGTTTGCATCTTTGCACCGGCCCCCGGGCGAAGCAGGGTGCCGTCCTTGTGTGCTTAGTTTGTGCAATCAGATGTTCGGAAGCTCATCGAAGTACTCATCGTCTTCGTTCGTTCCACCCTCGCCTTTGCCGACTTGCTTCTCGGATTCAATGAACTCTATTCTTTCAATCCACTTGACCATTTTGTAGCCGAGCTGATTCTCAACACGCAGCCGAAGCGGAGCGCCATACTCTTCTGTAAGCGGCGCACCGTTCATCTCAAAAGCAAGCAAGCATTCTGTTTTCAAGAGGTTCTCTAGACTCTGGGTGTCGTAATACACACCACCATACAGGCCTTCGCCAAAGGAGAAGAAAGCGACTGTCTTGGCCTTGGGCTTCGGCTTGACCAAGTCGACAATCATCTTCATCGGCACGCCTCCCCACTGCGCAATTCCCGACCAACCTTGAATGCAGTGGTGCATGGTAATGTGCTCGTCCTTACCCAGCGCCTGGATCTCCAATAACGAGAGTTCTACCGGTCTCTCCACGAGACCTCCAATCTTGAGCTTAAAACTACGGAAATTCTCTGCCGACATTTGTTTCCAATCCTTGCGTTCTGGCATCTTGCCATTCGGCCAGAAGTACGGAGAGATCTGCTCTTTTGTATACCGCTCATTTGGAAAGAATCGATTCAGAGTGACGAGTCGTATCGGCTGGGAAACTGCTTTTTGAATGTGTTGTAGCAGACGGGGGAACATCCACGAAGCGTAGTGAGCGAGGACCCAGGCAGCAATCACCACTGCAATGCCGATAAAGCCAAGGATCATCCCAAGTGGCTGAAAAGTATCCGTTCCGAGGACAATGTGATTCATATTCCGCTTAAATCCGGTCAATGCCACCAGTGTCACGTGGACGATCAGGAATACGACCCAGTTGAGCATCATCAGAAAGTGGACGGAACGAGCTCCCTGTCTTCCGCCAAACACACGAGGAAACCACGGGAAGCGATTCACCATTGCAGGTGACATCGCGGCGCCGGCGAGAATCGATATTGGCGCGAACAAAAAGATCGCGGCAAAGTAGGCTAATTGCTGCAGTGCGTTATATCCGTAGAAGCCGTTGGGTTCAGGCGGGAAATGGAAATTTGCATAATGGACGAACGTGTTCCAGGCCTGGAGCACAATCATCCACGATGTCGGCACAACCCGCTTCCACTGCCCTGAGATGAAAAGCGACGGAATAAAAATCAGACCGGTAATGATGAAGCCATAGACATCAATGAAGTGCCAGGAGCGTGCTACCCCTACGGTATGGCGATATCCCGGCAGCGCAAAAACGGGCGAGATGTAACGTGCATCATCTTTCGCCGTCCACACCCGGTCTCTTGGGACTCTAAGAGGTGTAAATCGAATCCACTCGGTACCGGGCGTGCAGTCGTCATTAAAATAGAGCCGCGGATGGTCCATGAGAATTGAAAGGCCACTGCGAATCAGCATCGTCAAGAATAGAAAAGTAAAGAAGTGTGCATAGCGGATCCACAGCGGAAAGCCGTGTGGCCCAGTTGGAGACGCTTCGTTAAACGGCGGTAAGAAAGGAATGTGCGGCAACCCGAAAATGGCAGCCTGTCCCCAAGCAAACAAAAGGGGCAAGAGTATCAACACGACTGCTCCTGCGACAAACGAGGGCCTGATCCAGACCCGAAAGCGCCGGTCCGGTGGATAATGAATAGCTTTATGGGCTGCATCGAACGGGATCATTTGTACTCCTCTTCGTCCGCGTGCCGCCCGGCTCGTTGCGGAACCGGCCTTTGAAACGTCTGGCTTGGCGAAGCCAGTTCGGAATCGCATCCAGCCACGGGCGCACATTGACGTGTTCGTGCTTCATCGCAAGGCTCAATCTAATTGGATGGACATTTGTCATAGAAAACCAGATAGCACCCTGCAACTTATATCGGTAGAACTCTTCTGATCACGTTCAAGAGAGGAGCCGGGTACACACCCAACCAAACCAGCAGGATCGTAAGGACCACCAGGACATAGCTCCCACCGATTGCATGGGGTTCGACATGCGGCGCTTCGTCCTGGACTCGTGCGTACATCGTAATTACAACTCTGAGGTAGTAGAACAATCCGATTACGCTAGTAATGACCAGGAAGAGGATCAGCGCCCAGATACCTGCACAAGCGCCGGCGGCCACCACATAGAACTTGGCCAAGAATCCAGCGGTCACTGGAATCCCAGCGAGAGACAGCAGCATAAGTGTAAAAATGCTTGCCAACATTGGTCTACGCCAGAACAGGCCCGTGTAGTCTTCCAAGGTATCAGCGTCCCGTTCTCCATTGGAAAGAACGGTGACTACTCCAAACGCGCCGAGCGTAGTTATGAAGTAGGACACCAGATAAAACGCGATCGCCTCAGAGGCCGTGACGCTGCTTGCCTCGAAGGCAACGAGCAAGTAGCCCATTTGGGCAATGGACGAGTAAGCCAGAATCCGTTTAACGTTGTTCTGCAACAGTGCCATCAGGTTGCCGATGATCATTGAGGCAATGGCGATAACCGCAACCAACACGAAAATCGGCCGGAAGTGCTGCGCGCCGACGGTGTAGAAGTAGCGGAGCAACAAAGCAAACATCGCGCCTTTGGAAACAGTGGCAATGAAAGCGGTGACCGGCGCGGGAGCGCCTTCGTAGACGTCCGGAGTCCAGAGGTGGAATGGGACAACCCCAAGCTTGAAGCCAATACCCGTAACGATAAATGCTAAGCCCGCCAGCACTAGTGGGCTATTCTGTGCGCCGGTCAACAACGCTGCCAGGCGGAACAATTCCATGGTGCCCGTTTGCGCATAGATTAGCGCAATGCCGAACAGGAGGAAAGCAGAGGACGCTCCCGCCAGAATCAGGTACTTGATTCCGGCTTCCAAGGGCCGACTGCGAGTGTGCAGGTAAGCGGATAGGGCGTATAAGGCCACGCTCAGGATTTCCAATCCAAGAAAGAAGGAAACGAAGTGGCTACTCGCCACCAACACCATCGAACCGAGCGTTGCCACCAGAAGTAGAACGTAGAGCTCTTCGCGACTCTCCGAGTGGCATTGGAGATAGCCATAACAGAAAATCGCGATAGTGAATGTGGCGGCGATCATCAGGCCGATATAGAACAGTGCGTACTGATCCAGGATGAGGAGCGACGTCACCTTGCGAGGCACCAGCGGTGCCACAAGCCACAAAGACGCGAACGCTGCCGCCGTCCCTGCGAGCGCCATGCCCAGGCTCAACCAATGACTGCGCCACACTGCGATCGCGAGCATGACGAAGACGGAGGTTCCCGCAATCAGCAGAAACGGTAAAAGAGCGAGCAGGTCGACGGTGTTCATCCTTATCTCCGCTGTGCGTGCAGGTCCCGCCCGGCGTCTTGTTGCAGCTGTTCCATTGCCGGATTGAAGGTGTTGAACACGAGCTGCGGATAAAGTCCCAGCCAGAGGAGGATAACGATCAATGGGGCGAAGATGATGGCTTCGCGCACTCTGAGATCAGGCAGAGCCCAGTGGTAGTGGTTGGCCCCATGGAAGGCGTACTGGACAAACTTCAGTGCGTAAAAGGTGGACGCCAGAATGCCGACCGCAGCCACAATCGTCAAGATCCTGCTCTTTTGATAAACGCCGAGTAGGATCATGAACTCACCGACGAAATCACCCAGGCCGGGTAGTCCCATGGAGGCCAGTGCAAAAAACAGTCCCACTCCGCCTAACCTCGGGATTGTCTCCCACAATCCGCCCATTCGAGCGAGTTCCCGGGTGTGAAGCCGCTCCTGCAACGCTCCCACCAGGATGAACAATGCTCCAGTGCTAACGCCGTGGCAAACGATGGTGATCAGTGCACCTTGGAGGGCAAGCTTGTTCCAGGCAAAGATTCCCAGCAGAACAAACCCAAGATGGTTCACGCTGGTGTACGCGACCAGCCTCTTCAAGTCGGTTTGAGCAAATGCGAGGATCGCACCATAAAGAATTCCGATCACGGCCAACGCCATGGCGAAAGGTGCGAAGGATCGTGCTGCAGCCGGAAAGAGGGGCATGACGAAGCGAAGCAAGCCATAAGCACCGGTCTTCAACAAGAGCCCGGCCAGCACCACACTGCCCGCGGTCGGCGCTTCGGTGTGAGCATCAGGAAGCCAGGTGTGAAAAGGAAACATTGGCAGCTTCACGGCGAACGCGACAAAGAAGCCCAGCATGATCCACAACGCTGCGTGTGGCGACAGAGGAGAGCCCAGCAAAGCGTCATATTCAAACGTGAAAACGCCAGTCGCAGTGTGATGGGCGAAATAGAGAGCTAGGATCGCGATCAGCATCAGCAACCCGCTGAACTGAGTAAAAAGGAAAAACTTTACTGCCGCGTACAGCCGCCGCTCATGTCCCCAGATCGCGATCAGAAAATACATGGGGACCAGCATCAGTTCCCATGCGAAGTAGAACAGGAACAAGTCCATCGCCAAAAACACGCCGACGATTCCAGCCAATACCCAGAGCAGATTGAGGTGGAAAAAACCCACCGCATCCTGTATCTCGGTCCAGGATGCCAGCACTGACATCATGCCGAGGAGGAACGTCAGCATGATCAGCAGCAGGCTCAATCCGTCCAATGCGAGGTGGAAGTGGATGCCGAATGGAGGGATCCAGTTCCAGTCCAATTCTCGGAGCCAGGCTTGCTGCTGAAGAAGATCGACGCGGCCTGCACTGCGGACCCAAACTATAAGTCCGATCACAAAGTCCGCGCTCACGGCGACCAACGCAATCCAGCGGGCCGCCGAGGCGCTCCAGCAGCCAACCGTCCAAGCCAGCAAGCCGCCGACCAATAGAATGATGATTAACCAAAGCAGAATCATAGGAATAACGCAATCGCCACAAATACTACGGTTCCAGCTGCGATTACAGCGGCGTACCAGCGCAACTGGCCGTTTTCTGTAAGGCTAAGACCGCGGTACAGAAGTTCACTGAGATCTGCCGTTCCGTTGTAGAAGGAATCCACGACGTCGCCCTTATCGAACCGCGCAAACCACAGGATCGGTTGCACAAACAGTTTGTCGTAACACCAGTCGAATCCCCAATCGGCAAACCAGAACTCGTGTAGAGCTTTTCCTGCACGAGTTCTGGTCAGGGCATCCGACCACTGGCGGTCGCGAAGGTATAACAGATACGCCAGACCTAGACCGATAAGAAATGCCAATGCCAGGAACCCTTCGGAACGCATTTCCGTAAGCGGACCGAAGTGGCCTTGCTTAACCGGTGGCAGGACCGTGTCCAATAGCCGGGTAAACAACGGCACATTTCCGAGCGCTGGAGGGAGATTGACAAATCCACTCACCAGAGAGAGAACCGCCAGAAATACGAGAGGAATATGAATCTTGTAGCCAGTCCGCTTAGTCACGCTTGCCTTTACCTCACCAAAGAAGACAAGAAAAATAACGCGGAAGATGTAAAGCGCGGTCAGCAGTACGCCAATTACTCCCGCAAGCCACAGGATGACGTTGCCTTTTGGGGACGACCATGCCTCCCACACGATCAAACCCTTGCTGTAAAATCCCGCGGTGATTAGCGGCAGTCCGGCCAGAGAGCAGCCGGCAATCAAGAAAACGCCAAACGCCAGCGGTAGCTCTTTGCGCAAGCCGCCCATCTTGAAGATGTTGTGCTCCTCGTGCACGGCTTCGATCACCGCACCCGCTGCGAGGAAAAGCAAGGACTTAAAGAACGCATGGATCATGAAGTGGAAAATACCTGCCGCCCAGGCACCCACGCCCATGGCGAGGAACATGTATCCGATCTGGCTGATGGTGGAATAAGCGAGCACGCGCTTGATGTCCCACTGTGTTAGCGCGCTGAAACCAGCGAACACCAAGGTGGATGCACCGATTACTGCCACGGCGAACTGCACTGGTGGCGCCAGCGTGAAGAGTACGTGGGTACGTGTGATGAGATAGACGCCCGCAGTCACCATAGTTGCCGCGTGGATTAGAGCGCTGGTCGGCGTCGGGCCCAGCATGGCATCGGGAAGCCAAGTCTGCAACGGAAGCTGTGCTGATTTCCCTACCGCGCCTCCCAGCAACAGTGCCGCAGCCGCGATCGGCAGCGACGAACCCACAGGCCACTGCTCGGACGCCCTGCGCATAAGTTCCTGGATATGCAGGGTACCCAGGTGGCGAAAGAGCAAAAACAGCCCGATGATCATCGCGGTGTCGCCGATGCGAGTCACAATGAACGCTTTACGCGCTGCGAGTCCATTTGCTGGGGTCGAGTACCAGAAACCGATTAGTAGGTAGCTGCACAGCCCGACGCCTTCCCACCCCAGATAGAGCAGCAGCAGGTTGTCCGCCAGCAGCAGGGTCACCATCGAAGCGACGAACAAGTTCATGTAAGCGAAGAAACGCGAGTAGCCTTCGCTCTCGATCATGAACTCCGCAGAGTACAAGTGAATGAGGAAGCTGACGAATGTGACCACCAACGTCATAATCAGAGAGAGAGGGTCCAGATAGAATGCGACCTGCGGGCGAAAGCCCGCAACATCGATCCACGTCCACAACACTTGGGTGTACGCGTCTCCGGGTGGGGTGGAGACCAGGAAGCTCCAGGTAATCAGGATGGAAATCACAGCGGAGACGGCGATCGACGCCGAACCGATGAATGCCGCGGCTTTCTTCGAAATCTGTGAACCAAACAGTGCCAGCACAGTGAAGCTTGCAAACGGGATCGCCGGAATCAGCCACAACAATTTAAGCACGCTATCCTCTCATTAGACTGGCCGCATCGGCATCCAGCGATTTGTACCGGTGGTACAACTGGAGCAGTAGCGCCAGCCCTACCGCGACCTCCGCGGCTGCCGTCGTCAGGATGAAGATAAACATGACTTGACCGTCCGACTCCTGCCAGCGTGAGCCGGCAACCACAAACGCCAGGCCAGCGGCGTTGAGCATCACCTCGATTGACATGAGGATGAAGATCAAATTACGCCGCGCGAGAAGGCCCACCAGTCCCAGAGCGAACAATATCCCCGCCAGTAGCATTCCGTGCTGCATCGGAATCGACGACATCTCGAGTCTCCATTCGTTCTCGCTTTCGTCTACCTAAGTGATAGGCACCAACAAGTGCGCCAAGCAAGAGCATGGAAGCCAGTTCCACGCCAATCAGGTAAGGTCCGAACAGCGCCAGGCCCACTTCTTTGGGGCTAACGAAAACGGCTCCCTGGCGGGCGTTTCCCGCTTGCGATAGCAGGCAGGCGACTTCCGCGATCAAGATCGCTGACAGGATGCACGGTCCTACTAACATCCTGGGTTTGAGCCAGATGCCCTCTGGCTTTGTCGTATGTGGACCAAGGTTGAGCATCATGACGACGAACACAAAAAGGATCATGATGGCTCCTGCATAGACGATCACTTCTAACGCCGCAATAAAGGGAGCACCGAGCGTGTAGAAAACAATCGCCACCGAAAGCAGCGAAACGATCAGGTATAGCAGGGCGTGCACCGCGTTCAACCGAGTGACAACCATCACCGTGGCCAGAATTGCAATCACTGCTGCAACATAGAACGTCGTATCCATAAATTGCTCAGGGTAGTAGACTGCGCAGGTCGGTAGCGGGCGCCTCGTTCTCAGCTTCGCCTTTTCCTTTGCCACCGATCTCGGCGCCGCATACCTTCCAGTAGTTGTATCCAGGATATTTTCCAGGACCATCGATCAACAGGTGCTCTTTCTCGTAAACCAGATTGGGGCGATGGTACTCGCTCATTTCGACGTCGGGAATGAGTTGAATCGCATACGTTGGACAAGCGTCTTCGCAGAATCCGCAAAAGATACAGCGGGAGAAGTTGATACGAAAAAACTCGGGATAGCGGCGTCCATGTTCGTCTTCAGACGCCTGGAGCGAGATGCAATCCACCGGACATGCGGCGGCGCATAGGTAGCAGCCCACGCAGCGTTCTCCGCCATCCGGGTCGCGGGCGAGAATGATGCGCCCACGGTAGCGCGGGGCAAGGTAGGCTTTCTGCTCGGGGTACTGCACCGTTACTTTAGGACGAAAGGCATGGAGGAAAACGTCCCACATGGTCCTCAGCACACTTAGCATTCGCGACCTGCCTCTCCGTGAAATCGCACTAGCGAAACGCGAGCACGACCGCACCCGTTACCAGGATGTTGGCGAGGGCCAATGGCAGCATGAGCTTCCATCCCCAGGACATGAGTTGATCAAAACGAGGTCGCGGCAAGGACGCTCGCAACAAAATGAAAAAACAAATAAAGAAAATTACCTTGATGAAGAACCAGACGATTGGCGGCAACCAGGGACCCATCCAGCCGCCGAAAAATAACACCGCGATAAGAGCTGAGATCAGCGTGACGCCCAGATACTCGCCGACGAAGAACATTCCAAACTTCATTCCCGAGTACTCCGAGTGGTAACCGGCAACCAGTTCACTCTCGGCTTCCGGCAGATCAAACGGCAAGCGGCGCGTTTCGGCAATGCCCGCGATAAGAAACAGTACGAAGCCGAGAAACTGTGGAATTACAAACCACACATTCCTTTGCGCTTCTACAATCCTGACCAAGTCGAATGAACCCGCCAGCACCACCACGCCTATCAGAGATAGACCCATGAAGACTTCGTAGGTGATCATTTGGGCTGCCGCACGCAATCCGCCCAGCAGTGAGTACTTGTTGTCTGATGACCAGCCCGCAAGCACGATGCTGTAAACCCCCAGCGAAGACATGGCAAGGAAGAAGAGCAGCCCAATATTCAAGTCGGCTACGATGATGCCAGTTGCAATGGGAAGCACAGCAAAACTCATCAGCACCGTCACGATAATGATGGCTGGAGCGAGCACAAATACGGGCTTATCAGCAAAAGGAGGAATCCAGTCCTCCTTGGTGAAGATCTTGATCATGTCCGCCACAACTTGGAGTAGGCCAAAAGGTCCAACGCGGTTAGGTCCACAGCGATCCTGCCATACCGCGAGCAGGCGGCGTTCAACCCAAATCAACAATGACGCGATGCTCAACGCTACTATCAGCGTGCCGACAATCGTCGCGATTGGATGAGGACTGGTCATGAGGCACGTAGCGGCTTGCGTTTCAGGCCACTCCATATCGGAAGGCTGGCCCCGGCCAGGCCGGGAAGGCCAACCGGCAGCCCCGCAACTCCCAGAGGCAGCCCTGCCCTGATCTGGACGGGAAGACTGTGGGCAGCGCCGTCAAGCTCTAACGTGATTTGTTCATCCACCTCGACCCGAAGGCGTTTGGCATCCTCCGCATTGAGAGCCACGTAAGGCATCGGAGCCAGTTCTGCAATTCTCGGGGCCGAAAGACTTAACTCTTCTGAGCCGAAGATGTGATAAAGGGGGACGAGTAGCCATTGATCAACGCGTGGTTCAAATGCGGTTGGGATCCCAGCGAAATATGTGCCACGAAGCTCTGGCTCGGGATCAATCAACCGGACTCCGGGATCTCCTCCCCGCAATGGGCCAGCGATCTCGGTCTGGTAAAAATTAGTCGACTGGATAGAATTCCAACCCGGAGACCAGAAGAACGGAATCAATGCGGCCGGGGGCTGGTCGAGCGTGCCCTCCATGGAGAATGAAAACGGTGTATTAGGATCATCCGGCGGCTTAGGTTCGTGCACGCTGATGTTCGCCAGCATAGACGTGCGTCCGCTGTAGCGTTCCGGCTCTCGGGGTACTTTTTCACCCGCAATCCGGAAAGATGCGCGAGGCGCAGCCTGTTGGACTCGGGCTAGAGCGGGAATGGCCGCAGTCATGGCCGCGATCACATCATCGAGATGCTCCCAGGCGACACAATCCTGCCGTCCGGTAGCATCCAGTACTTCGCGTAGCCACTTCCAGCTCGCTTGAATATCTCCCTCGGGCACAAATATCTGATAGAAGCGTTGCGCACGCCCTTCGCTGCTGACCAGCGTGCCATCCGACTCTGCGAAGGTGCTCCCGGGAATCGCGAGTGTTGCTTTTTCTGCGGTTTGATTCAGCAAGTGATCAAGGATGATCACATCGTTCGCGCCGCTTAAGAATGCATCGACTGAGTGCAATGGCGCTCGTCGGTAGAGGTCATTTTCCAAGATCACTATCGTGTCTGCTGCCCTGTCTCGCACAGCCTTAAACGCTTGGCTCAGAGGTGCCGCGTTCATCAGCGCAAGCCCGAAGCTGTTGCACTCCGGCATGGTGAAACTCAGCCCAGCCCGCGACTCGCCTGCGCACAGGGCTCGTGCAACGTTCGCTGCTGCCTCAATAACTGCCTCATTGTTGCAACTCGGACCAGAGATGACGAGTGGCCGCGCCGCCTTTTTGAGTGCCTGGGCGATTTCGCCGGCCAGGGCACGAAGATCAGCCGGCAAGTCTGGAACCTCGGGTGCATTCCCGTCGAGCAGGTGGGCGATTGCAAAACCAAGCCGTGCCACATCGTTGGGAGCAGCCCGGTAGGTGCGGGTCGCGACGTCATCCAGATGTGTTGCCGCGGGGCTGGCAATAAATAGCGGACCCTTTGCATCCTGCAGCGCATCCCGTACGGCGTGATCGTCCCAAAGAGGAATACGCATTTTTTCGGCGATTTGCATGGGCTGTTGCCGCACGGATTGGCGCAGGCTCAATGCCATTCTCGGCGCCACGTTAGTGACATCCTCTCCTAAGATGAGCACCGCATCCGAGAGTTCGATTTCGCGCAGCGACGGTGAATGCGCGGGACCACCTCGCAGGATCTCGATCATGGTTGAAATCAACCGGAAGTGGTCGTCGGATACGCCAGCGTAAAAGCGCTCGGGCCCGACCAGCGTACGTAAAAGAAAGTTAGACTCCAGCGACGCCCGCGGCGAACCGATACCGATTGCTTTGCGTCCTTCTGCAACCAGAGCGGCCACGCGCTCAATAGCCTCCGTCCTGCTAATGCCGACGGGATTGTTGTCGCGGGTGACGCGTGCTTGGCGGATACGGCGACTGCTGTTTACGAACTCATAAGCGTAACGCCCACGGTCGCAAAGAAAATATCCATTCACCTCGCTGTTATAGCGAGTGACAATCTGGCGCAACATACCATAGCGCTCACCTGGTGTGGTGTTACAACCCAAGGCACAATGCACGCAGACGGACGGCGCCATCTGCATATCCCACTTTCGCGTGTAGTGCTGCTTAAAAGTCTTATCAGTGAATACACCTGTGGGGCAGACTTCCACCAAGTTGCCGCTGAACTCGTTCTCCAGCAGCCCCTCCGCTTGGCGACCGAAGTAAACCTGATCCCGCAAGCCGAACGCATCAAAGTCCCTGCCTCCCGCATACTCGCGATAAAAACGGACGCAACGGTAACACTGGATGCAGCGGTTCATTTCGTGATTGACGAGCGGGCCCAAATATTGATTTTGGAAAGTGCGCTTCTGGAAGGCGTACCTGCGATAGTTGTGACCGGTCATTACTGTCATGTCCTGAAGATGACAATGGCCGCCCTCATCGCAGACCGGACAATCATGCGGGTGGTTAATCATCATTCCTTCAATGATCGCCGCTCTAAACTCGACTGCTTCCGGGTCCTGAATCGAGATCCTCGTCCCCTCCGCGGCTGTTGTCATACACGCCATCACAATCTTCCCGCGAGTGTCATTCTCGTCTTTGAACTGCTTGACCGCGCACTGACGACAAGCGCCAACTGAGCCCATGGCTGGATGCCAGCAAAAGTAGGGCAGGTTGAATCCGAGCGAGAGGCAGGCGTGCAGCAAGTTCTGCCTGGGGTCGGCCGTGTAGCCTCGATCGTCAACATAAATCGTCGCCATGCTATTTCCAGGGACAGCGATGCTGATGGAGGTGTTGCTCAAAATCTTCGTGAAAATACTTCAGAGCGCTTTGAAGCGGCTCCATGGCACCCGGCGCCAGCGCACAAAAGGTATGTCCGGGAGCGTTGAACTTGGTCTGAAATCCCAGTTTGTCGAGGTCTCCAGGTTGTCCTCGGCCTTCCTCCATGGCCCGCAGGATGCGTTCTGCCCAATTGAGACCGCTCCAGCAGGGCGTGCACCAGCCGCACGACTCTTGAGCAAAAAAATGCTCCAGGTTCCAGAGCATACCAACGGGACACGTGTGATCATCCAACACAATCATCGTGCCTGTCCCCATTCGGCTGCCTGCTTTCTGCACTTCAGTGAAATCCATTCGTACGTCCAGATGCTCTTCAGTGAGGAAGTCGGTCGAGGCTCCTCCGGGAAGAAGGCCACGAAACTTTACGCCGTTGCGCATCCCGCCCGCGTGTTCTTCCAAGATCTCGCGAATGGTCGTTCCCATGGGCAACTCCCAAATCCCTGGATGTTTGACCTTGCCGCTCGCGCCGTACAGCTTAGTTCCGCCATCTGCTGTGTGACTTAGACTCTTGAACCATTCTGGGCCGTTGTTGACGATATGAGGCAGGTTACAGAGTGTTTCTACGTTCTGCACAATCGTGGGCTTTCCCCACAGACCGGAGACTTGGGGAAACGGTGGCTTGGAACGGGGATTCGCACGTTTGCCTTCCAGAGCATTCAGCAGTCCAGTTTCCTCACCGCACATGTAGCGGCCAGCGCTGATATGGAGGTACATCTCTAAGCTGTATGTCGAGCCGAGTATATTCTTGCCCAGATGATGGTTTTCGTACGCCTCGGCAATCGCTCTTCTCAGTCGTTCCGCCGCCAGTTTGTATTCCGCACGGAGAAAAATGTAGGCTATGTCAGCTTGGACGGCATAGCCGACCACTATCATGCCTTCAATGAGCTGGTGCGGGTCTCCTTCCAATAGTAGCCGGTCTTTGAATGTGCCCGGTTCCATCTCATCCGCATTGGCTACGAGGTATTTGGGGTGAGGTGCATCCGTGCCCATGGGAACAAAGCTCCACTTCGTTCCTGTTGGGAATCCAGCACCGCCGCGGCCTCTCAAGTTGGACTTTTTAACCACTTCAGTGATGTCTGCTGGCGACATGTGCAGAGCTTTGTGTAGGCTTTCGTATCCGCCCGCCTTTCCATAGGCCTTGAAGTTCAGAGGTCCGTCACCATTGGTCGGAATGTTCTTAGTAAGAGGCGTTTCCATTTGCTGCCTCACTTGTAGTTCTTGAGCACGTCGTTAATCTTGTCAGCTTCGACGTCTTGATAAAGATCGCCGTCTACCATCATTGCGGGTGCATGATCGCAGGTTCCCAGGCAAACAATGGGTAACACCGTGAAGCGTCCATCTTCGGTTGTCTCGCCGAGTCCGATCCCCATCTGGGAAGTGAGACGCTGGCACAATTTCTCGCATCCCATGATCCAGCAGCTCACACTGTCGCAGATCAGCACGACGTGTCGCCCTACCGGCTTTCGGAAGATGAGGTTGTAGAAGGTTGCGACAGCGTCAAGTTCGTCGGGCGTCATATCTAGTTCCTGAGCGAGGTCGCGCAGGCTCTCATCCGACACCCATCCGCGATGACGCTGGATTACCTTCATTGCATCAAGACAAACCGCCCGCTTGTTGGGATAGCGGGAGAATTCCGCTTCGATCTCTTGTCGTTCTGCAGATGTCAGCATTGTCCGAAGCTCCTCATCTATCTACGTCGGCCAGAACGAAGTCAATACTGCCAAGAATGGCGAGAAGGTCCGGAATCATCAGCCCACGACAGATCACAGGAAGCAACTGGATGTGTGGAAACGACGGCGTGCGGATTCGTGTCCGGTACGAGATCGTATTGCCGTCGCTGATTAGGTAATAACCATTGTTTCCTTTAGTCGCCTCAATCGCACCTAATGCCTCGCCTGGCGGGATGACTGGGCCCCAGCTCACGCTCAGAAAATGTGTGATCAGGGTTTCAATGTCGTGCATCGTACGGTCTTTGATTGGAGGGGTGGCCAACGGGTTGGCTGATTTGTACGGCCCCTCCGGCATGGACTGCATGCATTGCTCGATGATTCGCAGGCTCTGCCTCATCTCTTCCACACGTACCACTGCTCGGTCATAACAATCTCCGTAGTGGCCAGTCGGAATCTCGAACTCAAACTGGTCATACCCGGAGTAGGGTTGCTTTTTGCGAAAATCCCACTCAAAGCCGGTCGCGCGTAAATTGGGTCCTGTGATGCCCCACTCGATTCCTTCCTCGGTGGTGAAACTGCCCACTCCTTTGGTACGCGCCTTGAAAATGCGGTTACGCAGCACCATGTGGTCATACTCCCGCAGGCGGGGAGGGAGGTAGTCCAGAAAATCACGGAACATCCGCTCCCAACCGTGCGGCAGGTCTTGGGCCACGCCTCCGATGCGAAACCAGTTAGGATGCATACGCGCGCCGGTAACGGCTTCCACGATGGCCAAAGGGCGCTCGCGATCGTTGAAGGTAAAGAAAACCGGAGACATCTGCCCCAGATCCTGAGCGAACGTCCCATACCAGACAAGGTGGCTGATGATGCGAAACAACTCCGCCATCATGACCCGAATCACCTGCGCGCGAGGTGGTACTTTGATTCCCGCCAGCGTCTCCAAAGCCATCAGATAGGCGAGATTGTTCATTACACCGCCGAGGTAGTCGATTCGGTCAGTGTAAGGGATGTAGGTGTGCCAACTCTGGCGCTCCCCCATCTTCTCGGCCCCACGGTGATGAAACCCAATTTCTGGCACCGCATCTACTATCACCTCGCCATCGAGCTGAAGCACAATACGCAGCACGCCGTGAGTTCCGGGATGCTGAGGCCCCACGTTAAGAAAAATAAAGTCCTCATCGTCGCGGGTCCGCTTCATGCCCCATTCCTCGGGACGAAAGCGCAATGCCTCCTGCTCCGCCTCTTGCTTGGCCTCGGGTAGGCGAAATTCTCCCATCTCGGTCGCGCGCGCTGGGTGATCTTTGCGCAAAGGATGCCCCGTCCAAGTTGACGGCATAAGTATCCGTGTTAGGTGGGGATGACCATCGAAGATGATGCCAAACATGTCCCAAACTTCTCGCTCATACCAATTCGCTGCCAGCCAGATATCAGTGATGGTGTCTATTCTGAGCTGACCATCCATCAACGGCACCTTGATGCGTACATATTCGTTGCGATCGAAGGAAAGCAGGTGATATACGACGGTGAAGTCGCTGGCAGGCTGACCATCACGATGTTTCCTCGGACGCTCGTCGATAGCGGTAAGGTCGTACAGCATCCGATAGGGCTTCGGGATCGCCTGCTTTAGATAGTGGAGCAGTCCATGGACTTTTTCCTTTGGTGCCCAGAACGAGGGGATTCCATCACACGTCGATTGCGGGATGAGCACGCCTTCACCAGCTTTGCGCCGGAGTTCCTCCGCGATGGGCGACTTGACGGCAGCCTGCATATTCAGACTTCATCGATCGGGCGCAGGTTGGTAATTTTCTCCCGCTCCCCGGCTTTGAGGTTGCGCATGGAAGGCAGTTGCGGCCGCGCTGTGATTTGTGAGCCGACCACCCAGCTCAACGGCCGGCGTTCGTTGCCGACGGCATTTTGCAATAGTAGCAAACCTTCCAGAAAAGAATCAGGACGAGGCGGGCAGCCCGGCACATAAACGTCGACAGGCAGAAACTTATCTACTCCCTGCACCACGCTGTAAATGTCGTACATGCCGCCGGAGTTGGCACATGAACCCATGGATATGACCCAGCGCGGTTCCATCATCTGTTCATAGAGCAGCTGGATTACAGGCGCCATTTTAATGAAGACTGTCCCCGCAATCACCATAAGATCGGCCTCTCGAGGTGTTCCGCGAATTACCTCGGCCCCGAAGCGCGCAATATCATATTTGCTGGTGATGCTCGTCGCCATTTCAACATAGCAACAAGAGAGGCCAAAGTTGAACGGCCATATGGAGTTCTTGCGGCCCCATCCCAGCAGGTCTTGTAGTCGAGACAGAATGAGGCTCCGACGGATTGCTTCCTCGATCGGCCCCTGATCGGCCTCAGCCGGGCTCTGTCGAGATTCGGGTTTGCTGATCGACCAGCGCATAGGTTCACCTACGAAGACGGATTGTGCGACGACTTGGACTCCAATCGAGTGCTCCTAAACGCCACAGATAAGACAAGGCAGCAAGCAAAACCGCGACGAATACCAGGATTTCCCAATAACCTGTCCAGCCTAATTCGCGGGCGGCAATCGCCCAGGCAAAAATGAAGACGGCCTCCAGATCGAAGATGACGAAGAACATTGCCACGAGATAGAACTTGGCCGAGACATGGACTCGGGCGGATCCTTCAGAGAGGATTCCCGATTCGTAAGGCTGCCCAGTTGCATGCTCGTCATGCCGCTGCCCCAAGACGTACGAGACGGCAAGCATCGTCGCCACAAGCATAACAACGACAACGGAGTAGACGCCTAGTGTCCAAAGCTTCTCGGCTTGACCGTTCATGAGCATTTCTTATGGGCAGCACCCAACCAGGAATGCGTTTCACTGGCTTGGAAGGGCAGCGCTCCTTTCGGAAGAGGCGTTCAAGACCAGGCATTATCGGACTCAGCCACGTCCCTTCACAATGGTTTGTTCGTACTAAGCGTGCAGACAATCGTAACGAAGGCAATTCGCTGACGGAGGTGCCAGGAATCGTGAGGTACTCGGCGAGCAGAACTGCAACGTCATCACTAGAGGAGAGGGATATTTGCAATTTCACTGATCTCCCTATTTCTCAAATGCGGCATCCCAACTTCAGGTCCAGCAGTGGTTGCCTTGAGCGTTAGACCAGAAGTGAGGCACGTGCGACGTTGTGCACGCGAGCTGTCTGCTACTCGCCATCTTGGTTTTGCCGACTATTGTAAGACTTACCGATGACTTGGTCGCATTCCTTCGCACTCGCCCATTCCGAGCCGCAGCCATGTTTCCGGGGCTCGATTGCGAAGTCCCAGTCGGATAAATGAGAAAGCACAAGTCAGCCGTCAAAAAGCCGAGAGTCAGCAAATCGTCCGTAACAAAAATGTCGGAGGTGCCGCATAGCATTGCGCAAGCCGTCATCATCAAGGATGAGGACTTGTTTTTCGTTACCGATCCGGACGGAGAGCTTCCACTGGATAATCGCGACGGTTTCGGCCTTTATTACCACGATTGCCGCTTTCTTGATGGTTATCAACTGCGGGTCGGCGGACAGAAACTAAATACGCTGATCGCTTCGGCTGAACTTGGTTACATGGCGAAATTTGAACTGACCAACCCAGACATTGCGTTGAAGAATGCGATCCTGCCGAAGCAGTCGCTCGGCGTGGGTTGGGAACGCATTATCGATGCAGAAACCCTCTCTTTGCGAGATGTGTTTTGTTTTATCAACTACTCTCCAGAAAGCATCGATGTGCCCCTGGAGTTCGCATTCAGCGCTCAGTTCGATGACGTTTTCGAGGTTCGCGGAATGAAGCCAAAGCGGGTCGGCAAAGCCGCCCCCCCGAAGTGGCGGGGAAGCGCTCTCACCTTCAGCTACAACGGCGCCGCCGGCGTCCAGAGAACGGTGCAGCTTGAGTTTTCGGAGCGGGCTCGCCATCTCAAAGGCTCCGAGGCCATGCTTAGGCTGAAGCTCAAACCAGGAGAGCGGCATGACTTGTCCGTTGCTATTTCGGTGGCGGAGTTAGGCGAGCAACAAAATCCGAAGAGGTCCGGGGTACTGAACCATTCTCAAAATCTGGCATCAGCGCTGCAGCGCAACGCCGACGATTGGCTCGGGCAGTATACGAAAGTTGAGAGTGATTCTGATCTTCTTAACACAGTTGTGAACCGCTCAATCCGGGATCTGCGGGTTTTGCGTAGCAACCTTCACAAGCAAGAGTTCTTCAGCGCTGGTCTCCCTTGGTACGGCACCTTGTTTGGCCGTGATAGCATCACTGCCGCATTACAAATGTTGGGTTACAGGCCGGAGATCGCAACGCAAACTTTGCGCCTGCTGGCGCGGTATCAAGGCCAGCATGACGATGAATGGCGTGACGAGCAGCCAGGAAAAATTATGCATGAGCTGAGGCGCGGTGAACTCGCCCGTCTCAACGAGATTCCGCAGACCCCATACTACGGAGCGGTGGATTCCACGCCGTTGTTTCTCATTCTCGTTTCGGAATCTGCAAAGTGGACAGGCTCACTGGAATTATTTCACGAGCTGCGCCCCAACATAGAACACGCCTTGAAATGGATGGACACGTACGCTGACATCGCAGGGAATGGGTACCTTTCGTATCAGTCGAAATCGAAACAAGGTCTTGGCAATCAGGGATGGAAGGACTCCGGCGTCTCTATCATGAATGCGGACGGCTCGCTGGCCACGCCACCGATTTCTTTAGTTGAGGTGCAAGGCTACGCGTTTCTCGCCAAGCTCGGCATTGCGTCATTATGCCGGCGAGCGGGTGACGACGACACTGCCAATCGCCTTGAAGCTGAAGCTGACGACTTACGTAAACGCTTCAACCGCGACTTCTGGGACAAGGACATGCAGTACTTGGTACTCGCACTACAGAAAGATGCCCGCCCCGCTGCGGTGATTTCCTCTAACGCGGGACAAGCATTATGGTCAGGCATCGTGGATGACACCAAAGCGCAAAAGATTGCGGCGCGATTGATGAGGCCCGACATGTTCAGCGCCTGGGGCGTGCGCACCTTGTCAACCCAGGAAAAGCGTTACAACCCCATCGGCTACCATCTCGGCACTGTGTGGCCACACGACAATTCCATCATCGTCGCCGGGCTCTGCCGATATCGTCAAGATGAAGCTGCCTGTCAGATCTTTGCAGGGATTCTTGAAGCCGCGCGCAATTTCGCGCACTCTCGCTTGCCAGAAGTGTTTTGTGGTTTTACGCGAGAGCAGTACGAAAGGCCGGTGAGCTATCCGGTGGCCTGCCATCCACAAGCCTGGGCCTCAGGATCAGTGCCTTTCATGTTGACAAAATTGCTTGGGATCGAGGTCTGCGCCTTCGATCGACGTTTGACCATCAACAATCCCGTTCTGCCCGACTTCATCAATAGGATCGAATTACGAAAATTGTACGTCGGGAAGGACAGCATTGATCTGCGGTTTGAACGTACCAGGGCAAACGGGCTCAAGGCGCATGTACTCAAGGCACCCCGCCGGGTTCAGATCGAGATTCACGACAAGGACTAGAGACAAACTCATCTTGCGCAGATGCTGATCAATGAGGTCACTGGCTGTCGCATTCGGCATTCCCTCCCCTCTGGCCCGCACTGCTCGGTGCAGTCGCAATCTCGGACGGGAAGGCACTGCAGCTATGGTTATTTCTGCTATTGATAACGACACCCAGGCCTGAAGGCCAAGCTGCTCGAAATTGTCTTGCAACGGCGTGTCCGGAACGTATCCTGGTTTACGGCGGATTCGACTTACCACTTACTCCGTTGCCCCGTTGCTAGCTCGATTCCATGCTCGACACCGCTCAACGACGAGAAGCCGCGCTTTCGGCTTCGTGTATCCAGTATGGTGCCTGATCGTAGTGGCGGTAGAGCAGGTGTTCATACTCTCGTGTGATCGGCATCGACTCGACGTACTCTGGACCGGACCGGATGGCTTTTCGAGAAAGGCGAATGTAGACTTTGGAATCTGTCCAACTGACTCGTTGAATCCATGCGGGCGAAACCAGTACCTTCTTGCCCGGCCACCAATTCCGTGTTGCCACCTCCAAGTAGCGGACAGCCCAGTTATCATCATCAATGACGAACCCTTGCACGTGACCGATTTCACCATCCGTAGCCTCAATGTGATGGCCAGTGACAGCTTCAGTACTGCGCAAATGCGAATCCGTCGACTCCCTCCGGATTTTGTCCGCGAGAACTTCGTTGTCAAAATTTGCGGTTGGATCAGCCAGCCCAGCCGGGTAGAATCCCCAATAATAGGGAGATCCGTAATAACCTGAGTAAGTCGCCTCGTCCTGCCGGGAGACCGGCCGGTGCGTGTCGATGTTGGGGCTGTTTTCCACCTGCTTCTTCGTAAGCGCAACATCCAGCCGTTTGGCTTGCCAGTCTGTATGGACGATGGAAATTGGTGAGACCAGAACTTGTCTGCCCGCAAGCCAGCTGCCAGTTTCTACAGTGAAGTAGCGTATTGCCCACGTCTCGTCATCGAAATAGAGCTGATCGACAGCCCCAATCTCGCCGTCTGTGGTTCGGATCACAAAACCTTTCAAGAGCTTAGCGTTGGTTAACATTTATCTTCGTCTCCTGTGCTCTCGTTGGCTCCCGTTGACTCCGTTCGCCGTCGCCAACCTGCGTCTTGATAACACCGCGTTTTACCAAGTGCCGCTGACTGGAGTTGCAGCAGCCCGAACCACACCGCGGTGACAAGTGCCATTCTTCTGACTTCTTAACTCCGCAGTCTGGCCCGCAAGCACACGACGGAATCCTTTGGTACACCCGCATTTCAAACGTATTGCTACCTTTCAGCCTCTACCGCCTGCGCTTTGGCTCCCCTGACTGCGGCCAGGAACGATTCCGCTGCAGCCGGTGCCGTTGCTCCACCCTTAAGGACCTCCTCGGTGGTGACATGATGCCCGTAAAAGGCTTGCATGGAATCGTCGTCGCGGCGAATCGAAGCTCCCGACAACGTGAGTCCTGCAAAGGCTCCCTTGGCTCGGGAGTAGGTCAGGATCTCTGTATTCAACTTCCAATCGGTGTCGGCGGAAGCATGTCGTCCCACCGGTCCCGCTGCTGCCGATGCATCAGCTCCAAGTTGGAAGTTGCTCGAAAGCAACCGCTGCATTCCCTTGTCGTTCTGGATGATCATGACCAGGTCCACGCCTTCAACGCCGATCTGTAATCCCCAGCTGCCGCCTGTGATAGCAAAGAACTCCGGTGCACTCCATCCCTTGGCAGTCCGGCAGGTAGCAACTCCTCTGCCGTTCTCCGCGCCAAACACGAAGCCTCCCTTGATCATGTGCGGTACTACGGCCACGCACTTCGCATGGTCCAGTACCTCTTCCGGAATGCCCTTGTCCGGAGTAGACATGATCTCGTGCAGCACTGTGGCGGCATTATTCAGTCGATCAATCGATTCCTGCTTGGACTCCGCCCAGCCCAAGCTGGTCAGACTCAACAAAGCAGCGAACAACATAAGCTTTTTCACGGTTCCTCCTGTTTTTCTCTGCCCTCGTCCTGCATCTCTGCGTTGATCACATTGCGCAGTATTCGCTGCAGAAGAACTTTTGACATCTTCGCTTCGTGCGCAGATCCTGTGCAATGAGGCATCTGTACTACGGCAGAGGGACGCCTGTCACGAATGTTGAAAAGCGAACTGCCATCTTCGAACGAACGAGTGACGCCGTCTTCACCCTCAATCAGGAGGGCGGCATCTGCTTATGGAACAAAGCAGCCAAGAAGTTTATTCGGGTACACCGCGCCAGAGGCGCTGCGCAAAACCTGCTATGACCTTCGGGGGTATCGACCTGATTGCACACCTGTCTTTCAAAGCCACTCATGCGAAGACCAGGTCCGGACAGCGCGTCTGGATCAACATGTCGACCGTGGTATTTGCGAATCCGCGTACCGGTCGCCGGCCTACTAGTGCACCTTGCCCACGACATAACCGAGCAGAAAAGAACTGAAGAACTCGGGTCTCTACCGCCCAACGCAGGCCTCAGGTGGCTTTGATCCGCAATCTCATATCGGGTTGATCACCATCCTTTTGACCAATCGTGTTCTGTTGCCACGCAAGTCTATGAGGATGGGACGATCTCCGATCCTTGTGTGGTGTGCGCTGTATCCACTCGCGGTTCCTTGACCTGCACAAGCAACATCATGACCGGAGCCCTCGCGGAAATTCCGTGAGGGAGCGTGGGCGGCATATACACGAAAGATCCTGATTTAGCATGCACCGTATCACTACCCAATCTGAGATCAGCCTCTCCCTGAAGGAAGTACAGAAGGGCCGGCGTCGGCGCAGAATGGGTTGATAGTTCCTGGCCCGTCGAGAAGCCAAATAGTGTTACGCTGAGCTTCTCATCTTTATATAGCACCCGGCTCATGATGCCATCTTGTGGCATCGCGAATTCTTCAGCAAGATCCGGAATGAATTTGTATTCCATATATCCTCTCTCTGCCTCTACCTGTTCGTATCAACTCGCTCGTCCTTAGTGTTTAGAGTGTTCAGCATTTATTTCGGCGTACTCCGTCCACTTTTTGGAGAGGTCTTCCAGCGCGAAGATCGCCGACACTGGGCACACGGGCACACAGGCCCCGCAATCAATACATTCGACCGGATCGATGTAGAGTTGAGAGGCTGCGGCAAAGCGGCTTTCGTCCTTCCTGGGGTGTATGCAATCCACTGGACACGCATCCACACACGCGGTGTCTTTCACACCGATACATGGTTCTGCAATGACGTATGCCATGGTTGTTCCTTGTCTCTGTCCTCACGCGGTTTGTTCTCTCGCCATATTCGACGGACATTCTGTATTTATTGGCGGCATTACGCTATTTGGATGGCAACTCGTCCATATGCGCTAGTCTCAGCTGGACCCCCCAGTTTTGCATCTGCTCGAGTTCCTTGGCTAGCATCTGCGCGATACCTAACGTGACCTCCGAATCTTCCCGAAGCGCTTCAATGAATCGCATGCGCGGTAGGACAGCAATTTCGCAGGCCTCAGCCGTGACAGCGGTAAGGCTGTAGGATTCGCTGCTCAGGTTCGCAGCTAGACCTAAGATCGAACCGGGACCTGCAACCCGACAAAGGCTGAGCTCCGTTGCAGCGGGGGTAAGCGCAACCCTTCCACTCCGCAACAGAATTATCTCTTTGGGTACTTCACCCTGGGTGAAAATTACCGCGGATTTCTTGACTCTGCGCACAATGCAGAGGGCGTGAAGTCTCTCAAAAACCTGGTCAGGCGCCAGGAATGATACATCCATGTTCATATAACGCTCTTCGACAGTTAAGGCTGTGTCTGCAATTTGCCATACTTGATTCAAGGATCGGGTATGGAGGAGAGAGCGTCGCTGCACGGAAATGTCTCACATAAGGTCTCGTCCAACCCTCGATCTCTTTCTCCATCTGTGATGTTGAGCGTCGCGTCTTTGCGCCCGGAATCCCGCCGCCGCGCTTTTCGGTTGGAATCTCTGATCACAACCTCTCCGCCGTTCTGACGGACACTCGCGTCAAGCCGACTCCATGCCTTAACAAAATCATCCAAAATATCACGGCCGATAATTCTTGTCTGAAATAGGGGCGGACACTCAGTCTCATCCTGTACTGGACAACCTTGCTCCAGCATCTGATGTGAGAGCAGAATATCGTTCAGAGGTACTTCATAAAACTCTCCAGACGGGCCGCGCGGGATGTGAACGGATAATACTTCCAAAATATTCATTAATGCCGCCTCATTAGCTTGCGTACATTCGTCACGCCATACCTCGTTCAGCGCAATTCTCGGGAGAAGCTCTTTCTTCGCATGGTTTGCTGCGCGCAAAGCCAGAGATAGATTGGCGCGCCCGAATTGTTTTTGCGTATCAACGCAGCCCCTCACGATTATTGCGAAACTCTGTCACGCAATAATCAGGACATTGCTTGACCATACATCGCTCCCGATTCTCCCTCATTGTCGCGCCATATCAGAACGACAACAATGAACCCCGGCGCTCACGAAGAATGACCCAGTAGTGTTCGATTGAACTGACCCACGTCG
>CAZLZA010000041.1:0-42969 GCA_964563875.1 uncultured Acidobacteriaceae bacterium
GAGCAGGCTGATCACATTCGACACCGGGCTTTGAAACGGCTATTCGGACAGGAGCCCTCATGATCTTCGACCCTGAGTTTGCCAGCTTTGCACGCCTTATTGATTCTCTTTCTCCCTGGTTGGATCAGGTCGTCATCATCGGTGGCTGGGCTCATCGGTTGTACCGATTACATCCCTCAGCGCGAAGGCTCGATTACCAGATGCTGTGCGCAGTCTGGGGACTCATCCTCCGTAACGAGAAGAACTCGTCCGCAGCGGAGTTCTTTGAGAGCGGTTGGTACATCACAAAGCATGACTCCGTTTTGCACATTTCAGGTTGGAACACCACTGTTCTCCTTCGAAAAGCGCCACGTCTTATTTCTTACATAAGGGAATCTGTCAGCATCTGGTGCTAATAGACTGTTGCGTTCCCGAAGTGGACTTCGCAATACTTGCTGACCCACCGTAGCAAAGTGCTACCACCGCCACGCAAGCGAATGCATTGAGCTCGAGAGCGGCTCGGCATCCGAACAGTCGAGCAGATAAGCCGACGGCGAGGCCGCCAATCGGGGCCATACCCCAGAACGCGGCGACATAGAATGTACTGATCGTGCCTCGTAGACGTTCCGGAGCATTCGCTTGAATAAAGATATTCGCTGTGGAGATTTGAAGCATGATTGAGAAACTGATTGCAAACACCGCGAGGAGAGAAAACAAGAGTCGCTCCGATGACGCAAGACCAACCAGTCCAATGGCGGAGCCAATCAAACCGAAGTATCCGCACACGTTCGAATAGGAAAGTTTCATTGATATAGACACTAGATATGCTGCCGCTATTGCTGCTGCGCTCGATGCACATCCCAAGATTCCTAATACACTCGGCCCTAACTTCAGCACGTCATGAACATGTATCGGAAGCAGAACAGTGAAAGGGAGGGCAACCAAACTGGTCACGCAAAGCAACATCAGCGCCATGCGTACCTGAGAGTCTTCGCGCAACAACATCCAACCGTCCGTGAGACGTTGAGGGCAATCAACCGAAGAACTCTCGACCGACTGACCGCCGATGAGTAGTAGGGCTGCCAGCGAGGCAACATAGCTCATTCCGTCGATCAGAAAACACAGGCCTTCACCAGATTTTGCCAAAAGGAGTCCGGCGAGTGATGGACCCACGAGCCGGCAGAGATTTACTACAAGCGAATCGAGAGCTAGCACTCCAGAACGATGTTCAGAGCTGGTGGCCAGTCCGGAGATCACGGTTTGCCTGGTCGGGAGGTCGAAGGCTCCAATGCATCCCCTGACCACACTCAATGCTATGACGTATCCCATCGTGACGTGCTGCGCAAACGTAAGGTAGGCCAAAGCGAAGGCTTGAAGCATCGAAAGCAGCTGTGTTGCAGCGAACAGTCTTCGCTTGTCGCACTTATCGACGATCGGACCAGTAAGGGGAGCCAGCAACAAAACAGGAATTTGTCCCGCAAAACTAACCACTCCCAAGATTAGGGCAGAATGACTCAATCGGAAGACCAGCCAAGCGACCGCGAGACGGGTCATCCAAGTTCCAATACCCGAAATGACTTGACCTATTAGCCAAAGGCGACACGCTCGGAGCCTGAGTACACTCAATGGCCTCTGCCAGCCACTCCCATCTAGACGTTCGCGCGGACATAGAATTTGTGTCGACATTTGACTTGTGGTTCAAAAAACAGTCTTAGCGTTGGTTTACCGTTCGCAGCTCTCGGAACATACAGTTCACAAATCGGAAGAGACTGATGCACAGCCTTGCTTTCTGCTTCCCGAGCCGGAGGTAATGTACCTGCGTCTTGCGACAACTAGCACAGCCGCCAACCGCGAACCCACGCCCGAGTACAGCTCTGTGGAATGTGTTCGACGTTGCGTCGCTCGAAATCCGCTAGCGCAAAAGACATGGTAAAAATACGCCGGAGACAAACGGTCTCCGGCGCTCAGGAGGCACTTTGTTTCACGTCCTAATGCACAGTGCTGACTCCAACACTGTGAATCAGACGCCATGTTGAGATCGTCCGGTGGTTCCGGAAACCTAATTTTGGCCTACAACTGCCTTCCCGGTAGCGAGAATCGCTTGCGCCGCCTTGCGTCCGCTACCGACGGCGAATCCGAAGCTGGTACCGGGTGAGGAGAGCCCGTAGGTGTCAGCGTTGATTCCGCCCACATCCTGTCCGGTCACATACAGTCCCTGGATCGGTTTGCGATCCTTGGTGAGCGGCTGCATCTGAAGATTCGTTTTCACGCCACCGCCGGTCACTAAGTAGTTGATGACTTCGCGGAAGGCGTACAGTTTGCCGGTGAGCGGCTTTATAAAGTGTCGATCCTTGTCAAAGGCTTCATCAAGGTTAACCGCTGCGGCGTGGTTATACTCTGCGATTGTCTTCCTCAGTGATTCCGCCGGAACGTGGATCTTGGCCGCTAGCTCTTCCGGTGTATCCGCCGAAAAGACATTGCGGTCGCCTTCCTGCACGTACTGATCAAGCGCTTTGTCGAACTTCTCAACTTTGCTACCGGCGGGCACGATGACACCCATACCACCGTCGATGCCGTCGTCGGCATAGTGCCGGCGCAGATTGTTGTCGAATATCACCCAAGCATAGTTGCCCGGCTGGCGCGCAATCGCGTTTGACTGCAGGATGAAATTGTTGGCAATCGTCTCATCGCAGAAACGCTCGCCGTCCACGTTGACCATGATGTTCATGGGTTGCTGGCTAACCGCATCGAACTGCAGATCCGTCGGATTTGCGGGCCCCGGAACCGCCGGGCGCTTTTTGTCATACACTGCGGAGTTCATCAGGACGTCCATGCCTTCGACTTCGGCGCCCACCTTTTGCGCCATCTTGATGCCGAAACCAACCTTGTGGAAGTTGGCTACGGAACCTGAGAAGCTGTTGCCGGCATACTGCTTGACCATCTCAGGATTGTCGGCGAAGCCACCGGTGGCCAAAATGACGGCCTTGGCTTTGATGCGGATCTCACCATCCTTGTTCTTGGCAACCACGCCAATCACATTGTTCTGGCCGTCAGTTATCAGATCCACTGCGGCGGTTTCCATCATTACCGTGGCATTGGGGTTCTGTTTCACCTTGCCGAAGAGAACCTTTACCAGCGTGGCACCGTGCCCCTTGATCACATGCCAGGTCCGGACTCCATCAAACGTAGTCTGGGAGACCTCTTCGAACGGCACACCTTCACTGGCCAGCCAGTCGATGGTGTCAGCCGACTGATTCACAAACCAGCGAACCAGACTGGCATTGGCCTTCCAGTGGTTGAACTCCATTTCGTGCTTAAAGAGCGAATCCTTGGTCTGCACCGGAACGCTGAAGTAGTGGTCACGCTGCATCTTCGTTTCGGCGCCGAAGATTCCCTCTGCCACATTGGAGGTTCCGCCCGGAAAGGGATTCTGTTCGAAGACAATGACCTTTGCTCCGCCCTCCAGCAGCGTCTGAGCTGCAGATAGGCCTGCGCCGCCGGCGCCGACCACAACCGCATCGGTCTCCTGGGTAAACTGAGGCGTAACGGCAAAGCCAGGGATTGCGAGCGCACATACAAGGGACAAGCAAATCGTTTGCAATTTCACATGAATACTGGCATTTCTCATAATGTTCCTCGTGAGTAACTTAGATTAGACAATCCAGAGATCTTTACGTGCGGCAACTGGGCCAACACGCGCTATTTCTTAATAAACTCCATGTCGGCGTGACAGGTGCGGCAATAGTTCACCTGCGGCTTGTGTCCGAGATGGCATTTTGTGCACTCAAGGTCGATCAGGTGATTGTCATGAGGGTTAGGCTCAAGGTCTATAGTCCGCTCCGCTACCTTGGCGTATGACTCATGACAGCCAATGCATTGTTCTGCGGTAACGGCCTTCTTGGGGCCGCTACCATGGCACGAGTCGCAGGCAAGTCCGAGATCCTTGTGGCGATCCGCCAGCGGCTTCTTGTCCTCGCCAAAGGCGCCAGGGGCGGCAATGATCGACAGGACTCCACAAAGTATTCCTGTGGCAATTTTGTTTACTTTCCACTTCATGCTGTTTCCTTCTATTGCTTGCTCCCGTTCACTGGGACCGAAGTATTAAAACGTGCTAGCGCTTCACGATGCTGATCAGATTGCTTTGCGTCGGATGCTGGGTTGAGACATGAGTCGAGTAGTAGGCAACGTGCTCCAACGGGACGGTTGTGGTGAGGCTATTGGCACCTGTAAGCTGTTCCCGTTGCTGTCCCTCATCTGGCCACCATCGTAGTAGCCAATGTATTGTTCGACCGCCCAGCCTGGGTTAGCAGTACCATCTTCAAAACTGGTTGGTCCGAGGTTGCTGACTGGCAATGCTACCTGCGCTACTGAGTAGGTCGCTGAGAGAACCAGTAGCAGGCAGAGCAACGAAAGTGTGGCAGTGTTCCATCGTTTATTCATGGATAAAGTCCTTATGGGAATCAAGCCGACGCTTGTCGCTCTTGTGATTGAGCGGTGCGTACAATGAAGTCTTTTGCAGATGGAAGGCCAAAGGATGGAGATAAATACTGTGAGCAGAATCAAAGACTTAGAGTATCTCAAGAGAGACATTCACATCGCGCATTGCACTCCTGCGTCGCGACATTGCACTATGGCAACGCAGAAGTGCAATGTCGCTGGAACGTCGATGAACACACACCGCACGGCTAGAGAAGCTGATGGCGGCGCATTTTTCGCCAAAGCGTGGAAACGCTAATGTTTAAGGCCGTAGCCGTTGCCATGCGATTGCCCTGATGTTGGGCCAACACTCGTTCGATCATCTGTCGCTCGCCTGCTTTCAGATCCATACGGACAATTTGCGGATTCTGCGGGTTCGTATTTCCCTGAACTGGATGCGTGATCTCCGAAGGAAGGTCACAAATCCGAACAACTCCATCGTGTGCCACCAATACGGCACGCTCAATTGCATGCTTCAGCTCGCGGACATTGCCGGGCCATCCGTAGGACAGGAGGCTCGACAACACCTCCGGGGTAACAGAAAGAACAGTTCTCCGAAAGCTTTTAGAGGTTTCTGCTAGAAAATATTGAACCAACGCAGGAATGCTGTCGCGCCGCTCGCGAAGAGCTGGCAACCCGATGACAATGCAGTTCAGCCGGAAGTACAAATCCTGACGGAATTCCCCTAAAGCAACCATTGCCTGCAGGTCCCGATGGGTGGCGGCCAAGATTCGAGCGTTTGTACGAATGGTGTGAGGACTTCCCACACGGCGCACTTCCCCGTTTTCGAGAACTCTCAATAGCTTTGCCTGAAGGCTGAGCGGCATCTCGCCAACTTCATCCAGAAACAGCGTCCCATCGGATGCAAGTTCGAAGAGTCCCGGCCTGTCGGCTACGGCTCCGGTAAAAGCGCCACGCACGTGCCCGAAAAGTTCGGACTCCAGCAGGGACTCGGTCAGTGCCGCACAGTTAACGGAAATCAAATTCTGCTTGCCACGCGCGCTCTGCTGATGAATCAAGTTGATGACAAACTCCTTTCCGCTTCCTGTCTCTCCGTGCACAAGCACTGGTGTGTTGAGGTGGGCAACACTGATGGCCTGTTCCAGGGCGCCGAGCATTGCATCTTCACGAACGATAAACTTCCCCTGCTCAGCCAACTCCGAAGCTCGTGCGCGAGAAATGTTCTTAGTCGTGGCTTTGTCCCGCAGCGTTGAAGTTCCAAGCACCGTTTCGCGTTGCTTGCGTAAGTGGCAATGAAGTTCACGTTGCTCACGCCAAACCTCTTCGACTTCTTCTCGGTCGGAGAAATCGCACTCTGAGCGAAGCCGCTCCACTTCGCTGCCCCAAAGTTGCGCGTCCTGACCGATGACGTCGCAGCACGGGAATCCTTGCCCCATGCACTGCTGTTCCTCGAAGTAAATCTCAAGACCAAAAGCCGCGCTGCAATAGCCGCTGGCGAAAGCAATCGACCACGAACATACCGGAAATTCACTGGGACCAACATTATTGATAAGGTATTGCTCTGCCTCCACTGAATTGCGATAGCGGAGATGAATACGGAACGAGGGCGGGGCCGAACCTTCCTCCACATGGAGGATTTCGGACTTCAGAAATCCCATCAACTCCGGAAAGCGCGGTCCGATGATGGATCCCTCGTGTCGCTTTCCAAAAATCTGCTCTGCAGTAAGGTAGTTGCTAAACCCGTAGCGATATCCAAACTTACGCTGTACCTTCTTCGCTTCCATCGCTCCCAGAGCACTGATGAGCTGTTTCTGCAATGCACCAAAGGCTAGCGCGCTCACAATGAGCAGCCGTTCGTCCTTGCAGTAAATCGCGCCCTCGTCGGGACGAAATTCAACCAATCCAAATAACTGCAGATCTTCCTTTTGCATATAACCTCGCGGCGCCAGCCAAGCCCGGACGATTATAGCTTCTATGCTTGGGCTGACAATTACGGTCTGAAACTGCGGCCGCAGACCGCCAACAACCTGCGCCAATACAGTATGAGAGCATCTAAAGAAAAAACATCTATTTCACGAGGAGTTTCCGCATTCGGACGCCCCCTTCGTCGCAGCGTTTCAGAGTCCGTTCTAAGTTTCACGCGCTACACATTTGCCTTCTATTAAGGAAGAGCAGGATTCCCTGCAGAGCGAACCCTGTTAGAAATCCCCACATCAGATTGGTGGTTAGCAGCGAAACCACCCCAACGCACGTCGCAATAAGCAGCAGCGGCACTCGTTTCAGAATGTCGCGTAGATAACCGGCATGGTGGATGCCAACATAAATAAGGAAGATTCCCAAAACAGCTTTGGGAATCAAGTGCAGGACACTTACACCGGCTCGGCCAAAAAGAGCGAGTAGGACACACAGGCCACCGATGAGGTAACTGGATTTGGCTGTCCGCGCGCCAAACTTATAATGTGCGGTTATTCCTCCTGAGCCGTGGCACAGTGGCGCACCTTGAATCATCCCGCTCACGACATTGACAATCGCAATGCTCGAACTCAGGGCGCGAAGGGTGACGCGCCTCGCATGTGGGCCATATAGAGTTTGCACCGTGTTCTCTGTTGCCACGATGGAGTTGCCGAAAGTCAGAGCAAATTGCGGAATCACAAGTAGCGGCAACACTTGCAAGAGTTCGTCCGAACGCGGATGCAGAAAGGTGAGCACCAGCGGCCCGCAAGCGAACGCCGGAATTTTTCCCCAGTTTACCGTAATGCCCAGGGCAATCCCGGCAGAGAGTAGAACCAGCGCCGCTGGGAATCGCGCCGATTTTTGAAAAACAAACAGGAGAATGGCGGCAACCAGAGCAATTTCCCAACCGGCCACTGAAGTGCCGTTTAGAAACTCAATGGTCGCTTGCCGACTCAGGATTAACCGCACGCCCTCGCGGGCGAGCAGCAATCCCAGACCAAGCTGTATTCCGCGCACGATAGGCAGCGTAAAGAGCTTTGCGAGCCAGCCCGCTGTGTTGGTAACAGCGATCAGTGCGAGCAGAACTCCTATCAAAACTCCGGCACTGGCGATGGCCGAAGGCGGCAACCCCATGGCGAGCGCGATAGCTGCAACAGCCTTGAGCGGCTGCACCGATATGGGTATCTGGAAATACCAGCCAGCCAGGATATACGTAAGTCCAGCACTGAGGAAAACCGCGGTGGGATTGAGGTGATTGAGCGTGATCAAGGCCATCGCGATCGGGAAGAATACACCGATGTCGCCGAATGCACCTGCCACATCCATGCGCGTAAGTGGCCAAGTAACTTTTCGAGGCGGTGCTGTCATCGCCAAGATCGAATCTCGACAATCGCAAAGAGTAGTTCGTTGGGAAGATAACAATTTGTACGCACTCACGCCGACCTGCCGATGCAAGTCTCCAGAGTGAGCATCGTGCTCAGGCCCAAGTTCGGCCATGGATCTCCTTTAAGTCAACATTCAACATTGGGAGCGATTTTAAAGCGGAATGTAATGCGTCGAGCGATAACTGAACTGCGTGAAGCGAACCCTCCGGGATTCCCCCGAGCGATTCAATAATCGACTCGCGGCTGATTTTAAGCGCGTCCATTAACGCTGCTCCCTGGATCATTTCCGTAAGCTGCGAAGCACACGCAATCGTAGGGACGCAGCCTTTGGCACGGAAGCGGGCTTCGAGGATGGATTGATCTTCAACCCGAAGGCTCAACTCCAGCGTGTCACCACATACGGGATTCTCGACCAGTGCAACAGCGTTTGCGCCGGGCAGTTCTCCGGAGTTGCGAGGGTTCTTGAAATGTTCGAGTACCAGAGATGAATACATAACTTCGGTAGCTTCCTTCCATCTGCCCTAGCTAGGCAAGGGCAATTAGTTCCTGTGCTGAAGCTGAGAGGCTTTTTTTCTTCCTGCGGTTATTCCAGACCGGACTGAGTCTTCTCAGCTTCGTGACCTCTGCAATAAGATAGGTCTGAACATAGTCCATCTCTTCTTTAAAAGTTTGCTTGCCGAGACTGAAGCGAACGGCCGCTTGAGCTTGGTCGCGTTTCAGGCCCATTGCCAGCAGCACGTATGGAGGATGACCGGAGCCGGATGCACACGCGGAACCGGTCGAAACGGATACGCCCCTCTCATCGAGCGCGAACATCAGAGAGGCACCTGAGATTCCATCAAACGAGATATCCGAAGTATTAGGCGTGCGCGGAACTCCGAGGCCATGAATCTGGATGCGCCCCAGATGCTCGCTCATGAAGCGCTCGAAGTCATCGCGCAGTTTGGCCATTCGCTCGGCCCCGCCATCTGCCAACCACTTGCAGGCGAGCTCAGCGGCTTTGCCCAGGCCGACGATTCCCGGCAGATTCTCCGTACCCGCGCGCTTATTGTGTTCCTGGGGCCCGCCCAGAATCAGAGGTTGAATCGGCGTGCCACGCCGCACGTAGAGTGCGCCGGTTCCCTGCGGTGCATGGAGCTTATGCCCGGAGATACTGAGCAGATCGCATTTGATTCGGTTCACATCCACCGGCAGTTTGCCCAACGCTTGCACCGCGTCAGTGTGGAACCAGACGTCGGCTTCGGCAGCGATCTGACCAATTTCCTCTAGCGGCTGGACTACCCCAGTCTCATTGTTCGCCATCATCACGGAAATTAATCGCGTATTCGGCCGCAATGCCGCACGCACGTCCTCGGGATTCACTTGTCCGCGGCTGTCGACCTGGAGGTACGTTACGGTTGCGCCCACGGCTTCCAGACGCTTGCAGGCAGCGAGGACCGCGTGATGCTCAATCACACTGGTAATGACGTGATCGCCTGGCGAGACGATCCCGAAGATGGCATGATTGTCGCCCTCTGAGCCACCGCTGTTGAAGATAATTTCCGCCGGGGCCGCGCCTAGTAGATGAGCAACCGCGTGGCGTGCGGACTCGACGGCGTAGCGTGCACGCCGTCCGCGCTCGTAAAGCGACGAGGCATTGCCGAAGCTTTCGAGGAAATACGGCCGCATGGCCTCAAAGACTTCCGGCAAGACCGGGGTTGTCGCATTGTTGTCGAGATACACACTGGGCATTAGAGCCGCCTCCTTATCCCTGCACGACTCCGGGCAGGGATCCTAACTCGTCGCCTGAGCCGATTTGCGGAACAACCGCATGTGCGGCATCGCGGTTTCGGCGTTGCGGCGAACGGCAATCAACTCGGCAACAACGGATATACCGATCTCTTCCGGCGTTCTGGCACCGATATCGAGTCCAACTGGAGCACTGACACGACCAAGCGTATCCGGCGCGATGCCTTCCTTTTCCAGTCGACGGTAAATGGTGAGGACCTTGCGCTTGGAACCGAGCATGCCGATGTAATGGGCTGGCGTGCTGACGGCCCAGCGCAGAACGCGCATGTCGTCGCGGTGGCCGCGCGTAGCGATGACGACAAATGCCGTCTTCGGCAGCGCAAGCTGAGCCATGACGCGATCAAATTCTTCAGCGTGAATCTCGAGGGCTCCAGAAAAACGCTCGCGATTCGCATAGCTCTCGCGGTCGTCGACAATGACTACCTCGAAGCCCGCAATGCGAGCAACCCGATACACGTTGAGTCCTACGTGGCCGGCGCCGAATATGTAAACCGTCGAGACCGGTAGGAGTGGTTCAATGAAGATTTCGAGCGAGCCACCGTGAACCAGGCCGGGGGCGCAATTGGGGTTTTCGTCGAGGTCGAACGTAAGCGTACGTGGTTTTTCCAGCCCGATTACTTCACCCGCCGCCCGCTTCACTTCTGCATCGGCGCGCCCGTCTCCGATACTTCCGGCTGTCATGCTATCGTCGCGAACCAGCATCCTGGCGGTTTCAAAGAAAGAGGTGGGACCCTGCACGCCGATAACGGTTGCCAACGCGGCGCGACGGCCTTCCCGGCGCCAGCGCACAAGCTCTTCGTAGATATCCATAGCGGCTGACTCGGGAAGTAGAGGTTCAATGAAGATTTCGAGCGAGCCACCGCAAACCAGGCCGCTGTCGTATTTCGGATCCTTGTTAAGGTTGAAGGCAAGGGTGCGCGGCTTCTCCTGTTCGATAACCTCGCGCGCTACCTGCCATACTTCGGCTTCTACGCAGCCGCCTCCGATGCTTCCGGCTATCGTGCCATCGTCACGAACCAGCATCTTGGCAGCTTCGAAGGAAGGAATCGAACCGTGGACGCTAGTAATCGTAGCCAGCGCCGCGCGGCGGCCTTCACGCCGCAAAGCAATAATCATTTCGTAAATGTCCATAGCGCTTCCCAAACCTCAGAGTCTTTGCCTCGCGCGCGATGCACTCGGCAGTCGGTTCCTTCAACTTAGTTCAAGACTTACCAAAGCTGCACGCAGGAAATCGACAGGATTCACAATTCAAGCAGAGGCCACCATGTCCCAAACGCACGATGTCCCGGTGAGTAATCTCCTCGCCAGCTAGAATGCGGGGCAGTATCAGATCAAGAATAGTGGCCTTGTTGTACATCACGCAGCCCGGCACTCCCAGGACTGGCACGGGGCCAATCTTCGCCAGCATGAACATTGCACCTGGAAGAATCGGAGCCCCGTAAACGAGTACTTCTCCACCAGCAGCACGGATTGCGCTCGGCGTCACATCGTTTGGATCCACAGACATTCCACCGGTTACAATCACCAACTCCGCACCTCTGTTCATCTGATCGTGAATGGCCTTGACGATCAGCCCGATGTCGTCGGGGACGATAGCCTGATCCAGTGTCTGACTGCCTAAGTCTGCAATCTTCCGTCGAATGACCGGCCCAAACTGATCCTGGATACGTCCTGCGTACACCTCGCTCCCTGTGGTCACGATGCCGACTTCGCGGCTGGCAAGAGGCTTAATCTCCACAATGGGTGCGATGGCCATGCAAATAGCTTCAACACCGGTTATCTTGCCTTCGCTGATCACCAGTGGCACGACTCCGCAGCTGGCGAGCTTTTGCCCTGCTTTCACGACCTGATTCGAGTGCAGAGTGACAAATAAAATGTGATCGATGCTGTTAATTTCTTCCAGCGCACGGCTGTTCACCTTCAAGAGTCCCGCAACATTTGCTATCAAGCTGACCTTGCCCTCGACCGGCTCGGAAAGACTGATCCCAGCTCCAGCACCTGCTCTCGCGATTCTCATTGCTGCGTCATTTTCATGAAGGAAACCTGCGCCCAGCTCCCAGACATACAAGTCCTCTTTGCCAAGCCGAAGTAGCTTTTCAATGTCAGCTTTCGCGACAACATGACCCTTCTTGAATGCCCGCCCCTTAAACTGTCCCGGAACGATTTCCGTGATGTCATGGCACAGTACTGTGCCTTCCGCTTCTTCAACGGGTATGACTTTCATTTTCTGCTCCTTTGCGGTCGATCTTCGAGGCGAATTCCCGTCCCGGCGGTGAACAGATACCCATGCCTTGTCACCTAACGGGCAACATTCTGCAGGCGAGCGCAGTTGTTCCGGAGGTAGAGCAATCTAAGATTCGTCGAGCAGGTTGCATTGAGACCCATGACTTGGCGCGAGGATAGACGGTTCATCCATTGCCTAGCTCCCCCAGGCATTTCTGTTTCTACGCTATGCGATCATGCAGAAGAGGTGTTGCATCTCAGGGGCCAAATGGAAAGCAGAAGTGAAACGATTGCGGAACTGTAGTATCAAGGAGTTAGCTGATGCTCATTCGAGCATCAGCTTTCCCGCTTTTCACAACTGACAGCCGGGAGATAGCAAATATGACAACCGTGAACAAGCTTTGAACCGCTCTCATTGCGTTTGGGGCTGTTGCCTGAAGCGAGCCATTTCCATGGCAGCCATGGCCGCTTCAGAACCTTTGTTGCCGGCTTTCAATCCCGCGCGGTCGAGCGCTTGCTCAGCCGTGTTGCAGGCCACAACCCCGAACGCATGCGGCACGCCGGAATCCAGCGCCGACTGGCCAATGCCACGGGCAGCTTCGTTGGCAATCAATTCGTAGTGCAGGGTCTCGCCACGAATCAGGCAGCCAATGCACACCACGGCATCGAACCTCTTGGTCTCCGCCAGCAATTTTGCGGTGACCGGAATCTCATAGGCTCCCGGCACGCGCACCACTTCCACCTGTTGCTTCGAAACTCCATTGCGATGGAATGTATCCAGTGCTCCCTCCAACAGCCGGTCGGTGATCAGCGAGTTGAAGCGGCTCGCGACAATAGCGAAGCGGCTTTCCTGCCTTGGGCTGGTAACCACGTCGTCCTCCAGCTCTGCGCCCTGTGCGTTCCACTTCTCCAGATACCTGGCTGCGATGTCAGTCTCAATGTTGACCGGGTCGGCGAGTTTGAGTGAACCGAGATTCGTTACATCGCAGGTATGGGGAATGATCGCAACGCTGAGTCTGTTTCCGCTGAGTTTCGCAACCGTCAGGCTGATCCCTTCAATGGCGACTGAGCCTTTGTAAACCAGGTACTTTCCCAGCTTGGACGGCACTTCGACATGCAGCCAATAATCTTTGGCACCGGGGATCGCTTCCAACCCGAGAAAGCGTCCGGTTCCATCTACGTGTCCTTGCACCATGTGTCCGTCGAGCCTTCCTTCCGCTTTCAGCGGAAGTTCAAGATTGACGGCCGCGCCGGGTGAGAGTCGCGAGAACGAAGCTCTTTCCCATGTCTCAGCCGCCAGATCCGCTGCAAACTTGTTGCCAGTGATATCGACGGCGGTCAGGCAAACGCCGCTCACGGCAACGCTATCTCCTACCCGAAGTTCCTGGCAGATGGCCGGGGCTGACACTTCCAGACGGCGAGTACCGCCGCTGATTTCAATGCTCTCCACACGTCCTACTTCTTGGATAATGCCCGTAAACATAACTCTTCCTTTATGAGATAACCACCCGGCGGACGATGCCCTACACCAGCGCGAGCAGATGACCGAGTTTGATTTTCTTTGTAAGCAGATAACTCTTCGCGTGCGGGTCGGGCTGGACCTCGCATGGGACACGCTCCACCACGTCGATATCCGCGTTGACCAATGCTGCGTATTTGTCAGGGTTGTTGGACAGCAAGCGCACCTTACCGATTCCAAGCTCTTTGAGAATTTCGACCGGCAAAAGGTAATCGCGCGTATCCACCGCAAGGCCCAGATGCTGGTTGGCTTCCACCGTGTCGAGCCCCTCATCCTGCAGCGCGTAGGCTTGCAACTTCGCCATCAGTCCGATGCCGCGTCCCTCCTGCATCTCGTAAATGACGATGCCCGCGCCTTCCCTCGAGATGATCTTCATCGCCAGCTCCAGTTGCGCCTGGCAGTCGCAACGCACCGAGCCGAGAACATCGCCGGTGAAACACTGCGAATGGATTCTCAACAAAGGTGGAGCTGCGTACAGATCTCCCATGATCAACGCCACCGCTGTCTCCAGCCGTGGTCCGTGTTCTGAGCTGACCTCTCGCTCGAATCCAAGAATGCGAAACGATCCCCACTTGGTGGGTAATTTGGCAGATGCAACCTGCCGAATATCAGTAATAAATGCTTCCACGTTCATAGTTCCCATTGTTCACCGCCATTGATCCTTGCCATGTGAGGCTGCCACTTGAGGTTTCTCCTCATTGGGGGCGAGCACAATTGAATAGGAGAGGGCAATCCTGCGAGGCGCACCAGGGTCGTGCACGAATCGCGGACGCACACCGCACTCTGCCGCAGGCAGCTATTTCTGCTTTATCAATTGTTGGCTGTGATGGACAAGTTCCTCGATCGTCAGCACAGTCATGCGATGCTGTTCCGCGAAGCGCTGAATCTCATCTCCCTTGGTCATGGTGCCATCCGGATTGGTGAGTTCGCAGAGCACCGCCGCAGGGTTTAGTCCCGCCAGTTGCGCCAACTCAACCGAGCCTTCGGTGTGACCCTGGCGGCTGAGAATGCCGCCCGCAGCGGCCCGCAGCGGAAAGACATGGCCGGGGCGGGCCAGATCTTCAGGCATTGCGCCTGGCGCGATTGCGGCACGAATGGTGGTGACGCGGTCCTTCGCCGAAACGCCAGTCGTGACACCTTGCCGCGCTTCAATCGTGACCGTGAAGGCGGTCTGAAAGCGGCTTTCGTTATTCACCACCATCGGCGTCAACTCAAGGCGGCTCGCAACTTCATCGGTAAGGCACAGGCACACAATTCCGCTGCACTCCCGAATCATCATGGCCATTGCCGGGATGGAAATCTTCTCCGCCGCGACGATGAGATCTGCCTCATTTTCGCGGTCAAAATCATCCATCAAAATGACCGGATGACCGCTGCGCATATCTTCCAATGCTTGCTGAAATCGTCCTTCGAAGGGGATTGCTGCTATTCCTGGGATTGTATAAGAACTAACCGATACCGACATTGAAACGCTCCTCGTAACAAAGATGACGAAAAACGTTTCAGGACAAGACTGTGACCAGTCGCTTCAGCCACACCTCGGCTGAAAACTTGCGGATTGGCACCTCTTCTTTCATCCGGACTGTAACCGTCGGCTCTGGAATCACACCAGATCTGCTGACCCTGCAAACCTCGCAGGCGCTCGCGGGCTCTCACCGCCGGTGGGGAATCGCACCCCGCCCTGAAGACGTACGCCTTAATTTGAGTACTCTTTTGTATAGAGCAACTCACGGTCCACGTCAAACATTTTCTTGAATCTTGCAAATTTCCGGGCGCTTCCTTCGTGGCGTCAATAACGGGCATCGTTGCTCATTTTCATATCTGCAATTCACCGCTTTGCAGTCTTGAGCGACAAAGGCAGCCTGAATCCCGTGGGCCCGATAAGGTTGGCTTTTATCGCGCCGCACGCGATTGTCCAGTTTGGCTAAGTAACTGCTGGATGCATTTGTTACGCCTATTCCAATGTATGCGCTTCTCTGGCTCGTCTTGCACCGGGAGCGTAACAGGAAAGAACTATCTTGGATTCCTCCGCGCCAGCTGCGCCGGCCATTATGATGCCACTGTCCCAGGAGGCAGAGCCGGAAATTAACCCTTGGCTTGTTGCCGTGACAGTCATACTGCCGACCTTCATGCAACTGCTTGACACCGACGTCGCCGGTGTCATTCTCCCTCACATTGCCGGCAGTCTTTCCGCAACCCTCAACGAGAGCACTTGGGTAATCACCTCTCACCTGATCGCAATCGCAATCATATTGCCTTTGAGTGGCTGGTTCTGTGACACCATCGGGCGCACACGCTTTTACACGGGCTGTGTGGTGGCGTTCACTGTCAGCTCCCTGTGCTGCGGCCTGGCACCGAACTTACCGACGCTGATCCTGTTCCGCATTATCCAAGGGGTGGGAGGCGGGGGCTTGCAGCCCACAGCGCAGGCGATTCTTGCCGACACCTTTCCTCCCGCCAAACGGAGCATGGCTTTTGCCATCTACGGCATGGCGGTGGTGGTTGCTCCCGCCATCAGTCCCACCCTTGGCGGGTGGATTACGGATAACTCCACCTGGCGCTGGGTATTCTTCATCAACGTACCCCTCGGTATGCTATCGCTACTGCTTATCTCCCGCTTCCTTAAGGATCCGCCGATACTGGAAAGTGAAGAGCGGACCAGCCGAATGCGGGTGGATTGGTTGGGCATGGGAATGCTCGCATGGGGGTTGGGTGCGCTTGAGTTTGTCCTGGACAAAGGACAGGAAGACGATTGGTTTGGTTCGCGGCGGATCGTCATCATGCTGGCGACCGCCGTGGTTTGCTTGCTCGGCGTGCTCATTCGCGATCTCGTGATTAAGAATCCGATCATCGATCTGAAGCTCTTCCGCTTTCGCAATTTCGCTATCGCCAATATACTAGGCTTTTTCCTGGGATTTGTGCTCAATAGCAGCATCATCCTGGTCCCCCAGTATCTGCAGACCATGATGGACTATTCGGCCACGCAGGCCGGTTTGGTGTTGTCGGCGGGGTCAGCAATCTACGTCGTGATGATGCCTTTTGTCGGGAAGATGATACCGCGTGTCGGCGCCCGTCCACTCGTAATCTTTGGTTTCACCACGGTGGGAATCTCGCTGATATGGACGTCACGGCTGAACTTGCAGACGGATTTCTGGACGGTGTCGTCGACACGCACACTCTGCATGATCGGAATGGCGTGCCTGTTCACCCCTGTCAGCCTCATCTGCTATTCCACTATTCCGATGGGGAAGAATAACGCCGCCTCCTCCCTTTACAACATGATACGTAACCTGGGAGCGAGCATTGGAATCTCCAGCTTATCGACCGTGCTTGTCAGAAGATCACAACTGCACCAAGCGCGACTGGTAGAACATATCACAAGTGACAATCTGCTCTATCGGATACAGCAATCACAAATGAGCCAGTACATCCGGATGCATGCTGATGGCTTGGAGACACCTACCTCGCGTGCCGTGGCACTGCTGTATCGTTCGGTGGTACAACAAGCTACCGCCTTGGCATACCTTGACGTGTTCTGGCTCCTAGGAGTGATCTCTTTCATGATGCCCATCGTTGCCCTCTTCGTGCTACGGGGCGCGACGCGTAGCAAAGCCTAGCAATGAGGCACTACGCAGATGAACGCGTACTCACGCGTTTACAAATACCACTTGATTGTGGCATAGCACTTAAATTGGGCCAGTTTATCCTTTTGCTCGATTCCCTATTCAGCTCCTATGGAGCAATCGATTCGGTACTGGCCGGTGCAGCAGCGGTTTTGACGCTTCCCGAGCATGATTTGATTCGAATCAAATCCACTCCTTCAAACCTACCCTACGACGAATGCGGGGAATAACAAGAAAGAGCGTAGCAATCAACGATCCCACGGTCATGTAGAGCGGAAGAACATAGTTCGCAAACGTCTGGTCTTTTATTGCAAAGATTGCCACAAAATAGGCGACTGCGAATAGAAACCATGCAAATGACCGATCTCCTTCTGGCTCTTTCATGAAGAAGATAAGGGTGGGGATGGCTGCACAAAGATCAGCGACAATCGCGAGATATAAAGCATATTGCGAAAGGGCCAAGCTCTGTCGGACAAACCACCACACAAGGAGCGACACAACGCCAAAGCCAAAACAAAGCCAATCGTGAACTTCCGGTTTCTTTAATTTCTCGCCTCGCCAGATACTCATGATCGTAATGAGGGTTGGGTTCGTGAAGCCAAACACTGCTGGCCACACATTAGCATCCGCACCCGAACTCCGGTAAGAGAGCAGGAGCGCGAGGCCGATAAAAGACCAGAGCGACCAGCTCGTGAGAACTGGCCGAATCTTCCCCTCATAAAAACGAATGGCGTACGGAATGATGCTAAGGATTACCAAGCCGCCCGAAAAGCAACCCTATCTGTTGTGCGCTCAAACCTCACCCCCATTGATGGAATTGACTTGTGTTGTTGTGAGCTGTTTCCGTTTTCCAGAATTACAGTACTGAACCTTTAAAGCGTTAAGTCTAACTCTTGTCGTTGCAACTACTGGCACCGACTTCTCCGAAGGAGTCGTCTCTCTATTTAAGTCCTTGTAGTCACCCGAACACTAGCACGATCCCGGCAAGTTTCAAGCTGAGCCACAGGGCCAACTAGTTCATTTCTTGCTGCTCGCGACAAAGATTCCGTCCCTCTCCCGAAATTACTTCGATTGCGAGCTTCATATGTTCAGTGCAAGTGCCGTTTCCACTTCGGTGGTACGCCTAACATGATTTTCCTTTGATAGTCGGTATTTAAGCAGTTCACTGACGGTAAGTATCTTCAGGTCGTATTTTTCAGCCCAATCAGTGAAAGCCGATCGCGCAGGTAGGGAGTGACCCGGCTTCGTTATCTTGCACAGGAAACCGCTCGGACTTAGCCCCGCCAGTCTGGCCAGATCGACTATTGATTCGGCGTGCCCTCGCCTCGCCAGAACTCCGTGTCTACGGGTACACAACGGAACGACCGGGTGCCGCTCGTCATAATGTTGCGAACCAAGCCTTGCGTAATTACCTCGATTGTCTTGCCCGCCAGAGAACGTTGCTTTCTTTTTTTCGTAGTTAAATGATGCACCGAGAGTAAACTCTTTCGTCATCGTTTCCGGAAGTTTGATGTTCTGAAGCTGCGCCTGTGGCTGTGCCAAGCACATCAATCCACCACCAGTTGAGACCATGAATCGAAGCGTATCCAACGACGCAGTGTCGGCGGCCGCGACCAAGTCACCTTCGCTATCGGCGCGCTCCTCGTCAATTATTACGAGCGCGCGTCCGGCTCGCAATTCGTCAAGCGCGACTTGGACGCTACAGACACAGTTCTGTGACTTGGTCATGTCCTCTTCTCCAAGCCACTTGATTCGGTTTGATCGGTTTGAGCTCTCCAGTGCTTTACCCTCTCTGTTTCATTCATATTCGGGACGACTGTTTCTTGAGCAAGAAAATGTTCAACGTCATGAATTGAGCCTTCTATTTTTTATTACAAGCCTGGCGCGTCTTATGGCACTGAACTACTTGCGCTTACCAAGCTCACTCCCGCCGCCAGATGTGAGATTGAACCAGATTCGCAGTTTGAGGTTTTCAGCCCGCAACAATTAACTCGTGTTCAAGGTAACGGCGCCGGCGCACGGCGCGCGCGAACGCATCTTGAGATCCTGGAATCTCCGTTTTCTTCTCGCGCCGATCTGACCTAGATCGGCGTTCGACAACCAATTGAGCGATGCGCTTAAATGATATAAAGCAGATGAATGACCATCGAAAGAGCTGTGAATTGCAACCTAGGTTCAGAGACTTACAGTAGACGGATGGAGAGAAGCTGCAAGGTACTTTGCATTTCTGAAAGATACAGATTACAAAAATGCGAAGTGAAAGGCCCGGCAAGATCAACTCAAAGCGTCGCGTTTTGAGCCAGTGCGTCGCCATGCTGATATTGAGTGCCTTCTCCAGTGCTTGCCGCTCGCCTTGTTTCAGGTCGAAGCATTTTCGGCTGTTCCGTAGCATCCAGCGGAGAGGCCGCCGAGTTTACAATTTCTGGTTCAAGCCTGGACTGTATGGCGGCAGATCGCTAGCGAGCCGACCAAGGGTGCGCCTTCTTGTAAAACCACGGAACGAGCGCCGCCTTTTCTCTCCGTTATTCGGTAGGTTCTCGAAGCAAAATATTATCGGGGCAGTGCTCCCTCCAGCTCCCGCGCCGCCGACAGCGTCAGCCAATCCTCGCCTCGGCCCGCACTTACCTGTACTCCCACCATGGCAGCGCACGGCACTGTAACCGTAGGCCATCCCAGCACGTCGAATGGGCTGGTATTGCGCAGCATCTTCAACTCCAACTCGAGCGCATGAGCAGTCGGATCCATAATCTCCTCCAACATCGGAGGCAGAATCGGAGAGGTCGGAGTCAGCAGCACGTCCACTCCCTCTACCCCGGAGCGGCTCCGTTCACGCATCAGTTCCAGTTCGCGCCTCGCCTCGACGTACTCTTCGAACGGGACTCCTTTTCCATTCATAATCCGCGGCAGAGTTCGCGGGTCGTAGAGCGCGCTGCGCTTTTCCATCCATTTCTTGTGGTAACCCCAGCTCTCCGCGTTTATCCATTTTTCGTGGAAGGCCAAGCTCTCCGCGCACTCATCACTGATCTGGATCTCCACTTCGCGCAGGCTCCATCCCAACCTGCGAGCCGCATCGAGTGCGCGTTCAAATCCCGCCTCAACCTCTGGCGCCAACCCTTCGCAAAAATACCTTCGCCCAACGCCGCAAATCAATTGCTTACTCTGTGACCGATTGGCCGGCGTCCACTGTGGAGCCTCCTCAGTCAGCACGGAAAACAGCACTCCCACGTCTTCCACGGTCCGAGCCATCGGCCCCACATGGTCATACGACCACGCCAAAGGAATCACTCCTGATACCGGAACCGCGCCCCACGTCGGCTTGAATCCCACCACCCCGCAGCACGCCGCCGGCAACCGGATTGAGCCCGCCGTATCCGTACCTAGCGCTCCAAAACACATTCCCGCTGCCAATGCCGCGGCCGATCCTGAAGACGACCCTCCACACACCCGCGCCCGGTCCAGCGGATTCCGAGCTGCACCATATGCACTGACCGCCCCGGTTACGCCATAGGCAAACTCATGCAGATTCGTCTTACCTAACACGATTGCCCCTGCCGCGTGTAGTCGCCGCACACACTCAGCGTCACTCGCCGCCGGAGCTTCGCCCTCTAGTACGCAACTCGCCGCGGTGGTGCACATTCCCCGCACGTCAATCAAATCTTTGACGGCAACCGGAACGCCCCACAGCGCTCCGTGTTCACCCCGCGATGCCATCGTCTCAGGGGCCCGGTGCTGATCCGCGTTTAACGCCGCACTCTGAGCTTGATGTGACGCAACGCTCACAAACGTGCGCAGCTCATCGTTCTCCGCGGCAATCCTCTCCAGGCAAGCCCGCACTGCCTCTACCACGGAAATCTCTCTGCCTTCCAGCGCCGAACGCAACTCCGTTAAGCTCCACTCGCCCAGTCCGTCTTTCATCGACTTTCTCTTTTCATCGGCCTTCTCACTTTGCTAAGCAACAATCACTACTGTCCAATGTCGAAGCGCGCCACACGCTACGCGTGCGTGGTTTCCTCATCTACCATCAGGAGAATGTTGCCGACCAGCAACCCCACGGGGCCGAGCGATGACGCGGCTAATCTTAAAGGTGAGCATCTCGCCGCCCCGGGCAGCATCCGCTATCAGGCGATCGCCATGTTGAACATCGCCATTCAGAATCTTCAGCGCCAGTGGATCCTGCACAAGGCGTTGGATTGCCCGTTTGATGGGCCTTGCTCCGTAGGCGGGGTCGTAGCCGGAGGTAAACAGCAGCTGGCGAGCCCTATCGGTTAGCACCAAGGTAATGTTCTGGGGCTCCAGCAATCGCCGCAAGTCCTGCAGCCGCAGCTCCATAATTTTTGCCAACTTTTCGTCGTCGAGCGGGTTGAAGTCAACGATCTCGTCCACGCGGTTCAGAAATTCCGGTCTGAAGTAGCTACGAAGAGACGTCATTCCGTGTCTCATGGCACTCGCAACCTGCTGAGGGGCAGAACGCTCTCCCTGCAACAAATGAGGAAAACCAATGTTGCTGGTCATGATGATGATGGTGTTCTTAAAACCTACGACGCGACCTTTGCCGTCGGTCAGCCGGCCATCATCCATGATCTGCAGCAGGAGGTTAACGACATCCGGGTGTGCCTTCTCAATCTCGTCGAAGAGTACGACCGAGTAGGGGCGACGTCTTACCGCCTCGGTAAGCTGCCCTCCCTCGTCGTAGCCGACATAGCCGGGCGGTGCGCCTATGAGCCGCGACACCGTGTGCTTCTCCATATATTCACTTCCGTCGATGCGCACCATGGCCCGCTCATCCGCAAACAGAAACTCGGCCAAGGCTCGCGCAGTCTCGGTTTTGCCGACGCCGGTGGAGCCAAGAAAGAGAAACGAACCGATGGGCCGCTGCGGGTCGCTCAGCCCTGCGCGTGAGCGGCGGATAGCGTTGGCCACTTTCTCCAGCGCGACCTCTTGCCCGATCACTCGCTGGCGTAGACGTGTCTCCATCTCCACCAGCTTTCTCATTTCGCCCTCAAACATCTTGCTAAGGGGAATACCGGTCCAGTCGCTGACGATCTGGGCGATGTGTTCCTCGTTCACCTCGTTCAACTTGCAAGACGGACTGTGGCTATCCTCGGGCATCGAGTCGATCTGGATGCACAGCGAAGCTGCAGCCTCGTCCATCAGGTCAATTGCCTTATCCGGCAAGAAACGGTCTGGAACGTAACGGTTCGACAGGGTGGCCGCAGCCACGATGGCCGGGTGTGTGATGCGCACTTCGTGGTAGCGCTCGTAGCGATCCTTCAAACCGTGCAAGATGGCGATCGTGTCCGTGACGCTGGGTTCACCCACGTAAACGATCTGGAAACGCCGTTCCAGCGCTGCATCTTTCTCGATGTACTTGCGGTATTCGTCCAGAGTGGTAGCGCCGATGGCCCGCAGCTCGCCCCGGGCAAGCGCTGGCTTCAACATGTTACTGGCGTCAATCGCTCCCTCGGCGCCGCCTGCGCCTACCAGCGTGTGTAGTTCGTCAATGAAGAGCACGATGCGCCCTTCCGCCTCGTCAATCTCTTTGAGCACGGCCTTCAGTCGTTCCTCGAATTCGCCCCGATATCTAGCGCCGGCCAGCAACGCGCCCATATCAAGTGCAAGCACTCGCTTGTTCTTTAGCCGCCTGGGAACATCTCCAGAAACGATCCGCTGCGCCAAACCCTCGATGATTGCAGTCTTGCCCACACCGGGCTCGCCAATGAGCACAGGGTTATTCTTCGTGCGCCGCGAGAGCACCTGCACGGCACGACGGCTCTCGGCCTCGCGCCCAATCACCGGGTCGAGCTTGCCCTGGCGCGCTAACTCCGTCAGATCACGGGAATATCGATCCAGAGCCCGGGACCTTATCTCGGGCTTCTGCTCAGCCTCCGTCTGATTACTGCACACCAGTGCCAGCCCTTTCATAACGCCCTCGCGGGTGACGCCAAGTGACGCCAGCAGGACCTGAGCCGCATCGCGCCTGAGCCATGTCATCGCCAATAGCAGGTGCTCTGTCGAAACGCACTCATCCCTGACGTTGCCCGCCACGCGGAAAGCGGCGTCAAGCATCTCGCCGCCCGACGTCGACAGTATGGGTGTCGGGCTGTTCCCTGTTCGCGGTAGCTCTTCAATGGCACCCATGGTTAGCTGCAGCGCCTGCGCCGCCACTCCCATGCTTGCCAGCACTGGGGACACTATGTCCTTACGGTCTTCCAACAGTGCGGCCAAAACGTGCAGTGGAACAATTTGCGGATTGCCGTACTCTACAGCCATATCGGCGGCACGCTGCATTGCGTGCTGCGCCTGCGCGGTCAGCCTGACCCAACGGGTTGCCATGCTCCTCTTCCTTGCCCTTCGCTTCCGACTGTGGATCGGCTCTAAACAGCAACTTATGGACGGAAGTCTTTCTCGGGTTCGCACCTGATTTTCAGCCGTGCCCCAGTGTCTATCTGACGATCACAGCACTGCCGTGCAAATCGCACAGCGGAACAGGAAAGATTCCTTCTTCTCTGCAATACCGCCGGACCGCCTCTCCTGCGCCCTTAAATTGCGTATTATTGAAATCGTGCACGATCATGCATGCTCCACGGCTCAAGTGCGGATAGAAAAACTTCATCCCCTCATAAACCGGCTGATAAAGGTCGGCGTCTATGCTGACGAAGGCAAACTGCTCTTCGACGCCGGCTGCCGTATCCGGGAAATAGCCTCTCTTGAAGACAGCTCTGTCCGGATGTCGGAGCCTCCGGCGAACAATCTCCTCGCTCGTATCTCCAAGTTGACCGGTCTGCGCGCTCGAAAACCCGCGCTCCCGCTCCACGGAAACATCTTTGAGGTCAAAGCCTTCGAACGTATCGAATAGGTATAGCGTGCGTTCTGGAAACAAGGCGTTAATGTGGGCGGCAAATGTACCCGTGTAGACTCCCAACTCCGCCACGGCACCACCAACGTCGCGCTCGATCAGCTCGTTCGCAAGCAATCTCAGCGTTGCCACGCGAATATCAAACATCCTCCGGTGCAGCGATATTGATTGAATGCTGTCCGCACTGAAGCCAAGCGCGAGCAACTGAGCCCTCACCGCCTGATCGGCCTCATCGTTAAGGATCGCGATAAAGACAAGTTCCGGTTTGACTGTGACAAGTTCCTCGGGCTTGATCACAAATAGTCCATCAACCACCTGCCCAGACAGATGGGTGTCAACGAACGCAATCACCTCGTAGCACTCGTCCCGCAATACTTTCAGAAGCATGCGTCCTGCTTGTCCCGCCCCGAAAATTGCGACTGACCGCCTTGGAGGAACCGCGGACTTAGCAATCTGCGCGATAAGACGAAGGTCCTGAATTGCAGAACCCGTCTTGCGCGCCTCCATCATGCACATATCAGACCTGCTCACAATTGCCGCACCCGCTCAACAGGTGGCGCAAGAAAAACGCCGGGACTCCGTAATGTGCGAATCCCGGCAGACTCAAAGGATGTAGCGACTCCACACGCGAGGTTTTAGATCACTTAGAAACCGCCAAATCTAGTTAAGCCAGCATTGCCAGACCACAGATGAGGACTGCACCAGAATGTTGAACAACAGAGACGCGAAAAACTCCACACTTGCTTATATTTTGATTGCAACCAACTATTAATCACGTTCGGTATTGATTAGCATTAACTCAACCAACACCGACGAGCACAACTCGGGTTACTTGGCTAAGCTGAGGCTGATTTCGTTTGGACTTTCGCAGACGCCATTTTGGCTGCGGTCACCTTTGCCGTCACATAGGCACTTACAAAGCCGCACATTAGCCCGGCCATACCACTGCCGAATGCGTTTCCAAATGCGTCTTTCGGGACCGGAGCTACAAAATAGCCCATTAGCCAGGACATCACGTAGCAGATAATCCCTGGTATGATTGCCGCCTTAAATAATTCTTTTTTGGGCGGAATAAAGGCGCTTATTGTCACGATCGCTACAAATCCACCCACTATACACGACGCCAATTGCGACCTCATGATTCGCTCCTTTTCGGAACATCAGGTAATTTGAGTCTCACTTCTTCTAGCTCGGGGTGAAGACACTGCGCTCCGGCGTCGCTGACTGCTGCCTTACGAGCTCGGAGAAGAGGATAAGCAGCTGTACCTTCGGCCACTTCTTCTACGTAGCGGGGCGGCGAGCGATCAATCGCACACCGCCCCACATACTTAGGCTTTTGCCATTCCCAACACCCAGCGCTTCACCAAGGTCTTAACTTCCTGAACCTTGTAGCCATTCTTCTCCATGACGATTGCGTCTTTCACCGCTAACTCAGCAGCTCCGTCCGCAGTTGCTTCATTTACTTCCTTGCCCTTGAGAAATTCCTCAACCTCAGACATCTTGATTGGAACCGGAGCCACGCCACCCAGCACTACACTAGCGTCTTTGATTGTGCCGCCTTCTGCCTTGTACACCGCCGCCAAGCTGACAATTGCGAAGTCAACCGACTCACGGATGCGGAACTTGTCATAGGACATTTTGTAATTGCTTGGGACATGCAGCTTGATTTCCTTCACCAACTCGCCGGGCTCCAGACTGTCTGTCGCCCTGAGTTTGGTGGTGAAGAAATCCGCAGCCTTAACCGTCTTTTTGGTGGTGACAATCTCAGCACCTAAAGCGACTAGCACAGGAGAGATATCGGATGCGTTAACCGAGTAACAACCGCAGTTCATGCACCGCTCTGCCTCTTCCAGCGTTTGCTTCCAATCCAAGCCGAACGTGTCCTCCAGATCGACGGCACGCTCGTTTGCGGGACGCTCGGGCAGTTTGGACGCGGTCGTCTTCTTGATGCCTTCCGGATTGAACTTCAGAAGTCCGCACTTGGTGTCGCCCTCCACGCAGGCAGGAGCTTCCACCTTGACGCCAAGATACTCATTTATGGCGCTGGCGGCAGTGCGGCCGGACTTCACGGCCTTGATAACCGTCGATGGGCCGCTGGTTACATCACCACCAGCGAAGACGCCCGGACGGCTGGTCTTTTGGGTTGCCTCTTCGACCTCAATCCGGCCGCGCTGGATTTGCAGCTCGAACTTCTCGCCAAGGAACGAGAGGTCAATCTGCTGGCCAACCGCCATCAGGATCGAATCAGCATTGACGATCTTCTTTTCTTTCTGATCGTAGACCGGCGCAAAGCGATGGTCCGCGTCAAAGACTGACGTGCAACGTACCAGCTCCATGCCCGTGATCTTATCTTTCTCGTAGACGACCTTCGAGATACCAAACGACGGGAGGATATCGACCCCTTCTTCCCGTGCGCGGGCAATCTCTTCCCTGCTCGCAGGCATCTCGCCTTCCGATTCCAGACAAGCCATGGTCACGCTGGACGCGCCAAGGCGCTTGGCTGTAATGGCGACGTCCATGGCAACGTTGCCGCCGCCGGTCACCAATACGTGCTTGCCAATCTTGCCCTTCATCCACTTCTTAACCTCGATGAGGAACTCAAGACCGAACTGGGTGAGTTGTTCGCCGTCGAAGCCAAGGATCGGACGCTTCCAGGCACCGGTGTCGAAGAAGATGCTGTCAAACTGTTTTTCGAGATCCTCAACCTTGATGTCTGTGCCTACGTTGGTCTTCAGAACAAACTTCACACCCATATTCTTGAGTGCTGCCACGAGCTTCAACACGTATTCCTTCGGCAGACGGTAGGCGGGAATTGCATAAGTAAGCTGGCCGCCGGGCTCTTCCATCTTGTCGTAGACGGTGACGGAATTGCCGGCCTTACGTAGATAAAACGCTGCGGCTAGACCAGCAGGTCCAGAACCAACGATCGCAATCTTCTTCCCAGTCTCCTTGGTCGGAGGTGCGTAGAACTTATCTACGTTTTCGAGGACGTAATCGCCTACGAAGCGCTCGACGTTTCCGGTTGCAAGATTTTCGTCGCTGACGGCCCGATTGCAGTGCTCCTGGCAGAAGTGAGCGCAGACGCGCGAGGTGATCATTGGGATCGGGTTCGCCTGTAAAACAATGTTGGCTGCACCCTCAATATCGCCCTCACGCAGTTTGGCCATGTAGCCAGGGATGTTGGTCCCTGCCGGACAGCTGGATTCGCAGGGAGCCGCATGCGCTTTCATGCCGCCGAAGATCGAGTGATAGCGATTGTCGCCATTGATGGCATAGCAAATATCGCCACCTTTGCGCGAACAATCCAACCTTCCGCCTACCTCCTGTGGATAGCGGTAGAACCAGCACCGCACGTCTTGGCAGATGTTGCCGCCAATCGTAGCAACGTTTCTGATCAGCGGCGTGGCAACCGATGCGGCTGCCTGAGCCAGTGCCGGCAATTTTTCTTTTATTTCCGCTGAAGATGTGATGTCCTTCAACTTGGTCAAGGCACCCACTTTGATCGTCCAGCCATCGCTCTTGATGTATGCCGAATCTGGAATCGTCTTCAGATTAATAACTTGGTCCGGAGCCTGTTCCAGAATTCGCTCTCTCAACACGCCGATCAAGTCGCTGCCGCCGGCGATTACTACCTTCTTCCCGGCCTCTGCAGACTCCAATAGCTGGCTTGCTTCTTCAAATGACCTTGCATCTGTATGTTCGAAATATCTCACTTAACACCCACCCTTCTTCGCGGCAGCCACAGCAGCGCTCTTCTTGGCAATTGCCTTCAGCACCACATCCGGCGTTGCGGGATACTCGGAAACTTCTTCGCCGATTGCATTGGAGATGGCCATCAGAACGGCGCCAGCGCCGGCCGCGCCGGAGATTTCGCCGACACCAACGGCTTTGAAATGGAAAGAATTGATCTGCGACTCTAGAATGGCCATATCGAATGCAGGGAATTCATTGAACGGCCGCCACTTGTAGTCGATCAGGTTGGTGGTCATCAGCCTACCAGTGGCTTTGTCGACGATATGTTCCTCATACAGAGCCGTGTCGACACATGCAGCGCCGATGCCGCCGTGCATCTGCATCTCAATTGTCTTGGCGTCGATAATCTGCCCCGCGTCCGTACCGCTGACGATTTTGAGGATCTTGGCCAGACCGTTATCGAGATCAACCTCTACTTCCACGATAAAGATGCAGAAGTTCGGAGTGCTAAAGTTCTCGATGTGGCGGCCATATCCCATAATGGTAAGGAACGGTGGCCCAAGAAACTTCCAAGGAAGGCGTTTCTCTGGATCGGCTTTGACGTACACGTAGCCTTCCCGGGTATCGAGTTCTTCCACCGGGAGTTTGAGCTTCGCTGAAGCCATTTCCAGCACTTTGCGCTTTAAATCAAGTGCGGCATCGCTGACTGCTCTACCGTTGGTGATCGTTCCTCGAGAGCCGCAGAGTCCCATGTTGGTAGGATTCATGAGTGTGTCAGGGTCGGTTACCTGAACCATGCTCATATCGACGTCCAGGATCTCAGCCGCCATCTTGGCCAAGTTCGATCTTTGGCCCATACCCGATTCGGTCACATCAATCTGTACAACGACTTTGGAGCCGTCATCAGCGATGTTCGGAACGATTTTGACATAAGCCTCCGTATAGTCCTCGCCCACGTCACCGTTTCCGATAATCCCGGCGCCGACACCAGTGACCTTGCGGCCGTTGACCGAAGTCGGCACACCCCAGCCCTTCCACTTGTCCTTCCAGCCGAACTTCTGGGCTGCAGCCTCCATGGCTTCTGGATACGCTAAGGAACCTTTGCACTCCCACCAGAGGCCGTCACGCCATTGATACTTGTCACCCGGTTGCACGTAGTTCAGCTTGTAGCACTCGATCGGATCGAAGTTGCCGGCTTTCATCGCTCTGGCGATCAGCAGCGCCAGACAGCTATTGAGCTCCTGTCCGCCATAACCTCTCACGATTCCTGCCGGGGCTTTGTTGGTGAGCGCGATTCTCGTGTCGAAATCCCAGTACTTGCACTTGGACGTTACAAGCTGCGCTTCGCCGAGGCCGACACCCACCTGTCCTTGGATGCTGTCAGAAAAAGCACCGGAATCGAGGAGCCAGTTGCCCTGAACCGCGCATACGCGGCCGTCTTTATCCACTCCAATCTTGGCCTGGATGGTGCTTCCGAGGCGCGTTTCGTGCGTAGCCAGTTGCCCCACTTTTGACAGGAAGAACTTTACCGGCCGCCCCCCGGCAGCTCGCGAAAGCATCGCCGCGGAGGCCGTCGGAATGACTAGCGCCTGCTTGTTTCCGTAGCTTCCGCCCACATTGAATGAAGAAACCCTAAGATTGGAGCCCGGAATACTTCCAGAGTTCAGGATCTTAAGAATAAAACTGCTTTGGGTGGTGGCCCATACTCTGTAGTCGTCTCCCCCATCCCAGCGCACGATCGACCCTGGAGGCTCAGGCGACAGCGGCGGGCACATTTTATTGAAGTGAATAGTGTCTTCAGCGACAAACGCTGACTTCGCGAACCCCTCCTCAATGTCACCGCGGTGGATATTGTAGAATGGGCCTTCTGGCTGAAATTGAGGAAACCCTGGAGGCACGTCGTTACCAGGCACAGTGTCATAGAGCTGCGGTGCTCCGGGAGCCAGTGACTCAAGGGCCGTAAAGACAGGCTTCAATACTTCGTACTCGACCTCAATGAGGTCGATTGCTTCCTCGGCAATCTCATCCGTTTCAGCCGCAATCAGGGCAACGATGTCACCAACATAGCAGACTTTTTCGCCCATAAATGGCCGGTACAGCGGCCATCCCAGACGGACCTTGTCGGACACTTCCTTATGCGTGAGGACGGCATGAACACCCTTCAGAGCTCTCGCTGCTTGGGCATCGATGCTCTTAATCCTGGCATGAGCATGGGGACTTCTTAATGCTCTGCCGATCAACATATTGGGCAGTTTAAAGTCATCGAGAAACGTAGCCTTACCGGTAACTATGTCGACTGCGTCCAAACGTTGCGTGCTCTTACCTATGTGGCGATATGCTGGATATTCTGGCATGAGTTAGTTCCCCCTCTGCGCTTCTGCAACATGCTTCACTGCGTCGATCACGTGATACTGGCTTATGCACCTGCAGTAGTTGCCAGCCAGAGCTTCGGCGATCTCTTCGTTGCTGACGTTCGGATTCTTATCCAGCAGCGCCTTGGACGTCATAATGATTCCGGGAGTGCAGTATCCGCACTGGAAGGCGTAGTAGTCGATAAATGCCTGTTGGATATCAGAAAGCTTGCCGGTCACAGGGTCTCTCAACCCTTCGATTGTCGTAATCTCTTTGCCTGCGCACTCCACGGTGAGGAGTATGCAGGAGGTCACAGCATCGCCATCCATGATTACCGTGCAACAACCGCACGCGCCTTGACCACATGACTCTTTTGAACCAGTCAGGTTTAGGCGTTCACGAAGGGTTGTGGACAGCGTTTCGTTAGGCGCCACCTGTCCCAGTCTGCTTCCGACTGAGAACTCGAACTCCTGGCCATTGATTTTGAGTTTTATATAGTCCCCACCTTGCTCCTGCTCATCTTCTGCAAGATTTGCAACTGCAAGATTTACAGTGAGCTTCTCTAGGGGGACGATGGTTTTATTTCTCATTTATTGCCTCCATACGATAAACGTGTTAAGTACATTCCGCGACGCTCGGCATAACAACTGTTTTACTTAGCATTGCGCGCCCGCCTTCTGCGCTGACATCTTGGGTCTTCGAAATTGCTCTGCTGAAGGATTATGAAAACCCAAAATAACGTATGAAGTCCGACTCGAAGCCTCTCCATGCGTGACGAAGCAACTAACTACATCCAGATTGCTGCTTCGTCGCTTTGCGCCTACGGCTGAATTAAAAGGTATACGTCTACTGGAACTGCAGTTGTGTGACCATGCCAAAAAGTGTCCCTTGCACATGATGCTTCAAGGTGTTAACTCAGCTCTCGAAGGGCGGAAGAGGTTGTGGCTTGCCGAAAGTGACAATTCAAAAATGCAAAACTGAAACGGTAAAAGCACCCATAGTCTTGCGAGCCCCTCGTCCCGATCACGCTCATTTATCTTTCCTTCAGAAATATCCACAACAACTCCTATATCTCCCAGCCAGTCTTCTGTTATTCGCACTGACTCCGAATCTGGCACGCTATAAGCCGACCCATCGTGCTTAGCGCGATGTTGATTACTGGCTATGGCGTGGCCGGGCTATATACTGGGATGTGGTGGAGGGGGAGCTTGTTCGTGGGGCGGTCCACCAAAGGTCTTTGTCATGCGGAGCATGACACGTGTCCCTCGTGAATAATTTTCAGCCCCAGACTCGAAGTAGAGGTTGGCGTAGAACCATAAACCCTGACCGCCGAATTCTGCTCCCGGACCGGAACCAAAGACACGTTCGCGCGAATTGTGCAGATCCGCGCCATTGATTTTGTGATCGGTGAGCTGTTGCAACGCGTATCCGTTAAAACCAAGGCGGAAACCTTTGCGTACTTGATAGGAACCGTCGTAGTTTACGTTAAATGCTTGGCCTGCCTGCATACTCTTGAAGCCATAACCGACGAATGGCGAATTGTTTGTGCTATTCCACAGATAGTGCAGACGTGAGCTGACCTCCCACTTGGTCGAGTTCTTGGCCGGATAGAAGGTAAATGAATACCAGGGATTCACGCCAACTGCGTTGCTTCCTGGATTCAACAAGCGCTTGTCGCTGTATTTTCCAGTTGGCAGATCGATGTCAAACGTTGCGTGGGAGAAATACATTCTTCCCGCAATCTTCCTCGGCCCCCAGTCCAGCATCAGTGGAGAAACTACTATATCGCCGAGACCGCGAACCCGGTTATTGCCAGCTAAGGGCGTATTCAACCCCACATCGATAAATGGAATCAGCGTTTCGACGGCATAGTTGGCGCCAAGGATGCGGTGCTTTGAAAATTCCCAGACAAAATGCTCGACCGGAACCGTGGTTGCCAGAGTGTTTGTGCCTGCAACTTTATTCCCGTTGGCATCTCTAAACTGACCGGCGGAGTAATAGCCCATATACTGTTCAAATACTCCGCCGGGGCCAACTACGCCGTCTTCAAAACTCGTCGCGCCAAGGTTTCCTATCGCTAGCGACACCTGTGCTGCGGATGGTTGCGAATACGTGGCCAGCATCACGAGCAGAGTCGCCGATACCGCGATATTCCTTAATGTATACATAAATGCTCCTCTAAATTAGTGGTACCAAGTTGCAAGCATTACTGGAGAACCGGAGTCACCGTTTTCATTTTGGTGTGTTCTTCGCTTTAACTGATATGCACATTGACTGCCAACCAATTAAGTGGTCAAGGCTTGGCCTTGCAAATGATGTTTCATTGGGGTTTCAGCAACTTTCGAATGGCGGAAGAGGCTGCATGTTGTCAAAAATGACAATCCACACATGCAAAACTGCAATGGTTGGGGCACCTATAGGAATGACTCCAATAGAAGAGTCAGGGCTCACGTCGAAAGTAAGCGGACGGAAACATGGGCTTTGGTCACGTTACTTTATTAAAAGGCACGCTGCCTTTCGAAGTTAAAAAGATACTTGGGGTGATTCTGTAGGACTGTTAATCGGCTAGGCCGTATCGTTTTTAGTATCTTCCATCTTTCTGTGTGGTCAAGGAATTGCTGTTAAAAGATCGCACTACGATGAGAGCTGATCCTTATGCGATGTTGTGCCGCCATTCGAGGCTCCTTCATCGGGCTTCTCGCTGACAAATGAACTGAGGATGCGCAACTATCGCGCCACGCCTGGAACCTGTCGTTCTAAGCTTGGTTACGAAACGCTACCCGTAGCGAGATTTTTTCACAGTCGCGGTTCCTTGGTGTGACGGAACCGCAGGAGAGCTGGAAGCGTGCGTAATGACAGATATTGTTCGCAGGTAAGTCGACCAACTGTACTCGTTTTCGCGGTTTTATTGGCGGCGGTCGTGGTTCAATCTCCGATTGCGGTATTTGCGCAGTCGCAGAGCTATTCTGTCGAGGACCCATCGGCTGTGCATGATCCTCTGCTTGGGTCGGTGCCCTCTGGCCGGGCCAGCTCGGAGCCAATGCGGTTGACCATTCTCGATGCGCTCGACCGCGGGCTGAAGTACAACCTTGGCATCGTACTGTCGCAACAGGGCAGCACTGCCGCCGCCGCCCAGCGCTACCGCGCCTTGTCCGCCTTACTTCCGAATGTCAACGCGCACTTAGCAGACAGCTATCAGCAAGCAAGCCTGATTTCGTATGGCTTGCCTTTATCGCCCGGCGAGAACCCCATCCTCGGTCCTTTCAGCCTCACCGATATGCGGGCGGCCCTCAACGTCAATATTTTCGATTTCAGCGCGTTCAATAACTATCGCTCCGCCAAGGAAAACGTTCGTGCTGCGAAGTTCTCCTACCAGAACACGCGCGATCTGGTGGTGCTTGTCGTCGGCTATCAATACCTTTCGGCGCTGGCAGATCAGTCGCGAGTGGAGGCGGCGCAGGCGCAGTTCAATACGGCTGAAACGCTCTACAAGCAGGCTCTCGACCTGCACAATGCGGGCATGGTTCCGGGAATTGATGTGCTGCGAGCGCAGGTCGAAATGCAATCGCAGCAACAGCGCCTGCTCGAGCGGCGGAACGAATACGACAAGCAATTGATCTCGGTTGGACGCGTCCTCGGCTTACCCGGCGGACAGGCAATTATTCTGGCTGACAAGATACCGCCACCCGCGCCGCTGCCCCACACCATGCAAGAAGACATCGAGCGCGCCCGAGAGAACCGTTCCGACTATAAGCAGGTGCAAGCGGCGCTGGAGGCCGCCCTGCACGCGCGCCGCGCTGCCGTCTCCGAGCGCCTGCCAAGCGCGAGCTTCTCGGGCGATTACGGTACGATTGGCAGCAGTCCGGTGAAAAATCACGAGACATTTACCGTCGCAGCCTCGGTACACATACCCGTTTTCGAGGGCGGACGAATCAAGGGCGATATTATGCAGGCCGACGCGGAACTGGAGCGCAGCCGCGCACAGTTCCTGGACTTGGGAGAGCGCATCGATTATGAAGTGCGCGTCGCATTCCTGGACTACGAATCGGCAACCCAGCAACTGGAGGTCGCAACCAGCAATCTCGACCTTGCCCGTCAGCAGGTGGCGCAGTCGCGCGACCGCTTCGCTGCCGGCGTTACCAATAATGTGGAAGTAGTGCAGGCGCAAGAGGCACAAGCAACGGCCGAGGAGAATTACATCTCTAGCCTCTTCTCACATGATTTTTCCAAGCTCTCGTTGGCTCGAGCGGTTGGCATTGCCGAAGATGCAACCCGCAAGTTCTTAGGAGGAAAGTAAGTGCCGGAATCAATAAACGAAACTCCCGTGCGCGAGTGCGAAGAGGGTACCCAGTCCGCTCACGAGTCCAGGCCCAAGCAAGAGGTGAAGTTAGGTAAGAAGAGCTCGTACCTGAAACAACACCCTGCCGTTCGCGTCGGGCTGATTGTCACGTCGGCGATGCTAGCCATCGCTGGTATTTACCTGTGGCACTATTTCGCGATGCGTGAAGCAACAGACGACGCGCAAATTGATGGACACATTACCCCCATCGGCTCCCGCGTAGGCGGCACTGTCCTCAAGCTTAACTTTGAGGACAACCAGATAGTGAAAGCCGGTCAGGTTCTGGTACAACTCGATCCCCGGGATTACCAGGTTGCGGCGCAAAAGGCGGCCGCGGACTTAGCGGATGCCGAGGCAGCCGCGCGCGCCGCGGGAACCAATATTCCTATTATGAGTATAAGTACGGACGGGCAATTGAGATCGGCGCAGGCCGCGCTCACTGCGGCGAAAAGGGACGTTGACGCGGCTCGCGCACGCGTCCGTGAGTCCGAAGCCAACTACACGAAAATCAACAAGGATCTTGAGCGCATTCACCAACTGGTTGCCAAGGATGAAGTTTCGCGGCAGCAGTATGACGCCGCAGTCGCGGCCGATGCGGCCGCCCGCGCAAGCGTGGACTCAGCTCACGCCAACGCTTCTGTGGCAGAAAGCCGCGTAAGCCAGGCAGAAGCCATGCTTAGCACGGCAGGCACCGCGCCGGAACAGGTCAGTGTCACACGGTCGCACTTGGGATCGGCGGAGGCCCTGGTACAGACGCGGCGTGCAGCTCTTGAACAGGCTCAACTCAACTTGCAGTACACGACGGTGGTCGCGCCAGCAGACGGCATTGTCAGCAAGCGCTCGGTGGAGGTCGGAGAGGTCGTTTCAGCCGGTCAACCGTTAGCCGTACTGGTCGACCTTGACAACATTTATATAACAGCCAACTTCAAGGAAACCCAGCTAAAGAATATGAAGGTCGGCCAACGTGTCTACATCAAGGTTGATGCCTATGATCGTGAGCTGAAGGGACATGTCAACAGCTTCGGCGGAGCTACTGGAGCGCGCTTCAGTCTGATGCCGCCGGAAAACGCAACCGGGAACTACGTGAAAGTCGTGCAGCGCCTTCCCGTGAAGATCGCCCTTGAGAAGGGTGAAGATACGGAGCACAAGGTGCGTCCCGGAATGTCGGTCGTTCCCACCGTGTTGACCCAATAGCAATGAGCACGGCATCGTCGCCTGCTCGGAGAATTTAGTCTGGCTTTCCACAGTGTCCCTCACGCGTTGGAAAGACTACGACACTGAACTGCATAGTTGGTCTCACTTAGCCGAATCAGTGCCGTATCGTTATTGGGACCGTCCTGTGCAACTCCTCCGAGCGAATGAAAATGTGGGGCTTTGGTAGCAGTCAGCTACTCGGCTATGTCGTATCGCTTCATCTTCCTCCACAGCGTCGATATGCTGACGTTTAGGGCGTGGGCAGTGGCTGTGCGGTTTCCTTGATGCTCCGCCAGAGTGGTAGCAATGATCTGTCTTTCGCCGCGTTTCAAATCGATTTTTCCTACCGCCGACACACTGGAGTTGCAAGAAGCTATTTCGAAGGGAAGGTCGCGAACTTGTATGGAGTCGAAGCGTGTCACGACAACCGCTCTCTCGATGGCATGCTTCAATTCCCTGACATTTCCCGGCCAACGATATGCGATCAGCTTTGCCATTGCCTCCGGGGAGACACTGTTGACTTTCTTTCCGAAAGCACAACTGACCTCATTGAGGAACCGCTGAACCATCGCAGGTATGCTGGCACATCGCTCTCGCAAGGGCGGGAGCTGGATGACGAAACTATTCAACCGGAAGTAGAGATCCTCACGGAACTTACCAGCTGCCGACATTTCCTGGAGGTTGCGATTCGTCGCTGCGATAATCCTTGGGTTAACCCGAATAGTCTTATTGCTTCCGACGCGGCGAATCTCACCATTCTCAATGGCGCGCAGCAATTTGGCTTGCAGGGTCAGCGGCATTTCGCCGATTTCATCGAGAAACAAGGTCCCGCTGGCTGCCAGTTCAAATAGTCCCGGTTTGTCCGAAACGGCTCCAGTAAAGGCTCCACGCGTATGACCAAAGAGTTCGGATTCCAGGAGCGACTCCGTCAGGGCGGCACAGTTCACCGATACCAGTTCCTGTTCTCTGCGTGCGCTTTGCTGGTGAATCAAATTTACGAGAAACTCTTTACCAGTACCGGTTTCACCCTGTACCAGGACGGGGGTGTTCAAACGAGCCACGCAGACAGCCTGGTCGAGGATCTCCAATGTCGCTTCCTCGCGAACGATGAAGCGGCCCTTTTCCAACTCATTCAATGTCTGATCGCGGAGCGCCGTACTATTGTTACGGGGCGAGGCACCGGCCGCGGCTTTTTCTCTCCGGCTGACCAGAGCGGAGTATCTCTGCCGCAGCTCCTTCCAAAGATTCTCTACATCGGTAAAATCTCGAAAGCCGTAATCCCCTCGCCTAGCGCAAAGCTCATCTCTCCAGCCCGCTGCTTCGCGGCCAACTACGACGCAATGATCACCGCCACATGCCGCACATTCCTTTTCTTTGTAGTAGATTTCCAGTCCCCGCTCAGCCGTGCAATATCCGCTGGCGAAACCTGTAGCCCACCAACAGACAGGAGTCTCACTCAGCCCGTGGTAGATCAAGCGCTGCTCCGCTTCTATCGAGTTGTAATGATACGATACTACTTCGAATTTAGACGGGTCTTCGCAGACGGAATGTACCTCGGCTCTCAAGATTCCCATGATTTCTGACAACCGGGGCGCAACGACGAATCCCTCATGACTGCCAAACAGGCTCTGGGCAGCGAAAAAGCTAAAGTATCCTTCGCAGTAACCAAAGCGCATCACTGCCTTTCGAGCTTCCTCTTCTCCCAGTGCCGTCACAAGGATGGCACGCCACCCCTCAAAACTGGATGCACCCAGCATCACCATTCGTCGATCTTTGAAATACATGCTGCCATCGTCCGGGCGGAATTCCACCAGCCCGAACAAATTGAGATCTTCCTTTTTCACAACAGCCACCGCCCAAGTTATTTACCAAATTTTGTAGTGAAGCGTAAGCAGTCTGAATCGCATCTTTTCACTTGACCTGTTGAGGTTGCCATTAGTGTAAAAACCCGGCCAGCAACCTGGAAAGTACTATCGACAATCGGCGACCAAAATCCGCGCTGGAACTGCGAGCGCCAGTCTTGGCTTACGCGCAGCCGCTTCGGTTTGGTCTTCTCCTGATGTGCGAATCGCTATATTCTCGCCAGCATCTGCACACATGTCAATCAGAATGCGTGGGGATTGGCTCCCTAGAAACTAACGCGCCTGCAACAACTTAGCAAGTTAGCCGAAGCTCACTTGGGCTCAGTTACACGCTCACACAAGAAATACGGTCAATAGCTGACTTCTTTCAGATCGCATAAGACGAACGTTCAGTGTGCGCTGCACGCCGTTCATTTCTACATTCATAGAGTTATCAGTTCTGAAAAATGAACGACCATCTGCCAACTCGTCCTCATCGCTAAACCACTGATTCATCGACGAGTTTACCTCTTTGTTGAATTTGGCCAACAAACTGCACTTGCGCTTAACGTCTTCCTGAATCTGAAAGAACGTGCTGTTCGCACGGCCGGTTTCGAATTCGTGGTAGCCATGGCGAATTGAGAGCGGAAATGGTGGTCAGATATTCGCCTGTGAGTGACGAAAGAAGCAGCTCGGCAGCAGTAGCGGGTTTGGGTATCGCCGTCGTTACAAAAAACAAACTTATGCTTGTCTCCGACAGGCCTATCGAAATTGTGATTTGCCTTGGCAGCTCTTGTTTCGCTCGGGGCAACGCCGAAAACCTGCGCTCTGTGAAGACGTACCTTGAACAGTCGGCACTGCCATTAAGAAGCCATGCCCGTTCTGTGATGACGAGGAGATGGACTGGAGCGTTTTGAAGAGATGAAGTTGGAGGTGGTGTGCTGCTCGGAAAGGAAAGCGGACGAGAGGCTCCCGCACGTTTTCGGTTGGACGGGTACAAGTACCTGGTCGAAGAGATGCTCGACCAGTTGTACGGCCCCGAGAAGGCCCTCTACAAAGTTCGGGCGGATGACGGGAACCCTTTATTCTCGGCAAACAGACGTCCACGCCTGACGGCTCCTGGGATCTCCTATCGTTTCGGCAACTGCCAGAGCAGCCCTAGCGAGAGTGCGGCAGAGCCAAAACTCGTGGACTTTTTGCGATTCAATTCACGAATCGCACTCTTGTTGACACAGCGCCCGGTCGGTTCCCGCAAATCGCTTCGACATTACGTCTCTGGTGAATCCACTCTTTCGATGCGTTGAATTTCGACCGACGGCGAGTGTCCCACGCAGACCTGCAATCATCTGGCGTTGCACACGAGCGATTCACCACTTGTACGTGATATCCCCAGGTTTGAGCGACATAGCTACAACTTGAATATTTCTGCTTGCGGTTTCACCATAAGAATGATCCGCGTACTAGTGTCGATAGCTTCAATTCTAAACTCACCTCCAGTGCCAACATAGGATCTACCCCAGCGGTCTCCTTTGAGCAGGGGGAAAGGCACCAATCTCGAGGGCGGAGCTCCGATACCGTTTATTCTGAATCAGACCGCAAACTTCATTGCCTCCAGGCTCTTCATCATTTGCTATTCAGCTCCCGCTTTCTGCGCTGCTTGGGATGTACGAGGTATGCAACTCCGATGCTGACGAGGTAGAGAAGAATCATCGGTGCGGCGAAGATGCACATGTTCATGATGTCTGTGGTAGGAGTGATGACCGCCGCAATGATGAAGATCACGAGAATCGAGTAGCGCAGGTTCCGCCACATCCAGCCCGGACTCACGATGCCGAAGAGAGCCAGGAAAAAGACCAGGATTGGCATCTCAAAGACCACGCCGAGTCCCAGCACGATCGTCATAAACAGATCGGTGTACTCGTTGATCGTGATCATCGGAGTGAACTGCGCGCTGTATTCGATCAGGAAATTCAACGCCGCCGGGTACACCATCTTATAGGCGAACAAGCCACCGGCCACGAATAACCCTACGGTGCTGAACATGAACGGCGCGACGTATCGGCGCTCGCTTTTGTATAGACCGGGAGCAATGAACGCCCACACCTGATAGAGCACAAACGGCGACGACACGAAGATGCCAACGATCAAGCTGATCTTCAAGTACATATTGAAGGGATCGGTGGGATTTGTGTAGACGAGACTGACGGGTAAATTGTGATTCTTAAGGGCGAAGACAATCGGCTTCTGCATCCATCCAAAAATATCTTCGTGCCACCAGTAGCAGACGCTGAATCCCGCGCCGATGTAGACGACGCTCCGGATGATGCGTTTGCGGAGTTCCTCGAGGTGTTCGAGGAAGCCCATGGATGACAGTTCTTGCCTGTCTCTAAGAGTGCCAGTAGGAGTTGCTGTTTCTGCCATCACAACCTTTATGAGATCACCCCATTAGCTAATCTGCAGAACAGGAGCCGCACTTATCCTGCTTCGGGACGGGCGTGGGGAGATCGGTCACTACTGTAACCGGAGATTCTTCATGTGGGACCGCCACCGCGCGGGCCTGAGCCACGTTGGTACTCGAAGAAAGTGGTCCGGCGAGTTCGACCGACTCAGCAGATGCGATCATCGGTGTTTCGGGCAAATGCAACGTGAAGCTCTGGGCGTCGAAAGCCGTCCGTGCGACCTGCATCAGCCGCTCGTGCGCGCTGTCAATTTCGGAAATTGCTGACTTCACGGCTGGCGGAAGCAGGGTCTGCGTCAACAAAGAGGTCTGCTGCGCTCCCAGCTGCAGGGGCGTACCGACATTTTCGCCAGCCCTCTCAATTTCAGACTGGAGGTGACATTTAAAATCGCTGGATGCGCGTTTGAGCTCGGCCATGAACTTGCCGATCTCGCGTCCAATCTCGGGTAACTTCTTAGGGCCAAATAAAATCAGCGCCAGCAAGAAGATGAAAATCACCTCTGGCATTCCCATATTCATACGCAGCTACCATCCCCATTGCGGACCAGTACTGATTCTGGCCTACTCCTTGACAGCGGGCTCGGCCGGACCGGGCTCGCCGTCTTTTACGGCGCTCTTGAAGTTCTTGATTCCTTCGCCTAGTCCCTTGCCGAGTTCAGATATTTTTGAAGGGCCAAATATAATGAGTGCGATTACCAAGATGACGAGTAGTTCCGGAACACCAATTTTTCCACCGAACATTATGTTTTCTCCTTTGCTCAGACTATTGGAACAGATCGACCGATAGGCTGTGCGTTCGCTATTAGCGTGAGTTAAGTATTGAGCTGAAGTAAGCACACAAAACGCCACCCACCTTGTCACTTGCCAATGATGTTGTGCACTGGGGGCGCTTCCTCCCCCGATGCGGTTGTCAGATTCCGATCCAAACATCTATCTACGGTACAAAACGCCCATGCCTAAAGACGGAGCCGTAAGGCGACCATCAATTTGCAAAGGAATTGCCGCCCCGACCATAACTAACTGGCGTATCCGGATATCCATCCATGCGGCACTGCAGTTCGGGCGCGAAGATGGGCATCCATATCCTACGACGCAAGGCTATTTGGTCGGTGCACTAGCTTGGTATGCACGCAGCGTTCCAGAACCCAGGATCGTGCCGTCCGACTCTATTATGTTGGGCTGTCGGGGATATGGCGCCCCCACGCCAACTCACTGGAGCCCTGATTCTGACACTTATGTCTACTGCATCGCCACTTGTGACGACCGCAAAGACTAGATTCGGGACTCGATACTAGATAGAAGGCAGTGCAGCTCACTGGCACGCCAATCTTGGTACCATCCCCCTCATATAGACAATGCTTATAGCTGGTTATCCCGCGGAGCGTTCCACTCCGCTGGTCTCGAATGGAATCCATGTGAGATTGGAACCTCACGTGCAAAATCGATCGCATCTCGCAAAGGTATATCAACGATCGCAATTCAACGAAAGGGGGACAGAGAGTAAGGATGCAATTGTTTTGCTCACATAACAAATAAGCGCAGTCCGTATCGTTGCAACTTAAGAAGTTGTCTGTCTTCGATTGGAGTTCTCTAAAACGCGCAGGCGGTGATGGGAATCCTAGCGGTGGCTGGTCTCAGTGCGGAGATGGCAGCCCAAGGGTCAGGTCGGAAACGACACGACCTCCCGAACTGGAAAGGAGACAAGATATTGGTTCCACAAGCAAAGGCATTCTCTCCCGAAGTCTCATTCAACGGGCTTCTTGCTCCTCAATCTACACCGGACGTTCAACTATTGCGGCTCTCAGTGACCAACCTATGCAATTTCCGCTGCCTCTACTGTATGCCCATGACGGGTGTGCCGAAGTCGGCCCATGAGGACTTCCTGCCGTTCGAAGAGCTCGCGAAACTAGTGAAGCAGCTCTCGGACTGGAGCGGCATCCGCCGGGTGCAGCTTACTGGCGGAGAGCCGCTCGTACGTCCAGGAATTGAGCACCTAATTGCCAAGCTCTCTACCATCCCGGCAATCGAGGAGGTATCGCTCACGACCAATGCGGCGCTGCTTGCGCGCATGGCTTGGAGTTTGAAGGCGGCCGGGCTCATAAGGGTGAACATCTCGCTAGATTCGCTCGACGAAGAACGCTTCGCCCGCCTCACACGAGGCGGAAAGCTCCGGCGCACGCTCGCCGGCATAGATGCGGCGCGGGAAGCAGGACTGACACCGATCACGCTCAACACTGTGCTGCAGCGCTCCACATGGCAGCAGGAGATGCCAGACTTGCTCAACTACGCGGCCAGCAATGGCCTTGAAGTTCGCTTGATTGAGTTGATGCGCATGGGGACCGAGCGCGCGTGGTGCGAATCCGAGTTCGTCTCCGTCGATGAGGTATGCCGCGACCTGGGCTTTGAGGTAGTCTCCATGAACTGCCATAGCCGCGCCTGTACACAAAGCACGTTAGTGAACCGGCGTGGGAGCAGTGTGCGCGTTGCTTGGACCATTCCGCGCTCTCATCCCTCCTGTTTGCGACGCAAACGGCTGCGCATGGACGCTCACGGACGAATCAGCCGTTGCCTCATGGACCCACTAAAACTGGATCTTTGCAGCCTGCTAAATCGGATGGATAGCGAAGCGGCCCAAAAGGAGTTTGACTCCTACATTGCGGGTGAAGTACCACCGCCGACCGTGGACAGTTCGTTCACGTTGGGCCGGCTCGGAGAGAAGAAATGAAAGAAAGTGACATAAGTCAGAAGAACGAATCGACGAAAACCTGTGAGCTGACGCACTTGGATAGCCAGGGACTGCCGCGCATGGTGGACGTAAGCGTCAAAATCAAAACATTGCGTGAGGCCGAGGCCGAAGCCGTGCTGTGGGTGGGAAACGAGGTGATGCGGAAGATTCGCGAGGGCAACACGCCGAAGGGAAACATCTTTGAAACCGCGCGCATTGCTGGAGTCATGGGCGCCAAGCGAACCTCTGATCTCATCCCGCTCTGCCATCCGCTCAACCTCACGCATGTTTCGGTGGACATGGAGCTACTCGAGAAGCGCATCGTGATTCGCGCAAGGGCGTGTACGCATAGCGCCACCGGAGTCGAAATGGAAGCGCTCACCGCTGCATCGGTCACGGCCCTAACTCTTTATGACATGCTCAAGGCGCTCTCAAAGGAGATGCAGATTGATGGATTACGTCTGTTGGCCAAGTGTGGTGGGTGCAGCGGTAACTACCGCGCGGATGAATAACGTACCTCATGGAAAGCTGCTGCACGTCTGCATCTCGCTAGAGCGTGTTTCATAAACAGTGCCTCAGCGTAATCCAGAAGCAAGCGATGTAG
>CAZLZA010000042.1:0-41575 GCA_964563875.1 uncultured Acidobacteriaceae bacterium
AGTGTGTTGATGCGCTCTCGTGCCTGCTCACGGTCTCCCTGGTCTTCCATCGCCGCTCCTCACAGTACCCGGACTTCGTCGCGCAGCTTGGCCACAATCTTCTTGGCTACTTCTTGCGGCGAGCCCTGGATCACTTCGGTATGCTTCGTCTTCTGCGGAATGTAGAGCCGCTCGATGGTTAACTGGTTCGGCTTCAGCGCGGGGGAAACTTCCTCGAAGCTCACCTTGCGCAGCGGCTTGTTCTTCGCCTGCTTGATGCCGATCAGCGTGGCATAGCGCAGCTTATTGATCCCCGACTGGATCGTCAGCACCGCGGGCAGCGGCATATCCACATACTGAAAGAAGCCGCTCTCCAACTCGCGCTTCACCCGGATGCCGCCGTCTTTGGTTTCAATGTGCATGATGATGGTGGCATGAGCCCAGCCCAGTAATCCCGCCAGCAAAACTCCGGTCTGCGCATAGCCCAAGTCGTCCGACTGCAAGCCGGTGAAGATCAGATCAAAGGATTCGTCCTTAATCGCCTCGGCAATCGCCCGCGCCACGTTAAAGGCATCCAGGGTGGCAAAGCGCCCGTCTTCCAGGTGGATCGCACGGTCAGCCCCTTTAGCCAGAGCCTCACGCAAAACCTGCTGCGCCCGCGCCGGACCCGCCGTGATCGCCACCACTTCGCCGCCGTTCTTCTCCTTCTGCCGTAGCGCTTCCTCCAGCGCGTAGGCATCGGGCTCATTCACCTCATAGCCCACATCTTCACGAACCCAGGTTGCGCTCTCATTCAGTTTGAGCGGCGCATCCTTCTGTGGTACCTGCTTCATGCACACCAGGATTTTCACCTGCACCTCGATGAAAGTTGGATTGGACTCATGAGCCCGCCTTCCTCTCTGTTAGCTTCAGCAGCTAAGATGCGGCGGCAGAACTGAAGAGTATATCTCGCGCGGTGAAAAAATGAATGGTGATTCAATTTGGGCTGGCTGTTGGGATTGCTCTATCTTGAAGAATAGCAAAGAGGGAGGATGAAAAAGGGACGCCGGAAGCGTCCCTTGAAATCTGATGTGCGCCCTAGAGAAACGCCACCGTCTGAATACCGGCGATCTCAAAACGCTTGCGGCAACGCATATTCTTGCAGGCCAGCAAATCGTCCTTACGCACCATATAGCTCTGCGCTTTGGCGAACTTTGCCCGGTCGCGTTCGTCGGCCCGCGGCGGCAGTGATTTCTTCTTCATGCGCACGATCCAGCCAACTTCGTATTCGCCCTCTTGTCCGCAGTGTGGGCAGGTCAGCGTGTGCTTCTTGGTTTCTTGCCGTTCGTCGAAATATTCCCGCTCTTCCATAGTCTCAACATTATAGGCGCGGTTACCCGCTTTCATCTGCTCAGCTCACATTTCCTGACCCAGCAGAGTACCTCCCAGCCATTTCGGGACACCCACTGGCCTAACTGGCTCTGGCCTACTCGAACCGGGTTTCGTGGAAATCAGCTGGTTGAAATCGGGCCTTATTTGCCACCTGCCCCGCATTTGCATCTGCGTCCGGGGACAGGGATGGGGCCAACGCGGGTCGATGCCTCCGCCAGACGCTCTGCGATGATTTTGTAAGCGGATGCGTTAAAGGCCAGCCCGATGTGGGTTCCTGGCACTTCAAAATCGTTCTTGCAATTTCCAGTCCTACAATATCGCGAGTCGACAATCCCGTCGTTGAGTGTGTAAATTGCTGTTTCCATGACCGATACAGGCACCCGGCGGCGCAGCGAGTTGAGAAAATTGCAGGTACAGCGCGCGGTGTAACAGCGGGGGAGCACATTGGGCCCGTGCTCCTTGAGAATTTTCCTGCGAACCGATTCGGCCGCCCGCAGAATACTTCGATGGGCTATCGTTCCCCGGAAGGGTGCCGCCAGCGTAATCACCGAAGCGATATCATGCGGCCTTTGACCGGCAATGGAGCGGGCAATTACCCCTCCTAAACTGTGACCGATCAGATGAACCTTCCGGCCCGTCTCCTGCAAAGCTTTTTCGATGGTGTCGTTCAGATGTTGCTGGATCAGAAGGTTCGGACACTCCGCGTTGATGCCGATGCCTGAGAAGTACGGCTCATAGCCGATCCGTCCAACCCAGTAGCGCAGCTCCGCCAGATAATGATCACTTCCCAGGAACCCTGGAATGATTACCACTCCTGAATGGTCGCCGTCAGGAATCCCTAGTCCGTAATACACAGGAGAGGCATGCAGCAAGACGAGATCAACGGCAAACAGAGCTTCCTTCCAAATTGTGATTTGAGCTTCAGCTGCGTCTTCTAGATCGAGGATTCTGTTTAGCTGACTGTTCATACTCAATAATGCGGCTGCTTTGCGGTGCGCGACCTCTAGCACTTCAGCATCCCGCAATTGTGCCAAGTGTTAGGATGCAAGTTTTTGTAGCGAAGCCGGAAATATTAAGCAAGTATCGGCGCATCCAAGCCACCACGGCTGGACGCGCCGAATGTCATACCTTAATTCCCCGGCCTAAGCCGGTAACCGCCTAGGCTTCAGCCGCCGCCGCCTTGCTTGCCGCTTTGGTCCGGCGAGGAGCACGTTTGGCAGCGCGACGTTGGGGTTTCGCCGCCGCCGTCTTGGTGCGAGGCCGCGATTTCACCATCGACTCAACCAGAGCCTTCTCTGCGTCCACAAAGCTCTTCACGCCCTCGCCTGCAATATCGGCGATCGGCAACAGCCGGATAGGCATCTTCAGGTCGAGCGCGCGGCTTGCCGTCTGCATGCTCACGTTGACCTGCTGTCCCGCTAGATCCAACAGCTTCTTTTGCGCCTCGATAAAGGAATCTGCCGCATCCCGTCCCAGTTTTGCCAGCTCGGTTTTGCTCGGCTTCCTGCCAACGTGTTCCTTCTTGCCCTCGGTGCTCGTCTCCTCGGAGATTACGTCGAGGAATTTCTTCTGGGCGTTGACGAACTCCTCCATGGCTTCGCTGGCAAGTTCCACCAGACCGTTGCCATTCTTCACCGAGATTTTGGCGTCTTCTGACTGCAACCAGCCTTGCGTCTTTTTGTTGGCCAGCGAAAGGAAGTTCTGCTGCATTTCGACAAACGTATCAATGCTGCGCCGAAGCACATTGGTCAATGCAACCGCCGTGCCGTATTCGCCGACGCGCTCTTTGACGCCGTTCAACACAATTTCATTTTCCTGCTGCGCCAGATCCAGCAGAATGCGCTGCGCTTCGACAAAGTTCGCCGTGCCCTCTACCGCAATCTCCGTAAGGATCTTTACCGGGGTATCTTTTTCTTCCGACTCGGATAGACCCTGGCGAATGGATTTCATGGCGTTCGTGTTCTGGCGCATCGCCAGATCAACCAGAATGCGCTGGGTCGCAAAAAAGCTCTCTAGTCCCTGCTGCACCCAACCGGACAACAGAGATACGAAAGAAGAAGGCCGCTCATGATTCGCGGAGGGCCCGTTAGATTCTTTAGCCATACTGACCTCCGATTGCTGCACTGCAGCATCGATGGATATGTTAGTATTTGATGGTTATTCTGTCAAGGAAAGATCAAAATATATTGCACTGCAACAGGGAGTTTCTTCTTGAAGCCGTCTAAAGTAATCATCAAGAAATACGGGAACCGCCGATTGTATGACACTTCCACCAGCCAATATATCAATCTGGATGAGATTGCCGCTTTGGTCCGAAATGGAACAGAGGTGCAGGTGGTCGACGTGAAAACCGGCGAGGATCTGACCCGTGTCACCCTCACCCAGATCATCGTGGAAAATGCCAAGGAGCAGCCAGCCGGATTACCGCTGGAATTGCTTCGTCAGTTGGTGATGGCATCCGACCATGTCGGGCAGGAGTTCATCATGTGGTATTTGAAATCTGCCTTCGACACGTATCAGAAGCTCCAAACCGCCATTCAGGGCGGATTTTCAGAGGTGCAGTCCGCAGCCCTGTCTCCCCTCTCGATGATGAAAAAACTTGTCCAGGGCAAGGCCGCGCAGGAGCCATCTGAAGACGGCGAACTTGAGCAACTCAGAGTCCGCTTGGCAGAGCTGGAGTCCCAGTTGAAAAAGAAAGAGCAGCCTCCAAAGGAGCGCAAGACCCCGTCCTGAATCCCCCTCTGCGCCTCACTGGCTCCCCTTCGCGAGGCGGCAGGCAATGGTAGAGTAAGCGTTCGTGTTAAACGCCAGTCCGGCGTGTGTGCCGCCAACCTCCACGTCGATGTCGCGGTCTCCCGTCCGGCAACTCCGCCAGTCGATCACGCCATCGCTCTTGGTGAAAATTGCCGTCTGTGGCACCCGGCTTGGCACACTCCGGCGCAGTGCTCTCATAAACTCACATTGGCACCCATCGGTGTAGCATTCCGGCGGTACGCTGTCGCCATGTTGGCTTTGGATAAACAGCCGGACAACCTCGGTTTCGCGCAATAGGCCGCGCTCCAGCACAACTCCCGGAAACGGCGATCCCAAGGTGATGATCGAGGCCATCGCTCCCGGTCTCTGGATCGCCAGCGAACGTGCGATGACCCCGCCCAGACTGTGTCCAATGAGATGGACTTTCCCGCCCGTCTCCTCCCGTGCCTTGTCCACCAGTGGATTCAAGTGGTGCTTGATCAGCAGATCGGGACATTCTGCGTTCAGGTCGATGCCAGAGTAGTAAGGGCGATACCCCAAGCGCTTCAGCCAGGCATACATCACCACCAGATACACGTCGCTGTGCATGAATCCGGGGATCAGGATTACGGCCGATCCGTCGCCGTCCGGGACGCCGATACCGTAGTACACGGGAGCGGCATGAAGCAGCAGCAGGTCGATTCCGAACAGCGACTCATGCCACTTCGTGAGCGGTCTTGCCTCCGGATGCAGGGGATGCTCCGGGCGTTTGCCACCACGGCTCGTGACCATTATTCCACCCCTGTTGCCCATCCCGTAGCTGGCCCACATCCGCCTGCTGCTGGCGAATGTGGGGTGATCGGACAGCTAACGGTCTCCCGCGCGCTTCACACCGGAGTGACGGCGGCCCTCAAACGGATACCGCGCTTGCCGAGTTCTCGCTGGGCGCGGCTTCGCCCTTGATTACGTTGGGCGCGGCTTCGCCCATGGGTGCCTTCGGTGCGGGGTCACTGCTGGACGGGGCACTAGCGTGCGCTGCGGGAACCCTCTTGGCTTTCCTGGCGGCGATCTTCTCCTTCGGCCGCGGATGCCTTTTCTTCGGAATATGGACCCCGGTGGCATCTCTGAGCTCCGCGAAGCTCTCGGCAAAGAATCCTGCCAGTTGAGAGAGATCAGGAATCGCTTTTGCATCTCCCGTAAAGCCCACAAACAGGGTTCCGTTGTAACTCATCACGGCGCAATTCATCCCCATTTCGCCCCCAATCGGAACATAGGGATAGGTGGAGAGCATTTTGTGGCCGAGCAAGTAGAGCGGAGTTCTGGGGCCGGGGACGTTGGTGCATATCGAATTGCAGACACTGATCGGCAGTTGGCTCAGGGTTGACCCGGCCAGCGCCTGAAGCGAGGTTGGCAGCGCCCCCAGCAGGATGGCCAGCAAGCCCACCAGTTCAGCCCCATGACCGGTTCGCGAGAACTTGACCCTCTCCTGTACCAGCGAGACAAATGCCCGAGGCTCACGAACGCTCCATGGGATGTCTACCGGCAGAAAGGTAATCTGATTCCCAGAGACACTTACGTCACCGCTGGGGCGCACATTCACCGGAATCACCAGCCTCAGCTTGCGTGCCTTTACCTCCAGCTTGTGCAGTTCTGCATAGCGCCGGAGGGCCATGCTCAAAACCGTGAGGACAACTTCATTCACGGTCGCCCCGCAGGCTTCCTTCACCGCAATCAGTTCCGCCATTGAAATCTCGGACCAGTCGAACTTTTGCGGTCCGCGGCAAAGCACATTGAAGGGCAGGCGCTCCGTCGGTTGAGCCAGTTCCGCCAGCAGACTGGCGACGCCTCCTAAGGGAGCGATGCTTGCCAGCGCGCCGATCGAGGCTTGGGTCCGATCCTCGTGCGACTCATTCCTCTTGGCCGTGGCCTGTTGGGCCATGCGCAACAGCTCTGAATGTGCGGTCAAAAGCGCCTGCGCGGTCGCGAAGCAGGTATTGATCAGACCATCCAGCAGTGCCGTTCCTGGGTCGGGCGGCGGAGGTGTCGGCGGAAGGCTCTGCTTTTTGTGGTGCAGCGGCGGGGCAACCGAACTCGGGTCCAGGAGCGCATTGAGCATGGCGACCCCGGCGACTCCATCCACCATGCAGTGGTGAACTTTAACGATCACGCCCGTGCGCTGGTCCTTCAAGCCGCGCAGCAAAGTGATCTCCCACAGCGGACGGCTCCGGTCGAGGTGGGCACTCAGAACCTCGGAGACCACCGACTTCCACTCGGTGTCGGTGCCAAATTTCAGCGTGATCTCACGAACATGATTGCGCACGTCAAAATGCGCATCGTACTGCCAGGTCGGAGGACCAATGCAGAACGGCGTGGTCACCGGGCGCTGCAGAAAGCGCGGAAGCAACGGAAGCTTCGATTCCACGTAATCCCTGCACAAGTCCAGATCGATTAAGCCTTCGAACGCACTGATCGATGCGACATTAAGCGGCGCGCCGGGCTGTTCGAGATATAAGAAAAATGCATCCGTAAACGACAGAGTTTCATTCGCGTGGGCATCTGACATGACCGTTATCCTTTTCCCTTAAGGACGATTCCGCCCGAACTTTTCATGCGCCGTGACCCAGTCCCCATGGAGCATGGCCGATGCCAGTGAAGTCTCCCCGGCCAGGACCACCGCCGCGCATATTTCTGCAAACTTATTTACCTTACCCTTGCCATAGCAGCCGAGCATTTCCAGACATTCTTTTTGCGTCGCCAGGCCGGTGCCGCCACCATAGGTCGCAACAATCAGAGCAGGAAGTGTAATCGACCAGTAGAAATCACCATTCGGCAACACCCGTGTGTAGGTGATCGCCGCGTGAGCCTCGGCAATATTCGCCGCATCCTGCCCGGTGGCGATGAACAAAGCCGCCAGCGCATTCGCCGCGTGCGCCCCATTGTTGGAGGAGCCCGCCAGGAATGCTCCAGCCATCTGGATATCGCGCGTGCTGTCCAAATCCGCAGCCGTGATGTGCATCAGTTGCTGCAGGATATCGCCGCGCAGAACCGCCTCGGCGACCACTCGCTTGCCCCGTCCCAAAAGCATGTTCAACTGAGAATGTTTTTTATCCGTATCAATATTTCCGGACAGAAAGTATTCGGGATGAAGCAAATGATTGTTCTTGATCCATTCGCATGCGGCAAATGTCGCCTTTCCCGTCATGTTCTGTCCGGCAGCATCCCCGGTGGTGTAGTTGAAACGAAGATAGCGCAACGGTCCCACGGCAAACTGTTGAATGTTGCGCAACTTGCCGGTGCGGGTCGTGGCTTCCGCCGCGCCCCGAATCGCGCTCAGGTTTTCCTCTACCCAACGGCCGAATTCCCGAGCTTCCAGGGCGTTCGCGCAAACAAAGACCGGAGCCCGCTGCATGGCGTCATCCACCACCGTGGTCTTCACTCCGCCCGATTCCGTCAGCAACCGCATCCCCCGGTTATAGCTGGAAACCAGCGAGCCTTCAGTGGTCGCAAGAGGAACGTAGAAATCGCCTTGGGCGTGCTCCCCATTGATCAGCAGCGGACCGGCTATCCCGATGGGAACCTGGGCAACTCCGGTGAAATTCTCGATGTTGCCCGGAAGCGTAGCGGGATCGAAGGAATAATGTGCAAGATGCGCAAGATGAGTTCCAGTTTGCTGGCGTATGAACTTCCTGCGAGTCGCGGCGCACTCGTTGGTGTAGTCGTTCTCCCGATCGCGAGGGATACGAATCCGTTCTTTTGTTTCTGTGATCTTCATTTCGCGGTCTCCGGAACCACAAAAAGGCCAAACTCTCTTTTGGGCAATCCTTGCCATAGCGTGCGACACGGCGCGCCGGAAGGTGAACCAAAAGTTAGCGGAATGTTACACCTTTCTCACCTCTCCGTGAACTATGTTTATTTGCCCCTGCGGCATTTACGCATATTCGCGACCCTCTGCAATGAACAACTAATGGACGATTTGAGAGTTGTGCGTTATTGTCAATGCTTTCAAGGAGGCTCTTCCGCTTATGCTCAATATCGAAGAGGTGGAGAACGCCAAGGCGCTCATGACCGAAGCCGTAAACTGGTCGGTGATGCGATGGCTGAAAGAAAAAAAGCGAGTACGGAAAACGTCTGACATCGCGAACGACAAACTCGACGCCGTTGACCGCGAGGTTAAAGCCTCATGGAGCGACGAACTGAAAGCTGCCTACGCTGAACTGCCCAAGATAGGGATGCCTGCGGAACAAGGAGTTCAACAGAAGAGCAACGGAAACAAAGCGGCCATTGACCCGGAACTCATCCTCCTCGCCAAAGCTCTCAAACAGGCTGACGAGGAGGCCTACCGCGCCCACCTGCTTGCCGAGGACACCTTTGAGCGCGCAGAGGTAAGGCTCAGCACCAGCATGGCGAGAGAGGGAAGCCGTCAGGCAATCACCTCATGGGAGTTGAAGGAGAAGGCGATCATCAAGTCCCAAGCCGCGATCGGCACGGGAAAGACCGCTTCATAACCATGTTACGTTGATGTCACGTTGCAGTTCGCCGTTCTTTCCCGTGGCAGGATGCGCGAAGCAACCACTTCGCCGATGCGTCGGATGGCCTCCGCACTCTGGGGAACGTCTTCGCCAAACGCCTGGAAATCGTGATTCATCGCGGGCCACGTTTCCAGCACGACATCTGCTCCCTGTGCTTTGGCTCGCTGCACGAACAACTGAATGCTGGGAAGCAGAATCTCTGCCCCGCCCGCCTGAATGTACATGGGCGGAAGCCCGCGCAAATCCGCGTTCACCGGAGACACCAGCGGATTGCTTCGTTGTTCTGGAGTACAGAACCAATCCGCCCATGTCATCGCCATCTCTTGCGTAATCCAGTCGTACTCCGAACTCCCGGGCGCGCCTGCACCATTCGTCTCAAAGTCGGTGGCCGGCGATAGACAAATCGCCAACGTCGGCAACGGCAGCTTCGAATCTCGCAGCGATAACAGCAACGCCAAAGTCAGGTTTCCTCCGGCGGAGTCTCCGGCCACCACCAGCCGACGTGGATCTACTCCCTCACTCAGCAGCCATCGGTACGCGCTGATCGCATCTTCAATCTGTGACGGAAACTTGTGCTCGGGCGATAACCGGTAATCGACGGCAAAGAGTTTGGCTCGCGCAGAGAACGCAATCATCGCGGCCAGATTGTTATAAAAACCCCTCGGATAGAACGCATATCCTCCGCCGTGCAAATATAAGATCGTCACCCCCGAATCCTGGTCTTTTGGAGTAACCCAATTTCCCTTGAAGTTCCCCTGAACCACATTCCTAATGCCGACCTGGCGAAGTGCGCTGGAGTGAACTGCCACCGCGTCGAGATAACTCCGGGCTTCCTTCACATCGCGCATTCTGAACGCGGTGAGTAACTGCCGCTGCGCAATCTCCGTGCTGATCTCTGCCGCAAAGTTCCACAACGCGCATCGCGGCCCGTTCCGCAAACGGCGCAGCCACACCTCGACCGCCGCCCTGAACAGCAGCGCCGCACTCTTTGTCCGGTACCGCGCCGGACCGCTAAATTGTAGTCTGACGTTCATTACCTACCCCGCGAAGTCGGGAAGCTACTCCGCGTGCAACAGTCGATTCGTCTTCAACCCCGCGACGTGCTCGCGAAGCAGTTGCTTATTCACTTTTCCGGTTGAGGTCCGCGGCAGCGTAGCCAGGAACACAACGTAAGCCGGTCTCTTGAACTTACCAATATACCGCGCGACGTGTTCTCGAATTTCGCTTTCGCTGGCCGTGACCTCCGGACGGAGCTGAATCACCGCGCAGATTTGTTCGCCAAAGTCTGCATCTGGAATCCCCACGACCGCCGCTTCCGCAACCGCCGGATAGAGGTAAATTGCCTCTTCAATCTCGCGCGGCGAAATGTTCTCTCCGCCCTTGATGATCAGATCCTTCTTGCGGTCGGTGATGTACAAATAGCCATCGCCGTCCAGATATCCCACATCTCCGGTGTGGAACCATTGATCGCGAATGGACTGACTGGTACTGGCGGGGTCGTTCCAATAGCCGGGCATAATGCTGGCGCCCCGCACGCAGATTTCTCCCACCGTCGGCGGCGGCAAAACGTGGTCTTGATCGTCCATGATACGAACTTCAAAGCCCGGGCAGGGCCATCCCGAAGAGCCCGTGCGATAGCTTTCGTGATCGCCGTAGCACGAGATAAACCCGGTCTCGGACATGCCATAGCCCTGGTCAACCCGGCATCGGAACGCCTGTTGGAAGCTAAGCCGGAGCGGTTCCGGAAGACTCGCACCCCCGGTGATGATCCGGTACAGGCTGGAGAAGTCATACTTCGGGCGCTCCGGGTGGTGCAGTAAATACATCAGCATGGTGGGAACCATGATGATGTAGCCGATCTGCTTTTCCTGAATTGCCTTGAAGATTGCCACCGGATCAAACTGGCGCATTAGCACCGAGGGAAATCCCCAGCGATTCGCCAACTGCACAATCAGCACGCCGAAGATATGGTTCATCGGCAGCACATGGAGTATCGGACGGCGGGGCAACGCCGGGTTCACCCGATGCACCGCCTCCAGCGCCGCCGGAATGTTCCCGTGAGTGACGATCACTGCCTTGGGACGTGCCGTAGTTCCCGACGTGTACAGCAGCATCGCGATATCGCTCGCCGCGCGGTCCGCCGGAGTGCATTCTGCGGGAGCCGTGGCGATATCCGGTGCGATGTTCTCGAAGCCCGTAACGCTGGTCTCTCCGAAGCAAAGCAGGCGCGGCGACAGGTTGCCCGCGACCGCCGCTTCGTGTACGCGCAAGGTCAGCAAAGGAACCGTCAATATGGCGGCCGCCCCGGAGTTGTTGATTGCGTATGTCAGCTCCGGCGCGGACCATAGCGGATTCACCGGAACCATCACCGCGCCGATCGTCCACACGGCCTGGAACGTAGCAGTCAGTTCAGGCGTGTTCGGCATCACCGTAAGGACCCGCTCTCCCGGCCGTATGCCTCGGTCCATCAGCGTGCGGGCGATTCGCCCCGCGTAGACCAATTCGTCGAAACTTGAAAAACTCTGATCCTCATAATGAAGCCGGGTATAGTTTCCGTACCGCTCAAAGTTATCGTGCTCCAGAAACGCAACGTTTGAGCGGCCTTTGCTGCCGGTAGAAAGCTTTGCGCTGAGCGTGGACATTGCCGCCTCCCGTGTGGCATTGGGGCAGATGACAGCGCCCATCTGGATGCGGCGAAGTGCTGGCTGTCACGGCCGGAACTTACTCCACCATTGGCAGTGTTTTTATCACCATTCCTGAGTGTCCCTAGGCGGATTTGTCCCAAATTCGGAAAGGCTGTACCAATTTGGAACTGAGTACAATGACTCACTCTACCTTTTCCCCAAATCCAACTCGGCTATCAAAAGATATTGAAGCGCAGCCCAAGTTTTCGGTTAACCTCATTCTTAGCCGCAGATCGCAGATAACGCGTAAACCAATCCGCCGTTTTGGAGGCTCTAGATGTTTGAAGGACTGCTACAACCGATGCATTTGATCGTGATCCTGTTCATTGCCCTGCTCGTGTTCGGTCCGAGCAAGTTATCCGAACTCGGCAAAGGACTCGGCGACGGAATCAAAAATTTCAAGAAAGCTGTGAGTGACGATCCTGCAGCTACGGCCCAGGCCGCCCCGGCGAAGAAAGACAACGCCGCACCGACCGCTTAGCCTCAGATCAAGTCGCGATATTGTTCGAGCGCGATCCTGACCAGTTGACTCCGGGTGCGAACTCCGGTTTTCTGGAACAACTGCTGCAGAGTGGCTTTTACCGAGCTCTCGGATACTTGCAGACGGTCGGCGATCTGCTTGTTGGCCAGTCCCTCAAAAACGCCGGCAAGCACCTGCTGTTCACGCTCCGTCAGCTTGCGTGTGCGGGGCAGTTCCACATTCTCGGCATTTCCCAAGAGTTTATGCAGATAATCCTGCTCGAACCAGACTTTTCCGGAGAGCACGGCCCGAATCGCGTCCACCAGCACCGCAGGAGGATCGTGCTTCAGAAACACGCCGGCGATGCCGCGCTTCACCAGGTTCGCCGCACTGGTCTCATCCACTCCGGCCGTCACCAGCAGGACCTTGCCCTTGTAACCGATGCTCTCGGCAACCCGCATGAAGTCGATGCCGTCCCGCTCCCCGAGGTCGAAGTCAAGCAGCACCAAGTCAACCGCGTTATGTCGCAGGATTTCGCTGGCTTCATGAATCGTGGCGCAGCCCCCCACAACCCTGAAGTCTGATTCCAGGAAGCGGCCCACGCTGTCGCGAAACAGCGCGTGATCATCGACTAGAAGAATGTTCGCACGCTGTTCAGGCATGGTCCGCCTCCTCCGTATGGCTCACGCTCTCCAGCACCACGGCAAAACAGCAACCCTGGTCTCTGTGCTCATACACCAGATCACCGCCAAAGCTCTTGACCAGAGCTCGTGAGACGTACAATCCCAACCCAGTGCCTTGCGCATCATTTTGAAACGGCCGGAAAAGACTTAGCGGGTCAGCGATTCCTGTTCCGGTGTCCTCAAAGCGTATGGTGACCGATTCTTCGTACACGGTCGTGCGGATGGTGAGATGTTTGTCCGCAACGCTCTCCATGGCGCGAATGCTGTTCTTGGAAAGATTCAGGAAAACCTGCATGAGTCCATAACGATCCGCCCACACCAAAGGAACAGCTCCGGTTTCCTCCCAATGCACGGTAATGTCGTGCTCGTGGCAAACCGTCTCAATCAGTACCCGCAGTTCGTCCAGCACAGAGGTTAACTCGATCGACGTGCGCGGCTGTTTGGAAGATCCGCGCAGTTCCATAGCCGAGATTTGTTCCAGCCCCTGAATCAGTGTTCCCAGTGCTTCGAAGTCGGCATTGCCCCGCAGTTCGCTCACCTTCGTCAGATTCTTGTGAACCACCAGCGCCGCGCCGCACAGGTTGCGGATCTCGTGAGAAACGGCGCTCATCAGGATTCTCATGTTCGTCAAAAGATAGTCCAGGTTCAGGTCCTCACGACTTCGCAGGTCTTCTGACAGATCGACGAAGATTGCCGCCAACCGGTTTCCGGAGCTGGACGAATAGGTTGAAAACCAAACCCCCGCCAGAAAAACCTCTCCATTACTTCGGTGACCCTTGCATTGCAGCGTGGTGCGAAAGTTCTTCCAATTCCGCGACTGCACCGCCCCATAGAGTGCGGGAAGATATGCAAAAGTATTCTGACCTGGTAACGCCGGACCACCGGAAGCCAGCATCTCCTGCGCCGCTTCATTGGCCAGCAGAATAGTTCCATTCGCGTCCAAGGTGACGATGGCCGCTGGACTGCTTTCCACCAACACCTGCAATTGTTCCTCGGCCTCGCGCCGCGCCCGCACCTGGGTCTCAACTTCATTCAGGTGATCGAGAACGATGCGGCGGTTGCGCAGCAACTCATAGATGAACAACCCGGTGCCGATGAACCCTGCCGAGGAGAGGATCAGTCGCGGCCAGGCGTCGCCTGCTGGAAGATTACTGAACTCCTCCTGCAAATATGCGCAGATCACGGCAAAACTGACGATTCGAGTGCGCGACAAAAAACCGCCCGCAATCATGATCGGAAACAGGTAGAGAAATCCGAGGGAAATAAAGGGTTTTGTCCACCAGTCCAGCGCGGCCACCAGCACTACCATCAGGCCCGCAACCGTCAGCAGTCTTCGCCGGTTGGCCGGACTATAGATGGAAAGTGCCGCCGGGAGTTGCATATGTTCTCCTATGTTCCACTACCCTGCTGTGCGCAGGACCCTATCCGCCGCACATTGGCCCAAAGATAGCCTCGCCCTCTGAAAGATAACTTAACTCAAGAGCCGGTGTACTTGATTGCCGGGCGTGTGCTTGTCAGGAGTTTAGTTTGACGGTGTGGGGATCGCTAAGCGAGCTCTTTGCGGAAAGCCTTCTGTAATTTTGTCACGTGGTACCCGAGCCGCTCGTAGAAGGTGTGAGCGCGGGGTCGCAGCACATTCGAATGCAGCCGTACTGAGTCGCATCCCTGCTTCCGAGCCCATTCCTCCGCGTCTTCCATCAGCACCTGGCCAATGCCGCGACTCCTGTGCTGTTCGTCCACCACCAGTCCGGCGATTTCCGCCCGCCGCTCGGTCAGCAGTGAGTGCGAGACAACAACATGAATCCAGCCGAGCAGTATTCCTCCGCTCTCGGCAACCAATACGGCGTGTTCGCCGTTGCTGCCGATTTCAACCAGCCTTCGAAGCGTTTCCGCCGTGGTGGCCGGATATCCCAACTGTCCGGAAAGCTGCGTTATCTGCTCGGCATCCGCCGCCGTTGCCAAGCGTACTCTCACGCTCATCTCAATTCCCAGGGGGGATGGAAATCGCGCCGGACTCATACATTTTTCACCTCCTGCGCAAGTTGGCTCAGCGACGCTTTGGCATCTCCGTAAAGCATGCTGGTCACCGGCTTGTAGAACAATGGATTCTCCAGACCGGAGAAGCCTCGTCCCTGACCGCGCTTGAGCACGATCACCGACTTTGCCTTGTCCACTTCGAGGATCGGCATCCCGGCAATCGGGCTGTTGGAATTATCGCGCGCGTCCGGGTTCACCACGTCGTTTGCTCCCACCACTACGGCAACGTCCGTGGTCGGAAATTCGGGGTTGATCCGTTCCATCTCGTACAGATCGCCGTAGGGAACATTGGCCTCGGCGAGCAACACATTCATGTGCCCGGGCATGCGTCCTGCCACTGGGTGGATGCCATATTTCACGGTCACACCGCGCTCTTCCAGGGCGGTCGCCAGGTCCCGTACCGCATGTTGCGCCTGCGCCGTGGCCAGTCCGTAGCCGGGAACAAAGACTACCTTATTGGCATAGGCGAGCCGAACCGCTGCGTCTTCCAGCGAGATCTCGCGCATCTCTCCCGTAGCGGCCGCGCCTGCCGTGTGGTGCACCGCCCCGAAGCCCCCGAACAAAACGTTGGAGATCGAGCGGTTCATCGCCTTGCACATCAGAATCGACAGGATAAAGCCGGAGAATCCATCCAGCGTACCGGCGATGATCAGCACGTTATTGCCGAGCACAAAGCCGGTAGCGGCCGCAGCCAAACCCGCGTAGCTGTTCAACAGTGACATCACCACCGGCATGTCCGCCGAACCGATCGGAATCACGATCATCACTCCAGAAAGAAATCCCAGGCCCGTCATCGTGTAAAACACGCCTGGGGCGCCAGGATTCACCACCGAGTACAAAAAGCACCCGACCGTGCTGGCAAAAAGCAGCGCATTCACATACTGCTGTCCCTTGAATTGAATCGGCGTGCCGCGGATCAGTCCCTGCAACTTACTGGCTGCGATCAGCGATCCGGTGGTGGTGAGCGAACCCAGCATCACCTCGAAGCCCAGCGCGCTGCGCGTGAACACCGGCATCGTCAGGCCGCCGTGCAGCATGAACTCCGCGATGCCCACCAGGGCTGCGGCAAACGCGCCAAAGGCGTGGGAGAGCGCAGTTCGCTGCGGCATCGCGGTCATCGGAACCCACACCGCCATCAGTCCGCCGATGATGGTGCCGATGATCAGTCCGGCGGCAATCCACTCGTAGGTGATAATTCCATGGTGGAAGAGCGTGCCGATGATTGCCGCCAGCATTCCCGCCTCGGCCATAAACATGCCACGCCGCGCGGTTTCCGGATGGCTTAGACCCTTCAATCCGAGAATGAAGAGTATCGAGGCGATGAGGTAAGTGAATTCCAGGAAGTAATTGACGCCGCTGGCCTCCATTACTTCTTTCCTCCCTTTGCCGCCTTCCGCTGCTGGAACATCTTCAACATTCGATCGGTGATTCCGAAGCCGCCGACGACGTTGGTGGTGGCCGTGACCACCGCGATGAAACCAAGCAACGTGGCAATCGACGGTTTGGCCGCCGCGCCGCCCCCGGCCAGCGCATGGAAGTCCACCTTGTTCATTCCCGCGATCACCAGCGAGCCGATCAGCGAGATACCGGAAATCGCATTCGTGGCCGACATCAGCGGCGTGTGCAGCAGCGGCGGAACCCGCGAAATCAACTGGTAGCCCAGAAACGCCGCCAGCACAAACACATACATCGAAGCAATCAGTACCGCGGGATTAATTGATTGGATGGCTTGCATCGATTCTCCTAAGCCTGCGGCGCGCGAGCCACCGCCGCCACGCGCTCGTTGACGATCTCGCCGCCGAACGCCACGCATGAGCCCGCGATGATCTCGTCGGCGCGGTTGATATTCAGCTCGCCTTTTTTCAGAATCAGTTGCAGAAAGTTGCTCACGTTGCGCGAGTACAGCATGCTGGCGTGCACCGGCATCTCCGCCGCCAGATTGACCGGCCCGAACACCGTCACGCCGTGATAGACAATGGTCTCGCCGGGCTTGGTAACCGCGCAGTTTCCTCCAGCCGGCGCCGCTAGGTCGAAGATGATTGACCCGGGCCGCATCGCCTCCACCACCGCCGCCGGGATCATCAGCGGAGCACGTCGTCCCGGAACCTGGGCAGTGGAGATCACAACGTCCGCGATTTTCGCCGCCTTGGCAATGGCCTGCTGCCCGAGTTCCAGTGCTTCCGGACTCAATTCCTTGGCATACCCGCCCTTGTCTTCGGTCTGCAAGCCGCCCAGATCGACGTCGATGAACTTAGCGCCCAGTGACCTCACCTGCTCACCGGCGGCAGCGCGCACATCGTAGGCTTCCACCACCGCCCCAAGCCGCCGCGCGGTCGCAATCGCCTGCAATCCCGCAACTCCCGCGCCCAGCACCAGAACCTTCGCCGGAGGAATTGTCCCGGCCGCGGTCATCAGCAAGGGGAAGAGTTTGGGAAGGTGGTCAGCGGCCACGATCACCGCCTTGTATCCCGCCACCGTTGCCATCGACGACAGCGCATCCATCGACTGCGCCCGCGTAATCCGGGGTACCAGTTCCATCGAGAACAGCGTAACCCCGCGCTGGACGGCCACCGTCAGCGCCGCCGGTTCGTCCAAAGGACGCAGGAAGCCGATCATCACGCTGCCGCTCTTCAGCTTCCCTTGGTCTCCCGCCGGGAGCGCGTTGACCACCGGAAAAATATCCGCCGAGGCGAGCAACTCCCCGCGCTTCGTCGAAATGCTGGCGCCAACCTCCTGGTAGTCCTCGTCACTGGCTCCAGATTGCAATCCAGCGCCGCTTTCCACCGCCACGCCGAAACCCATTCCAGCCAGCGCCTTTGCCGCATCCGGCGTCAGCGCCACGCGAGTCTCGTCCTCCCTCTCTTCCTTCAGGATGGCGACCAGCACAAGTCTCCTCCTCCGCAAAAATCAGAACTGTAGGAAAGATGCAGAAATGAGAGTAGATGGTGCAACGAATATTCCTAAGTGGCCAATCCACACTCTTCATTCTTTCGAAAGTGGCCCATTTTCTTTGGAGCCTGGCCCATTCAATCCCTTCTTTTGGGCTTGAGTGGGGCTGTTGACTCAGTGTTCATTCCCGCGACGAATGCGCAGATTCCTGCACCTGATCGCACCCCTACTCCTCGTCGTAAAGCTCGGGAAATGCCAACTGAACCCGGGCGGCGACCTCGCGGGCGGTTTCCACATTCACCACCGGCCCCCGATTCATTCCCGGACAGTATTTTGCGGCTTCGCGGCGCTCGTAGACGCTGGCCAGCAGCTCAGGCCAGTAGGGAAAGGAACTGCATTGCAGCGGTTTGATCGAGTGGACAGAGCAGCCGTTGGCTAGCAGGAACGGACACTGTTTATGGCGCTGTTTACGAAAACGCAACAGCGGAGCGCTGCCGCAGAGATAACGCCGCTTGAATTCCGCCTGGGTCAACCCAACGTGCTCGGCCAGGCGCACGATATCCTCGCGGGTGACATACACGAAGCCCTTCTGTTCGCAGCAGCGAACGCATCCGGACTGGCATTGAAAGCGCATGGCAGAGTGTATCGCGAATTCCGCAAAGAATGTTTTGCTCGCGCGCCCTCTCATCCCCTCGATCCGAAGAATCGAATCGCCCAGACTGGAATCCAAACAGAGTACAATCGGCGACTCAAAGGAGTACTGCTTTGGCAAAGGCTCTCATCATGCTGGTACGCGTGCTCGGCTTGGCGGCTCTGGTTTTTGGAGCACTGGTGTGGACCGGGCGCCCACAGTATCTAGGACCGCATTTCGGCTCCGGCTTCATTGTGGCCGCAGTGGTCTTCGTTCTGGCAGTGATTGCCTTAACCAAAGGCGGTGTTGTCCCCGGCATTCTCGGCGTGGTGTTCGCCGTACTGCTGCCGGTGGTCGGATTAAAGCAACTCCCGCTCACCTTCCACACCCTGGGAGCGATTCAGGTGGCGCATATAGCTCTCGCCTTGGCCGTCATCGGTGTTGGCGAGAGTCTCTATGCTGCAATCCGCCGGGCCCGCTGAACCGACAGCGGCAACTTAGTTTGCCGCCGCTCCGTCGGGCGCCACGGTGGCCGTAGCTGAGGACCTCTCGCCACTGCTCAGCAATTTCTCCAGAACCGGGATATTCGTTCGTTGCGTTTCCACAAAGTCCACCCCGTCAGCCGTAATCGTGAACTCTGAGTCATCCGCTCGGGTGATGAATCCCTTGGTTCGGAGATACCACGCCGTGAATATCAAATAATCACGAGGAAACCCAAGCCGGGCTTCGATCTCGCGAAAGGAAACCTCTGGCCGGTTCGGATTTGTGCGGCGCTGAAAATACAACACCGTCAGCACTGCCAACCGCCGGTTCAATTCACCCTCCATGTTGTCCATGAAATCAACCCACGCCGATAGCGGTTCGGGCTGGGAGGCCTGGCGATTCGCGTCGTATGCCGCGCGGCTCTCCGGTTTGGACAACACTTCATAGGCTTGTTTCAACAGGAAGAATCTTCCGGCATCGCCCGTGTCGCGGTTATCGGGGTGAAACCGGGCCGCCAGAAATCTATAAACGCGATGGATCGTGTCAGCCTCTGCACTCGGGCTGATTTGAAGAAACTCGTAGTAATCAGGAATTTCCATTACCACTCACTCTCCCCTAAAACGTTTTCGCCATGCCGCATCACGCAGACAGAAACTCAGGACGAAATCTTGACACATTGTGAGCACGTTGCCAAACCTTGAAGACACCCGGAAGACAACTGCAATGTTACTTTCGTCACTTCGTGTGAAACACCGCATGGTTTATGTCCGGCCAGAATTCCTTGAGCTGCTCACTGAACGCTGCTCTAAGTTCGCAGCCGGGTGCGAGGCAACGCATGCCGCTCAGGCTGTGGGCGCTTACCCGTCACACAGCACTGTGACGGCAGTAACCTTGTGAAAATTTCCCTTGCGCTCCAGTTTGCACTCTGGTTACTATTCAGACTCCCCCATACTACGGCAGTCTACGCGTCGGTTCGCGCGTTGGAAAAATAGCGAAAATGAACATTGGCGAAACTATCCGAAACTTCCGTTTGCAGAAAGGTATGTCACAGGGTGACATCGAGAAGCGCACCGGGCTCCTGCGCTGCTACCTTTCCCGGGTTGAGAACGGACATACTATTCCTTCGCTGGACACGCTGGCTAAGATCGCCGGTTCACTGGAGATCCCACTCGGCCAGTTCTTTGCGGAGAATCCTGCGGACAGCGCCAAAAATCTGCCGCAACTCAGTGAAGACGAAGTGCGGTTCCTTTCCCAGATACGGCGCTATTCCAGCAGTCTGAATGACAGTGATCGCAAATTAGTGCTGGCGATGGTGAAGAAGATGGCGGTTCCAGCCGGACGGTAGCCCGTCAGGCTGCGTTGGGACTTTCGGTCAAGGCGATCACGGCCAATTCCAGCCGGTCGCGAGCACCAGTTTTGCTGAAAATGCTTTGCAGGTGCCGTTTCACCGTGTTTTCACTGATCGTAAGCTGTTGCGCAATGTCCTTGTTTTTCATGCCCCGTGCCACCAGGTACGCAATCTGTTTTTCGCGTTCACTCAGCCGATGCAGATTGGCGGCCCGCTCCTGCTGGGTTTCCACTGACATAGCCATCAGTACTCCCTGGGCCACGTCGTCGCTGAACGCCAGTTCGCCGTCGGCCACCGTCCGAATGGCCGTGAACAGCTTCTCCGGGGTATCGCCTTTCAGCACCAACCCCCGCGCCCCCAGTCGAACCACCTGCACATAGTCAGGCTGACTCTCCGAGCCCGTCAAGACAACGCTGGCGACCTTTACACTGCCACGGTCGAGCTGACGCAGCACCTCAAAGCCATCCGTTTCCGGCATGAAAAGATCGAGCAATAGCACGTCTGGATGTTGGGTTTCAACCAGTTCTAGGGCTTCCGAGCCATTGCTGGCCATGCCCACTACTTCAAAATCACGGTGCGACGCCAGCAGCGCGCCGAGTGATTCACGCAACACAGCATGGTCATCAGCGATCGCAATCCGGATTTTCTCGCCACGAAACATAGGGACTTAGATGCGAGTTAAGGCCCCATCCGACGTCCTGCGTAGAACAATTTTATTTTCGCTTGAAGACGGTGACCAGCCGGACCACCTCTCCCGAGCCATCGGGCCGACTTTCGAGAGCAGCCTCGCGTCGTGGCTTGTGCTATATTCCCAGACAGCAGCTCCCCCGTTCTGTTTCGCTTCGTTTCATGACTGCTATCGCGTGCTCTCGTGACCATAGATGAAGAATTAGTACTACTGGAAGACTCTTTCCGGCGACTGAAGATCGAGTACGACATCTACTTTGCCGGCGGAGCCAAGAAGCCCCCGGTGGACACCGACTCTCGGGTTCAGAGTCTCATCAAGCAAAATATGGAGAATTCCCGCCTCACCTATCCGCAGCGTTATCGGCTCTCGGGCATAGCTCAAAAATATGCGGTTTTCAGCGATCTCTGGCGGCGCAAAGCCAAAATCAAAGACGAGGGCTATCGCCGTCCGCAGGATGCTCTGCTCGGGGTGGGCGGGTTCGGCCACCTCGATAACCCCAAGACTCTTTTCGCGGTAGACGAGGCTCAGGCCGAAAGCTTTCTCATCTTCACCAGCGATGTCATCGAGGTCGTGGCTCTCTATGAAGCCGTCGTCCGCGCCCGCGAGGCGGCCGGCCAACCCCTCGGTGCCTTTGACGCCTTCGCGGCGTTTGTGCAAATCAAGTCCAATCAGATTCGCTCCCAATTCAACTGCCAAGCCGTCGAGTACACTGTAATGGTGAAGGGCGGGCAGGTGCGGCTCAAGGCGCGCGCCCGCAAAGATATCTAGTCCTTTGCCGTCCCCAGGCCTCCGCACCGTTGGCGAAATCCGCAGGTGCGGTTGTCCCTCCCTGGATTCCCGGGAGGCTTCATCATTAATTAGCGAGGAAATCATGGCGAAAATTAAGCGTGCCATCCTGAGCGTCACCGACAAAACAGGGCTGGTCGAGTTTGCCCGGCGGCTTGCCGCCCAGAATGTCGAGCTGATCTCCACCGGCGGTACCGCCCAAGTGCTCCGCAACGCAGGACTGAATGTGCGCGATATCAGCGACCTCACCGGCTTCCCCGAGATGCTCGATGGCCGGGTCAAAACCCTCCATCCCAAAGTTCACGGCGCCATCCTCCACGTGCGCTCCAACCCGGCTCATGTCGCCGCCGTCCGGGAGCACGGCATCGAACCCGTCGATATGCTGGTGGTGAACCTGTATGCCTTTGAAAAAACAGCCGGTAAGTCAGGCGTTCACTTTGAAGAGATCATCGAAAATATCGACATCGGTGGACCCTCGATGGTGCGCTCGGCGGCCAAGAATTTTCAGGACGTTGCCATCGTAACCTCTGTCGCAGACTACGAAGCCATCGCCCAGGAACTGGAACAGCACGCCGGCGAGCTCTCCCTCAAAACCCACTGGAGCCTGGCGCAGAAGGCCTTTGCCACCACCGCCGCCTATGACACGGCAATCGCCAACACCCTCGCCGAAATCACCGTGGATGACCAGTCCCAGTTTGACATCAGCGAGATTGGCCAGAGCGCCAGCTTTCCCGAGACTTTGCGCCTCCAATTTCACAAAGCATTTGATCTCCGTTACGGCGAGAACCCGCATCAGAAAGCCGCGCTCTACTCCGACGGCAGCGGCAAAGGCGTGGCCAACGGCCGCCAATTGCAAGGTAAGGAGCTCAGTTACAACAACATCGTCGATCTCCAGGCCGCATGGGATCTGGCCCAGGAATTCACCGAACCGGTGTGCGCCATCATCAAGCACACCAACCCCTGCGGCACCGCCACCGGAGCCACTCTGGCCGAAGCCTACCTCCGCGCTCTCGAGTGCGATCCGGTCTCTGCCTTCGGAGGTGTTATCGGAGTCAATGGCGTGATCGACGGCGAAGCCGCTGCCGAGATGGCCAAGATCTTCGTCGAAGCCATCGCCGCCCCCGGCTTTACCCCCGAGGCTCGCGAACTCTTCGCCAAAAAGAAAAACCTTCGCCTCGTCGAGATCGCCGAGTTCCAGCAGAAATGGGTGCTCAAGAATGTCTCCGGCGGAGTCCTCGTCCAGGACAACGATGTGTACCCGCTCACCGAAGCCGACTTGAAGGTGGTCAGCAAGCGCCCGCCCACCGCCGAGGAGATGCGTGCTCTGCTCTTCGCCTGGAAGATTTGCAAGCACGTCAAGTCGAATGCCATCCTGTATGCGCGCGATGGCCAGAGCGTCGGCGTCGGAGCCGGCCAGATGAGCCGCGTGGATTCCGCCCGCATTGGTGCGGACAAGGCGGTGTTGCCCCTGGCGGGAACCGTCGCCGCCAGCGACGCCTTTTTCCCCTTCCCCGATGGCGTCGAGGTCATTGCCAAGGCTGGAGCCACCGCCATCATCCAGCCCGGTGGCTCTGTGCGCGACCAGGAGGTCATCGACACCGCCGACCGCCTCAACCTCGCCATGGTCCTGACCGGCGTCCGTCACTTCCGCCACTAAGAACATCCCACTCTAGCCATCCTTTGGCTAGAGTGGGGATTTTGATCTTCCTGCCTCACAGGTGGCCCACCGCCGCCCTCCGTTGGCGAATGTGGGATTCGGCGTATCGCCTGCGCTCTGCCTGTGACCTCTGTCACAAGCGACAATTTCCCCGCTCTGTTAAACTTTAACCTTTATGTCGTCTCCCAATTCGCTATTCGTCCGTGCTTGTAAAGGTCTTCCCACCGACTCGACCCCTGTTTGGTTTATGCGCCAGGCGGGACGTTACATGTCCGAGTACCGCGAAGTCCGCAAGCACCACTCCCTCGTCGAAATCTGTAAGCAACCCGCGCTGGCTGCCGAAGTCACCATCACCGCAGCCGAGGCTCTGGGCGTCGACGCCGCCATCATCTTTGCCGACCTGCTGCTTCCTCTGGAAGTCATGGGTCTGCCCTTTCACTTCTCCGCCTCCGAAGGCCCGGTGATCGAGAAGCCTATCCGCACCGCGGAAGATGTGAAGGTTCTCACCACCCATGGCGCGCCTGAGTTGATGTATGTTTCCGAGGCCATCGCCATGTGCGTCAAGCACTGGGGCAATAAGCTTCCGATGATCGGATTCTGTGGTGCGCCCTTCACCCTCGCCAGCTACATGATCGAGGGCGGCGGTTCGCGCAATTACATCGAAGTCAAAAAGCTCATGTACCGTCAGCCCCAGGTGTGGGACGAGATGTTGCGTAAGCTCAACCTCGTGCTCATCGCCTACATCGCGGACCAGGTCAAGGCTGGTGCTGATGTCATTCAGGTCTTCGATAGCTGGGTCGGCTGCCTCAGCGTGGAGGACTACCGCAAGTACGTTCTGCCGCGCACCAAGGAATTGATCTCCGCCCTGAAGAAGACCGGCGTGCCCATCATCTACTTCGGAACCGACAGCACCACCCTGCTGCCCTCCATGAATGAAACTGAAGCCGATGTCATCGGACTGGACTGGCGGGTTCCCTTCGATGAAGGCTGGAAGCTGTTGAACCACCGTCCCGCCGTGCAGGGCAATCTCGACCCCGTCCTGCTCTTTGCCGAATGGGATGAGATCAAGCAGCGCGCCAAGAACATTCTGGATCTCGCCGACGGCCGTCCCGGACACGTCTTCAACCTCGGTCACGGCATTCTGCCCCAGACTCCAGTGGAGAACGTGAAGAACTTGGCCAAGTTTGTTCAGGAGTATTCGGCGCAGCGTCACGGCGCCGTCGCCGGATACCGATAGTATGCAGAAGAAGCCTGCCGTCCTGCTGCTTGCGCATGGAACTCCAGATCGAATCGAGGAGATTCCGGCCTATTTGGCCAACGTAACCAGCGGGCGGCCGCTCGCCCCCGCCGTGGTCGAGGAGATCCAGCGCCGCTACTCCCTCATCGGACGCTCGCCCCTCACCGAAATCACCATGCAGCAGGCCGCGCATATCTCCCAGGAGCTATGCCTGCCCACCTATGTCGGCATGCGCAACTGGAAACCGTACATCCGCGAGACACTTTCGCGCATGGCCGCCGACGGCGTCACCCACGCCATCACCATCTGCCTCGCCCCGCACAACTCCCAAACCAGCGTCGGACTCTATCGCCGCGCGCTGACCAGCGAGACCGGCGAAGCTCCGTTCATCCTGGACTTCGTTCCCGAGTGGCACGCCGAGCCCTTGCTCATCCGCGCCTTTTCCGAGAAGTTGCGTGACGGCTGGTCGCGTGCTTGTCTCGAAGCCAACGCCCCCGTGCCGGTTCTCTTCACCGCCCATAGCGTCCCGGTGCGAACCATCGAAGCCGGAGATGACTACGAGCGCCAGACTCGCGAAACCGCCGAGTTGGTTGCCGCCAGCGTTCCGGAAATTGCCGGACGCTGGCACTTCGCCTTTCAGAGTCAGGGAATAAGTGCCGGAGAGTGGCTCGGTCCCACGCTCGAAAGCGTGATCGAGGAACTGGCCGCCGCCGGTCACAAATTTCTTTTTGTCCAGCCTATCGGCTTCGTCTGCGATCACGTCGAAGTGCTCTACGATATCGATATCGCATGCAAGGACTTTGCTGCCGGACATGGCATTGTCCTCACCCGGGCCGAGTCGCTCAATGACTCCGTGCTCTTTGCTCGCGCCGTCGCCCAGCTGGTGCGCACCCGCCTTGCTGTCGCGGCCCAATCCGGTGCCTGAACTCAGGGTGGCCCACATCCGCCCGCTGTTGGCGAATGTGGGGTCGTCGCGCGGCTCCGACAATCAGTGTTGTTCTTGTCGTTGTAGTTGTGAGGAGTTTCGTACATGCGTATCGCAATCATCGGTGGTGGAATCTCGGGACTCAGTGCCGCCTATTACCTGGAGCAGGAGCGCGCTGCCGGAGCCCCCATCGAATACTCGCTATTTGAATCCAGCGACCGCCTCGGCGGCGTCATGTTCAGCGACAAAATAGGCGACTGCGTAGTCGAAGGCGGTCCCGATTCGTTCCTTACCGAAAAGCCCTGGGCCAATCAGCTCTGCGCCGAACTCGGCATTGCCCACGATCTCATCGGCTCCAACGATGCCCAGCGCATCACCTACATCGTGGTCAAAGGCCGCCTCATTCCCATGCCCGATGGCCTCATGTTCATGGTGCCTACCAAGCTGATTCCGACGGCGCTCAGCCCTCTGTTCTCGTGGGGAACCAAGTTCAAAATGCTCGGCGAATTACTTCATCCGCCAACTCCCGTGGACCAGGATGAAACCGTTGCCCAGATGGTCGAGCGCCACTTCGGAGCCGAAGTCGTCGATCGTCTTGCCGACCCCCTGCTCTCCGGCGTCTATGGCGGCGCTGCCGCATCGCTCAGCGTCCGCGCCGTGCTGCCAAAGTTTGTTGAGATGGAGGAGCACTACGGTTCGCTGTGCCGCGCCATGCTGGCTGGCCGCAAGAAACTGGCGGCGATGCGCAAGGCCAATGGTTCCTCTCCCAAGCCGCTGTTCAGCTCGCTGCAGGGCGGCATGCAGCAGATGATCGATGCCATCGTCGCCCGCCTCAATCCGCAGAGCCTGCGCAAAGCGACGCCAGTCAGCCAACTATCGCCGAAGGACGGAGGCTGGGAGCTGATTACCTCACGCGGCCCCGAAGTCTTTGACGCCGTCATCTTCGCCACCCCCGCCCGCATCGCATCCCACATGCTTGCCGCGGTCAACCCTCAGCTCTCTGAGGATCTGGGCAAGGTCGAGTACAGCTCCTCGATCACCGTAACCCTGGGCTATCAGCGCGACCAGTTGAAATCGTGCCCTCCGGGATTTGGCTTCCTGGTGCCGCGCAGCGAAGGCACGCGCATGTTGGCCACCACCTTCGTCCACACCAAGTTTCCGTTCCGCGCCCCTGACAACAAAGCGCTGCTGCGCTGCTTCCTCGGCGGAGCCACTGATCCCAGCGTGCTGAAGTTCAGCGATGCGGAGATCACGGCCATCGTGCGCCAGGAGCTAAAGCAGATTACCGGACTCACCGCCGACCCCTGGTTTGTGAAGGTTTATCGCTGGGATCGCGCCATGGCCCAGTACACTCCCGGGCATCTGGAGCGCATTGAGCGCATCGGCGCAACTCTCAAGCAAATGCAAAATCTCTCCATCGCCGGAAACTTCTATAAAGGTATCGGCGTGCCCGATTGCATCCGCACCGGCAAGGAAGCCGCGCAGCACATGGCCGCCCTGGCGCGCCAGACCCAGACGGTCAAGGCCTAGCCGAACGATTTAACTGGTGGCCCTCAAGAAACGCTGCGGGTGGCCCACTTCCGCCCGCTTTTGGCGAATGTGGGAGGCGAACGGTTGCTCTCGTTTTTGCCTCTCGCCCTGTGCCCGTCGCCTGCGGTACCATCAATCGCGATGTCACGCATTCTGATCGTCGAAGATGAAGTCCACCTGGCGCAGGGCCTGTTGTTCAATCTTGAGGCCGAGGGTCACGAAGTCTCCGCCGTGGAAAGTGGCGAGGCGGCCCTCGAACTTCTGCTCGAACGCAACCAACTGTTTGACGCCGTTGTGCTCGACATTATGCTACCCGGGGCCAACGGCTTTGAGGTCGCGGACTCCCTGCGCGCGGCGCGCAACTTCGTTCCCATCCTCATGCTCACCGCCCGCTCGCGTCCCGAGGATGTGCTTAAAGGCTTCGCTTCCGGTGCCGACGACTATCTCCCCAAACCCTTCGAACTCAGCATCCTGATCGCCCGCGTTCACGGACTGCTACGCCGCACGCAATGGCAGCGCGAGCAAGCCGCGCAGGAGCGCCTGTCGCCCGCCGTCCCGCTCGCCTCCGACACCGGTCCCGAGGCCCACCTGCCGCCGCCCGCCAACCATGAAGCTCCGCCTGCCATCCTGGCTCCGCCCCCGCCTCACGATGTGTTTACCTTTGACGGACGAACTCTCGACTTCAATACCCTGGAACTCACCGCCCCGGCCGGAAAGATTCAGCTCACTCTCATGGAGGCCTCGTTGCTGCGCTACTTCATCGCGCATCGCAACGAAAACGTAAGCCGAAAGCAGATTCTCGAAGAGGTCTGGGGCCTGCACGAAGACACCGACACCCGTGCCATCGACAACTTCATCGTCCGCCTCCGCCGCTATATCGAGGACTCGCCGGGAACCCCAAAGTATCTCATCACGGTTCGCAGCATCGGATACCGTTTTCTCCCCGAGCACGACTGACGTTTTATTTTTCTACCAGCCATCGCCCCAACCCAAACGCTTCAACCTGCGCCAATCTTCTTTTTTCGAGCGCGTGATCGTGGTGTTTGCAATCTCCCCATCGCGGCACAGCACCAGTTGCGTGTATCCGCCGAAGACCTTGGGATGCCGTACGATGCGTGCATTCGGATTCTGCACCGCGCTCCGTACCGCGCCGCGGGAGAATGCCACGTACGAGAACTTTTCGTCTTCGTGTCCAAGAATTGCGGCCTTCAGCCGGCGGTGTTCCGCCGTGCGCTCCACCCGCGCCGGGAAATGGCACCAGTCCCCGCCCCCCGCCATCGGACACGCCCGCGCATTCGGACACGGAGCCGCAAGCATCGCGCCTTCAGCCAGCAGCCGTGTGCGCAGGGCGAGAATGTTGGCGAAGGCCGCCTTTGTCCCCGGCTCAATCACCACCAGCAGCTTCTTCGTCCGCTCCCACGCCGCGCGCATCAATCCGGCGCGCTGGCCTTCGCGCAACTCGTTCAGCGCATACGAGCAGACGACCAGGTCCCACGTGCCTTCCGGAAGGTTTGCCGTCAGATCCCCTTGCAGCCAACTGATTTCCGGCAGCGCCGAGTGACCAGCCGTGGTGCTGAGACGGCTGCCGATTTCGATCAGCTTCAAATCGCGTTCCACGGCGGTCGCCGTACGCAGCCCAGGAAAGACTTCGGCGGCCGCCCACAGCGCCGTACCGGGGCCGCTGCCCAGATCGAGCATGGAACCCACTTCATCGCCACAACTCTCTCGCGTCCAGGTCAGCGCGGCGACGGCGGCGGCAAAGGTCGCCGGCAAGCGTACCGCAAGGTAGGCCGCGCGCTGCTCGTCGTTCGAGAGCGCCGCTGGTTTGCCGTCCCGTGCCCCGCCCTCGCGATAGCACTCGCTGAGCCGTGCCGCCGCCGCGCGCAGTTTCCCGCCGTCGCAGCCCGCCAACTCCTGCTCCACGGCCCGGCGCAATGCTGGAGGCAGTTGCATCAGTGCGCCTTCACGGCCTTGCGATAGGCAATCACGTTGCGCTCGTGCTGTTCGAAATTTGCCGAGAAGTGGTGGCGTCCGCTGCCATCCCCCACGGCGACAAAGAATAGGTAGCCGGTGTTGGCCGGTTGCATGGCGGCCTTCAGCGCCGCCGTGCCCGGATTGGCAATCGGCCCCGGTGGCAGTCCGGCAAACTTGTACGTGTTGTAAGGCGAGTCCGATTGCAGATCGCTCTGATAGATGCCGCCGCGATAATTCCCCTTGAGCATGGCGGCATACACCACCGTCGGGTCAGCCGCCAGAGCCATGTTCCGAGCCAGCCGATTGGCGTACACGCTGGCCACCTCGGCCCGCTCTTCCGGGTCTGCGGTCTCCTTCTCCACAATCGAGGCGAGGATCACCAGCCGGTGCGCATTCTGCTGCAGTCCCAGCCCTTGCGCCTCTTTCTGGAAGCGCCGCACCATCGCCGCCGCCATCTCCCGCATGGTCATCGTGCGGGAGAACGCGTAGGTGTCGGGAAACAGATATCCTTCCAGCGTTTTCGCCTGCGGATCGACCCCGTGGATCAGCGCCGTGTCATGCGTGGCCTCGGCCAGAAAGTCTTCTTTCTTTCCCAGCCCCGCGCCTTCGATGGCGGCAGCGATCTCGAACATGTTGTAGCCTTCCGGGACCACGACCGTGCGCACCAGCACGTCTCCGCGGGCAATCCGCTCGAAGACCTCCAACCCGTTGGACGCCTTCACAAACCGGTATTCGCCCGCCTTCAGCTTCTTCCCCGGCAGGCAATAGTGCAGCAGTTCGAAGGCGAACTGGCTGTGTATCACTCCCGCGTGCTGAAGCTCGGCGGCGATAATTTTGGACGAGGAACCGGCAGGAAATAGCAGATCCTGCGGTACTGCCGGAGCAATCGGAATCGCCAGCGCCCAGGCAAACCACAAAACAGCCGCCAGCAGAAGAAGTGCGATGAAACGAACCATATTTTCTAGTGTAGATGAGCGGGGTGGTGCGCTGCTTCCATTGCGAAATGTTGCGGCATTACCCTCCCCCTATATTTCCAGCTAAAAATTTGAAAATACGGAAGTTACATAGTACGCAATACGAGCCGCAAGCTTAGAGCTCGAAACCTTGGCCATTCTTCCCTAGTTTCAGGATAGCAATTTTTCGGAGCGATACCATCATGTTGAGCGGATGTGTATCATCTTTATATTCAGTGGCTTGGAATGTATTTACGAGAAATTTCGCTTGACAAGAGAGAGAAGGGGAGAAATTTGGGGCACGATAGTGCCTTTTGAGATACGAAGAGCGTTTTCTGGGGCATATTGGGGCGTTTGGGGACGGGGTGGTTGACAGAAAGCGCACTGAAAATGGTGCATAAAACGTGTATGGATTGACGATATGGATAACACTTCGGAGGGGTGGGGTTACCGGTTTGCGTATAGTGCGCGCGGCGATTAGCCAATGATGCATAGAAGACGAGGGTGGGCCTGAAGACCATCCCACGCAAGCCAAAGGAGGGGTTGGAATGGGGTCGCGCCCTCAGCACGAACCTTGAAAAATATAGTCTGGTTCGAGCCTTCTTATTCTGGCGTAAACATGCTATTTTGTGGCCGCTGCGGAAGGGAGGCGGTTATGCAAGTGCAATTTACGCCCAACGAACTGCAGGTGTTGGCTGACACTCTGGCGCGACACAACAGTGAGCTCATCCACGAAATCGCGCGGACAGACCATCGCGAGTTCAAGCACATGCTGCAAAAAAAGCTGGAACTCCTGATGGGACTGCAAGGTCAACTGTTGCGAGGAGAGGTCGATCTCAGTGCAGAGGAGCGTGACACTCTCGCCGAAGTGCTCGATCGGAGCGAAAGTGCGCTTTATTTCGAAATCGCACGGACAGATCATCGCCAGTACAAGCGGATTCTGGAGAAGAATCTGGAATTGCTAGAACGGGTGCACGGCAAGATTACAGAAGCTTGCGCTGCGGCGTGAGGTGGAGACAAGGAAGAATAGGTGATGCTGCCCAATAGAAGAGCGTGCGGTCTCGTCGACCTTGCCCCATCTTGAAACCGGCGAGGAACGCGAGGTTCGAGGTGGGGCAAGTCGTGTTCGTTCAGGCTGGCCGCGAGGCGGTCAGGCAGCGGGTTGCAGATTCTGGCGGGCTTCTTCTTGCATCGTGCCGTGCACAAGGTAATGGTATTCGGGAGCCGGAAAGCCAGCTTGGCTGAAGGTATTGCGGATCAGCCGATTGGTATCGAAATAGACCTGCCAATAGTGCAGGTTGGCGCAGTACGGACGAACAACCAGCACCGGACCAGCCAGGTTGAACTCGAAGATCTCGACCACGGGAGCCGGAGTTGGAAGCACATTGGGAATGCGCAGTATCGCCTCTTTCAACAGCGCGATGGCCTGATCAGGGTTCACCTGATGGTTGAGTTGGGCGGTCAGATCGACGCGGCGATGGTCATTGCGGGTGTAATTCATAATGTTGTCGCCGAAGACCTTGGAGTTGCCGACAATGGCGACCACGTTGGCCGGAGTGTTGAGAATGGTGGCGAACAGCCCAATGGACTCGACCGTGCCCGTGACTCCACCCGCTTCGATGTAGTCTCCAACCTTGAAGGGGCGCAGCACCAGGAGGAAGACGCCGGCGGCAAAGCTGGAAAGCAGGCCACTCCAGGCGACTCCGATGGCTATGCCCACGCCCGCCAGCAAGGCGGCGAACGAGGCGGTCTCGACGCCGAAGAAGCCGAGCAGCGCGACCACTAAGATTACGTTCAGCAGTATGCTCAAAGCCGACCGCAGGTAGCCGACAACCGTCGGGTCCAGAGTCTGGCGGTCGAGCGCGCGTACCATCAGCTTGAGCGCGAAGCGGATGAGTGCCCGCCCTACGATCCAGAGGATGATGGCTCCCAGTACTTTGAGGGCGACTTGGGTCACAAGCACAAGTGCCGCCTGCAGGGTGATATTCATGTGGAACCTCCGGGATGGATTGCGAGGTGCACCATGCCGCATATGGTGCAGCTCTCTGCTTGGGCAGATGGGCGGCCTGCGTGGGCCGAGGATTGTCGGCAGAGCGCCAGCGGCTCGCCGTGAGGTGCGATCAGGTGGACGGTTGCTGGTTGCGCCGTCGGAAACTCTCCGGCTCACAATAAGGATGCCGAGTTGCCGGATAGGGTTATCTCTGACTGTTTCCGCCGGGCTATTTGGGATGGCCGACGGGGACGAGGTAGATGGGCGTTATGCCGGCGGGCAGCGATGCCGCCTGCGCCGCCTGTTTGGGATCAACCCCACCGACAGGGACGGCCCCAAGATTCAGTGCGGTGGCCTCAAGGAGCAAGTTCTGGGCGGCATGACCGGCTTCGAGATTGACGAGGCGGAGGCCGGTCTCGCGATCCGTGCCCTTGCTGGCGCGGTCGTATTCGCCCGCGATGAGAAAGACAACCGGGGCGGCTTGCACGGTTGCTTGCGAAGAGAGCGCGGCGCGAAGATCCTTGTCCGAAAGCTGGCGAAGAGCGTGCGCGGCAGGGAGGTATTCGAAGAATCCGTCGGGCTGCGCGAGGTAGAGATGGAGATAGTACTGGGCATGAGCCGAGGGGGCCGTGCGATGACCCTTGTCATCGGTGACTCCCTGGGCCGCCCAGAGTAGCTGGGATAGCTCCGGCAGGGTGAGCTTGGCGGACTGGAAGGAACGGATCGAACGGCGATGGGCGAGGGCGTCGTTCAGCGACATGCCTCCGGTGCGAAGCGGGGCTGGGAGTGCAATGTGAGCCGCCACGGGAGCAGCGGTCGGCTGGCAGGAGATCAGCGGGGCACAGAAGAGCGCCAACGTTAGAAAAGTGGAGAGGAACAAGTTGCGCATAGGATTCCTGTCAGGGAGGGTAGCTGCGAAGGCCGAGACGAGGCGGCTACGCTCACGGTTTCTCATTCTTTTTTGAATTGAGCACGTAGGCATAAAGGCCGCGGCACATTCGTAGTCGGCCGGTGTAGACCTTCTTCTGGGTTTCGTCGAGCTTTTCAATCTGCGGCAGCAGCGCATCGCACCTCTGAACCAGAGCTGTCAGCTCCTCGATGGAGAAGGTCATTGCGTCCTGGGTTTTGGAGCAGATGTCGTCGAACTCCTTCTGCCAGCCTTCGAGCGCGGTTGGTGCTTGGAGCTCGGACAGGGCGGGGTCGCTGGCGGCACTGACGTCGTGTGGGCTGGCGAGGCCGATGAAGAGGGCGACCGCGATGAACATCATCGCGACCGCCTTCGAATTACAAACGGGCTTGAACATGGGAGTCCTCGGCTCAGATTTATACCGGCTTGGAATGGCAACGCTGACAGTCAGTCAAAGGAAATGCCACGGTGGTATGGCAGGCTCCGCAGGACTTTCCTTCGGATATGTCGACCATCGAATAGTGCGAGGTTCCCCGTTTCACGCCCATGAAGATGTCAGGATGACAGAGCTCGCATCCATTCCAAACGGTGTGTTTCTTGTGGGAGAAGATGATGTCGGGCATTCCTTCCACTTTTGCGTTGAGGGCAAAATCTTTCTGCACGGTGAGAGATTTTCTCTGGACGGATACGCCCTCAAGCAGACTTACAGGCTTGATGAATCCCAGTTCCTCGGATTTTTCCCAATCAATGCCATTGCCGAAGCGCTCTTTTGGAAGCGGCTTACTGAATTCGAAGAAGTCGTAATCGCGCGCGACGTTTTGTCCCATGGAGTGGCAGCGTACGCATCGCCTGAGGTCTTCGTTGGATGGCCGGACGATAAGTCCGCGCCGGGATTCGATGATTGGCTCTTTTAAGCAGGATGCAAATACGGTTTTTCCATCGACAACCATCTTGCCGTTATGACAGGTGCCGCAATAGTAGCCGCGCTGGTTGTCGGCGGCGTTGATGCCGGTGGCTCCGGCCTTCATCGCAAAACCGATGTCGACGTGACAGACTCTGCAGGTGAACTTAGAGCGGTGAATCCAATGTTCGAAGACGACGGGAGAAAGGCCGTTGGTATCGGAGTAGTTGTTGATGACGACCCGGCCGTACTCGTAGGGAAGCGGTCTTTTCCTTTTGGTGCCGGCTTGAGAGAATGCTTGTCCGCAGAAGATCAGAATTACGGCGAGTGCGATGAGAGTTTTCTTGTTCATCGAGAGCCTCCTGCCCTAATGAACTACGCTTGATTGCATTTTGCCGGCGCCGGCGCTCTCCCTAATCTTCCCGAGTGGGCCGCGGTCAGAAGGTTCCGAACAATGCAGAACACGACTGACAGAGCATTAGGTACTTACTCCGCGGCGGAAGCAGTGACTCTAGTCACGGTTCGCCGTGACATTGGGCAGGCAGGTCCTGGTGGCCGCGCGGTTGACATGGGCGGTGCAGGTTGCGCCGCCCATATTCAATGGGGTTTCCGTCAGTTGGGCTAGAAGTGGAAGCGCGCCCCCAACTGGATTTCGCGCTCGCGGTAGATGGTGTTGGCGGCGGCGGTCGGAGTACTGAAGTTGGAGTCGTACTCCAGGGTGGAATTGTAGACGCTGTAATAGCTGTTATTGCGGTTGGTGACAATCTGGTGATTGAAGAGGTTGAATGCCTCGGCAAGGAACTCCAGATCCTTGCGCTCGCCGAAGTAGATGCGGCGCGAGAGCCGGAGGTCGACGTTGTAGAGGTTTCCATAGCGGAAAGAGTTGCGTCCGAGAAACGGCAGGCGGGTCTGCCCGCCGGTGCCCATGAATCCCAGGCAACCGGCGCAGGTGGTGATGGGTGCCTCGCCGCTGACGTCATCGCTGAAGGGTTGGCCGGTGGCGATCTGGGCGATCGGTGCGACCGTCCAATGGTCGAGCGCGTTGTGCAGAAATCCGCGCGATTGTGCAAACAGCCGCGGGGTCCAGAAAAGACTTCCGACCATGCGGTGACGGACGTCGAAGTTGGAAGTGCCGTAGTCGGGACGAGCGACATAATGACTGACGCCGTCGAACTGGTACGTGAAGGGGATTGGGCTGAGGGTGTTGTTGTAGGTGGTGAAGGGGGTTGAGTTCTGATTGAAATCCAGGGCGTGCGACCAAGTGTAGTTGAAGCGGAAGTCCAGTCCCTTGCTCATGGTGCGATTGAACTGAAGGACCAAAGCGTTGTAAGAGGAATTCACATTGGAGCGAATCTGGGTGATGGTCTGGAAGTTCGGATTCAACCGGGCGGTGTAGACGGGGACGGTTAGGGTGTGTCCGTAGTATGGCCCGTGCACCCCACTGTAGTAGTCGGAGGCGAAGGTGTATTCGACATCGGTGCGGCTATTGGGGTCGAGGTTGATGTCGACGAAGTTCGGCAGTTCGCGGCCAAGGCTGAGGAGGTAGGAAGCCGAGATGACGGTATTGCGCGCGACCTGCCGCTCCAGGATCAGATCAGCCTGGTGGATCTGCGGAGTGCGCATGTTGGGAGCAAAGACAGCGACGTTTCCGCCTTGCGTGGTGGAGTATGGGTCGGCGGCGGCGACGTTGGGGAAGATCGGTCCCTCCAGGCAATTGGTGGCGAACATATAGCAGCCTTTGAAGCTATAGCTGCGCTGGGAGAGTTCGGTTCCCGTGTTGGTGATGGCCGAGGAGATGGTGGAGTTGCTGATGCGTGAGTAATAGATGCCGTAACCACCGCGCAGCGCGGTTTTGCCGTCATTGGTGAGCGCCAGGGCGAAGCCGAAGCGCGGGCCGAAGTTGTTCATGTCAGAGGGAAACGACTGGGAGGCCGCGAGCAGCGGGTTGGGCGCCTGCGGACTGGGCAGGAGTTCGAAATCATAGCGAAGGCCGAAGCTGAAGGTGAGACGTCGCAAGGGGCGCCAGTCGTCCTGAAAGAAGAGCGCGCCGTCGAAGGTGTGAAAGGCGAAGGCAGGAGTTCCAAAGCCCTGGGTGAAGCTGCTGTAACCGCGGTACTGGGTGGGATAACCGTCCTGACCGGGGCAGAAATGGGCGATGGGACTCTGCTGCCACTGGCAGAGATCGGCGATGAAGTTGGCGCGATAGTCGTAGTTGTAGGCGCCGGCCACGGCGTAGAGGTTGTTCATCTCGTCCTCGACGCGATTGGCGTCAAAGCCGAACTTGAAGATGTGGCGGCCGCGCATCCAGCTCAGAGTCTCGGCGATCTGGTTGCGATATTCGTCGGGGAGAGCGCGGCGGGGCATGGTGTCCGGGGTTCCGAAGGTGAAGCCGGAGGAGAAGGCGAGAACGGCGACCGAGGGCGCCAAACCGTTGGGGCCGACGGGTTCGCCGGGCGCGGGCGTCTGCGGTAGCTGGTATTCGAAGTCGCGGCTCCAGGAGTAGCGCAGTTCATTGGCGAGGGAGTGGCCGAGGGTTGAGGTGAGGCGGGCGGTGAGAGTATCGACCTTGACGCCGTCAAATCCAAAGCTGGCGATGCCTCGGTCGACGACTGGATTGGTCTGCACGCCGCCGGGTGAGGAAAAGCGCAGGCGGTTGTAGGTAAGCGAAATGGTGTTGTGCGGATTGAGGTGGTAGTCAAGCTTAGCCAAGCCGATCTGGTGCTGAGCGGTGCGGGCGACGGGGCCGAGCAGACTGGCCAGATAGCTGGTTCCGGCCTGGAAGGCGGCGATGGCGGTGGCATCCGAGGTGTAGAGGGGCATGACGTTGCGGGTAAGCGTATAGAGCTCGTCGGTCGATTTGTCAGAGCCGCAGAGCTGTACGAGGGCGCGATCGCCGGGGCTCATCCCCGCATAATGGGAGGGAATGACGCAGGGCGGAGCAAAAAGTCTGGCAGCATTGGCGGCAGCGGCCACGGCAGGATAGTCACGGCGTTGCGCATCGAAGGTGCCGAAGTAGAAGAGCTTGTCTTTGACGATCGGGCCGCCCAGGGTTCCGCCGAACTGCTGGCGGCGGTCGAGGGGCTTGATGTGTTCGGTCGTCCAGTCTCCGTCAGGCTGTTGCACGGGGACCACGGTGAAGGCATTGGCAGCGCCGAGAGCATTGTCTCGCATGTAATAGAAGGCCGAGCCGTGGGTCTGGTTACCACCGCTGCGGGTGACGGCGTTGACGACGGCTCCGGCAGCGCGGCCATACTGGGCAGAGAAATTGGAAGTATTGACCTGAAACTCGCGCACGGCAGCCTGACTGATGACGTAACTGATGCGGCTGCGTCCGCGCTCTTCGCTGAAGAAGGCTTGGTTATTGTCGGCGCCATCGACGGTGCTGTTGTTCATCAGGCCGCTGATGCCGCGGAAGCTGATGAGACCGAAGTTGCCATCGAGCGTGACGGTGGGCGTAAGCAGGGCAAAGTTGGACCAGCGACGGCCATTGATGGGTAGATTGTCGATGGCGGCGGCATCCACATTACTGGCAAAATCCGGCTGCGTGGTATTCACCGCCGGAGCCTCATCGCGCACTTCCACGACCTCATGCGCCCCGGCGACCGCGAAGGGAATCGCGACTTCCGTAATGCGGCCTACCTCGACGTTAATGCGCGAGATCTGAAAATCCGCAAAACCATTGCTGGTGGCATTCAGTAGGTAATCTCCGGGCTTGAGCCCCACGATGCGAAAGGTTCCGTGCGTGCCGGTACGGGCTTCGAAGCGTTCTCCCGTGTCAGCATTTTGCAGAGTGATTCGAACGCCGGAGACGGCGGCGTGATGGGCATCCCAGGCCGACCCTGCAATGGCTCCGGAGACCGAACTCTGTGCCATGGCAAACGAGGAAAGTAAGAAAAAGAAGAAGACAGAAAAAAGCAAGCGAGAGCGAGTTCTCAATGCGTACACCTGTCCAGGTTAGGCATTGCCCGTGCACTGACAGCGCGTGGCGCGCGCAGGAATGTCCGAAATATTTTTGTCGGAAAAGACGGGCCTGATTAAAGCATCTTTAAGCGATTGTGTCATTACAGAAAACATTGCCGAGAGTTATGCTCCCGGATATTCGCGGGAAAAGGCGGCGCAATTTCGGCGGGGAAAGCATGGTCCAGGCCGCTCAATATGCGCTGAATAAGCACGCTCGGCTCGTGATAGCCTTAATTGAGCACTTGCCGCGAATGCCGGTTACTTTGGTGATGTCGCGGGGGTGATGCCGCAGGCGAGGGCACAGCATCCGTATGGGACGCATTCACGTTCTCTCCGAACATGTCGCGAACAAGATTGCCGCCGGCGAAGTGGTGGAACGTCCAGCTTCTGTGGTCAAGGAGTTAATTGAAAACTCGCTGGACGCGGGAGCCACGCGCGTCCGGGTAGATATCGAGGCCGGGGGGCGCAAACTTATTCATGTGACCGACAACGGCTGCGGAATGGTGCGGGACGATGCGCTGCTGGCCTTTGAACGTCACGCCACCAGCAAGCTGAAAAACGACGACGACCTGCTGTCGATTTCGACCCTCGGGTTTCGCGGGGAGGCGCTGCCTTCGATTGCCGCCGTCAGCCGGTTGCGGTTGGAGACGCGTGAGGCGGGCGAAGCCAGCGGCACGGTTGTGGAGATCGCAGGCGGACGCATCCTGACCGTGGAAGAGGCGGGGCTGCCCACCGGAAGCTCGATCTACATTCGTGATTTGTTTTTCAACACTCCGGCGCGGCGAAAATTTCTGAAGGCGGAATCCACCGAACTGTCGCACATCGCTTCGCTGGTGACCCACTACGCGCTGGCTCATCCGGAGATGCATTGGGAGTTGCACTCGGCAACCAACGCGATGTTGGTGGCTCCGCCAGTTGCCAGCCACGCGGAACGCATCTACCAGGTTTTCGGCAAAGAGACCCTCGACGAACTGATTCCACTGGCAGCAACCGTGACGCTGGAGCGAGCCGGACTGCCTGAGCCGCCGCCCTGGCGTCGCGAGCCGGAATATGAGCCACCCACGCCGGGCGATCTGCGGATTCATGGCTTTACCAGTAAGCCGGAGATTCAGAAGCTGAATCGCAACTCGATCTTCATCTTTGTGAACGGACGGCTGATTCGCGACAAGGTGGTGATGCACGGCATTCTGGAGGGATACCGCAACATCATTCCGCCGACGGTGTATCCGGTGGTGCTGCTGTTTCTGGAGATGCCCTGCACGGAAGTGGATGCGAACGTGCATCCCTCAAAGACCGAAGTGCGCTTTCGTCAGCAGAGTTTTGTGCATGACTTTGTGCGCGAGGCGGTACGCTCGGCGCTGATGGCGGCGCGGCCGGTACCAGCCTTTGCCAGCGAAATCCACATGTCGCCCTCGGCGCGGGTTGCACTTACGCCGCCGCTGCCGGGCAGTACACCTGAATTCCAAGCCGTTGCAGGATGGCCGGAGGAAGCAGCAGCCGGAGGTGACAGCAGGCCCGAGTTTTCCGTCTTTTCGCTGATTTCGCAGGAGCCTGTTCCGCGCAATGAGGCGCTGCCGTTTTCCGGTTCGATGACGGTGGAGGGCAACGCCGCCGTGGGCGCAGTGAGGATTGCTGCACAGAGTTTTGGGACTGAAAGCGGGACGCAAAGTGTAGCGCAAATTGCTCCGCAGGAGCTGGTTCCGGAGACCGCAAGGTCGTGCGCTTTGCCGCTGGACGGGGTTGATGATGGGATGGATCTGTCCATGCTGGGCACGCTGAAGCCGCTGGGACAGATTCGTGACTCGTTCATTCTTGCCGTCAACCCGCAGGGGCTGTGGATTATCGATCAGCATGTGGCGCATGAGCGCGTGTTGTTTGAGAAGATTCTGGAAGATCGCGCGGGCAGACAGGTGGAGGCCCAGCGGTTGCTGATGCCGATCATCGTGGAACTGCGGCCGGCGCAGCAGGCGATCTTTATGGAGATCGCAGAGGAGTTGCGGCGCAACGGGTTTGAGGCCGAGCCGTTCGGGATCAGGACCATTGCCATTCAATCAGCTCCGGCCGGAATCACCGCCGACGACGTGGCGGAGATGTTGCAGGAGTTGTTGGAGCAATTCGAGCGCGAGGAACAAGCCCTGAACCTGGAGAAAATTCGCACCCGGATTGCTGCTTCCATCGCCTGCCATGCCGCTATCAAGGTGAATATGCCACTGGATACGGCCAAAATGGAATGGTTGCTGGGGGAATTGGGGAAAACCAAGTATCCCATGAGCTGTCCGCACGGCAGACCGATCGTGCTGCGGTATTCTGTAAAGGACATTCAAAAGGCTTTCAAGCGAATTTAGGCGATATGCGTGCCCCTTTGCCGGGTGCGCGCGGTCGCACTCCCCCAAGTAGGTGGTATGACAGAGCAGGAATTGCAAGAGCTACGCGACGCCAAATGGCACACCAACGGCCAGCCGATCCGAACCCAGGACGATGCGCGCGAATTTATCGAGAGCGTGGGCTTTTGCCTGATGTACCCGCTGCGTCCTGCGGTGCTGGTGCCGACGTTCCTCGGAGCGTGGGCCGGTAACCATGACAACCTTCCGACATGGCAACACGCCTTTGCCGATCCGCGGGCCAAGGACGCCATGGAAGTGATGGTGCGCACGTTGCGCCAGAAGTTTGCGTTTGAGGCGCCGCTGTTCGGAGATACGGATTTTCTGGTCTCGGCGTCGGTGTTCCCGTACTTCTACGGGCTGGTGGGCGACCGTAACCCACGAGCGGCGATCAAGACCGGCAACCGCTCGGAGTACTCGCCGCTGGCCGCTCACGTCTTCCAGGTTATTCAGAAGGATGGCCCAATTACCAAGAACCGGATGCGCGAGATCCTGGGCGGAGAGCTCTCCGAAGCGGCAATTGATCGAGCGCTGGCGGAACTTTCACTCAAGTTGCGCATTACCCGGGTCGATTATCGGGCTGAGCAGGGCGCGTATTGGGACGTGTTGCTGCGCTGGTGTCCCGACGAAGTTCGCGAAGGCATGAATATGTCGATTGCGGAGGCACTGACGGCGCTGGTCTCCAAATATATTGAATGCGTGGTGGCTGCCGAGCAGTTGGAAGTGGAAGAGTTTTTCAGCACGTTCATCGGGCGTGGCCGGGTGCGGGAGGCGATCAACGCGTTGCTGGCAGCACGGGAATTCCAGTTTACCCACGTCGGTACACGCTCCATGCTTCACATTCCTCCGCCCAAACCCACGATGGCGGCTCCCCGGCGGCTAGTGCGTCCGGGGCAGCCGATTGCACGAAGGCCTCGTCGCGGCAGTACACCGCGCCCGCTCACTCCCGTCCCGGCGAAAACATCGGCCAGCACCGAGCCCAAAGCGGCCGAGCCATCCACTCCACCAGATTCTGAGAAAGTATGAACGAAGCTACTCCTAAATTTGTGATTGCGATCGACGGACCGGCTGGAGCTGGCAAGAGCACCATTGCGTCCCGGTTGGCCAAGGCACTCGGCTATGTCAATCTGGAATCCGGTGCAATGTACCGGGCTCTCGGGCTGAAATCGATCGAGACGGGGGTTCCGGTGAGTGACGGCCGCGCGCTGCTCGCGCTGGCGCAGCGGTCCACGATTGCACTGGAGCCCACCTCGGAAGGGAACCGCGTGCTGCTCGATGGGCGCGACGTTTCTGCCCGGATTCGCGAACGCGACGTGACCGACGCCGCTTCAAAGGTCTCTACCCACCCGGAAGTGCGCGAGTGGATGGTCGGCAAGCAACGCGAAATGGGAGCCCAGGGTGGAGTCATCATGGAAGGGCGCGACATTGGCACGGTCGTCTTCCCGCACGCTGAGATAAAGATATTCCTCGACGCAGACCCGAGTGTGCGTGAGGGCCGCAGGGTAGTACAGGCCAACGCGCAAGACGATCCGGAGCGGGCCGAAAAACTGAAACAGGATCTGCGGGAACGCGACTACCGGGATTCCACTCGTGCGGCTGCCCCGCTGCAAGCTGCCAAAGATGCTATCCACATCGATTCCAGCGGGTTGACCATTGAAGGGGTGATCGCTCGCGCCGAGCAGATTGTGGCGGAAAAGCTGAAGCAGCACTCTATGAAATAACTGGTCTGTGGGATTGGTCCGCGCTGAGCGGGGCAATCCTGCTTCCATCTGCCTGTTCTGGAAGATAGTTTCCAACCCTCTGCCCTGCCTCCTGTGGAAAAGGTTTTTGTATACGATGCAAAGCGCAACAGTGTAACG
>CAZLZA010000043.1:0-40968 GCA_964563875.1 uncultured Acidobacteriaceae bacterium
AATCGCATCGAAGAACTCCTGCCTTGAACATCGCCACCGCCACAGTTCCCGACGCGACCAAGGTCGCGCGACTGGGGGGCTACCTGGCCCGAACCAACGACTCTCCACCCGGAAACATGGTCATGTGGAGAGGTCTGTCACGCCTGATAGACATCGAACTCGGAGCCACGATCAGTGCTCAACTTGTGGGTAATTGAAAGCGGGACCGGACGCTTACTCATCTCGCCCTCTCGCGGCTATTGATTTGTGAACCCGGTCTCGTGAGCCCCTGAACGTAGAAAGGTCACCGAAGAGCGTCTGTAATGCTTGATACGCTGGCATGACCACAAGGATACTGACGACCGCGGAAATTCCGCCACGTAGTCATGCGCTTTTGGGCAGGTCAGTCCTCATTACGAGGTTCGCACCCAGATTTCCAATCTCGGCGAGGATGTGCCCAAATTGTTCAGCCAGTTCGAATGTGATGCTATCAACCTGCTTCACCTCACCGGGATACGAGTCGTATGCACCGTCAAGGATGCGCTCAAGTTTATCCATCAGTGCCCGGTAGATGGTCTGGGCATCGCTCTTAAACAGATTGACCTCACACTTCTCTAGTTTCTCGCCGTCGTAACCGATGCGTGCCTGCAAGTTCGCCGCGTGCGCATAGCCCAGCGTGCGATAAATCTCCGCGCAATCGTCTTTGGTCAATTTGCAATTCATGGATTCACCTTCATACCATCTCGCCCGCACAAACCCAGCGTAAAGAAAAGGGGAACGAGCCCTGAATGGCGGGCTTTGGGGCTGCCGATTAATCTGAAGCAAAGCTGCTTTGTGGAGATGCCCGTAGCTGAATGTTTGTTCCATTCTGGGAACGAATAAGCCGCGGCGCGAGAACACAGCTCTGTAGTCGAGGCTCTCAGGTTTTGTCTTCTTGACTTCTATGAGCTAATACCAACGTGTCACCCCGTGCCAATGTATAACACGCGGCTTTAGCGCTCTCCATGTCAGTGCGAAGTTGCTGAGTCGGGTTTGATTTCATAATTGAAATAGTCGATTGTTAAAGTGGCAGTTCCGCCGAATCTGACTTTGGTTACGCTGGTGTCGTGCGACGGAAGCCAAAACTCGCCGATCTTGGCATAGAAGTGTTGAATGTCTGTGTGGACAGTCCAAAAAGATGGATTTCTGCCCGGTTGGGCGCTGATCTGTGCCACTGCGAAGTCACTTGCATCCACCCAAATCTTGCCGCAATACAGATATTTGTTGTCCGTGCGAGGCGTTACCGAAAGGACGTACTGATTCCGCCCGGCATTTGCATCTGTTCCCACAAGCCGGAATTCATAGTTCTCCGGAGTAAGCGCTGTTCGCTGATGGTTACTACCGCCGGCGGCATCGCTTTCGCCTTCGAGAAGCTTCTTGAAGACACGGTCAATGATCAACTGGGAACCGCTTTCACTGATGATGCGAAACTGCTTTTCGCCGGGCGCACGGTAGGATGTTTCAACATTTAACTCGGCTGATCTCTGCGATGGAAATCCGCGATATTCAAGGCGATAACGGCGATACCCGGTGAAGGCTTGCAAGTCCCGGGCACGCTCCTGGTTCCGTTGGACCATTCGGCGAACGATCTCATTGGCGTTCAAGTCCGCTGGGATATCTGCACTGGAGACCAATTGCGACGCTCCCAGGGAGACAACAAAAAAAGCAAGCAGGTGGATGATAAAGGAACCGCGCTTCATAACAGTCTGATTGTAGGCCTCAGTCATCTGTTGCTCACCGATTTCGTCCGAGCACTGCCGCGGGCGTCCGTAATGGGGGTAGCGCACCCGAGCTGGAAAAAGCGGACAATAGTAATAAATACAATGAGGGGTCGAGCCTCTGATTCAGGAGGTTCAATGATGAAGCGCAATGTCGGCGGGAAAGACCAAACAGTCAGGTTCATGATTGCCAGCGCGGGTGTCGCAATCGGGCTATTTGCAAGCGCGGTTGGCTAAAAGCACTCGGATTCAGTATTGGCGGAGCCGAACTGGCGACCGCGATAACCAGGTACTCGCCACTCCATGAGTGCTTGGGCAGAAGTACCCGCTGAGCTGCAACAATTCAGGTTGGCGGCAGACGGTTTGACTTTTAGGAACCGAGATCCCATCGGACCGCAGCGGTGCTGGAACGCTTTCGTTTCTTTGCTGTTACTCGACGAATTGTGAATGGAAGGTTTTGTTCACACCGCTGTGTTCTCCGCTTATTCCTATCGCCCGGATCAATGATTTAGAGGGTCGTTGGGCATCCACTCTGTTCTGCTTGGCAATCGAGCGCGGCTTCCGTATGATTCCAGGTGGCATGAAAATGGCTGACTTGGTCGCTTATACCAGCTCGTACTCTGGTGTACCCATTTCGCTCCATTGCCAGGGATGCACATGCCACTTGTGTGATCACCCGCGGCAAGAGGATGCAGATGCCTGAGAATGCCGTCTTCCAACCCGGCCTGTTCCAGTTCCTGCGCCAGCTAAAGCGACATAACGACCGCGAGTGGTTCGCCAAAAACAAGCTGCGGTATCAGCAGGTCGCCGTCGAACCCGCTCTGGAGTTTATCAACGGCTTTGCCCCGCATCTGGCTAATTTGAGCCCACACTTCGTCGCCGATGCCCGTCCCACCCGAGGTTCGCTGTTTCGCATCTACCGGGACACGCGCTTCTCTGCCGACAAGATTCCCTATAAGACGCATATTGGAATTCACTTCTCGCACGACTGCGGCAAGGATGCCCACGCGCCGGTGTTTTATCTGCACCTGGAACCGGACGGATGCTTCGTGGCCGCGGGAGTATGGCACCCGGACAATCGCGCCCTCACCAGAATCCGGACGGCGATTGTCGCTCAGCCTGAGCAGTGGAAGAAAGTGACTCGCAATCTGGAACTTGAAGGCGAGAGCCTGACTCGACCTCCCAAAGGATTTTGCTCGGAGCATCCGCTGATTGAGGATTTGAAGCGGAAGGATTTCATCGCTTCGATGGCGCTGACCGAAGAGCAGGTTTTAAGTCCGGCGCTCATGCGGAATTTTGTTGCCGCGTGCCGAAAATTGGCGCCGCTCGTAGCATTCACAACGACGGCGCTGGGCTTCAAGTTCTAGCCATAACCTCACCGTTAGCCACGCTTGCGCCAATCATTTCTGCTTGCGGGTTTGCGAACCACAACAATGGCTTTCTTCGGCTATTCTCAGGCTGGCGGGCGTAGGACTGCCAATCGACTTCAGGCAACGCAGACAAGTCGAGATGGTGAGCCCGTTCGGCACGGTATTATGAACGAAGCCGGGAGCTGGTGCAACGGCATTTATCCGCGTCCCTTTCTTTTCCGTCATAGCAAGCCTCGCAAGAACAGCCGTTCCAGATTGAGTGCGGCAAAAGAGATTAGCACGGAGTTGTATCGGATGGGTTACCATTTTTGCCTTATAACACCGTCTGTCCCCACTGCGCCCGGCCACCAGATACGCTGGTCGCGCTTTCTCAAAAGCAACCTGCTATGGTGGCGGAATCACTTCGTGACGAGGCTTCCTTCAATCGAGGTACGCTTTTTCGGTACGCAGGACGGCGTGGTAATGGCTGGCGGTGAAACCTTAGTGCCACATTGCTGAAAGCCCCTCGGTATTGAGGGGCTTTGTGCTTCGCACTTACCGACACATCAACTTAATGATAAAAAGAATGCGAGATCAGGACGGCTCCGAGGCGCTATGCTGGCGAATCGCAATACCCCTGAAAAGGTCCGGCTACGCATTCCTAGCTGCGCGTCTGATTCGATAGGTAAAGCTGTAGGCCCATTTCCGTGACGGAATGAAGTTGAGCTTCCAGAAAATCAACGTGCCGCTCTTCATCCTTAATCATTCCTTCGAACAAAGACCGGGTACCATCGTCTTTTACTTCCAGGCAAATCTCGGCGGCTTCGTTGTAAACCTTGACGGCATCAAGTTCGTCGGCAAGATCAATTTCGAGCTGGGTCTGAACGTTCGTCCCCAATTTGGGAATCAGCGCGACATTGACGGCAGGCGTGCCATCCAGAAAGATAATCCGTTCTATCAGCCCTTCGGCGTGCTTCATTTCTTCGATGGCTCGGGCTTTCGTGAGGTCGCCAAGGCGCGGATAGCCCCAGTTGTGGCACATCTCGGACTGTGCCATGTATTGCGCGATTGCCGTCAGCTCAGAACCAAGAGCTGCGTTGAGTTGCTGCAGTACCTTTTCGTTTCCAATCATGCTTCGCTCCCCGTCTGATCGTGAGAACACAGACACAGAATTCTACCTCTACTTACCTCCGCCGGGTTGAATTATGCAAGGTTAGCAACTCCAATGCTCGACAAAGCACTTGCGGACGCCAACCCCGGAGTAATCCAGGGTTGGAAACGGCAAGAAAATTGCCTCCGGGATCGAAGAAGGAGGCGAAATTGGCAACATCGGGACAGTGACTCTGCATCACAAGTCCAGATCGAAACTGTTGCACCGTTCCCGATCCACCAAAGGAGACGGGCGTGAAGGCAAGAATTCTACGTGTACTGCGCAGTCTGCATGGTGATGAATCCGGCCAAGATCTGGTCGAGTATGCCCTGATAGCGGCCTTGATCGCAGTCGGTGCCGTCGCCGCCATGGATACCCTAGCCACAAGCATTAGCTCGGCGTTTTCCAAGATTGGATCGGTTTTAACCAACGCAGTTTAGGTGCCCGGAGGCTCCCGCCATCGCGGTTCCTCCGCCCCACACAACGCGCGACTACGCACTCGGGCAACACGAGCACCATAGTCAGAGATGTTGTTGCCCGGCTGCGGCACCGTAAAGCCGCGCTCGCAGCCGGTGTGCACGGCAGTCGACAGGGCATCTGCAGGAAGAACCTGCCAGACGCTCTCCCGTGACCGTTCGCGATCCCTATTTCCCCATCGTCTTGACCAGAGGCCGCAGTGATTCGGGAAGTTTGCGGAAATCCGCCGGGCTCACGAGGGCTGGCGAAATCGGCGCAGGCCCCTTTTCTTTCAGCATCGCAGTCCCCGTGGGGCTGAGCAGCAACTGTAGAAACTTGATCGCGTTCTCCCGGTTTGGGGCGTTCTTCATCAAGGTGATACCCCAAGCTACCCTAGTGCCGGTAACCGGTACGGACCGCGCGCTGCTGGGGGTATCCAGCCCCGGCAACACGATAACCGCATGCTCCCGGTAATAGGCATTCTTCGCCGGGTCGGACATATTGATCTCATCCGGCACGTTCACATAGCGGAAATCCGGATTTTTGCTCGCCATGACCTGGGCGCCGTGTTCATACATGAACTGATAATCGAATCGTTTACCCAGTGAAGGCCCTGCGGACGGATCGAAGCCGGGGATCACCAGGTGCTCCAGCAGGTCGTTGTAAAGGTTCGGAACCTTGTAATACGCCTCCATCAACTGGAATATCAGGAAGGTTCGGTAAGCGCCGGGATCGAGATACGGGATCCCCCCCCCGACTTTCACTCCAGGCATCAGCAGGTTCTCATACCACTTCGCCGTCGCGTTTGGAATCGAGACAGGTGGATTGAACGGCTGATTGGGATCGGCAATCGGGGGCAACTTCCTTTCCGCAACGCTGCTCGCCGAGTACGCCAGCACCATCTTCCCCTGGGCAAACACGATGTTGAAATTCGCATAGCCCGCCGGTTTCATGAACACATCTATATCTTCGTAGTCCGCTGATGCGTAGAGGTCGCAGGCGTGCCCCCCTGCGGTAATCTGTCGGCCCATATCCACCCCTCCGCCGGTCACATCTGTTACCTGAATACCGGTCTGGCAGGTCAACTCCGCAATCAGCGGCTTGAACGTGGGCGAGAGGCTGCCGGAGCGATAGATGATGAGTTGCTGACCGGACGGTGGTACGCAGCTTGGGGTCTCGGCCACAGCAGCCGATGCGACACAGAGCGTGAGAACAATTAAAGCGGTCGCGGATGCGCGAGTCCGCTGCAGTATGTTTCGAGACATGCCATTTCTAGACATAGTGACTCCTCTAAAGGTTGTGAACTCGGGCGAAAAAAGTCCGGACACGCAATCTGCGCGCCCGGACTCGATCCATAACGTACGGTAAAACGACAATCCGGCTCTAGAACTCGTACCGCATGGTCGCCGTGATCAAGCGCGGCTCGCCCATGTGTGCAAGGTCGGCGGCGCTCTGTCCCGTGATGCTGCCCGGTCCCAGTGTCGACCAGTAATGCACATTCGAGACGTTGTTGAAAGTGACAATCCAGGTAGCCACTTTGCCAAAGACCCTGGCGGTGTAGCGGCCACCGAGATCAAAGGTGTTGTATTGGGGCACGTAGTAGCTGTTCATGTCGTTGACCGGGCGGCGTCCTACGTGCTGCCAGTCAAAGTTGAAGTACGCGTGGGTCAGCTTCGGAATCTGATACTCGGCAAGGATGTTGGACTTGTAATCGGGGAAGCCGACCATAGTCTTGTCATTGGTTACGTAGCTTTTGCAAACCAAAGCGGCTTTGTTACCCGTGGGAGCGGCGCAGGTGGCCGACGCATACTGATTGCCCGCTGGCACAAGAACAAAAGTGTCCGTCAGCTTGGGATTCAGTGCGGTAATTCCGCCGGTGATCCTCAGGCTGTGGGTGATGTTGCCGGAGAGCATGGCTTCCGCGCCGTAGTTGATCTGCTGGCCAACGATTTGGTCGTTTTCGCAGATCTGTCCCGCGATGAGAGTTGCACCGCCGCAATTGTAACCCGCAGTGGATGACGTCTCGACAACATCCGCAAAAGGCCGCCGAATGCGGAAGACGTCGGCTGTGAAGTTCATCCTTTGCGATTGCACCTTGTAGCCCATCTCGACTTCCGTGCTTCGGTAGGGAGCAAGGGGCTGGAGGGCGTTGGCGACTATGACGCCCGTGGCAAGCGTGGGATTGGAGCTTCCTGGAGCTGTGTCGGGAGCCTGAACGCTATCCGCAAAGGTTACATAAGCGGTCTGGTTGGCAGTTGGCTTGAACATCACGCTGCCGGTGGGGCTGGCGGCCTGAGACATATAACCGGCAGTTGAGCCCACTCCGGCAGTCTTGTAGCTGCTCGTCCAAGTCCAATCCTGGCTGGCGGCCACTCTCACAAGCCAACGCGGGGTGAGCGTGATGGTATCGCCAAGATTGAATCCCTGCTGATGAATGACGCTGCTGGCGTAGAGGCTGAATTTGCCTGTGTAAGGTTGATAGCCTGGATTGGCATCGATCAGCGGATGGGCGATGTTTGTATAGCAAACGGAAGAATTGCCTTCCTGGCACAGGAATTGCGCGCCTAGCGCTCCGTTCGCAGCAGTGAGGGAGGTTATGGGAGCCCAGGAAGCGAACCTGTAGCCGGTGCTTCCGATCACCACGTCGTGACTGATTTTGCCCGTCTTGAATTTGCCGGTCAGGTATCCCAGGTCGCTCTTGACCTGGAAACGGCCAGCGATCGTTCCCTGGAATATGTTTTCCGCTTCCGTCTGATAATCGCCGGTGGTGTCAAACAGCGCGTTGACCGCCGTGGTGAGGTTGCGAACCCCGATCTGGTGCAGAACTCCGAGATTAAGGTGCCAGTTCTGGCTGAAATCGTGCGACACATGCACTTCGCCAACCTGGTTGTTCGTGCTGGAGCCCAGGAAACGCTGACCGTAGCCCTCCTGAACCGGATCGGGCGCCGCTGTCGGCAGCGCAGAATAACACCCTGCGTTGTACTTAGTGGTGCAAGTAGCGGTTGGATTGAGGGTTGGATTATAGGAGAACCAGCCGGGGTAGCCATGCTGGAAGAGGTTGTAGTAGCTAAAGTTGCCTCCAACCGTGGTATGCGCGAAGGGACGCACATCCAGCGCGATTGCGCCTAACTGGCGGCGAAGCTGGCTATTGGTGACGTAGCCGGTACCGTCGCCCACGACTCCATTCACGCGATAACCGAACATCTCGTTCGGGCCCACACGCCCGCCCAGATCGACGTGGCCAGTGGTGACGCTGCGGCCTTCATAGTCGACCTCGGCCTCGTGGTAGGTTTCCGTGGGGCGCTTGGTGACGAAGTTGAAAGTGCCTGACGGGTTGGAGGGACCATACATGGAGCCGCCCACACCGCTGAGAACTTCAATATTCTCGAACTCCTCCAGCGCAAAAGGTACGGTAACCGCAAACCCCAATCCATCCATGCGGTCGCCCTGCATGTTGGTTCCCTGCATGCCACGGGTTTCAGGGCGCAGAATCTCCGGGCCCTGCATCTCCTGGAAAGAGACCAAGGGTTCGTACTTGGCAATTTGTTTGAAGTTTCTCGCGTCGGTGTCGTCGATCAACTGGCGGGAAATCACATTGATCGTATAGGGAAGGTTCACAATAGGCGTCTGGCCGAGCGGCGTGGCCGGCGCGACCGTGTCGACGCGATAGGCGTTCTCGAACGAACCGGCCGAGACGTTTACGGTCTCCGTGTTTCCGGCCAGTATCAGAGAAAAATCGGAGTTGACAGTCTTGCCGGCTTCCACCTTGAGCTCCGCGCTCACGCTCGGCTTAAAGCCTTTGGCGTCGGCTTCAACGATATAGCTGCCCGGCTGCAGAGCCCGGAACGCGTAAGCGCCCTGGCTGTTGGTGACGGCCGTGAACTTCGCCTTGGTCTGCAAGTTGGTGAGGACCACCTGGGTAGCGGAAACTACCGCCTGATTCGGATCTTTCACCGCACCCGTAATCTGCCCTGTGCTTGCGGCGGTCTGCGCAAACGCGGACGAGGCGAACGCTAGCAGAAAAATAAACAGCAGGAACTTCTTCATAGATTTTCAACCCTCTTAGTTGATCAACGTACAGTTACTCGAGCTGCTGCGACTGCCCGAAACGATCTAGGCGACTGGAACGCGATTCTTTTTACCGAGTCACGTCACCGTTTGATTGTAAGTTGCAAGAGACAAGGTACTCTGCTTGTAACACTTCTGCAAGCACCACTTTCTTTGCAAAGTTAGAGCTGTCTTGCATATATAACACAGACAACCAAACAAGACATCACGGGCAAGAGAAGACCACTGGAGTGTCCCTTGTTTTCATGGAGTTGCTTGTCTGGCCCGCCTTTACGCTTCGCAATTCGATGGTAATCGAGGCTTAAAACTAAATGCGCGATCGGCAACTGGGTCAGCTGATCACCGGTCAGATTCCCTGCGAACAAGCCCTGTGGCGCTCGTGAGATCCAAGCCACTGACTGGGCACCTCAGCCTTCGATCTCACGCCACTCCCCCGCTCTCCTGCACCTCTTCGCCGGTGGTATCATCCAAATCCTATGAACCTGTTCGATTCCTTTCACATCCGCGATATTTCTTTCCGTAACCGCATTGCCGTCTCCCCTATGTGCGAGTACTCCAGCGAGGACGGCTTCAGCAATGACTGGCATCTGGTTCATCTCGGTTCCCGCGCCGTTGGTGGCGCTGGCACGGTCCTTACCGAAGCCGCCGCGGTCACCCCGGAAGGACGGATCAGTCCCTCCGACCTCGGAATCTGGAAAGACGCGCACATCGAAAACCTCGCTCGGGTGGTTCGCTTCCTCCGGCAGCACGGAGCCGTTGCCGGAATTCAACTCGCCCATGCCGGCTTCAAGGCTTCCACCGATGTCCCTTGGCGTGACACCGGTGAGCCTGTTCCCATTGACCAAGGTGGCTGGCGCCCCGTCTACTCCTCCACATCCAAAGGCTTCACCCCGGAATCCATTCAGCCTGAAGCACTTACCATCGAAGGCATCGCCCGCATCACCCAAGCTTTCGCCGACGGAGCCCGGCGTGCTCTCGAAGCAGGCTTCGAGTTGATTGAAATTCACGGAGCCCACGGCTACCTGGTGCACCAGTTCCTCTCTCCGCTGGTCAATACCCGAACCGACCAATACGGCGGCAGCTTTGAGAACCGCACCCGCATCCTCCGCGAGATTATCGAAGCCGTCCGTCGAGTCTGGCCCGAACGCCTTCCCTTGTGGCTCCGCATCTCCGCCTCGGACTGGACCGAGGGCGGTTGGAATATCGAGGATTCCATCGCGCTCGCCCGTCAGGTCAAACCGCTTGGCGTTGATCTCATCGACGCATCCTCGGGAGGAATCGTTCCGTCCGCGAAAATTCCTCTTGGCCCGGGCTATCAAACTCCCTTTGCCGAGCGCATTCGCCGCGAGGCTGGAATCCTCACCGGGGCCGTCGGCATGATCCTCGCGCCCGAGCAGGCCCAGCACATCATCGCCACCGGACAGGCCGACCTGGTGTTGCTGGCTCGCGAATTCCTCCGCGAACCCTACTGGCCGCTCCACGCTGCACACATCCTTAAGCAAACCGTGCCGTGGCCCAAGCAGTACGAGCGTGCCCGCTGGTAAAAGAGCGTGCAAACGAAAGACGGCAGGTTGCGAAGCCTGCCGTCCATTTCTCTCTGAGTGCGCTTCTACTTACCAGGTGTTGTAAGGAGTGCCCTCCGTTGATTCCGCGCTGCTGCCGCTGTGCACGTCCACAATCCCGGGAGCTGTCTGGTCGATGGCCATCAAGGAATCCTCCTGCTCGGGAACCCAGGTGTCCGTCGAATTCGTGATCGGATCTTTGGGAACGGTTTTTATATAGCCTGCGGTTGCCAGATCCTGCAAAGACTGCGGCGCCTTCTGCTTATCCAGCGTGTACTGGTCGATGCTGCTGCGCAGCGTGAACAGGTCATTGCGCAGCACCGCCTCGCGCGCCCGCCATACCGAATGCTGGTAGTTCATCGCCGCAATCGACGCTAAGATACTGATGATCGCAATCACAATGATCAGTTCGATCAAGGTGAATCCCGCGACCTTGCTTCCGGATTTCCTTCGCTTCAGAGTCATTCCCGCCGCTCTACCAGTCCGCGTACTTCGTGCCGTCCAGCGCCGTGCCCTGCGATTTCGTGTATACGTCAAATACCGATTGCCCGCCCCACGATTCGGACGTCGGTTCGTCTTGCATCGAACGCATGCCCCATTCCGTGCTGTGGGTCATCGGATCTACTGGAATCCGCCGCAGAAAGCGCACCGTCTTACCGGAAACGTCCACGCCCTTCACCAGCGTGTCCAGGTCTGGTGGATAACCCTCGCTGCCCAGTTTGATCTGAAAGGCCCCACGATCCGCCGCATCCTTATAACGGTCGATGGCGTCGCGCATCTCCCACAGGGCTGCCCGCAGTTCCTTCTCCCGTTCGCGCTTCACTACCGTGCGGGTGATGGGTAGCACTCCGGTTGCAAGGATCGCCATGATCGCGATGGCCACGACCAACTCGACCAAAGTCATTCCCGATTGCCGCTTTTTCTTCAAACTCCCCATCCACCTAGCGTATGTTGATGATCGCCTGCGATCCGCTGGCCTCAATCGCCGCCATATTCGGGTCCCGCAGTACGGTCTTGCCCACTGTGATCGTTCCCTGCCCTGCCGCCTTGGCCACGAACATCATCGTAAACATCGGTCCCGAAGGAGTAATGCCGGTCGATCCCGGCGGTCTCATCAGCGATATCTGCACCGTGCCTTTTGCCGCGTCGTCCCGATGCACCAACGCCACCGGCGCTCCATCCCTCGAAAGCGCCCCGGCATTGGAAACACTCACAAACTGCATCACTTTCGGATCGTAGCTGATCTGCACCGGCACGCTGAATACATTCTGGCCGCCGTTCAAAATCACATTCAGCGCGAACGTTCCCCCTGTCGGTTGGTTCACCATCGGTGGGTCAAGGCTCAGCACCGGGCCGATCCCGGATGGCGCCACCGCCGGAGCCGCCGCGGCATCCGCCGACGCTACCGTGCTCGCAGGCGCATTACTTTGCTGCTGTGCTGCAGGCGGGCCCTGCCCCGCACCTGAATTAGAGGGGGCTGGAGCAACCGGAGCAGTTGCACTGGGCACGCCGCTCGGTACTGCCGTCGGAACCACCGGAGCAGCAGCCTTGGAGGTGTGCCGCACCTCCACCACGTTCTGGGTTCCAATGTCTACCGGCCGAATGTTCAAATCATCCAGATCCAGCCGCCGCACCACGTGCGGCATCAACGCAAACACAGTCTCGTTATCGGTTTTCGTCTTCTGCCCCTGCCCAAACAGATATTTCAGGACCGGTATCTGCGAAAGCCAGGGCAGTCCGCTCATGCTCTGCACGTCATCGTGCTCCATCATGCCGCCGATCAGGTTCACTTCGCCGTCGCGCATACGTATCTCATGGTCGATCTTGCGCTGTCCAATCACCGGCTCGGTCAGTCCGCCAATCGTCTGGTAGCTATCGATCGCCGAAACCTCAATTGATATCTTCATGCTGACGTCGCCGTTGGCGTGGATGTGCGGCGTCATCTCGATATTCACGCCCACGTCCTGATATTGGAACTGCGTCTGCGTCAGCGCCGTCGCCGTCAGTGTCGAACTCGAAGTACCAACCGCGATTGGCACCCGCTCGCCGATCTTCAGCGTAGCTTTCTGCCCGTCCACCGAGCGCATTTGTGGCCGCTGGATTACGTTCGTATTGCTGTCGTTCATCAGGAACGCCACGCTTGAAGATGGGATGGAAACCGCAAAATCCGTCGCATTCAAGTGGGCCAGACTGTTCAGCGTCAAACCAGAACCGGTAGAAGTGGTGGGAGTGGTGGTGGTGCTGGTGGTCGTGGTGCTGTTGGTGATCGTGGGGCTCTGGAACGAAATCGAAGGATTCGAGGTGCCGCCCTGGAACGGATATTGAATGCCGAGTTGCTTTAGCTTTGTCTTACTGACCTGCATCACCACAAGGTCGACGACTACCTCGGGTTTAGCCTTGTCGAGATTATTGATCAGCAACTCCGCCAACGCCACCTGATCCGGCGTGCCTCGCATCACGATCACGTTCTGCGCCGGAAATTGCTGTACCCTCTCCACTCTGAGAATGGTGCGAATCAGATTAGCCACATCTTGCAGTTCGCTGACCGTCGAAAAATTGTTCAGATAAAATGTGCGCAGCACCTGCTGCTCCACCTCGGTGCGCTTCTGCTGCGTGTCCTGCGCAATGTAGATGGTATTCGGCGTCACCGGACGCCAGAAGGTGCGCGATTCCAGCGCCACTATCTGCAACGCTTGCTCCAGCGAAACTCCATTCAACTCGATGCGTATTCGTCGCGGCACATAGTCGGGATCAAACAGCACGTTGATGCCCGCCAACTTGCCGATTGTCTCGTAGACGGTTTTCGAATCCTCGGAAAGTTTTAGCGTCAGTGGCGTCTGTGAAATCGGGGCCAGTTGCACCGGCCCCGCGATATTTGACGCCGACTCGCTCAACCCTTCCTGGGGAGCGCGCGAGGTCGGAGGCGCGTTCGCCGGCTGTTGCGCCTTATCGATCAGTCTCTGTGTGGCCTTGATCTCCTGCTGCGCGATTCCGCTGGACGGATCGATCATCGTCGCCAGTTGAAACTCTTTCAACGCCTCGCTCAGTTTGCCCTGGTCCCGCAATATCTGCCCGCGATGGACATGCTCGGACGCCGCAAGAAACTTCGTCCTCTCGAAAGCAGAGCGGTATTCAGTTTTGTCCGGATGCAGGTCGTATGCCTGCTTGAAATCCCGATAGGCTTCTTCATACTGCTGACGTGCCTCGGCACGCTGCCCTTTCGAGTAGAGCGACCCTGCTTTGTCGGCAATTGCTGGAAGCGTGACAAGTAACGCTAAGAGCAGTACCAGACAACCGCATTGGAATCGTTTCATCGCAATCCTTTAAGGTGAGAATCCCCGCGGGCATGGCCCTGGAGGTTGCCCACGAAAGCGGGCGGAACTGATCCAGTCACACGCAGATTATAGCATCGCCTCTCACCGTCGTTGGCCTGCATAAATGTCGCGCCGTGTTAGCATTAGTGAATTCGCAACAACGCGCAAGTGCGCCCTGAACTTCAATCATTCGAGTTCCTTCCATGGCCCGTAACCAGGTACAGCTCACACAGCAAAACAAGCCGAAGAACGTCAAGCGCGATCCGGTCGCCAGCGGTGAGCGTGATGCATGCGTGAACCGCGCCGCCTCGCATGACTTCTTCCTTCTCGAACGTTATGAAGCTGGAATCGCTTTGCGCGGAACCGAGGTCAAATCTATCCGCGCCGGTCAGGCAAACCTCGGGGACTCTTACGGCCTGGTCAAGGACGGCGAACTCTTCCTCCTCAACGCCCATATCGGAGCTTACGCACCCGGTGCGCAATTCAATCACGATACCAGGCGAACCCGCAAACTGCTCGTCCATCGGGCTCAGATCCTCAAACTCCACGCCGCGGTCCAACAAAAGGGACTCACCATCGTCCCTACCCGGATGTACTTCAAAAATGGCCGCGTCAAGATTGAGATGGCCGTAGCCAAGGGCAAACAGCTCTGGGACAAGCGGGAAACCGAGCGCCGCCGCACTGCCGACAAGGAAGCCCGCGACGCCATTTCGCGCAGCCGCAAGTCCTGAGCCGGCCCTTGATCCTGAGCGGTTTCGTTTTATTATTATTAGTTCAGAGAGGTTCGCATGAAGATCGCAATTTCCCCGTCTGCTCCCTCCACCCTCGAAACCGAACTGCTCGTTATCCTCGTCGCCGATAACGGTGACAAAACTCCATCGCCTGAAGTGCTAACCTCTGATCCGGCCCTCCAAGCCCTTGCCGCGCCGCTGATCGCCTCCGCTGATATCACCGGTAAGTTCGCTGAACTCGTCTGGCTGCTCTCGCCTGCCGGAGTGGCCGCCAAGCGCGTCCTTTTCCTTGGTGCCGGCAAGCAGGACAAGTTCTGTATCACCGAGCTTCGCAAGCTGGCCGGAGCCGCGGCCCGCGCCGCCAAGGGCAAGAACATTAAATCCTTTATCCTCGTTCAGCCGGAGCTTCTGGAAGCTCCGGCCGCCGCCCAGGCCGCCACCGAAGGCATCATCGCCGGCAACTTTGACGTGGACACCTATCGCAGTGATCGCAAGGACCAGCAGCTCACCGATGCAACTCTCGCGATTCCAGCCGCTGCCGACCCTAAAGCCGTCGAGTCTGCCATCGCCGAGGGCACCATTCTCGCCGAGTCGCAGAACCTCACCCGCACCCTCGCCCTTGAGCCCAGCAATCTCATGACTCCCACCATCCTCGCCGAGCGTGCCCGAGCCATGTGCGCTGAAGTTGGCCTCGCCTGCGAGGTCTACGGCCCGGACAAGATCAAGGAATTGAAAATGGGAGCATTCTGGAGCGTCTCCCAGGGTTCGGAAGAAGAGCCTCGCCTGGTGGTCATGCGCTATGAGCCCACCAGCGCTCCCCCTGCGCCCGTGCTCGGACTGGTTGGCAAGGGCATCACCTTTGACAGCGGCGGCATCAGCATCAAGCCCGCCGATGGCATGGAGAAAATGAAGTACGACATGTCCGGCGCCGCCACCATGATCGGAGCCATGCGCGCCATCGCTCTGCTCAAGCCCAACCTGCGCGTCATCTCCATCCTTTGCTGCAGCGAGAACATGCCCGACGGCAAGGCCCAGAAGCCCGGCGACGTCCAATTTGCCATGAACGGCAAATCCATCGAAGTCATTAACACCGATGCGGAGGGCCGCCTCGTCCTCGCCGACGGTCTCTGTTACGCCCGCCAGCTCGGAGCCACTCACCTCATCGACGCGGCCACCTTGACCGGTGCCGTTGTCGTCGCCCTCGGCTACCACAATGTAGGAATCTTCACCAACGATGAGGAATTTGCCGAGGAATTTGCCGACTCCACCATCCGCACCGGCGAAAAGATGTGGCGCATGCCGGTCGATCAGGATTACTTCGAGCACATTCGCTCCGAGATCGCCGACATCAAAAATACCGGCGGGCGCTGGGGCGGAGCCATCACCGCCGCCATGTTCCTCAAGGAGTTCGTCGACGACAAACCCTGGATTCACCTCGATATCGCGGGCACCGCCTGGCTTGAGGAGAATAAAGCTTGGATGCCCAAGGGCCCCAGCGGCGTCGCCGTCCGCTCTCTTGTCGATTTCGCCCGCCACTTCCTGGGCACATCCAGATAACTCTCCCGGTAAGCCGGTTGACCAGGCTGATACCTGTCCCAACCGGCTTCCACGTCAAGCTACGGCTCTGCTATGATGAACCGACTCCAACTAGCCGGAAGTCCAGGGTTCCACATTGGCAGCCAAGAAGCGCGAAACCAGCGATCATAGACACGCTTTAATGTGTATTCATTGCGGAACCTACACCGCTATCCGCTCGCATCGCAGAAACTTCCTGCAATTTCTGCGCACCCGTCTCACCGGAAAAGTTCCATTCCGCTGCACCAAATGCAACCGCCGCTTCTGGCTCTTCATTGACCCACGCGACATCTAGATCTAGCCTCGCCCTTGACGATCAAAGCAAGGCTTAGCCCTACATCACTGCCGGAGCCGGAATCCCCATCACTGCCATCGTGGCCATCAACTCTCTCCGCACCACGGCTGCCGTAGCCAGCAGCAGAGCCTTCCGCCCCGCGTCTTCTTCCGTCAGGATGTGATGCTTGTGATAGAAATTGTTAAACTGCTGCGCCAGTTGGAACGCGTGCTTGGTCAGCGCGGCGGGTTCGGTTGTGGCGATGCACTGCTCAATCACCTTCGCCGTCTGCCCTGCCGCCAGCCATAGCGCCCACAGATCGTCATTGCCTTCAAACGCGTCCGCCGGAATGTCGATCTTCAGCGCGTCTTCCGGTGCAACCCCACCCTTTCGGAAGATGTTTGTCGCCCGCACCACCGCGTACTGCACATACGGACCCGTCTCACCCTCGAACGATAGCGCCTCGCGGAAGTCGAAGGCAATTACCGACTGCTTGGTAAACTTCAGCATGAAATAGCGCAGTGCCCCAATCGCAATCTGCGTTGCAACCTCCCGCCGCTCCGGATCGCTCAGCTCCGGGTGCCGCGAATCCACCTCGCATTTCGCCGCTTCAATCAGCTTGTCCAACAGATCGTCGGCCTTGACTCCAAATCCCTTGCGCCCGGAAACCTCGATGTAGCTCCGCTGCTGATCTTCCTCGGAAACCGTATATCCCAGTTCCATCGCGCAGCGCGGCGTCAGCGCCACCATCTCATAGCTGAAATGCGTGTAGCGAGCCGCCTCGGCCTCATGTCCCATCAGCAGAATCGCCTGTTTCACGGTCTCCTGCGGATCGCTCTGCCGCGCGTCGATTACGTTGTAGATTGCACCCACGCCGCCAAAGTGCGGAGCCCCAGGCTCGCTGTCCTTCGGGTCGCAGGAGATCCACACCGCCCGCCCATCGCTGTACTCATAAAACTTGCGGTAGCCAAAATCCAGTCCCAGCAGCCCGAACTTCCACATATGATAGGCAATGTCCTTGCCCACATACCCTACCGTTCCGTTCGAGCGCACAATCACCTTGGCATCTTCATCCGGCCCCTCTGCCGCGGAGTCGCCCTTCACCCTCCGCAGCCGCGTCATCACCCAGCAGCCTTTGTTCTTCCCTTCCTCTTCGAAATAAAGAACCCCGGCGGCCTTTAGCAGCTCAAATGCCTTGGCCCAGAAGTGCAGGTGCAGAATGTCGCTCTCCTGCGGCAAAAAGTCGTATTCAATATCCAGCCGCTGCATGGTCTCCAGATGCCGCCGCAGCACTGCCATCGAGATTAACTGCGCAATCTCCGCCGTCTCATTGCCGCCCACTTCCAGCAAATGCAGAGTGTCGCGCCGCGCCTGCAGATTTGTCTTGTCCTGCTCGTACCACTGCGAAACCTTCGCATACAGATCCCAGCAGTAGTAGTCGAAGCGCCCTTCACTCCCGCCAATCAGCGCTTCAATCTCCTCCCTCGACTTCTTCGCAATCCTCTCGAATCCCACCACCACGTCGGCCACCTGCACGCCCGTGTTGTCGATGTAGTTCTGCACATCCACTGCGTATCCGGCGGCCCGCAAAAGCCGCACCAGCGTGTCCCCCAGGATGGAGTTTCGCAAGTGCCCAATGTGCGCCGCCTTGTTCGGATTGATCGACGTATGCTCCACCAGCACTTTGCCGCGAGGACGCGACGTCAAAGCGTCCGTGAAGGCCGCCGTCTCCGAAGCAACCAACTCTGCCGCATTCGTCCGATCCAGCCGAGCATTAATGTATCCCGCCCCGGCGACCTCGAACTTCGCAAATCCCTCCGGCAAAGAAATCTCCGCCACAATCTCCTCGGCAATTTTCCGAGGAGCCTTGCGCAGCGTACGCGCCAGCTCAAAGGAAACCGGCAGTGCGAATTCGCCCAGCTCGATCTTTGGTGGCTGCTCCACCACGATGTTCGCCAACTCAATGTTGTATTTCTGCTTCAAAAAGGTGCGCACATGCGCCACCAGACGGTTCTGCAATAAAAGATACACAGTGCTTCCTTGCTTGCAGAGGAACTCTCAAGCCCTCGCATTGAATGATCAAACTATGATTGTAAGGGATGCGAACCAGAGTTGCCGCCCCAAGCCGAGAACCTCACCAAATCACCCTGCGGCTTCCGCCTGCTCTCCCACCGCGGGCTTAACTATCACGCCCGCGCCGCGTGCCCCGCTAATCGCCACCGTAAACGGGGCTTCCATCCTAATATGGCGGACGCAGCCGAATTGCTCCAGCGCGGGCTGCGCTGCCAGCCACGACCAATCCACCTGCCCTTCGCCGAGATCGGGGTTGATGGTGAAGTAGGCGATCCGGAAAGCCGTCAAGTTCTGAAAAAAGTGACTGCCCTGCGAGGGGGTTACGCGGAAGTCGCGGAATCCGGCCTCCACGATGACCCGTGCCCCGGCCACCTGATCCCACGTAACCGGAATCCCAAGCCACGGGTCCTTCGAGCCCCAGCGCCCAACTCCTATCAGGATGTACGGCGTACCGGCACGAACCAGTTGAGCGTTGAGGCGGGCTACGATCTCAGCCACCTCAAGGCTGTTGGCGCGATGAAAGCTCTCGTAATCCACAAACACCACATCGTGGATGTCTTCCATGCGCCCATTCCCCAGGACGTGGGAGCTGCGGCAAAGAACGTTCGCGGACTCCACCGACTCAACCGCGAGATCTTCGCATTCACGCGAGCAGATCAGCGGACGCATCTGCAGGAAGCCAAATTCCGCTAGCTCGCCGGAGTTACCCATGCGCACCGCAAACTCAATCTCCACCGGACGGCCGAGGGCGTCGGCACCGAGTTTCTGGAGGTAGTCGAGGAGTGCGGCGAGTGGAAAGACGTTGTGCTTGAGGATCGGCGCGAAGGTGACCACCCGCGAACCACTACGGCTAAGCCCATCGTAAATCGCGTCGTTGTCGGAGGAGTAGGTGGAAGCGACGTAGCGCAGGGTGTCGTCCGTTTCCGCATCGCGCAGTGGAAACGCGTGCTCGCGCAGCCGTTCGGCGCTATGCAGCTTCCGCCATGGCAGCTGCTCTCCAGCGTCAGGCGGGTCGGCAAAGTCCAGCGCCATGAACTCCGTTTGCGAGTTGCGCAAGATGTCCTCTACGCTGGAGAACTGGACCATGTGCTGCGGGTAGCGCGGACAGAACAATAGCGACTTGCCGCCGTCCACCACCGTGCGCCCCAGTCCCAGGGCCACCGCCGCGATGCCGTCATTGGGCTGCATCGGCTCGGAAGGATAGAAGTTTCGGGAGCGCACCACGCCGGAAAAATCCGGGTAGTAGCGGCTGCCATGTGCGCCGCCGACCACCTCCTGAATAATTACCGCCATCTTCTCTTCTTCCAACCGGAAGGGCGTGGCGCGGAAATAGGCCTTCGCGTGCTGGCTGAAGGTGGATGCATAGACCCGTTTGATGGCCTCGTTCAGCTCCTCCAGTCGCGCGTCGAGTTCCGCATCGCGATTGGCGAGCATAAACGTGTCATACACCCCGGTGAAAGGCTGATACTGCGAATCCTCCAAAAGACTGGACGAGCGAACCGCGAGGGGAACGTGTATCTCGCGCAGAAAGTCGGCCAGAGCGGCGCGGAGAACACGCGGCAAGGCAGCCGCAAGAAAGCGTTCGAGCAGCTCACAGTCGTCGCTGCAGTGGATAGCGAACGAGTCAAGATTGTTCTCCGCGAGAAACTGCTCGAAGAAATCCGTAGCCAGCACCAGGGTATTCGGCACGGCAACCCGCACGCCGGAAAAGCGCTGGTTGACGTTGTACTTGTGCAGCAGATGGCGAACAAACGCCAGGCCGCGGGCTTTCCCGCCGAGTGAGCCAATGCCCATGCGCAAAAAAAATCCCGCCGACGGGCGGAAATGCGAAGGTTCGAAATCGCCGACCAGAACCTGCTTCTGCTCCCGGCGATAGTCGCGGATGGTCTGGAGACAGTGGGCGCGCAGGGCCTCCGCATCCTGATAGTCGACCAACCGCCGGGGGCGCAGCTTTTCCGCCAGAGCCAGTTCGGTGCGGGCAATGAGCCAGTGCGAAATATCATTGCGCTCGCCGTGAAAGATCAGCGACTCGACCGGGATGTGGCGCAGTTGCGATTCCATGCCATCGAGATCGCTGGCGCGCCCCACCTCTGTACCGTTGGCAAGCCTGAAAACGAAATCTCCGAAAGCGAACTCGTGCGTTAGCAACTTGCGCATATCGGCGAGCAATGTGTCCGAACCCTTGCGCAGGAAAGCAAAACCCTCGGCGTTGGCCCGGCCCTGGAGTTGCGCGTCACGCGACTGCAGCACGATCGGAATGTCCGGAATCGCATGACGGACGAGGTGCGCCAGTTTGAATCCGGCATCGGGATCCAGATGGTGCTCACGCGGGAACTCAACGTCAGAGACCACGCCGAACAGGTAACCCGGATAACGCTCCACGATTCCGATGGCGCTCTCATAATCCTGCGCCAGCAGAATCTTCGGCCGCGCCCGCATCCGCACCAACTTGTGCGAGAGGTTGTAGCCCTCGCTCAGAATCCGGCGCGACTGCGTAATCAGCGCCGTGTAGATCTCCGGCAACAGCGCCGAGTAGTAACGTACATCGTCCTCCACAACCAGCACCACGGGCACGCCCATCTTCTGTGTATCGTGCTCCACGTTGCGCTTGTCCTCAATCGCTTTGACGATGGCGAGAATCAGCCGCGGATTGCCCTGCCACAGAAACACCTCCTCGATGCCATCCAGCCGTTCACCTTTCAGCGAACGGCGCGCCATCAGAGCCGAAACTTCCTGGTGGTCAAAGGCGAGTACAGCGAGCGGAATGTCGAGCCCGGCGCGGCGCACCGCGGCGGCCAACTCGACGCAATCCATGTCGGGCAGGTGAACGTTGGAGACGATCAAGTTGTAGCGCGACTGAGTTTGCGCCAGTTCGATGGCCTCGCCGGCGGTGGAGACGTGCGTAATCTCCGGCGTGTGCTGGAGGTGCAACTCCAGCGATTGGCCGATCAGCAACTCATTGAGCGGTCCGTCTTCGCGCAGCAGAAACGAATCGTAAAGACTTGAGACCAGCAGAATGTCCTGCACCCGAAACGGCATGAGATTCTCGAAGCCTTCAAAGAGGCGCTCCGGGTCGGCAAAAAGCTGCGAGCTCTCGACTGGTGGCATGTGGCTCTGCAATCTCTATCGTACTGATTCGCGGAACACAGTATATGCGCAGGGTTTGCATGTTTCAAACGAATCACCATGAAACTGCGCTTCAACTGACGCGAAGCCCACTCTGCCCAACGGTAGCCGTGCCTTGCCCTTGACTCCGAGAGGAACAGCACCGCAAATAAACCCACAGATAGAAAATGCCCATCACCAGCAGGATGAGCGGAGTCTGAAAGAGTTCTATAGCCGTTAGAATCTGTCCGCGGAGTTGCGCCGTAACCAGGTGCGGGGCGATGAAACCGGAAAGAATTGCCAACGAAAGGTCGCCAGTGAGCACAAATCCCGCGCTGTTGACCAGCAGCGCAAGCCATCCTATCAGGCCGCCTTCTGCCCACAGCATGGCGCAGGCGGGAACCGTCAGCAACAACAACTTGGTGTCATATAGATGATGCTGGACGGGCAGCATGGAAAAAGCCGCTACGGCTGCAATCGCCAGCCAGGCTCTTTTTGGCGAAGGACGGGATTGCAGTGCGACAACTGCCCCTATGAGCAGCGGCACAGCGCATAAAAAATAACTGACCAGATTGTAGATGCGGGGAGCGCTCCAGAAGTAGCCGATGACTACTTGCAGGTCCAGCAGGCCGTGGGCGCCGTTTGCAGCAGTGGCGGGATCGTTGAGACCGCCGTGTACCGTCGAGATATTGGAGCGCAGTTCCTGTATCCAGTGCGGTGATACATGCCCAACCCACAGGACGCATGGCAGACTGATCGTTATTGTCACGAGCAGGGTTTGCAGCGCGCGCTTGCGGTAAGCTCCGCCCGCCAGCAAGAGATAGACCCAGACCAATCCCGCATCCTGCGGCTTGACTGCGAGGCTGACCGCAAGACACAGAATGCCAGCAGGAATGCACTGTTCCTGAAGAAAGCACCAGACCGCTATCACGCAAAGACTTATGGCAATTCCGGATGGATTGGCAAGAATGAAAAGCACTTCGCTGTTGGCAAGAAGAAAGCCAATCAGGGCGCCAGAGAGGATTGGCGCGTAATTTGCCCCTGATCTATAAACCAGAAACGAGGCAAAGATGAGGCCCCCGATAGTGAGTGTGAACCAGAGTATGATTGCGCTCCCCCATGGCAGCATCGCAAAAGGGACAGTGAAGAAAAATGCGGTTGGCGGGTATAGGTACCGCGTCGCATCCTCTCGATACGCTGCTGTATCCGATGAGCGATCTCCCCCCTCGGCCTGGTATATGCGTAGAACTTCGCTTTCGTTGTATGGGTCACAATGCTGAATAAGGCATCGTGCCGAGTAGTAACTTGACTTGAAATCCAACCTCGCAACAGGAGAGGCCCTCGCGAAAAGAAAACCTAGCAGGATAAAAGCCAAGCTCCCCAACAGCAGCAAGTACAAACCATTGAGTCGTACTCTTGTCACCTTGAACCTGCCTCTGTCTTTTCTCCGGGTGTGGTTCGGGCCAGCCGTCGAACAAAGTCCAAGACACTATACCAGGACATGTTGATCGATTGCCCAGGGCTCCGAGTATATAGCTTCCTTCGCCTAAGCAACCCGTGTAGTCGGCATCGATACTCCGAGGTTGCGGGACTCCGAGCGGATGACCGGCTAAACGGAAGCAATCGAGATAACTGTCCGCACATACAGATTGCGGGTATGGAGCAGGCCGCATTCGCCGCCTGTCCCATACCCGCTTCCGTGACTCATGTTGTCCGATTCCCAGCAGGAAAGCGCGGCGCGGCTGAGCTGTTTGACTGCGGCTTGCCCTGCGCTTCCCTGCTGAGAACCCTGCGACTGCCCTGGCCTGGTTGAGCACGGCGGCAGCCGGAAGATCGTGAACTATACCAGTCCCTGGTCCATCATCGCGTTGGCAACCTTCAGGAAGCCGGCAATGTTGGCCCCAGAGACGAGATTGCCTGGAGCGCCGTACTTCGCGGCGGTCTCAAAGCAGTTGCGGTGGACATCCACCATAATCTGGTGCAACTTCTGATCGACCTCTTCGCGCGTCCAAGCCATGCGTTGGCTGTTCTGCGCCATCTCCAATCCGGAGGTAGCAACCCCGCCGCAGTTGGCGGCCTTAGCGGGTCCGAAGAGGATACCGTTCTCCAAAAACAGGCAGGTTGCAGGCAGAGTGCTGGGCATATTAGCGCCCTCGGCCACCACCTTCACGCCGTTCTTGATCAGGTTTTCGGCATCTTTCGCGTTGATCTCGTTCTGGGTTGCACTGGGGAAGGCGCAATCGCCCTTCATCGCCCAGAGCGGGTTGTGATCCATCTGCATATCCGTAGGTACGAAGATGGCGTTCTTGAACTGCTTGACGTACTCACGAATGCGGCCACGCTGCACGTTCTTTAGCTCCATGACCCAGGCGAGCTTATCGCGGTCGATGCCATCGGGATCGTAAACCACCCCGTTGGAGTCCGACATGGTCACCGGTTTAGCCCCGAGATCAAGCAGCTTTTCTATCGTGTACTGAGCAACATTGCCCGAACCCGAAACCAGGCAGACCTTGCCTTCGAGCGAATCCTTACGGGTCTTCAGCATCTCCTGCGCGTAATAGACGCAGCCGTATCCGGTCGCTTCCGGGCGAATCAGCGAGCCGCCCCAGTTCAGCCCCTTGCCGGTGAGCACGCCGGTAAACTCATTGCGCAGCCGCTTGTACTGCCCGAACAGGTAACCGATCTCGCGGCCACCCACCCCGATGTCCCCCGCTGGCACATCCGTATCGGCCCCGATGTGGCGTTGGAGTTCGCTCATGAAGCTCTGGCAGAAGCGCATCACTTCGCCATCGCTCTTGCCCTTGGGATCAAAGTCCGAGCCGCCCTTGGCACCACCCATCGGGAGTGTGGTGAGAGAGTTCTTGAACACCTGTTCGAAGGCAAGAAATTTCAGAATCCCCAGATTAACCGACGGATGAAAGCGCAGACCGCCTTTGTAGGGACCGATCGCGCTGTTCATCTGGATTCTGAAGCCGCGGTTAATCTGCATATTGCCGTGATCGTCGAACCACGGCACCCGGAAAATGATGACCCGCTCAGGCTCCACTATGCGCTCGAGAATACGGGCAGAGCGAAACTCCGGATGTTTATCCAGGACGGGGCGCAGGGATTCCAAAACCTCCTGCACGGCCTGGTGAAATTCCGGTTCGACAGGATTCTTCGACTTCACCTGGGCGAGTACTTCTTCGATATAGCCGGCAGGGTTTTTTAATCCCTGGGGTACCAGATTGGACGCGACATTCGCATCGGACGGCATCGATAATGCCTCTTTGTTCGAGGGAGTAAACCCTCGATCCGGAACAGCATTAAATCCCTTGCGCGGCAACCACGCCATGACGCATATCACCTGCGGCTGTGACAAGCATCCAGTTTACAACTAGTCCCTAACCGGCGTGGAACCTTCCTTCCGGGAGCTTTGATGCGAGCCGAGGCTCCCATGGCTGCCCAGGCGCCGAAAGTTAGACTGCAGGTTTGGGCGCGCGCTTCGCCTCCGCCAGACTCTCGCGGAAGTAGTCGAGGCTCATCAGCAACCCAGTGCGCAGGTCGATGGTAGGCTTCCATCCCAGCAGAGCTTGAGCCTTGGAAATATCGGGACAGCGTTGCTTGGGATCGTCCTGCGGAAGCGGCGCAAACACCAACTTGCTGGTCGAACCGGTCACTTCCAGGACAATCTTGGCGCATTCCAGCATCGTGAACTCGCCGGGATTGCCGATGTTGGTCGGCAGGTGTTCGGAGGAAGCAGCCAGGCGCACAATGCCGTCTACCTCGTCGCTCACGAAGCAAAAGCTGCGGGTCTGCCTTCCCTCGCCATAGATTGTAATGTCATCGCCCAGCAGAGCCTGCTTCATGAAGTTGGAGATGACGCGACCATCGTCGAGTTGAAGCCGCGGACCATATGTATTAAAGATACGGACGATCCGCGTATTCACCCCGCGATACCGGTGGTACGCCATCGTCAGCGCTTCGGAAAAACGCTTGGCTTCGTCGTAGACCGAACGTGGTCCGATGGGATTGACATGCCCCCAATAGGATTCAGATTGCGGATGCACGTCCGGATCGCCATAGCACTCCGAGGTGGAGGCCACCAGAAATCCTGCCTTGTATTTGTGCGCAAGTTCCAGACAGTTGCGGGTTCCGGTTGAGCCGACTTCCAGTGTCTCCAATCCAAACTTGAGGTAATCCTCCGGGCTTGCCGGAGATGCGAATTCGTAGAGGAAGTCGATTGACCCGAAATCGAAAGGACGACAGATATCGTGCATCTCAAAGCTGAATCGGGGATTGTCGGCAAAGCCCCGCATATTTTCGAGCCGTCCAGTCAATAGGTTGTCAACGCAAAGCACAGAATGACCGTCAGCCAGCAGCCGCTCACAAAGATGAGAGCCTAGAAATCCCGCTCCACCGGTAACTAAAATTCGCATGATTGCCTCAAGCAAGAAAAACTTTGCGGGGAAGCTTGCTCCGCACAGAGCAACTTCCGGGCCGGCTTTGCGAGCCCTATTAATCGATGATGGATAACGGCCGGGAAAGGTTGCGGACAGAAATCTGCAGGGGGGTAGTCCATAGCCGCACAAAGCGCACCAACGCAGCGGAACACGCTCGCGTCCCTACGGAACTTTCACCGGTGTCGCCTCTAAAACCCGAAGCCTATGCCGCTGCTGAAATTGTTATACAGGGAGCCGTGGTTTCCCCAAGGCAGCCGCTGGACATCCCATTGAGCAACGCGCCAGTAGATGCGGCGTGTCACTTGGAGGTCGCCACCGATCCCACCGCGATAGGCGAGTCCGGCCTCTATATCCGTTAAACCGGGGGCAAGTGAAGGATGGTGTTCATTCCCGTACATGCCGTTGGTGCCGCCAGTGGAGGATTGATGGGCGTAGCCAGCCTGCGCCGTAACATACGGACGAAGCCGGCCAGTCAAGATATTGTATTTCACACCGCCGGTTTCCGAGTACTGGGTCGCGGTAAATACAAAAGCATTTCCGTGCACCACCGTGCTTGAAGCGACCATGCCCCAATGGGTGCCGAAATGTCTGGTATAAGCAACTTCCCCACCTTTGAAGTTATAGCTATTCCACTTCGGACCATAATCCGGAAAGGTGACGACGACACCGGCATACACATCAGAGTTGGAATTGTACAGTGCAGCCTCTGGTGCCTGACCAAGACACAAGGTAGTCGTTAGGAGCAGAGCCATGATGCAGATTTTTTTCATCTCGCCTTTTTCCGACTTCAGAGAATTACTTCAGTGGGACAGACGGTCGCTCGTCCAATTGCACGATAGGTAAATTCTTGGTGAGCCAACATTATAACCAGAAACTCTGAACCGGAGCAATCCTCAACCTGTCTGCTGTAGTTGCTCCAAAATAATGTCACCGCTAATTGCAACGTAAAAATGTCACCTTTGCAGGATGGTGACCTTGAGCCAGAAGCAGATACAGAGGTTGCGTGTGATCGAGAAGGCAGTAGATGGGCGGCTGAGCGTAAGCGAAGCCGCTCATCTACTGCAACGCAGTGAACGTCAGGTGCAACGCCTCATGCGCCGTTTTCAGCCCGATTCCGTCGATTGGTTGGTCCATGGCAACGCGGGACGTCCAAAGCCTTGGGCGCTCTCCGCCGAGACTCGGCAACAGGTGCTGCAACTGGCACAGACCCGCTATGCCGGTTTCAACGACTCCCACCTGCATCAGAAGCTCGTCGAAGAAGAGGGATTCGGCTTTAGCCGCGAGACCTTGCGCCGCCTGTTGCGCAAGGCCGGAGTGGCCTCACCACAGAAGCGGCGGCCACGTCTCTATCGTGCACGCCGTCCCCGCCGTTCCTGTCTGGGCCTCATGGCCCTCACCGACGCCAGCCGCCATGACTGGTTGGAGCAACGTGGCCCACGTCTGACCTTGATCGGCTTTCAGGACGACGCTACCAGCCGCGTCCTGGCCGCCCACTTCCAACTCGAAGCCGAGAACGCCGCCGGATATCTCCGCGTACTTCAACAACTGGTCACTCGACACGGCGTGCCGCTCAGCCTCTATCGCGACCGCCACAGCATCTTTCAACGTAACGATCCCCACTGGTCGGTGGTCGAAGAACTCGCCGGACAGCAGTTCCCAACCCAGGTAGGACGCGCACTCGACGAACTCGGCATTCAGCAGATCCCGGCTCATTCACCGCAAGCCAAGGGACGCATCGAACGCCTTTGGCGAACCTTTCAGGACCGCCTCGCCAGCGAACTGCGCCTCGCCCAGGCCGCCACCTGCGAGCACGCCAACCTCGTCCTGGATCGCTTCGTCGAAGACTTTAATCGCCGCTTCGCGGTCCCGCCCAGCCAGACAGAAAACCACTTCCGGCGCTTACCCCGAGGCTTCGACCTTCAACGCTGCCTTAGCTTTCGTTATCAGCGAACCGTCGCTCCCGATCACACCATCGCCTTCGGCAGCGAGCAAATCCAACTCCCCAGAGCGCGGCTCGGCTACGCCTCCTCCATCGTCGAACTCTCCCACCAACTCGACGGCACTCTCAAAATCTATCGCTCCGAAAAACTCCTGCTCACCTTACAGAGACCCATTCAGGAACTCGCTCAACCTAAACCCGCAATACGAACCGCGGCTCAAAAACGCAAACCCAAACCTGCTATCTACACCTACAGCGGCCATCCCGCCATCGCCGCTACCCCCTAAACCCTTAACCAGAAAGCGACATTTTATGGTTGCAGTTAATACGACATTTTATGGTTGCAACTACATCCTCAACCTGTCTGCATTAGCGTGGTTCCAGATCATCGCGTACGGGCACCTTCGGCTCTGCTAACGGACGGCCAACGCTGTAGTAGTGGAAGCCCGCCGCCGCCATCTGCTTCGGGTTAAATAGGTTACGCCCGTCGATCACAACCGGGTAGCGCATCACGTGGTGCAGGCGGTCGAGGTTCAACCGGGCAAACTGTGCCCATTCGGTCACCACCAATAGTGCGTGAGCATCATGTGCGGCTTCGAATTCGTCGCCCGCATACCGTAAACGGGAGTTTGCGGGCAGCATCAAACGGGCCTTCTCGATAGCCGCCGGATCGTAGACCGAAACAAGGCATCCTTCAGCGAGAAGACTCTTGACAATGTTGATGGCCGGAGATTCGCGGACATCATCGGTGCCCCCTTTGAAAGCAAGGCCGAGAACCCCGATGTGTTTCCCCTTGAGGGTCCAGAGCGCGGCCCGGAGCTTCTTCATGAAGCAGAGCTGCTGGGATTCGTTGATTCTCTCAATCGCCTGAAGCAACTCAAAATTGTAGCCGACGGTTTCCGCAATTTTATAAAACGCCCGCACGTCCTTGGGAAAGCAGGACCCACCATAGCCGATTCCTGCATTAAGGAACTTCGAGCCGATGCGGGAGTCGGCGCCGATGCCGACCGCCACCTCTTCCACATCCGTCCCTACCAACTCGCAGATGTTGGATACGGCATTGATGAAGGAGATCTTCAGCGCCAGGAAGGCATTGGAAGCGTGCTTGATCAGTTCCGCGCTCTTCGCGCTGGTCTCCAGGTAGCGAACCCCGCCGCTAAGGTCCCGCGGGCCGCAAACATGGTCGGGACGGCTATAGTAGCTACCGTCGATGAGAGGCTGGTACACCCGGCGTAACAGCACACGCGCCCTCTCCGTATCGGCACCCACTACGATCCGGTCAGGATAGAGGAAGTCCTCGATCGCCGTGCCCTCGCGAAGAAATTCCGGGTTGGAAATCACATCGAAGTTCTCATCCTTCGCGCCGTTGAACCGCAGAGTCCGGCTGATCCACTGATTGGTGAGCACCGGAACAGTGCTCTTTTCCACCACTACTTTATATTCGTCAAGCCCGGCGGCAATTTCACGAACCGATGCCTCGACGTAGGACAGGTCGGCCTCTCCAGTGGGCGATTGGGGCGTGCCTACGGCAATAAAGATCACCTCCGCACAACGGGCAGCGGCAAGCAGGTCGGAGGAAAATACCAGCCGGTGATCGCGATGGCGGGCCAGCAATTCCGGCAACTGTGCCTCATAGATTGGAACCGCTCCGGACTGTAGTTCGGCGACCCTCGCCGCGTCATTGTCCACGCAAACAACCGAATGACCAAGCTCGGAGAAACAAACCGCGGCAATCAATCCAACATACCCGGAACCAACCACCGCAATTTTTACTGGAGCACTTGTCTGAGGCTGAAGATCCACAATATTTCCTTTCGTACAATCGCCGGAACGAGTTTCACAGACCGTCTCTCAGCGTAATCACAAAATGGCGGCTATCCCTGCTCGTAATACCCGCTCCCGCTTACAACCACGTACACAATTCGAGTTTCGAGGCCTTATCGCACTCCTGTTCACCCTTTGGAGCTACCGGTTCCGCATCCTGGTGGCGAGGCTTGGGGCGATGCCGCCTTCCGCCGGAGTGGTGGCTTGCCGTTGAATGCCCTTTGATCTGCTGTGCGATCAAGCGAGCGGATGCCTTGCGCCCTCCGCCCCCATAGCTCCCCGCGCCGTGAGAACCGCCGGAAAATCTGAATTGAGGTGTCCCGCCTGTGGCTGCGCCAGAATTGCTCGCCACCGCCCCACCGACCCATCCGCCACCCGAGTGCACTTCCCGCTTGCTGGACACTGCCCTCGCAGAGACCGGATGATCTTGCACGCTGGCTTCTGGGTGAGCGCCGGCCGCGCCAGGGACAAACCGCGAGGATGGAAAGGTGTTGCGCGTTATCCCCCACGTAGATGCGCCTCCGCTAGGTGGTGATAATTTCACCCCCCATTGAGACGCTGCGCCTGCGCCTGCGACGCGCCTCCCGCCCCCACCCGAGGACTCCAAGGAGACACCGCCGTTAACACCCCCATTAGGGGAACCCATCTGTTGAGGGCTCTCTTGCGCTACGGCGAATGTCGCCGTAAGCATCGCCAGCAGAGCAACAACGCGCCGGAATTCCTTGAACACATTTCTGGGTTTATTCATGCGAATTGAAAACCGGTTCATAACCCACCCCATCTTCAACCGTGCGCTCTGTCTTACGCCTGCCCCTCACAGTGCCGGTCACTTTGTCACGTAATCGGTTAAACGGCTTTTCTACAAGCCAATAAGAAGCTTCCGCGCAGAGCAGAATAAAAAGGACATTTAAGGGAAAAGGAATTGTACAGGGACCAGTAAACATCTGCTGCCACAGATACAAACTGTAAGAAATCACTCCCAGATGCTTGATCCATCTCTTATTGAGTATCCTGCCCAACACTGATTCCGGCGCCCGTACAACATAGACAAGAATGGCTCCGCAACACAATGATGTCAGAGTAATGCCTACGGGAAGGCCAAATGTCCCCGCATAGCGCCTCCCGAGATATGGTCCTGCGATAAACAAATATCCAGATATTGGGATCAGCCAATATGGACGAGTCAGGCTTTGGAAGACCCGCGGGAAAAGATGCAGATTCCACGCAATGGCGATAAAACATCCAACCATGATGGTGTCAATATGGGTGTGGAGCATCATATTCATGTGACCACGCCAGGCCGGAAACAAAAAATAAGTACCCACTCTGCTGATGGGAGACAACACTACTGCCGCCTGCGATATCCTTAGGCAGGCGCGCCGGGAAAACATAACAATACATGCCGGCCAAACAAGATAGAACTGTTCTTCCAAACTCAGTGACCAGGTATGCGCTAATATCCAACCGGCGGTATGAAGGTTGTAATTCCATATATATGTGGCCGCACTGAACAAGCTACGCCATTCGAAAGAGTAAACATGCGCAATCCTCAGGCAGCTAACCACAGCAAGAAACGCATAAAAAGGCGGGAAGATGCGAAATGCCCTGCGTATATAGAATCTTCCGACGCTCACATGACCGTAGCTGTCGGCTTCGCGTAATAGAATTTGAGTGATTAGAAATCCGCTGATAACAAAGAATACATTCACCCCAAGCTCGCCATCTCGGAACGGTCTAAGAAAAGGCAACCCGTCCAGAAACGTGGATCTTGTGTGGCCAAGAATCACAAAGAGCACTGAAAATGCACGCAGGCCGTCTAGCGAGGGAATAGTGCGTTCGTTGGACGAATTCTGCGATAAAGCGCTCACGGCCTTTTCCGTTCCTCTCGCATCAGCGATTGCTCGTACAACTTCGCATCGACGAGAAATCGATACCAGAACGTCTGCAGAACGTTGTAGATGAGTCCAGCTTTCCCATCAAGAAATCCAAGGCGAAACAAATACCGGTACAAAAAAAATACCATCGAACGCACGAAGAGTGGAACGCGTAAGAATAACTTACGCATCGCCCTCTTCATCTGCATGGGAGTTCCTCCCCGCAGCTTCGCCTGTATGATTCCCTCCGACGTCGGATGCAGAATTTCCTGAACTTCCGCTTCCGACCAGCGATTATGCCGGTCAGTCCACTCCTTCAGACTCATGCGGTTGTCATCAATCATAGGGGCAGCGATTCGCTGAGCGCTTCCGTTCAATATAAAGTGCTGGTCATATTTTCGCGATTCACAGCGCCCGGCCCCGCCCCGGAATAAACGCAAATGCCAGATAGGGTAATGGCCGCCGTGCCGGATATCCCGCCCCAGAAAGCGTGTTAATCGTGGGATATAAAATCCATCGACATCGTCGCAAGGGACCGTCTTCAATCGCTCGATCTCGCGAATCAAGTCTGGTGACAGGAACTCATCCGCATCCAGATGCAGTTGCCAATTATGTTTGAAGGGGAGGTTATCAATCGCCCAGTTGCGCTGGTCGCCATAGTGAACGAACGGGTGTTGAACAATTCGCGCCCCGTAAGACCTGGCGATCTCCAAGGTATGATCACTGCTGTACGAGTCTACGACATGAATGTCGTCCGATACCCTCTGCGCGCACTCCAGTGTCTTGCCGATCGTAAGCTCGGAATTGAACGTCAACACAATGACTGAGATCTTGAGGACATGGGAGCATCCCGTCCCATCGTCCTGCACCTTTGTTGTAAGCGCATTCGTCACACTTCGGTCTCCCTACTCAAGAACCAATCTCTGTCGCCTGACTTCCGGATGCGGCCGCATCCAGTTTCCCTTTCAGAGTCCTTGTTTTAATCTTCCTAGCAGGAATACCGCCATAAACCGACCAGGCATCAAGATTCCGGGTAGCAACTCCGCCCAGTCCCAGCACCGCACCCTCGCCCAGCGAAACTCCGGGTTGTACCGTTGCCCTCGCGCAAACCCACGCGAACGCCCCTATCGAAATCTCGTCGGCCACCAACCGAAATTCCGGGTCCTCATAATCATGAGTGGCTCCGCATAAATATGCATCCTGCGAAATGATCGCATGCGTCCCGAGAGTTACCCGCTTTGGATTATAGACAGTAGCTCCATCCGCAATTGTCGCTTGGTATCCGCAGAAAAGGTTCCACGGAGCCCAGATTCTTGCCCCAGGATATATATGGCACGACGCACCCATGGTGGCTCCAAAACAACGTAACAGGAAGCTTCGCCACGCATGCAAGGGGCGCGGTGACGGTCGAAATAACAATGTATAAACAATCCCCCACACCAAGCGTAATAGCCTGTTCGGCACCGAAAACGCCGGGGCGAGGTATGGGTCCGGGCTATGTGCGCGCATCAGGCCTGGCTCCGCCGACGATATTCGTCAATGTGCGAATCAGCGTCCGGGACGCATTAACGATCTCAAAATTCTGCAGGAAGCACACGTAGGCGCGCTTGCGCATATCCGATTTCTGCTGGCCGGACATATCCAACCATGTTTTCAGCATTGCGCACGTGCCCTCTAAGTCGTCCGCGCCAACAATCCCTGCCCCGCCGCGCTCTACTTCGCGCCATATGTTGACCTTGTTCGAAATTAGCGCGGGCTTGCCACAGGCTAGCGCCTCCGCCACCACAATGCCGAAATTCTCCTGGTGCGAAGGTAGCACGAACACCTCCGATGCGCGCAGCGCTCCCCACTTCAGGTCTCCGCTCACCATGCCAGCCCAGGTAACCCGGTTGGATATGTTCAACTGCTCTGCCATGGCACTCAGCTCTGTCTGCCAGCCAACCTGATCCGGACCACACATCACCAACTGCCAGTCCGGATCTGACGCCAGCACTTTTGCGAAAGCCTTGATTAAAAGGTCACAGCCTTTCTTCTCGTGCAACCGTCCGAGGAAGAGTGCAAGCCGCTTGCCCCGCAACTGCGGAAACAGACCATAGAACGTTTCCAACTCAGTTTGTGGATCGCCCTTCGGGCCAGCCGTCCCATACTTAACCACAACTTCTCTACAACGGTACGGACGAAATGATTGCCGGGCGAGCACGCGCTCTTCCTCACACGTGAATAAAACGGCGTTTGCATCCCGTAACACGCGATACTCAGCCCACGGCCAATACAACATCTTTTTCAAGTGCTTGAATGGATATCTCTCCTTGAACCACGGGTCCAGCATGCCATGGGTATAGACAACGTAAGGAATGTCGGCGTCGCGCAAAACTCGCCACAGAGCAAAACTGTGATATTGCCAGATGCCGTTTACGATTACGATATCGTATTTCCGAATGTTTTCACGTAGCCAAGGCGCCAGACGAGCGCTGTACGAGTACTTCAGCACTCCCGGACCCATCGTATGAACCGGACACAGAAATGTCTTTGCATCCGCGCAGTCCGGCGCATCCAATGAAACCACCTCGACGTAATGGCCTTGGCGTCGATTGGCGGTAGCCAATTGTCTAACGCCCTCTATCGGACCGCCGCCGGATGCCCTAACCGAGTTGATGACGTGGATAATCCTCATCTAGTCTACGAAGCCTACGTTGCGGTGAAAATACCCCATGTCATGCGTCAGCGCTTTCACCGCTCTCGCCGGAACCCCAGCATACAACTGGTGCGTCTCGCCAAACGACTTATTCAGGACGGAGCCTGCGCCGAGAACCGAGTAGTCAGGAAGCCTGCTTCCCCCAAGTACCACACAGCCCGTTCCAACAAAGCAATAATCCCCGATGCTGACCGGCTTTGACGATTGGCGGCAGCGGTATAAGTCAATGCTGTGCGTAAGAATTTGGGAGCGAAAACCTGCGAATGTAGTGAAGCGTCCGATGCGCACGGAATTCGTGCAGTCAATCAGATGCCGGTTGGTAACGGAAGCGTGCTCGCATATTACTAGCTCCGGCCGACGGTCGTGCTCATCTCCAAAAAACTTCGTGCTCGCAATTGGAAATCCTGTGATCCAGTTCAGATTACCCAGACGGGATTGCTCGCCCATACTTAGCAACGCAAGTCCCTTGCACACGGTCAAACTACCAATCCGCGCGCCCGGTCCCATCTCAAGACGATCCGGACATATCCAGGACAACCCGATTGTTGCCGTGGGATGAATCTTGTATCGCAATAGCGCAATCAGCAGCCGCCGCCGGATGCGCCAGGGAAACAGCAACAATACCAGGGCCAATAGTCTTTTCATCGTCGCTTCGCAAATTCTCGATACACATCAACATATCTGGCGATCATCTGTTCCGGATTAAATCGCGCCGCGTTTTCCAGACTCTTCCCAACCCATGCTTCGCGCTCTGCGGCGTCACGCGCCAGGCGCACGATATCGGCGGCGAATCCGCTCTCGTCATCCACTTCACGAGTAATACCGGTCGATCCAACCACCTCCGAAAACGGCGCGCAACGACTGCAAATAACCGGGCAACCACAAGCCTGGGCTTCGATAATAGGCCAGCCGAATCCCTCGTAACGCGATGGAAAAAACAACGCCAATGCCATGTTGTAGAGAGCTTCCAGTACCTCATTGCTTGGTTTTATAACCACCGTTACTCGGTCGGCTATGCCTTCCGCGCGTATCAACTCCTGTAGTTCCGGACTCAGTGACTGGCCGGCGAGTACAAGGCGGCAATCGATCTCACGGGATGCTCGCGCAAACGCCCGGATCACGCCCCCGCGATTCTTCCTAGCCTGATTCTGGCCAACGTGAAGCACAAACGGCTTCGTGGGTTCCAACTGCGCGACCTGCGATAGTCTTCCTAACGATTCTTCCCTGGAAATGCGCTGGTAAGGATAGTTCAGCGCGTTCAGTACTACTTTTCGAGTATGCGCAGGGCCGCCCACAATGTGTTCTACGTCCAGCGAGGTCGCCGTCGAGACAGAAACCAGCACCGTGGCGCTTCGCAGTCCCTGCACAATCCACTGCTGGAGGTAACGTCCCGTCCGCGATGCGGGACAGTCCGTCTGTTCCCCGAGTGCTCCGCGAACTGCGAGCAAATCATGGCAGGTTACCAGGCACGGGGTCATGCCCACCCAGCGTGCATAGCTAGCATTAGAGTGATCGCAAATATGAACAATGTCAGCCCATCGTGCGGCGGCGCGAAGCAAAACCGGGAAGATTACAAACTTGTCCACATAGCCCAGCCACTTGCGCAACCCTTTTAGTCCGGGACTAAGCCGGCTTATGAACTCAGGAGGACGTATCAGCTTCGTCCGATAGCCAGCCCGCGTTAATCCATCTTGCATGAGCGTTGTGAAACGCTGCATACTCTCCTGCCCATCGCTCAGGTAGTTTCCTATCAGTAGGATCTTCATCGTTGCACCGCGCCGTTGCGCACGCTATACATTGCCGAACCTCGTCCTCCGCGTCATGACAAGGCTTGCGATGAAGTGAAGACAACTGGCCGTATCGCCACTTGCGCTGCGGCCAGACATAGGCCGGCGCCGAAGACCATAAACCCAAGGTACGTAGGCTGCTCCATGACGCCCATAACCAGTAACGGAATAACCGCAGGCAACAGTAACCAGCCGAGAGCTGAATTCCGTCTCAGTCCGTTCAATCCCATGAGAAAGAGGTAACCGGCAAAGCACATACGCGCGCCCAGGAACAGCAGTCCGCAAATCGGCCCGAACTCAGGGATGATTCGCACCCATTCTCCCTCGCCCAGCATAAACCTTGCCTCACCGGTCATTGTAACCGCAGCAAAATTACTGCCCATCCCAATGCCGCTCCCCAGCCATGGCGTTGTTCCCACGGATTGAAGCCCGCCCTCAACATTGCCCAATACCCGTTCGTCAAGAACTTCCCCCACGTTGCCCTCAGCTCTTGAGGCTTGCTGCCATCTGTCTTCCATTGTGCCAACGGCATCGCGGAAGAACGGAAGCTGAATGGCGATAAAGCCTGCCAACAGAAGAACAGCGGCAATTTTCACGAGACCAGCCAGACGTGCAGCGTGGCTCATGCCGGAATACACGGTAAACACACCCAAGGCAGCCATCGTGAAAAGTACGGTTCGGCTACCTAGAATCGGGACAGACGCAACCGCGGCAAACAGCGCTGGATACAGCAACCAACGAGGATACGTACCCTTCCGCATGAGCGCGTCAACGATGAACCCAAAAGTTAACATTACCAGGCACTGTGGGCCGATGTCGTAGCTGAACGTGCCCGCGGGACGCACGTGATTTCCCGCCGACATGATCTGACTGGACCCCTCCCCGGCACCCGCGTTAAGCCAGGCACCGGCCCCCGCTCTAAACTGCGCAAGGACCAGAATCGTCATCGGTACAGACAGGAGTAGAAGCCAGCGTCCGCACTTATGTAAATCTTCTCGGGTTAGTGTATCGGCCATAACAAAAATCAGAGGGAGGTGCAACGCGTACGAGCGTATTCCGTAGAGCGCGATCGGGATCGTGTTGATGCCCAAGACGATTTGTGTGCTGGCGAGCAGAAACATCCCCGCAGTTAGGAGCGCGAAAGGCCACATCGTCTTTATGGAGAACTTCTGGCACCGGTATGCCTGAATGTAAATCATCACCGCCACCGGATCGCGAACCAGTAACAGCGGGCCGCTCAGCGAAGGTACAATCCACTTTCGCAATACTCCCTCAAAGATTAGTAGCCAGAAGTAGACCCAGATCCAGCGTTTCAGCCAGAGTAACCGTCGTTGATACTTAGTGTTGGTCTTGGGCACAGCTTGAGTCCTCTACCGGCTTCATAACTTGCTCCAGAATGGATGCAAGCAACTCCCGATATTTCTGCCATGTACATTCCTGCGCTCGCTCCAGTGCGGCCTCTGACATTGCCTCAAGCAAATCGCGGTCCCCAGCAAGTCTCTCTAACTTCTCAGCAATGGCGTCGGCCGACCGGACCGGCACAAAATAACCTTCGCACCCATCGCGAATCACTTCCGGCCCGCCTGTATTTCGGGTCGTAATCACCGGCAAGCCGCGCGACAAGGCTTCCAGAATCACCAGTCCGTAGCCCTCCGTCAGCGACGGAAAGACCAGTACGTCGTGTTTCTCCATTTCGGCAAGCACTTGCGAATGCGGCAACGTCGGTATGTACCGGTAACGCGCAAGCGCCTCATCCAATTCGGCACAAGTCCCGACCCGGCTGCCAATCAGTGTAACCTCCACTACGGAGTCCACCTGATGTAGCGCTCGCAGCAAATACGCCAACCCCTTACCCTGGGTCAGCGCACCAACAAAGAGTACGCGTAGCTTGGAATGGCGCGCTGCCCGGGCGCGGATTGCAACCGGTGGCGCCCCGTAAGGGCACACCTGAATCCGCGTTCCGTGGCGGATGGACTCCGGCAATGTCTCTATCAAGTAGTGGCAAGGTACCAGGATCAGATCGGCTAATTCCAGTTCCGCATCCTTTCGGTCAGTCTTTTCCTCGGAATCTTCTCCGCAAGTAATCGTGTCGGCCCACCCTGGACACAATTCCGCCTCTTCCATCAGCAACTCCCGCTTATATTTCCAATGGGCGGTCGGCAGTTCATAGACAGTGTTGATTCCCTGACAACGCGCAGCTCTGAATGTCTCCAAGGCACCATCTTCGTAGGCATATACCGCGTCGATGCCGCCGCGCTCAATTCTCTTCGCCGCCGCCCGATCCAGGGCATAGCAAACGCTTGCGACCGATAAGAACGATTCGTTGCGCCTCGTCCACTGGCCACCTCCCGCCCGCAAGGCTAAGAGACGTGCAACCTCGCGCCAGGACTGCGTGTGCACCAGATGCCGCGGCACTTGCGGATAGCTCCGTCGATTCAACTCGGCTCGCACTCTGCCCGGCAGAATTGCATTCACTGCCGACTCCGGGTTCCATCGGATGGTTGTCCAGTACTCCGCCAGAAGATCATGCTCGTGAAGAGCTGTGAGCGCCTCGCGAACATTCGCGTTTCCCATCGCGTGGCTCAATAGAAATCTGAAACTCACAGCTCTTTTACTCCTCTGTCCTGGCGCCACGTCGCTCTCTCTAGCCATGCCTCGTATGGAGCGAGAAACGCTACCGTTACGCCATCGTTGATCGTGACCCTGTCCCCAATAACAACGGGCCGTCACATGCTTCCATTACTCATCTGTAACCTTTTGACAAAAAGCCAATACCGATCTAATCAATTGCACGATCAGTAATTCCAGCTCCGACAACATTTACCTTTTGGTTAATCGTCGTTCAGGTTTGTCTTCAGCGCTCGGGCGAACACACGTGCGTGAGTTTGCATGGAGTGACCCTGATACCATTCCCTGGCTGCATCGGCAATCTGCTGTGCATCCGCCATCGTCAATTCAGATTCCGCTTTCCCATCCGCGCTGTAGTAATGAATCCCACACTCGATTCCGTCTGCTTCCGACCGGCTGTCGCTGGAGGTTACGGGGATGAGCCCGTGTGCGCAGTACGACGCAAACACCCCGGATTTCCCCAAGCACCGTGGAAAATCACGTACAAATCCAGCCGTGCTGCGAGACATTAATACGCTCAGGTCGGAAACGCCCATCAGTCCGTGCTGTCTTATCGGGACGTCGCCAACGCGGTCGGGTATCCCGTCAAAGCTTGCTCCCACATCATGAACTTCATTGATCCCGAACTGTTGACACACCCGTTGCAAAGCAGGCATCTGCGTCACATACGTCCGCCGTCTTGAATTCGGCAGGCCAAAAACAATCATATGCTTCAATCTTCCATTAAGATCATCCGACTCTAAAGGCTCACCAACATTGGACGGAACCGCCAAAACCGCTATCTTCTCCCGTTTCGATGGATCGAAACGTTCCAGGCGTTCGCGGTGCAGTTGAATGTTCGTTACCACTGCGTCCGACAGGCGCGCAATACCGGCAACAACCATTCTTTGCGCAGGGCTCAACCAGAACGCGCTCCTCCACGGCGGGCCAAAAGCATATAACTCATGAAACATTGTCACGAAGCGCGAATCCGGCTGCTTCGTCCTCCATTGTTTCAACCCCTGAAGGAGCCAGAGTGGGCATCCGCGGGCGGCATATCCATACGCCGACAATTGCAGCAATACGCTCGACGAACCCGTTGTTGTCCGCTCGGCTTCCAGTATCTCCACGAGATTCTGTGCGGATCTAGAGTGCAGTTTCCAAACTCGAAAGTCCTCTACTCTGTCCGGTCCCTGCCACGCTTCACTGCCAACCACGAAAACTGTGTTCAACCCAAGGTCTCTACGCATAACGCGAGCCAGTGCCAGTGCGTAGTCACCAACCCCGCTGGTCGCGGGCGGTAAGGCAGGGACAATCTGGATCAGCATTTTGCTCATCTTTAATTCCGTTCAGCCTTCAATACGTTCTATCGACTTCTACTGGAGCGCCGGACAGGAACACCCCCGCGGTGTCTAGAACCGCTTCTGCAAACATTGTGTCCGAACGATTGTCCCATGATGACGGTATGCCAATATCGCCGAGTATAGACTCGCATAGGCGTTCGCCAGGATGACCTGTCTAGTAATCTCTAAGCAGCAGAGAACTTTGTTTCGAACCTTCGGCTGATAGATAAACGAATGACACAGAGATGCAAAGAATCTCGAAGACGCGTCAATCTCCCTATTCATATACGAACGGGCGTTTGGATCATAGTGGTGGATTACGTATGTGCTTGGAAGAAATCTAATCTGGTACCCGAGCCAGCGCAGGCGGCTTCCAAACTCCAGATAAGCAGCCCCAAACTTAAAATATTCTGCATATCGAATCCCACGTTGGAAGATGGTGATGGGATACAGACTCGCACCATCTGAAATAGCCCAACAGTCATTGGGATCAGTTGGCTCAGTTGAAAACCCTCGTGGATGGAGTTGGCCGGGACACAAGGTGACGCCGGGCTTTTCGGTGGGCAGAAATTCACTGATTATCCAAACCGCGGCTGGATCTTTTTGCAGGGCTTCCTCGCAAACTTGGAAGTGACCCGCGGGAAACTCATGATCATCGTCCATCGTACGAATGTGGGTGCCAGTACAGGCCAGCGCTACATGGTTGCGATTCGCATATAGACCGCGTCGTGGTCCGCGTAAATATTGAAAGCCGTATTCTTCCACAATACTTCTCACTTCATCTGCCACACCTTCATCCGAATCGTCGGAAACAATAACTTCTGAAGGCTGCACGTCCTGTTGAACCAGCGAACGCAAGGTTCGCAGCAGGCTGTCAGGCCTGTTTCTCGTGACCAAAGCTACACTGATCCGTGTTTTGCAAGGAGGATAGTTGTTCACGCAACGACCTCTGCCGCTGATTTCATTCTCCATGAACAGCAATCCTCAGTTTCAAGCATTTGGCTAAACTAAGCTAGTGTAGTGTCCCATAAATAACTATGCTAAGTAATGGTTCTGGGGTAAGC